>CAXBIE010000184.1:0-1711 GCA_963975635.1 uncultured Hoeflea sp. | reverse complement strand
ATTCCATCGAGCCATGAAGCGCTCTAAGGCTCAAGCCCCATGGCCAGCCGCACCAGTTGCAGGAACTCTGACCGGTAGCCAAACGGATCCTCGCCACGGGCATCCGCTGCCATCCGTTCGATGGCGTCAAAGCCAAAGCTGTCGACCTGGTCGATTCCGCGCAGCTTCTGCCCGAAGGCAGCAACGCCGATTGAAAACCGCACGTCTTGGGGCGCTTCAGCGAAGCTGCTGACTTCAGCATCTTTCAGCACGGGAATTTCCGTCAGTTTGCTTTGCGCCTCGCCCGGCACCTTGGCCCGGATCTTGAGGAACGCCAATTCATCGCCATGCGACGTGTCATCGGCCGGCTTGTCCTCGCCATAACGCAAATCGCTGTTGAGAACTGCAGGACTGCCTACCGGCGTGATTTCATAGATCGCGGTCACCGTGTGGCCGGACCCGATCTCGCCAGCATCAATCCTGTCATTGTTGAAATCCTCGCGATCAAGCGCACGCGTCTCGAACCCGATCTGGCGGTATTCGGCGATCATTTCCGGGTTGAACTCAATCTGGAACTTCACATCCGATGCGATCGGAAACAGCGAAGACGAGGCTTCCTGGACCAGCGTTTTCTCGGCTTCCGACAAGGTGTCGATATAGGCGGCCACGCCGTTGCCATTCTGTGCCAGCACCTGCATCAGCTGATCATTGTAGTTGCCCTGCCCGAAACCGAAAATCGACAGAAAAACACCACTTTGGCGTTTCTTCTCAATCATGGCTTTGAGCGCATCATCGTCACTGGCGCCGACATTGAAGTCACCATCGGTGGCGAGCAACACGCGATTGATTCCACCCGTGACCGAGCCTTGCTCGGCCAGCCGGTAGGCTTCCTCGAGTCCCGCAGCCCCGGCAGTCGATCCACCGGGCCGCAGGTCATCGAGCGCATCAAGGATCTTCGCCTTGTCAGAAACCGGCGTCGGTTCAAGCACCGTTCCCGCATCCCCTGCATAGGTAACGATCGAAACCGTGTCTTCGGGTTCGAGCTTCTGGATCAGAAGCCGGAAAGCCGATTTCAGCAAAGGCAGCTTGTCAGCTTCCTGCATCGATCCGGACACATCGGCCAGCAAGACCACATTGGCATGCGGTCGCGCAGCGGGCTTGAGGTCATAGCCCTTCACTCCGATATGCAGAAGCTTCGTGTTGGCGTTCCATGGTGTCGGGGTCACCGTCACCGTCGCGCGGAAGGGTGTCTCGGCACTTTCGGGAGCCGGGTAATCATAGTCGAAATAATTGACCAACTCCTCAACCCGAACCGTCCGTGGATCAGGCATGACGCCCTGTTTGAGCGCACGGCGCACCATGGCATATGACGCGGTGTCGACATCCGCCGAGAATGTGGAAACCGGGTTTTCCGTCACTGACTTGACGCCGTTGCTCTCAAAACGCTCAACCCGGTTCCACTCGGCTTCCGCGAACGGTGGGGTATAAAGCTCGTCTGCATCACGAAAAGACTGCCGGCTGCTCCGCCCGGACACCTCCTGTCTTGCAAGTCCGCCCATGGGCTGATTGGCTGTCCGTTGCGGCATTGAGCCGTCCAGGGTTGGAGAAGGCTTCGCCACAGGCGCAGCGGCCACCTGTGGCATAGGTTCCGATGCCGCCTGATCCCGTTCCTTGTGTTGCCGAAAACGCGACAATGGGCTTTCCAATGCCGTTTCACCGTCCGCGGACCTGC
>CAXBIE010000183.1:0-2710 GCA_963975635.1 uncultured Hoeflea sp. | reverse complement strand
GCGATTCTTCGCTGATGCGCGTGCCAAGCCCGCCGGCAAGAATTACGGCTTTCATATGATCGACTGCGCTCTTCAAGGGGACAACGTAACTGTTAACTTGCACTGAATGGACAGGTCGGTGCAAGAACGACCGGCTGCATCGTCTGCGTCTGTTCGTTCGCAGCCCTCGAAAGCTTCGGAGGAAGCGAGATTTCTGGACGCCACCTCTTGATACGGGAATTGTGAGACCATGGGAATTGTCAAAGTCGCCGTTGTCATTCCGGTCCATAACGGTGCTGCAACCCTGGCGGCCACGCTGGACAACCTGTTGCAGCAGACCCTTGCTGATATTTCCATCACCGTCGTGGAAAATGCATCGACGGATGAAACCGTTCGCGTGGCACAGGAATTTTGCGACCGCGACGACCGGGTCTCAATCGACATCGGGACGACGCTCTTGCCGCCGCTGGAGAATTTCAGCCGCGCCATGAGGATTGGCGCAGCAAAGGGCGAATACTTCGTGCTGCGCGCTTGCGATGATGTCTCGACCCTCGATTATCTTGAAGTCTTGGCCGAAGCCCTCGACAGTCGGCCCGCATGTCAAATGGCGGCTGGTAAAACAAAGCTGGTCGCCGGACCTAAGGGCGAGCGGTTCAAGACCCCGCATCCCAACGTTTTCAACTTCAGGGACAGTTATGAAAGCGGGCGGGTGCCCAGGAACCTCACCTTCCCGGCCGAGTGGATTTACGGGATGTTCCGTTCCGAAACGGTCGACCGGTTGCAGGCGCGATGGAGGGAGCTGGAGACGCCGTGGTGCTCGGCATCATATGCCGTGTACGATTTCGTCTTGCAAGATCAGGTGGCCTATGTGCCTGATACGTATTATATTTTTGCGGAAGGGTCGGGGTCCGATAAAACATACGGCGCAAAGGGCTTCCGCGCTCAACTGAAGCGACGCTTGGATTATTGCCTGGGCTGCTTTGCGCTGCGCCATGATCTTCCGCCGGTCTCTCCGGTTACGACAGTCAGGTTCTTCTTGATGTGTTGGGCCGACTCGCGTCGTAAAACCGGCTACAAAATGCTCGGTTTCCTCTAGGGTATCAACGAACAATACCCGACAGGGACGCAACGCCGTCGAAGCGGCGTGTGATGTCGCACATGGGTGACTGCGCAAGGGCATCGGTCCGGCTTATCATCGTAGCATACATCTGTGCACCGCCGGCATGTTGGCCCCGTTTGGCATTGTACTCGAACCCGTTCACGCCCTTGTAGAACTTGTAGTGAAGAAGCGCCGCGATGGACTCGGAGACCGGGACGGCGGTGTCGATCGCATGTGGCGCGCGATGAAATTTCATGCCCGCCTGCCATCTGAGCAATGCGAATTTATTCAACACCATCGGAGAGTTGGTAAAGGCGGATTTTGTCACGGCCCGCGTGATCCTGTTCTGCCAGGCTTGGAGCCGGTTTGGATTTAGCGGTCGCTCCATCGAAGAATACCGGGACATCAGCGCGCGTTGGAATTTGGACAACGGCTTTGGGGTGAAGAAATGTCGCTCCCTCACGCCGCCCATGAAGCACACCGCCGGGGTCGGAAACCGATTGGCGAAGCTTTGCGGCAATGCCGAGATGCGCAATCCATCTGGCGGCATCCCTTGCCCGTCAAAGAACGGGTAGGCATCCTGGAGCGGGCTTGTGCCTTGATAGTGTTGCTCGGTAAATGGCCGATCAGCATACATGTCGATCATCACCGCCATCAGCGCGTGTTCGTCTTTTTGATCCATGGATTGCGCGAACTTCGGCAACGTTCCGGCCTCTTCCCGGAGATAAAGGAATTCATCCATGTCTGGCAGGCTGACCCATGCGTTGTCGCAAAAATGGTCCAGAATGTCCTGCCGCCAAACGCCGACGTTATTTTTGAATTCAGCGCCCTGATCGGGCCGGAATACGGCCACGTCTGGCTGATTTTGCAGGTTTTCGAAGGTGCCATCGGTGGACCGGTCATCCACGATGTAGAACTGATTGACGCCTAGGGCACGGTAGTGATCAAGGAATTGATCGACGATCATCGCCTCGTTATGGCACAGGGTGACACAGGACACCTGCGGCAGACCATCGACAGTGGCGTCGGATCTTGCGCCAGTGATCTGTTGCAGGGATCCAAGTCGTATGAGATCCGGGTTGAGGCTCATGTCCTGCACTGTTCCTTGGCCGAATGGACCAGCGTGAATTGGGCCATGCGGTTTGCGCCGATTATCAAGAGGTCACCCGATCTTTGAGGCTCGCCCAGAATGTGGGTAACGCAGCCGGGTGGGGTTTCCAAGCGACTTGAGCTGACCCGACGAGACCTGTTTTTGGAATTCCGTAGGCTCAGGACTCATAGCCAATATATGACAGTTGCGGCGAGGCGATGGCGGAGAGGAAGACCTTGGGACAGCGATCATAGCGTGTCGCCACACGCCGCCAATCCTTGAGCCTGCCGAACATGATCTCGATGCGGTTGCGTCGCTTGTGCCGGCGCTTGTCGTAATTGACGGTTTTCTTACGCTGTTTTCGACCGGGGATACATGCGCGTATCCTTTTGTTTTTCAACGATTCTCTGAACCATCCGGCATCATATCCGCGGACCCCGAGCAGCCAGTCGACGTCCGGCAGGCTGCTCAGCAATGCTCGCGCGCCGATAGGGCTTCCTTCCATTCCGGAGAAAGGATCGCACCATCAAACCGTGGGATCA
>CAXBIE010000182.1:0-2935 GCA_963975635.1 uncultured Hoeflea sp. | reverse complement strand
CGATCAGTCGCCTCAACTTGGCCCCGGACAACCTATTGAGGCTCCACATCTAGGCGGCTTCGGCAGCCAGGGCATGCGCGTAAGTGCGTGAAGCATGGCGATGCCAGCTGAAATGCATGCTTTCGACAAGCCGCAACAGTTCGGCAACCGATGGCTGCTGCTGCGCATCCCTGGCATGCAGCTGCATCAGCTGCTTGGTGACCTGTCCGGTATCAAGCGTCGCATTCAGCCGTGACGCCGCACGCCAAATCAGCGTGGCAGTGACAAAGACCGGGGCAAGATCACTTCCCAGGCCAATGGCGCGATAAAGCGCCCGCATCGCAGTTTCCCGGCCGTCGATGAGGATGCCGCGAACCCGCGAATCGTTCATCCCCGACAGCGAAACCACAGCGCTGGCGAAGAAATCGACATTGCCCGCGCACAAGGCATGGATCAGAAACGCCGGGGTCAAGCGGCCAGCCATCCGCAAATGTTCGACCAGTGCCGGGATCTCGTCCTGCCCGACAGTCTCGGCCATTCCAAGCGTGGCATTCATGCAGGCTTCTTCGGTAATCTTGCGGCCTCGGCTGCTGCCGATCGCCGAACGGACGAAATCCGAACCGGCAAGAGCCGCACCCAACTGTTCGAGCAAGGCCTGGCGCACATCGCAGGGCAGATCCTGACGTTCAAACAGGCGTGCCCGAATCTCGGCGTCATCGCCAAACCGTTCAGCAATCCGGCGGATCGAAATGCGCGCAAGCGAAACCTGCGCATTATCAAGCAGATCGGCAACCGCATCCGCATCTCCGACTTCGGCCATGGCAGCCGCGACAGAGACCGAGACTGGGCACCGGAAAGCGACAAAGCGCTGCAGCGAAGGGCGTCCGCCGGCGATGATTTCTATCAGGTCATTGTCAGCCAGCACCGGTGACAGCGCGATAATGCGCCCGGCAACCTCGATCTGATCAGCGGCAAGCCCCAGCAATATGCTGCGGGGAGCATGCTCAACCTGCGCCAGCCCTTCAGCCAGTGCCAGCCGGACTTTCGGAGATGGATCTTCAAGCAGCAGCGCCAGCGCGGCTTCAGCTTCCTGCCTCTCGGAAGTGCTCATGCAACCTTGGGCATAGGCCCGGGTCAAAGCCTGTGTTGCACGGCAGCGGTCGCTCACCTTGGCAGTTTCCGACCACTTCAAAAAGGACTTTACAATCATCTATATGCAACCCCACTCGGTACCAGTGAGCTGACATTAGAAGCAAATGGTTTACGATCGGTTCACCATACTTGTTAACACCATGGCCAGGCCACAAAGGTCCGGTCGGTCCGGAAAAATCATCGTCTTGGCCCAGGAACCGTGCAGGAGCCGCCCCTGACCACTAATATTTTCCGCCTTGAGCAGGCAAGCGAGCTTGCCGCACGCCCTGCCCGCTGCAGGCCATGTGCAATCTATAGTGGGCAACCCACGGGCAAGGTGCGGTTGCAGACGCCAGGGAGCTTGCACTTCGGTTTGGAACGCGGCATCAATATCGGGCAATTGTTTGAGGGGTAAACCATGCGCGGAATGTATCTTGAAGAATTCGAACCGGGCGCGGTGATCTCCCACACTCTCCGGCGCAGCGTGACGGAAATGGACAACATGTTGTTTTCCAACATGACACTCAATCCGCAACCGCTGCATATCGATTACGAATTCTGCAAGACGACCGAGTTTGGACAGCCGCTGGTCAATTCCCTCTTCACGCTAGGGCTGATGATCGGGATCTCGGTCAACGACACCACCGTCGGCACCACAATCGCCAATCTCGGAATGACCGATGTCACCTTTCCCAACCCGCTGTTTCATGGCGACACGGTCCGTGTGGAAACCACGGTGATAAGCGTCCGGGACTCAAAGTCCAAGAGTGACAGAGGCATTGTCGAGATGGAGCACCGGGCCTTCAACCAGCACGACAAGCTGGTCGCCCGTTGCGTGCGCCAGGCCATGATGCGCAAGAGGCCGGCGCAATGATGCGCTCGCTGCTGTTCGTTCCAGGCGATTCGGAACGCAAAATGCTCAAGGCCATCAGCTCCGGCGCTGACGCGCTGATTCTCGACCTCGAGGATTCGGTGGCGCTGTCGCGCAAGGCCGAAGCCCGAAACACTGTTTCCGCCTTTCTCACTGACACTGAGCGGGGGACAGACACGCCGTTGCTGATCGTGCGGATCAATGCCCTCGACACCGGTCTGAGCGATGATGACCTGGCCGCCGTGATCTCGGTCGGACCGGACGCGATTCTGCTGCCGAAAGCCGGATCCGGTGCGGAGATCCAGGACCTGAGCGCCCGCATTGCTGTTCATGAAGCCGAAGCCGGCCTCGAAGACGGCAAGATCCGGATACACGCCCTGATGACCGAGACCGCCGGCGGCATGCTGTCTGCCGCTTCGTTTGCCGCCAAGTCGGAACGTCTCTCTGCGCTTGCCTGGGGTGCCGAAGATCTGGCAGCAGATATCGGAGCATCCTCCAACAAGGATGACAATGGCGTCTACACCGACGTTTTCCGCCTTGCGCGCAGCCTTGCGATTCTCGCTGCCGCCAATTCACGTGTCGATGCCATCGATACCGTGTTTACCGACTTCCGGGATCTCGATGGCCTCGACACCGAATGCCGGGCTGCCGTGCGCGATGGTTTCAGTGGCAAGATGGCGATTCACCCTGATCAGGTGGCGGTGATAAACCGTGCCTTCACACCGCCATCGGAAGACGTTGAACGTGCTGTGAGGATTATGGCGCTGTTTGCCGCCGCAGGTCCCGACGCAGGTGTCTTGTCGCTCGACGGAAAGATGATCGACAAGCCTCACTTGCGCCAGGCAGAGCGTGTGGCACGGATGGCCGGCCTCAGCCCGGACGCAATTCCCTCGGTCAGTTAGAGCCGATCATCTTTAGCTGGAAGCGATTTGATGGACAGGATTTTTCGTGTCA
>CAXBIE010000181.1:0-3340 GCA_963975635.1 uncultured Hoeflea sp. | reverse complement strand
CACTTGGAAGTTTCGTATCGAACTTCCGCTCCGTCACACCCGACGCGATAGTGCAGAAGCAATATATCGACCGCGTCTATGCGCTGCTGAGATCATCGGACCCGGCGACCGAGAAGGTGAATGCCTGGTTCCGCAACAACTCGCCGTTCGACAGGGCAAGATCGAAGACGGTTGCCATCGAGGTCACCAACATCGTGCCGCTTTCCAACCAGAGCTACCAGATCGATTGGACGGAATATGAGCGGGACCGCAAGGGCAAGGAGATCACTACCAGGCGGTTCCGTGGCGTCGCCACGGTGGCGTTGACTCCGCCACAGGACGAGGCGGTCATTCGGCTGAACCCTATTGGCCTTTACCTCAAGGATTTTGACTGGACAGCGCAGTTGTGAGCGCGCGTGAGGATAGAAACATGAAGAAAAGCATGCCCCCCGCCATCGCGCTTTGCGCCGGCGTCATCGTCTCGGCTACAAGCCTGCCGCTCTCCGCTGAGCAGTTGAGCAGCAATGAAACCCGCGGGACACAGCTTTCCGAGCAATGGCAGCACAGCCGGGGCGTTGTGACGCGCGGGCCGGACGGCAAGGTGGTATTTCTCTACGGTGAGGTCCAGCCCTCGGTCGTCTGCTCGCCGTTACAGGTCTGCGACATCGAGCTTCAGGCCGGCGAGATCGTCCGGGACGTCCTTGTCGGCGACACGGTACGGTGGAAGGTCGATCCGGCAACATCCGGAGCGCCGAACGGACAGGCAGTGCATCTGATCGTCAAACCTGCCGAGGCCGGGCTCATGACGTCGATGGTCGTGACCACCTCGCGGCGGACCTATCATATTCAGCTCAAGTCCCATCCGACCCAGTACATGGCTCGAATCGGCTTCGACTATCCCGAGGACATCAATGCCCGCTTCGCCGAGATCAATGCACGGATCGAGGCGAGCGTGGTGCCGGGGGCCGGCGTTCCCGCCGACCAGCTCGACTTCTCCTTCCATGTCAGCGGGTCCGCGCGCTGGCGGCCGACTCGGATCTATAGCGACGGCATGAAGACCTTCATCCAGTTTCCGTCTTCGCTCTCGGGTCAGGATGCACCGGTGTTGTTCGTCGTTTCCGGCGGCGAAAACCGGATCGTCAACTACCGGATGAAGGGAACTATGATGGTGGTCGACTACAATATCGATCGAGCGATCCTCGTCTCGGGCGTCGGGCGCCAACAGCAGAAGATCACAATCCGGAGGGGAGGGTAGGCGATGTCGAAACTCCTCTCTTATCTTCGTTTCTCCGCCGCCCTGTTTTGCCTCGTCGTGCTTGCAGCTTGCCAGACAATGGGCGGGACCGGATTGATTGAAAGCGAAGTCACCGCCGAACTCTCAACCAAAGCCGCAAGCTCGATTGCCGCGGACATGGTGGAGCGGCTCGCGGAGCATGTCGGACCCGGAAGCACGACAATTGCGCTACGTGGCGACGACGCGGTATTCGGCCCGGCGCTCGAGGCGTCCTTGCGGGACAAGGGCTATGCCGTCGTGACTGATCAGGCAACCAATCAAGCGGCTGTCGAACCGCTGGCCTATAGCGTCGATCCGTTCGAGGACGGTGTGCTTGTGCGGATCTCGACCTTGAAGGTCGAGCTCACCCGGATCTACACGCTCGGTACGACCGGTACTACCGGTACTACCGGTGCGGCCGGAGCCGTGCCCGCAAGTCCCTTGTCCGTCATGCAGCGGAGATCGGTGGACAGGTCATGACACAATCTCTGAAGCTTGGTGGCGCCGGTGCCGAGGATGGGCCAAAGATCCGAAGACTGAATCGTGTGCCGATCATCGTTGCTATTATCCTCGTCGTGGTCTTTCTGGCGGCGATCTTCTTTGGGCTCTCCTCGAGGGGATTGCATTTCGGGGGCCGTCAGATCGATACGTCGTCGTCGCAACCAGCCTCCAATGATGCCGAAAGGCTCAAACAGGGCGTACCCGACGGGATCATCGGCGAACCGAAGGTCATTCCGGTGCAACCGACGACAGCCGTCCAAAGGGAAGAACCCACTCGTAACCCGTTCACTCCACCCGACCAGAACCCTCAGAAGACACCAACGCCGCAAGCCCCAGCCATCGAGCCGGAAGCCGTGTGGCGCGCCCGGCTTGAGCGCGAGCAGGAAGAACAGATGCTCCGCGAATATCATCGCCAGCAGATGGCAAGCATTCAGGCTGAGGAAGCCGCTGCCAACTCGCCGACAGCCGTCAATCTCAAGGGCCTCGACAACGAGAATGCGACGCCGCTCGTGGCATCACAACAGTCCGCATCTCCTGCAGGGAACCCAGGCAGTGCGATGGATCTCTACAGGGCTGCATTGCAGGCCGGCATTGGTGGACAGAATACCGATCAGAACGGGCAGGTTGGGAAGGCGCAGTTTTTCAACCAGGATATCGCTGACCTCGGCTACCTGCCGAATTCGGTTGTTCCGCAAATGTCGCCCTTTGAACTCAAGCGCGGTTCGGTCATTCCGGCAACGCTCGTCACCGGTATCAACTCCGATCTTCCAGGTCGCACCACTGCCCAGGTATCGCAAAACGTCTACGACAGCGCGACCGGCCGGCGACTGCTCATCCCGCAAGGAACAAAGCTGTTCGGTCGCTACGATTCCAACGTCTCCTTCGGGCAAAACCGGGTGCTTGTCGTCTGGACCGATATCATCTTTCCGAACGGATCAACGCTGCAGATCGGCGGCATGGCCGGTATGGATACCGCCGGCTATGGCGGGTTCAACGACAGGGTCAACAATCATTATCTCAAGACATTTGGCTCGGCGATCCTCGTCGCCCTGATTGGCGCAGGGACGGACATGCTGCTTCCGAAAGATAGCGCCACCACAACGACGGACAGCGCGGCGGACGCGGCCAGGCGGTCCTTTGCCCAGACCTTCGGGCAGATCTCGCAGCAAACCGTGTCGAAAAACCTCAATGTCCAGCCCACGCTCGAAATCAGGCCAGGCTACCGCTTCAACGTCCTGGTCGATCAGGACATCGTTTTCCCAAAAGCCTATCAATGAATCTGAGGTCGGAAACCCAGACACCGCAACGTGGCGGAACTTGTTTCCGCAGCTCATCACCATGCCGGAATTTTGTCATCTTGAACGAGCTTCTTCTGCAATTGATCGATATGCTTTCATTGCCCCTTGAGGAGCGGGCGGCGCGGCGCGCCTTGCGGGATTTCGCCGAGGGCGCCGGCTTCGACTATTTCGCGTATCTGCATCTTCGCGGGCAGGAGAGCTTTGCTGTGTCGAACTATCCCAGGGAATGGCAGGAGCACTACGTCCAGAAAAACTACATTCGAGTTGATCCAGTCGTCACCAAGGCCAA
>CAXBIE010000180.1:0-3475 GCA_963975635.1 uncultured Hoeflea sp. | reverse complement strand
AATCCGAGGTTGCGTCATGCTTGATGGCCGCGGTTCAATCAAACGGCGCCTTGGCGCACGGCTGTGGCTGGCTGGAACCTGGCTCGGCCTGATGGCGCTGCTGGCGTTGTTCGCGCCACTGATCAGCCCGCATGACCCGCTGGCGCAGGACCTGTTCGCCGGCCGGCTGCCGCCATTCTGGTTGAGCGGGTCTGATCCGGCCTATCTGCTGGGCACCGACAGCCTTGGCCGGGACGTGCTGTCGCGGCTGATCCACGGTGCCCGGATTGCGTTTTCGGTGGCGCTGCTTGCCGGGCTTGCAACCGCCCTTGTCGGATCGATGCTCGGATTGCTGGCCGGTTACATGCGTGGCTGGGTCGATATCGTGATCTCGCGGCTGGTCGAAATCTGGATGGCGTTTCCACCGGTATTGTTCGCGATCCTGCTGATCGCGGTACTGGGCACCGGGCTGACCTCGATCGTCATCGCCATCGTCGTCATCGACTGGACCCGCTTCTGCCGGGTGGTACGGGCGGAAGCCATGAACCAGTCGGCGATGGATTATGTCTCCAGCGCGATTGTTGCCGGCCGTCCGCGGCGTGACATCCTGTGGCGGGAAATCCTGCCCAATGTGCTGCCCACCATCGTGGCGCTGTCGACGCTGGAGATGGGAATTGCTGTCATCGTCGAGGCGATCCTCTCCTTCGTCAATCTGTCGATCTCGACCGATGCGCCAACCTGGGGCGGGATGATCGCCGAGGGCCGTACCTCGATCCATCAGGCTTGGTGGGTGCTGGCGTTTCCGCTCGGCGTGCTTTTTCTGACCGTCCTGTCCTTCAGCCAGTTCGGCGAAGGTCTCAAGGACCGCTTCGATCCGGTGCTGCGATGAGTGCGTTTCTGACTGTCAACAATCTGTCGGCGGCACTGCACGGCTATGATCAACGGGTGCTCCGCTCGGTGTCGTTTTCCATCGACACCGGCGAAGTGCTGGGGCTCGTCGGTGAAAGCGGCGCCGGCAAGAGCATGATCGGCAAGGCCATTCTGGGAATTCTTCCCTCGGCGATCGAGATTGTCGAAGGCGAAATCCTGCTCGACGGGCAGGACCTGCAGAAAATGAAACCTGCCGACCGCCGTCGCCTGATCGGGGCTACGGCTGCGCTGATCCCGCAGGACCCGCTGACTGCGCTCAACCCGTCACGGCGGATCGAGCCGCAGATCACCAACCGGCTGGTCGATATTCTCGGCTGGACCAAGGCGGATGCGCGGGTCCGCGCCATGGAATTGCTCGACGAGGTCCATATCGACAATCCCGAAAGGGTGATGGCAAGCTATCCGCATGAATTGTCGGGCGGCATGCGCCAGAGGGTGCTGATCGCGTCAGCTTTCGCGGCCAATCCGAAGCTGGTGATTGCCGACGAGCCGACTACTGCGCTGGATGTCACCGTGCAAAAGCAGATCCTGCGGCTGATCCGCGAGCTTCAGACACGGCATTCCACCGCGATGGTGTTCGTCACCCATGATCTGGGTGTTGTCTCGAAAGTCTGCCAGAGGCTTTCGGTGCTCTATGGCGGCAAGATTGTCGAAAACTCCAGTGTGCCTGATTTCTTCAATGGCCCGAAGCACGCCTATTCGCGTGCACTTCTGGCGGCGACGCCGAAATACACAGATCCGGATGCATCGCTTTTGCCGGTCGATGAGGCGGTGATCGAGGCTGTCGCGGCCGAAGTGCTGGCTGCGGACAAGGGGTGGCGTCATGACGGGTAAAGCAGACGTGCAGAACGACATCTTGTTTTCAGCCAGAGCGCTGGAGGTTGCGCTGCCGGACATGGCGGCCAAACCGGTTTTTGGCCGGGCGCCACTGATCCGCATTCTCAACGGCATCGATCTCGATATCAGACGTGGCTCCGTGCTCGGCATTGTCGGGGGCTCCGGCTCCGGCAAATCGACGCTCGGGCGGGCTTTGCTGCGATTGATCGAGCCGACCGCCGGAACCATCGAATTTGACGGACAGGACATCACCCATCTCGGTGAGGACGCTCTGCGCCCGATCCGCCGGCGGATGCAGATGATCTTTCAGGATCCGATGTCCTCGCTCAATCCGCGCAGGCGCGTGGGGGCGATCATCGCCGATCCGATGCAGATGCATGGCTTTGATCAAATCAGCAGCCAGGTTGATGATGCGCTGGATCACGTCGGCCTGCCGCGCAGCTTTCGCAGCCGCTATCCGCATGAGCTTTCGGGCGGACAACGCCAGAGGGTCGGCATTGCCCGGGCGATTGCGTTGAAGCCGGAATTCATCCTCGCCGATGAAATTGTCTCCGGCCTTGATGTCTCTTCGCAGGCGCAGGTACTCAATGTTCTGGCAGGTCTGGTCAAGGAGCTGGGGCTGACACTGGCTTTCATCAGCCATGACCTTTCGGTGATCCGGCGGTTGTGTGACACGGTGATGGTGCTTCAGCGTGGCGAGATCGTCGAGTATGGTGACGCCAACAGCCTGTTCGATGCGCCGAAATCGGGCTACACACGCGAGTTGCTGGATGCCATTCCATTGCCTGACCCAGGGCAGGCCGGCTGGTAAAACCTATTCATGAGAATCAGGCCTGTGGCTTTCAAGCGAAGGCAAGGCCGGGGAGACAGACGTGGCAGACACACCAAACACACCGGCAAATGACGGCTCGGGCTACATGCTTTATCACTCGATCGGGCAATATCCGGGTAAAGCCGGTGACATGTCGGCCGCTTTGGCTGCATTTGCCGAGTGCTGGGGCGCTCCGAATGACGAGCAATGGGGCTATGCGCTGGGTCAAAGGCAGCGGTTCATTGATCTGTGGAGCCAGCTTCTCAAGGCGCCATCGGCGTCGCTGACAACAACCGAGAACGTGACCTCGGCACTGGCGGCACTGATCATGGCGTTGCCGCGCGAAGATCTTGAGGGCAGGGTGGTTCTGGTGGCCGGCGATTGCTTCCCGAGCCTGCATTTCCTGCTCACGGGACTAGCGGAGCGCTACGGATTCGAACTGCGGACGGTGCAACTGCGTGAGGGAGCAAACTGGGTCGAGGATGAGGATGTCATCTCGGCCTGGGGACCGGAAGTCGGTCTGGCGCTGCTGACCTGGGTCAGCTCGACGTCTTCGCATCGCTGTGATCTTGCGAGCCTGGTGGCTCACGGACGCAAACAGGGCTCGCTGATCGGTGTTGACATCACCCAGGCTGCAGGCCTGATCGACTATGATTGCATGGCGGTGGCGGCGGATTTTTCAATTTCCACCAGCCTCAAATGGATGTGCGGATCTCCGGGTGGAGGAATCCTCCAGGTGATGCCTGACGTGATTGCCCGTTGCCAGCCGAGTTTGCGCGGATGGTTCAGCCAGGACAACATTTTCTCATGGGACATCAACGCGTTTTCCTACGCGCCCGACATTCGCCGTTTTGACAATGGCACGCCCTCGGTGATGGCCTGCGTTGCCTCGGTGCCGGCGCTCGAATGGCACGCGGC
>CAXBIE010000179.1:0-3586 GCA_963975635.1 uncultured Hoeflea sp. | reverse complement strand
GCAAGCGACTTCTGTCCACTGACGTGCCCGGCATGGACCGCCTGCTCCAAGCCTGCGGAATAGGCGAAACCGCCGATCGGAAACACTGGCGACAGCCAGCTCATCAACTTCAGAAGATGTGCTGTATCCGTCATTTCGCCTGCTCGCGGCGCACCCATTCGGCGACAGCCTCCGCCATGGTTGATCCCTGATGCGACCTCATCCAAGCCATGAAGGGACGGTCGAAATTGAAGTGGTCGCCAATCGCTGACTTGAAAAAACGGCGGACATTTTGTGTGTTGCGGTAGCCAGCATCGATCACTGTAGCTTCCGTGATCGGATCGGCATGCCAGTCGCGCATTTCAGTCATGGCTATGCCCGTGTTCGTGCCCATGATCATGAGGGTGGGTGTGATCTTCGTGGTGATGGTGAGCTTCGTGCGCGCCTCCATAGGCGCCGCCTTCAGGGTCGAACGGCGCTTCGACGTCCTGCACGGACGCACCGAGACCAATGAGCATTTCGTGGATCACATGATCCCGCCTGATCCGGATCGCCTGTTCGGTGATTTCTGCGGCAAGATGGCGGTTGCCGATCTGCCAGGCAAGCGACAGCAGATGCCGTGCATCCTTGCCCCTGATCTCCATCAGAGCCTCGGGTTCGGCGCAAACCTCGATGATGCGCCCGTCGTCAAGCACCAGCCCATCGCCGTGGCGCAGAAGCCTGGCCTGCGGCAGATCGAGCAGAAAAGCGATTGTTGATCCGTTCGCCAACCGGTCAGAGACCATCCGCACCCGTCGGCGATGCCGCGCCGTTTCGTCAAGCGTGATGGTGGCGGCGCAATCCGCGGCATTTCGGATAATCTTGCTGGCTGTCGGCAGGGTCATGCTGGTCTTGTCCTCGATCCGCACGGACGGCTGCCGCACCAGTTTCACAACGGTCGGAGAAGACTACCAAAATTCAGGACTTGTGGTCCAGATCCACAACAGGAAATCTGACCCGCCAGGATAGATCCGGCAGTGAGGTCGACAGGAAAAACGCCGGAACGCATCGCACTCCAACGGACACCGATGACCAAGGTCTGATCTTTAAAGGTCGTTCAGGAGATTGCGAATTGCGGCATCACGCGTTGTGCCGCGAGCCTTGAAAACATGATCAGGCGTGTCTGCCAGGTTTCTCGCTGCCGATGCGAAGACAATGCTCCGCGCTGCGTTGTCAAAAAAACGACCCGCTGGCGAAAACATTGAACGAAGGTTCCGATTTATCCGTGACATGGCGTTGTCTCCATAATTAATGGAGAGATCATACACCCATGCTGCATCGCAACAATTGCGATAACCCTCTATCTTCCCTGCACTGAGAGCATAGCTCGCAGAGCCAAGGCATCCTCATCTGCGGCCAAGCGTCCGGCCCTAACATGTCCAACGCCATCACCTGGCCGCATATCGGGGCGATATGCGCGACAGCGACCCAAAAGCCTGAGGATCAGAACAGGAAATACCTCTGCGCCATTGGCAGCACGGTCGCCGGTTCACAGGTCAGCAATTCACCATCGGCCCGCACCTCATAGGTTTCCGGATCGACTTCGATATGCGGCAGCGCATCGTTGAGCAGCATCGAGGACTTGGAAATGCCGCCGCGGGTGTTCTCCACCGCGCACAACTGCTTTGCAGTACCGAGCTTGTGAGCCAGCCCGTCCTCAATCGCCGCCTGACTGACGAAGGTGATGGATGATTCCGTGCGTGCCTTGCCGTATGCACCGAACATCATCCGGTAATGCACCGGCTGCGGGGTCGGGATTGAAGCGTTGGGATCACCCATCGGGGCTGCGGCGATCATGCCACCGAGCAGCACCATGTCTGGTTTGACGCCAAAAAAGGCCGGGTTCCACAGCACCAGATCAGCGCGTTTACCAACCTCGATCGAGCCGATATGCCTGGACACGCCCTGGGCGACGGCGGGATTAATGGTGTATTTGGCAATGTAGCGGCGAACACGGAAGTTGTCGTTTTCTCCGGTTTCCTGCGGCAAACGCCCGCGCTGGCGCTTCATCTTGTCGGCCGTCTGCCAGGTGCGGATGATCACCTCGCCGACGCGGCCCATGGCCTGACTGTCCGAGGCGATGATGGAGAACGCGCCGATGTCGTGCAGGATGTCTTCGGCTGCAATGGTCTCCCTGCGGATACGGCTTTCGGCGAAGGCAATGTCCTCGGGAATGGCGCTGTCGAGATGGTGGCAGACCATCAGCATGTCGAGGTGCTCGGCGATGGTGTTGACGGTGTAGGGCCGGGTCGGGTTTGTTGACGACGGAATGACGTTGGGCAAACCGCAAACCTTGATGATGTCGGGTGCATGGCCGCCGCCGGCGCCTTCCGTGTGGAAGGCATGGATGGTGCGGCCCTTGATGGCCCCGACCGTGCCTTCAACAAAACCGCTTTCATTGAGCGTGTCAGTGTGGATCATCACCTGGACGTCGTACTCGTCGGCAACCGCCAGACAATTGTCGATTGCGCCCGGTGTCGTGCCCCAATCCTCATGCAGTTTGAGCGCACAGGCGCCGCCGAGGATCATCTCTTCAAGCGCCCGCGGCTTGGAGGCGTTGCCCTTGCCCGAAAGGCCGATATTCATCGGAAATGCATCCATGGCCTGGATCATGCGGCCGATGTGCCAGGGACCGGGCGTGCAGGTGGTGGCCAGTGTGCCGTGAGCAGGCCCGGTACCGCCGCCAAGCATGGTGGTCAGCCCGCTCATCAGCGCTTCCTCGATCTGCTGCGGGCAGATGAAATGAATGTGGCTGTCAAAACCACCGGCGGTGAGAATCTTGCCCTCTCCGGCAATCACTTCCGTGCCGGGACCGACGATGATGTCGACACCGGGCTGGGTGTCGGGGTTGCCGGCCTTGCCGATGGCTGCGATGCGCCCATCCTTCAGCCCGATATCAGCCTTGAAGATACCGGTGTGATCAACCACCAGCGCATTGGTGATGACCGTATCTACAGCGCCATCCGCGCGGGTGACCTGGCTTTGCCCCATGCCGTCGCGGATCACCTTGCCGCCACCGAACTTGACCTCCTCTCCATAGGTGGTGAAATCCTTCTCCACCTCGATGAAGAGTTCCGTGTCGGCTAGCCGAACCTTGTCGCCGACTGTGGGACCGTACATCGCGGCATAGGAAGAGCGGGAGATTTTGGCGGGCATCGGAAATCCTCGGTTCGTTCAAGACTCACAGGCTATGAAAGCAAAAAGCGCGCCATCAGCGTGTCTCAAGTGCATAAGAGAGAACCTGGATGCGCTCGCGCGTCAGCCGCGCAAGGCAGAGGCTGCCAACCATCGGCTGGGCAGTCCCGCCAAACACTTCATAGGCCTCGTATTCACATTGCGCATCGCGGAACTTGATCCAGGCCCGTTGTGCGGTGCGCAGCGCCTCAAGCGTCGTCGGCACGCCGCGATCACGCGCCATGTCGGCCACATATTCATCGTTGGATTTGGCCGCAGCAACCACATCGGGCCACATCGCATTGAGATCGGCATCGGCTTTTTCGTAGTCAACGCCCGCGCAATAGGTCATTTCCATCTGGCTCTGCGGATCGATGCAGTCTGGCAGATCATC
>CAXBIE010000178.1:0-3676 GCA_963975635.1 uncultured Hoeflea sp. | reverse complement strand
GCCGTGGCACGACACAACTGTTCAAATGTCGTAACTGAAACCAAGACAGTCGCTGCCCCCGAACTTGGCGCGAACTTTCGAAATCACCGTACCAGGCGCGGCGGCTTGTCGAAATATTTCAGCACGATTTCCAGCTCGTGACCGCGTTTGAGCACCAGCCCGGCGGCCGAAATGATCGCGAATGCACCCTGTTTGCGGGCCCGTGAGGGATCTTTTTCGATCCGGTAGAGCGGCACTTCACTGGCGCGGCGGAAGAAAGAGAAAACGGCCTTGTCGCGCAAGTGATCAATGGCGTAGTCGCGGCAGTGGGCCTCGGCCACCATGCGGCTGTAGACCTGCAGGATGCGGTCCAGTTCGCGGCGCTTGAATGTTACCGGTTCGGGGGTGTTGCGACGGCGGTGTTCGCTCAGATCAACGGTCACGGTAGCGCTCGGCTGCCCGCTCTGATCGCGGCCCGCCGCGTAATCCGCTCCATCAGCCATTATCTGGACTGCAAATCAGTTTTCATCGGGTCAGTTTGCCTGACACATCCATAATATCAAGCATGTTGCCCGTTTTTTTGCTGCGGTCGGTCGCCCGTGGCCATGCTGCGCCGCGGCATCACGAAAGGCTTCTGCTCGTATCGGTTGTTTACCGGGTCGCGGCAGGAAAGATGCTTTCGACCCATTTGGGCCTTAATTCAGCCAAATCCTCGCCGGATTTCACCGCGATTGTCTGGGTGTTGCCTCAGACGGTTCGAACCGGTGTCTTCGGATTACAGCCCCCCAGCCCCTCGAAGTTGCCGGGACGAACCATCTCAACACGCGGGCAGGCCTTGAGGCCGGAAACGGTTTTGGGGTCTGCCCGTCGAGAGCATCTCGGATCGTCCCCGCGCACCGGGATGTGAGGTAGCACCCCAATACCCGCTTTTTGACCGGCTTCGCGCCGGTCTTTTTTTGTCCGGACGTCAAGCGCGGCAGGCACGAGCTTCAGATTTCCGTCGCACCGAGAATACGGCCGGGAGAACCATCCTTGCCGACTTCCTGAAGCAGGATGGCGCATCTGCGTCCGGGATGGGCGGAAATCACCGAAGCCGGCAGTTTCAGGTTCACCTCATGGCCGTTCCACATGCCGACGGTTTCAATGTCGCGCACACTGTGGCGATAAGTGATGGTGCGGCCGGAATTCTCGCCGCGCCCGATCTTGACCGTGCTGCTGTCATCAAAATAGACCGCGACGATGTCGGCCTTGCCTTCGCCTGCGCCGACGGAAATCCGCAATTCGTCGGCATTCATGCTTGCTGACACCGCGACGGTCAGTCCACCTCCATTGGAGGAGAACGTGTCGAGCATGGTGCGGATTGCCGCGCCATTCCCGCCATTGACGTGATCTTGACCATTCACCACCGCCTGCGGAGTGTAAACGTTGCCGCGGTGGAATGTCTTGGCGTAGCCGTATTGCCGGGCGGTGCTGGCCTTGCTCGACAGCGTGTCGGTCCATCCGAGGTAGTTCCAGTAATCGACGTGATAGCTCAGCGCCAGCACACCGTCCTGTTCAGCCAGTTTTGCGAGCTCCGCATCTGCCGGCGGGCAGGATGAACAGCCCTGGCTGGTGAACAGCTCTACAACCCCCTTGAGATCGCCTGCCAGGGCCACGCCAGGAGCCGCCAGCACGGTGGTGGCTGTCAGGACCGGAAGAGCGAGAGCAAGGAGGAGGGTACGCGCTGTCATCAAGGGATATCCGTTTCGATCGGGTGGGCTGCAGAACTTATACAGTTTTGTACCGTGGAGTCCCGCACACGTCCAAATCACGTTGCGGTGAGAGAGACCATGGCCGTCGGGCAAGCAGGGGCCTCAAACGAAAAACGCCGGAGCAATGCCCCGGCGTCTTGGTGTCGATGATTGATCTGTCAGGACCTGACCGGTCAGGCAGCCAGATCGCGCAGAACGGTCTGCAGGATGCCGCCGTTCTTGAGGTAACCGAGTTCATCAAGCGTATCGACGCGGCAGATCAGGGGGACCTCCTTGACCGTGCCATCGGCAAAAGTGATGCTGGCAACCTTCTTCTCACCAGGCTGGACATTGGCCAGCCCTTCGATCGAAACCGTCTCGTCGCCCTTCAGGCCGAGGCTTTCCCAGGATGTGTCCTTCTCGAAGACAAAGGGGATGACGCCCATGCCGACCAGGTTGGAGCGATGAATGCGCTCGTAGGACTGGGCGATGACGGCGCGGACGCCGAGCAGGTTGGTGCCCTTGGCGGCCCAGTCACGCGACGAGCCATTGCCGTATTCGGCGCCGGCGAAGACCACCAGCGGCACGCCTTCGGCCTTGTACTGCATGGCCGCATCGAAGATCGAGACTTCCTCGCGCGACGGATAGTGGAAGGTGTAGCCGCCTTCGCGTCCGTTCGGTCCGAGCATGTGGTTGCGCAGCCGGATGTTGGCGAAGGTGCCGCGCATCATGACTTCGTGGTTGCCGCGGCGTGTGCCGTACTGGTTGAAGTCGGCAACGCCGACGCCATGATCCATCAGGTAAGAGCCTGCCGGCGACTGGGCCTTGATCGAGCCTGCTGGCGAGATGTGGTCGGTGGTGATCTTGTCACCGAACAGACCCAGCACGCGCGCGCCCTTGATGTCGGAGATGCCGGCGCCGGTCTTGCCCATGCCCTCGAAATAGGGCGGGTTCTGCACATAGGTCGAATTGTCATCCCAGGCATAGGTCTGGCTTGTCGGCACTTCGACCGCCTGCCAGTTCTCGTCACCCTTGAACACGTCGGCATATTTGGCCGCGTAGAGTGCGCGGGTGACGTATTTCATGATGAATTCCTGGATCTCCTGGCTGGAGGGCCAGATGTCCTTGAGGAACACGGGATTGCCGTCCTGGTCATCGCCGATCGGCTCGGTGGTCAGATCCTTCTGCACGGAGCCGGCCAGCGCATAGGCCACCACCAGCGGCGGAGACGCCAGGTAGTTGGCCTGCACGTCAGGCGAAATGCGGCCTTCGAAGTTGCGGTTGCCCGACAACACGCCGGCGGCGATCAGGCCCTTGTCGTTGATGGTCTTGGAGACCGGTGCCGGCAGCGGGCCGGAGTTGCCGATGCAGGTGGTGCAGCCGAAACCGACAAGGTTGAAGCCGAGTGCATCGAGATCGTCCTGCAGGCCGGACTTGGCCAGATATTCGGCTACCACCTGGCTGCCGGGGGCCAGCGAAGTCTTCACCCAGGGCTTGGTCTTCAGGCCCTTGGCGCGGGCGTTGCGGGCCAGCAGGCCGGCGCCGATGAGCACGCTCGGGTTGGAGGTGTTGGTGCAGGATGTGATCGCGGCGATGGCGACGTCGCCATGGCCCAGATCGTAATCCTCGCCTTCGACCTGGTAGCGGTTGTTGAGCTGATCGGGCTTCTTGTACTCATCGGCCAGCGACTTGGCGAAGCCGGCGGAGATGTCTTCGAGCGGAATGCGGCCTTCCGGACGCTTCGGACCGGCCATCGACGGCACGACCGAACCCAGATCGAGATCCAGCGTGTCGGTGAATACCGGGTCAGCCGCAGCGGTATCGCGCCACATGCCCTGTGCCTTGGAATAGGCTTCCACCAGCTTGATGCGGTTTTCTTCACGGCCGGATATGGTCAGGTAGTTGATGGTTTCGCCATCAACCGGGAAGAAGCCGCAGGTGGCGCCGTATTCCGGGCCCATATTGCC
>CAXBIE010000177.1:0-3730 GCA_963975635.1 uncultured Hoeflea sp. | reverse complement strand
GCCAGCTGGGATGGAAATCAACCTGGTCGATGCGGTTGCCGGAGCCGTCATGGGTCCGGAGTTCAGGCACCGACCGATTGGCGATGCGGGCCAGATCCTGGGCTTCCGCCGAGGCCACGAATTTGCCCACCGTTTCAAAATCGATGCGAAGCGCACGCGGCATGTCAGCCGCGATGTCCTTCAGCAAGGGATCGGAACGAAAGGCGTTGTGCCCGGAAAAGGACGGGCTTTGATTGTCGGCCTGCGGGCCAAAGGCTTGGATTGGGCTCATTGAACCTCGCTTACATGGATTCGTATGGTTTTGCATGGGGACATCGCGGATTTCCGGCCCAGACATGCTTGCCCCTGCCCCAGAACCTTTCTATAGACCGGCAAAGACCTCAACCCGATGGGACGCATGATGTCATTTCCGCACCGCCACCTGCTCGGAATCAAGGGGCTTTCGGAGCAAGACATACATTATTTACTCGATCAGGCGGATGAGGCGGTCAAAATCTCCCGCCAGCGCGAAAAAAAGACCACCACCCTGCGCGGCCTGACCCAGATCAACCTGTTTTTCGAGAACTCTACCCGGACCCAGGCCTCATTTGAACTGGCCGGCAAGCGGCTCGGTGCGGACGTGATGAACATGTCGGTGGCCAATTCCAGTGTCAAAAAGGGCGAGACCCTGGTCGACACGGCAATGACGCTCAACGCCATGCGGCCGGACGTGCTGGTGGTGCGGCATTCCTCCGCCGGGGCTGTGGCGCTGCTGTCGCAGAAGGTTGGCTGCCCGGTGATCAATGCTGGTGATGGCGCGCATGAACACCCGACACAGGCGCTGCTTGACGCGCTGACCATCCGCCGCGCCAAGGGCAAGGTTGGACGTCTGATCGTGACTATCTGCGGCGACGTGCTGCATTCACGCGTGGCCCGCTCCAACATCCTGCTGCTCAATGCACTGGGTGCACGCGTGCGGGTGGTCGCCCCGTCGACGCTGCTGCCATCAGGTATTGAAGACATGGGCGTGGAAGTGTTCCGGCGCATGGAGGACGGGCTCAAGGACGCCGATGTGGTGATGATGCTGAGGCTGCAGCGCGAACGCATGGCCGGTTCGTTCGTGCCGTCGGTGCGCGAATATTTCCGCTATTTCGGTCTCGACGCAGACAAACTGAATTTGGCCAAGGACGACGCGCTGGTGATGCATCCGGGGCCGATGAACCGTGGCGTCGAGATCGCGTCCGACATTGCCGACGGCCCGCAAAGCGTGATCGAGCAGCAAGTCGAGATGGGAGTGGCGGTGCGAATGGCCGTGATGGAGACGCTGATGCTGCATGGGGAGCTTGCCCGATGAGCTCGAGAGTTCTGCAGAATGTCCGGATTGTCGATCCCTCGACCCAAATGGACGAAACCGGCGACATCATCATTATTGACGGCAAAATCGCCGCGTGCGGAACGAGCGCTGCTGGGTTTGCGGTTCCGGCAGATGCAGAGATTGAAGATTGCACCGGCCTGATCGCCGTTCCCGGGCTGGTTGACGCCTGTGTGCATATCGGCGAACCGGGTGCCGAGCACCGTGAAACCATCGCCTCTGCCAGCCGGGCCGCTGCTCGGGGTGGCGTCACCTCAATCATCATGATGCCGGACACAGATCCGGTGATTGATGATGTGGCACTGGTCGATTTCGTCCAGCGGCTGGCGCGCGACGAGGCCGTTGTCCGTGTCTATCCGGCTGCAGCATTGACCAAGGGGCTGGACGGCGAAGAAATGACCGAGTTCGGGCTGCTGCTCGACGCCGGAGCCGTCATGCTGAGCAATGGGCGGCACACAGTCGACAATCCGGCGGTGATGCGCCGCGCCATGACCTATGCGCGCGATTTCGGTGCGGTCATCGCAGTGGCGACCCAGGATCGGCAACTGGGCGGCGCGGGCGTGATGAACGAAGGCCTGTTTGCCAGCTGGCTGGGATTGCCCGGGATTCCGCGCGAAGCGGAGATCATTCCGCTGGAACGCGATCTTCGGCTCGCAGCCCTCACCCGCTCCCGGTATCACGCGATGAGCATCTCGGTGCCTGAATCGGCAGACATCATCCGCGCCGCCAAGGCCCGGGGACTTGATGTGACCGCCGGAATTTCGATCAATCACCTGACTCTGAATGAAACCGATATCGGCGAATACCGGACGTTTTTCCGTCTGTCGCCACCTCTGCGCACCGAGGACGACCGCAGTGCCATGGTCGCGGCCCTGGCCGACGGCGCCATCGACATCATCGTCTCTGCGCATGACCCGCAGGATGTGGACACCAAAAGGCTGCCTTTTGCGGACGCCGAGAATGGCGCCATCGGACTTGAGACACTGCTGGCGGCCGCATTGAGGCTCTATCATTCGGGCGATGTTCCGCTGATGCGCCTGATTGATGCGTTGTCCACACGGCCTGCACAGATCCTGGGGCTGGATGCCGGATCACTCAAGCCCGGAGCGGGTGCTGATATCGCGTTGATCGACGCCGAATATCCCTGGGTTCTGTCCAAGGATGACATTGTCTCAAAGTCAAAAAACAGTGCTTTCGAGGATGCCAGGTTCAGCGGCAAAGTGTTGCAAACGCTGGTTGCAGGTGTCACAGTTCATCGCGCCTGACCTTGATTTCTTCGCACTGTTCAGCAGTTTTCTCGGGAGGAAGAATGCACCGTGCCTGATCTGATCAACTGGACTCTGTCCGCGCCCGTGATGCTCGGGGCATTGCTGTTTGGCTATCTGTGCGGCTCGATTCCGTTCGGCCTGATTCTGACCCGGATGGCCGGGCTCGGCGATGTGCGGAGCATCGGCTCGGGCAATATCGGCGCAACGAACGTGCTGCGTACCGGCAACAAGAAGCTGGCCGCTGCCACTTTGCTCGCCGATGCACTGAAGGGCACGGTGGCGGTTGTCGCTGCCCGCCAATTCATCGGCATGGAAGCGGCGCTGATTGCTGGTCTGGGCGCATTTCTCGGACATCTCTACCCGGTTTGGCTGAAATTCAAGGGCGGCAAGGGTGTGGCGACCTATCTCGGCGTATTGCTCGGTCTGGCACCATTGATCGTGCTGGTCTTCGCAGCCGTATGGCTCGGCATGGCGAAGCTGTTCCGCTACTCTTCGCTGGCCGCACTCGCCGCAGCTGTGGCTGTGCCGATCGCACTTTATCTGTACGGGCGGCCTGAGGTGGCATCACTGTTTGTGGTTCTGTCACTGATCACCATTCTCAAACATCATCAGAATATTCAGCGTTTGCTGGCAGGAACAGAGAGCCGCATCGGGGACAAGGGCTGATGTCCGCCGGCGACGAAGGGAGACGCGGCGTCCCCCTTACAGATCGCCAAAGACTTTCCTGGTTGCGGTTGATCCGCTCGGACAATGTCGGTCCCGCCACATTTCGCGATCTGATCAATCATTTCGGCTCGGCTGAAACAGCAATCGAGCAACTGCCGGAACTCTCCCGGCGTGGCGGGTCGGCGCGCGCCATCCGGGTGGCCAGCATCGATGAGGCGGAAAGAGAACTGGACGCCGCGCATAAATTCGGTGCGGTGTTCATCGGAATTGGCGAACCGGACTATCCACCAGCGCTCAGGCGGATTGATGGCGCACCGCCACTGATTGCGGCGATCGGCGATCTGGCGCTGGCGACACGGACCTCGGTGGGAATCGTCGGAGCGCGCAACGCCTCGGTCTCGGGCGCCAAGATGGCTGCAAGGATGGCGCGTGATCTGGGGGCTGC
>CAXBIE010000176.1:0-3789 GCA_963975635.1 uncultured Hoeflea sp. | reverse complement strand
ATCGCAGTCTTGCGCCGACAGAATGCGGTGGCCGAGGTAGCTTTGCCGGTAGCTTCTAACATCGCGCTGGAAAACATCCGCTTCCGCTATGCCATCAGTGGTGACAATCCACCCTGGAAACCGCTGCGCGCCTTCGATGACGGTCACAAGGTCTATATCGAGTTCCCCCGCCGCATCGACCAGGGGGAGGCGCCGCCGCTGTTTGTGGTGGGCACGGACGGCGGCAGCGAATTCGTCAATTACCGCATGCGCGGCAATTACTACATAGTCGACCGCCTCTTCGCCGCCGCCGAACTTCGGCTTGGCACCAAACCTCAACAGGTGGTGCGCATCACTCGCACCGACGGGACGCCCCGGCGGACGAGTCTCCTGGGCAATGCGGGGAGCACGCGATGACGACGAAGCAGGATGAAAAGCTCGACCTCCGCGCCGCGCCGGGTCGCAAACTGGTGCGCTTCAAGAAGGGCGTGGTGATCGGCGGCGCGGCCATCGCATCCGCCGGAATTCTGGGTGTCACCATGCTGGCACTGCAAACCCCGTCCTTGCGTCAAGGTCTGCCTACGGAAGAACTTTACAACACCGACAAGAAACCGACGCCCGACGGTCTTGCCGCACTGCCGGGGGATTATTCGGAAGTGAAGCTTGGCCCGCCGCTGCCCGGCGATCTCGGGCGACCGATCCTTGAACGTCAGCGTCAGCTTGGCATTGCGCCGGGAGGACAGGAGTTATCCGCGGCCGAACAGCGTCTCGCAAGCCAAGCCATTCAGGCCAAGGAATCCGCCGTGTTCTTCCGCATCGAGAACCGGCTGCAGCAGAATGCGCCGACGGCGACCGCGCAGCCGATGCAAACCGCGGCGGTTCAGCCCGGTGCAGATCGCCTGACACTCGACCCCGAACGCGACCAGAACAACCAGCAGCGCAAGCTCGATTTCCTGAACCATCAGGACACGGGTGGCATCTATAATCCGCATGCGTTGCAAACGCCGGCCTCGCCGCATCAGGTCATGGCAGGCAGCGTGATTGCCGCCAGCCTGATCTCCGGGATCAATTCCGACCTGCCGGGCCTTGTCGTCGCGCAGGTCACCGAGAATGTCTACGACACTGTGACCGGTTCGGCGCTGCTCATCCCGCAGGGCGCGCGGCTGATCGGCACCTATGACAGCGTCGTCGCTTTCGGTCAGTCCCGCGCGCTGCTGGTCTGGCAGCGGATCATCCTGCCGGATGGCTCCTCCATCCAGATCGACAATCTCCCTGCCAGTGACGCCGCCGGCTATGCCGGGCTGGAGGATGAAGTCGATTACCACACCTGGCAGCTCTTGAAGGGCATCGCCATGGCGACGCTCCTGGGGGTTGGCACGGAACTCAGTTTCGGCAGCAATGAGAGCGATCTCGTCCGCGCCATCCGTGAATCGACACAGCAGAACGCCGCCCAGGCCGGCCAACGCCTCACCGAAAAGAACCTCAACATCCAGCCTACCATCACCATCCGGCCCGGTTGGCCGCTCAGGATTTTGGTTCAGCGGGATATTGTCCTCCGCTCCTTCAAAGGAAACTGACCCATGCTCAAACTCGCCAAACTCCCCGACCGCACGCCAACCAAAATCACCATCACGGTGAGCGCAGATCTCAATCAGGCGCTCTGCGATTACCAGAAACTCTATGCCGCCACCTACGGCGCGTCGGAAAAGATCGCCGATCTGATCCCCTTCATGCTCGAAGCCTTCCTCGACAGCGACCGCGCCTTCGCCAAGGCGCGGAAGGAGAGATTGCCGGAGGTTGATGTCGAAAAGTCAACTCGCCGCTCCCGCTCATCCCGCGTTGGCGATGCAGAACCCGCATCGCCCATAGCTCAATCTGCATCATCGCGACCACAGGAGGATTGATGCCGAGTTGTGCAGAACAGGGGGAGAGAAGGCTTGTTGACAATTTCGCTGTGAAAGGTGTATATATTGCCCATTCAATAGCAATTTCGCGAATAGAAATGTCAACACGCACGCACAGGACGACATCCTTCCTCTCGGCCCATCCGGTGTTTACCCGGGCGGAGTTTGCCGCCGCGTTCGAGCGCCCGGCTGGTTCAGCGAGTATCACCAGCTTGCTCAAGCATCACCTGAAGGCCGGCAACATCAAACGGCTGAGCCGCGAGGTTTTCGCGGCCGTTCCGGCGCATCTGTCGGCGGAGCATCTGATGGTGGACCGTTTCGCAGCCGCCAGCAAGCTGCGCGCCGATGGCGTGTTGGGCTATCACTCTGCGCTGGAACTGCATGGCGTCGCCTATTCCGAATTCAACGAAGTTCAATTGATAAGCCGGGGACGCACTGAGCTGGCCGATTTGCCCTTCGGCCTCTGCCGCCTCATAGGGCCGCCGAAGGCGCTGCTGGACACGGATCGGACGGACTATCTCACCGTCATCATGGATCGTCTGGGCATGCCCATCAAAGTAACAGCCATCGAGCGAACATTGGTTGATGTGCTGCATCGGCCAGACATAGCGGGCGGTGTCGAAGAGGTGCTGCAATCGCTCGATATGGTGCGCTACCTCGACCCTGAAAAGGTCGTCGATTATGTCGAACTGCTTGGCTTCCGCTCGCTCGCCGCGCTCACCGGTTGGTGGCTGGAGCGGCGGCAGTCCGCTCTGGGTGTAGCCGACAGCGTCCTTGACCGCCTGCGCGCGCTTCTTCCGCGTTCAAAGCATTATGCGCTTGGTGCAGAGCCCGGTAACGCGGTGCTGGTCGAGCCTTGGCGTGTTCTCCTGCCGCCACAGGCGGTTGAAACCGGCTTTGAGGGCGTGTGAATGGAAGTATCGGCCCAAAGTCTTGCTCGAATTGCTACCGAACGGCAGTTTCAGCCCGCGACGCTGGAGCGTGTGATCCGCCTGCTCGACATCCTCGACGCCATCGCCGCAGACAGTCTGATCGCCCCGCGTGTTGCGCTCAAGGGTGGTACGGCGCTCAATGTGTTTCACGCCGCGCTTGACCGGTTGTCGGTCGATATCGACCTCAACTATGTCGGCGCCGTCGACAAGGCGAGCATGGACGAGGATCGGCCGGGTCTCGAAGATCGCATTCTGCGTCTGATGGAATCGAAGGGCTATTCGCCCCGGCGCGAACCGGCTGAACATGCCGGCGGCAAATGGATCTTCCGCTACGCCTCGGTGCTGGGCGGCGCCGGTTCCATCGAGATCGACATCAACTATCTTTTCCGCACACCGCTTTTCGGTGTGCGGCCGATGCCGTCGGCGGCGCTTGGCGACACCCAAGCGATGGCAGTGCCGGTGCTCGATATCCATGAGATCGTCGCCGGTAAGCTGGTCGCCCTGATCGCACGGCGCACGGCGCGCGATCTGTTTGACGCCCACCGCATCATTGCCATGCCCGACCTGGACTGGTCGAAAGTCAAGCTCGGCACCCTGATGATCGGTGCATCCGCCCGCAGCTTTGACTGGCGAACCGCATCCGTGGACATGATCGGTTGCGACGGGAAGGACCTTGCCGCCAAGCTGATCACCTGCCTGCCTGGAGCATATTTTGATCCCTATGGCGGGCAGAAGGGTTGGATCGACACGGTGACGGCGGAATGCCGCCAGGGTCTTGAACCGCTTTTCCAATTCGGCGAGGGCGAAATGGCGTTCCTGACCGGCGTGCTTGAAGAAGGCATCATCGACGCCGCGCGGTTGGACGCGCCGGAGGATGTGCGGGCGGCCATTGAAGCCTGCCCGGCGCTTCGCTGGAAGGCGCAGAATGTCAAAGCCTGGAAAACCGGTGGCGCATTACCAGCCAAACGCGGCAG
>CAXBIE010000175.1:0-3810 GCA_963975635.1 uncultured Hoeflea sp. | reverse complement strand
GGATGATCAGCTCGATGGCGACCGATTTCTTGCCTTCGCCGAGCGACGGGCCTTCGAACAGATCAAAGACATTGACGCCGGTGATGAGCTGCTTGTCGGCGCCCTGGGCCGCGCGGATCAGCGTGGCGGCGGGCACAGTGCTGTCGACCACGAATGCGAAGTCGCGGCGCAGCGCCTGGAAGGCCGAAAGTTCCAGCACCGGCTTGGTGCGGGTGGCCTTGCGCTTGGGTTCGGGGATCTTGTCGATGAACACCTCAAAGCCGCAGAGAGGGCCTGAGACATCGAGAGCATCCAGCGTATTGGGATGGAATTCGCCGAAATGCCCAAGAACCACCTTCGGACCGAGCTTGATGAGGCCGGAACGGCCGGGGTGGTACCAGTCCGGTCCGCCCTGCTCGATCTGGACATTGGCCATCGGCAGGCCGCAAGCTTCGAGTGCAGCCAGTGCATCGGCCTTGGCATCGAACACGCTGACCGGCTTGGCGGCACCATCCCAGTGACGGCCCGCCCCGCTCAGACCCGCGGTGCCGCGACGGATGCCGCCGGCAACACGGCGCTGGCCATTCGGGGTATCGTCCTCGTAGGTGCCGGAGACCTCGAACAGCGCCACATCGCCATAGCCACGAGCGGCATTGCGGCCTGCGGCAGTGATCAGGCCGGGCAGCAGCGAGGGCCGCATGTCGGACATGTCGGCGGCGATCGGGTTGGCCAGCTTGAGCTCAGGCTTGCCGCCGCCGAACAGTCTGGCCTGATCTTCGGGAATGAAGGACCAAGTCACCGCTTCGAGCATGCCGCGCGCGGCAAGCGCCCGTTTGGCATTCCGCGTGCGGATCTGCAGCGTGGTCAGGATCTTTTCATTGACCGCGCCGATCGAGGGCAGCGGCTCGGGCTTGATGTTGTCAACGCCATGAATGCGCATGACCTCTTCGACCAGATCGGCCTTGCCATCTATGTCCGGGCGCCAAGACGGGACCTTGACGGAAACCCGCTCGCCGGAACCCGAGACTTCGAAACCGAGGCCAGTGAGGATGCCGGTGGCCTCCGCATTGGAGACGGAAAGCCCGGTCAGACGTCCGACGTCGGCGAAAGGGAAATCGACGGTCTTTTTCTCGTGGCCCTTGTAGCCCTCAACGCGCGATGCAGCGGCCTTGCCGCCGCACATGTCGAGCACCAGTTCGGTTGTGCGCTCGAGGCCGGGAACCATGTATTCGGGATCGACGCCACGCTCGAACCGGTAGCGCGCATCGGTGATGATGCCCTGGCTGCGGCCGGTCTTGGCGATGTTGATCGGATCCCACAGAGCGGACTCGATGAGCACGTTGGTGGTGTTCTCGTCACAGCCGGAGTGCTCGCCACCCATGATGCCGCCGATGGATTCAGGGCCGTTGTCGTCGGCGATGACGACATTGGCCGGGTTGAGCGTGTAGGTGCGGGTATCGAGTGCCAGGATTTCCTCGCCCTCATGGGCGCGACGGACCACCAGATCGCCCTTGACCTTGTCGGCGTCAAAGACGTGCATCGGACGTCCCTGGTCGAAGGTCATGTAGTTGGTGACGTCAACAAGCGCCGAGATCGGACGCAGACCAATGGCCAGAAGCCGCTTCTGCATCCATTTCGGGCTCGGGCCGTTCCTGACGCCGCGCACCAGCCGCCAGGCAAAGCCGGGACAGAGGCTCTCGTCGTCGAGCACAATGCGGATGTCCTGCGTGGTCTCGCCGTCAACAGCGAAATCAGGGGTTTTCGGTGTCTTGAGGGTGCCGAGACCCGAGGCTGCCAGATCGCGGGCGATGCCATAGATCGAGGTGCAGTCGGGACGGTTCGGCGTCAAATTGATCTCGATGACCGGATCATCAAGGCCCGCATAGGCGGCAAACGAGGTGCCAACCGGGGCGTCTTCGGGCAGATCGATGATGCCGTCATGTTCGTCGGACATGTCGAGCTCGCGTTCGGAGCACATCATGCCGTGGCTTTCGACGCCGCGGATCTTGCCGACCGACAGTGTGACGTCGATGCCGGGCACATAGGTACCGGGTTCCGCCAGTGCGCCGATCAGGCCGGCGCGGGCGTTCGGCGCACCGCAGACGATCTGCACCGGCTTGCCGTCGCCCTTGTCGACCATCAACACGCGCAGCTTGTCGGCGTCGGGGTGCTGCTCGGCTGAAATCACCTTGGCGATGGTGAAGGGCCGGTAAGCCGCCTTGTCATCGACATCCTCGACCTCCAGCCCAATCGCCGTCAGGCGCTCGCAGATCTGGTCCAGGTTAGCATCGGTTTCAAGGTGATCCTTGAGCCAGGAGAGTGTGAATTTCATAGGTCTGTTCTCCTTACGCGCTCAGGCCGGCGAACAATGTCGGCATGTCGAGCGGGCGGAAGCCGTAATGGTTGATCCAGCGCACATCGGCGTCGAAATAGTCGCGCAGGTCCGGCATGCCGTATTTCAGCGTGGCGATGCGGTCGATCCCCATGCCCCAGGCGAAGCCCTGATACTCGTCGGGATCAAGCCCGCCGGCGCGCAGCACATTGGGGTGGACCATGCCGCAGCCAAGGATCTCCATCCAGTCTGTGCCCTCGCCGAATTTGACGATCGGGCCGGAGGTGCGGTCGCACTGGATATCGACCTCGAACGAGGGCTCGGTGAACGGGAAGAAGGAGGGACGGAACCGCATCGTGACATTGTCGACCTCGAAGAAGGCCTTGCAGAACTCCTCCAGCACCCAGCGCAAATGGCCGACATTGGCGGTCTTGTCGATGACCAGCCCCTCGAGCTGATGGAACATCGGCGAGTGGGTGGCGTCGGAATCCTGCCGGTAGGTCTTGCCCGGAATAACGATGCGGATCGGCGGCTTCTGCGCTTCCATGGTGCGGATCTGAACCGGCGAGGTGTGGGTGCGCAGCAGGGTGCCGGGATTGAAATAGAAGGTGTCGTGCATGGCACGGGCAGGATGGTGCCCGGGAATGTTCAGGGCCTCGAAGTTATGGTAGTCGTCTTCGATTTCCGGCCCCTGCTCAACGGTATAGCCAGCCCGGGAAAAAAACTGCTCAATCCGCTGCAGGGTGCGGGTAACCGGATGCAAACCGCCAAGTTCCTGGCCGCGGCCCGGGAGGGTAACGTCAATGGATTCACTGGCAAGTTTCTGCTCGATGGCGACGCGCTCAAGATCGCCTCGTCTTGCGTTGATCGCATGCTCCACCTGCCCCTTGGCTTCATTGATCTTCTGGCCAGCTGCCGGACGCTCTTCAGCGGAAAGCTTGCCCAGGGCTTTGGCCTGCCGGGTAATAACCCCTTTTTTGCCCAGATACTCAACACGAATCTGATCAAGTGCCTGCAGGCTGTCGGCTTTGTCTACTGCCGCCAAACCGTCCTGAACCAGTTGCTCCAGGTTTTCCATTGACCCTGCTCCAAACCAGAAATGGAAGTGCTAAAACGCAGTTTCACAAACAAAAATAGGGGAAGAGCGTGCCCTTCCCCTATCAGGAGACGCCATCATGATGCCATGAGGCGCCTGTATCGATCAGTAATCGATGAAAGAGCTAAGCAATCACAGGGACGCTTTGGCCTTCTCAACAACAGCGGCAAACGCCTGCTGCTCGTTCATGGCCAGATCGGCCAGAACCTTACGATCAATTTCAACGTTTGCCTTTTTCAGGCCAGCGATCAGGCGGCTGTAGGACAGACCGTTGGCGCGGGCACCGGCATTGATACGGGCAATCCACAGAGCGCGGAAAGCGCGCTTACGGTTACGACGGTCACGGTAAGCGTACTGACCGGCCTTGATAACCGCTTGCTTGGCCACACGGAATACACGACTG
>CAXBIE010000174.1:0-3883 GCA_963975635.1 uncultured Hoeflea sp. | reverse complement strand
TCGTGGTGTTGCGGTCGATCAGACGGGTGAACACGCCACCCAGCGTTTCGATGCCGAGCGACAGCGGAGTCACGTCGAGCAGCAACACGTCCTTGACGTCGCCCTGCAGAACGCCGCCCTGAATAGCGGCGCCCATGGCAACCACTTCATCCGGGTTGACGCCCTTGTGGGGATCCTTGCCGAAGAACTTCTTCACGACTTCCTGGATCTTGGGCATGCGGGTCATGCCGCCAACCAGAACCACTTCATCGATTTCACCGGACTGGAGGCCTGCATCCTTGAGCGCAGCCTTACACGGGGCAATCGTGCGCTGGACGAAATCATCAACCAGGCTCTCGAACTTCGAGCGGCTGAGCTTCATGGTCAGATGCTTCGGACCCGATGCATCAGCGGTGATGAAGGGCAGGTTGATTTCGGTCTGGGACGCGGACGACAGTTCGATCTTGGCCTTCTCGGCAGCTTCCTTGAGACGCTGCAGCGCGAGCTTGTCCTTCTTCAGGTCAATGCCCTGCTCTTTCTTGAACTCGTCGGCCAGATAGCCAACCAGGCGCATGTCGAAGTCTTCACCACCGAGGAAGGTGTCGCCATTGGTCGACTTCACTTCGAAGACGCCGTCGCCGATTTCGAGGATCGAAACGTCGAAGGTACCGCCGCCAAGGTCATAGACAGCAATGGTCTTGCCTTCGGTCTTGTCCAGGCCATAGGCCAGAGCTGCAGCCGTCGGCTCGTTGATGATGCGCAGGACTTCGAGACCGGCAATCTTGCCGGCATCCTTGGTGGCCTGACGCTGGGCGTCATTAAAATAGGCCGGAACGGTGATGACGGCCTGTTCGACCTTCTCGCCGAGGTAGGATTCGGCGGTTTCCTTCATCTTCTGAAGGATCATCGCGGAGATCTGAGCCGGGGAATAGTTGTCGCCATTGGCCTGGACCCAGGCATCCCCATTGTCGCCGCGGACAATGTTGAAAGGAACCAGTTCCTGGTCCTTGGCAACGGCCTTGTCTTCAAAACGGCGGCCAATCAGCCGCTTGACCGCAAAAAGCGTGTTTTCCGGGTTGGTGACCGCCTGCCGCTTGGCCGGCTGGCCAACGAGGCGTTCGCCGTCGTCACTGAATGCCACCATCGAGGGGGTGGTGCGTGCACCTTCCGCGTTTTCAATCACGCGGGCGTCCTTGCCATCCATCACTGCAACGCAGGAGTTGGTGGTTCCGAGGTCGATACCGATTACTTTAGCCATATTGAATTCTCCTTGAAGCGAGCTGCCGGGACCCGGTCAGGCGTTCCATTCGACAGCCCCTAACGGGACACTACTGAAAACAGGATGACCCGTGTCATCCGTCTCCGCTAACAAAACCAAGACCATATTGAATAGAGTCTCTCCTGTAGCGTTGAGCCGTATATAAGAATGTCACCTGCAGACTGCAAGCGTCATGGGAAACGCAGATTGCACGATTTTGTCGGTTTTTTACCGCTTAAAGTGGCCTGATTGCATGTCAATTCCCCATAAGGATGTCAAGCAGGGTTGTGCGCCTGGTGCCCGTTGGCTGAGTCGGCGCTGATCCCACGTCTGCCGGCGGCGTCAGGAAATTGTTGCCGGTGGCGCCGGTCGCGTCGCGCGAAACCGGGACGGGCGGCAGATCACGCACCAGACCGGCCACCGGATCAGTGGCTTGAGCACCGGGTTTATCGATTGCGACCGGCGGCAGCGGACCGCCCAGCGGCAGGTTTGTTGGCGGCAATCCGGAATGTGCAGCCTGCATGAACTGTTTCCAGGTCTCTGCCGGAAGGCCACCACCGGTGACATTCTTCATCGGCTTGCCGTCGTCATTGCCAAACCAGACACCGGTTGCAAGATTGGCGGTGTAGCCGACAAACAACGCATCGCGGTAGGACTGGGTGGTTCCGGTCTTGCCGGCAGCCGGCCAGCCATCAAGGCGGGCCTTGCGGCCGGTTCCTTCCTCGACAACACGAACCAACATCTGGTTCATCATGGCCGCAACGGCGGGATCAATGACGCGGGGCGGATTGGCATAGGTGTTTTCGTAAAGCACCTTGCCGTCATGGGTGGAGACCCGGCTGATGACATGCGGTGTCGCCTTGTAGCCGCCATTCATGAAGGCCGCATAGGATCCCGTCAGCTCGAGCAGCGTGACTTCAGACGTGCCGAGAGCGATCGAGGCATTGGCCTTCAACGGCGCTTCGATGCCGAGCCGCCGTGCGGTCTGGACCACCGTCTTGGGGCCGACTTCCATGACCAGCTGGGCTGCAACCGTGTTGAGCGAGTGGGCCAGCGCATCAGACAAAGTGACCTCGCCGCGGTATTTGTTGTCGTAGTTCTCGGGGGTCCATTTGCCGATTTTCACCGGCGCATCATTGCGCACCGACAAGGGGGTGCGGCCCTGCTCAAGGGCTGCCGCATAAACGATCGGCTTGAAGGCAGACCCTGGTTGGCGAAGCGCATCGGTGGCCCGGTCAAACTGGCTGGTGGCGTATTCCCGGCCACCGATCAGCGCTCTGACCGCACCGGTGCCATCAAGAGACACGAGCGCGCCCTGGCTGACACGGAATTTGGCTGAGTTTTTCTCAAGCGTTTCCCGCAAGGCTTTCTCTGCCTCGCGCTGAAGCTGGAAGTCGATGGTCGTCTCGACCACCAGGTCCTCGGTAATCTTGCCAACCAGATCCGGCAGGCGCTGCATCACCAGATCGGCGACATAGTTTTCAGAGCCTGTCCAGTAGCTCTTGGCGCGGACTTGCGGGCTGGTCAGCGCGGTGGCGATTTCGCTTTCCGAGACCACGCCCTGATCGCGCATGGCAGCCAGCACCACTTGCCCGCGGGCTTCTGCCGCCTTCGGGTTGCGGGCCGGCGAGAGCCGTGACGGAGCCTTGAGAAGGCCGGCCAGGAGAGCGGCCTCGGCAAGCGACACATCGCGGGCAGGTTTGCGGAAATAGCGCCGTGACGCCGCCTCGACGCCGTAAGCGCCGGATCCGAAGAACACCCGATTGAGATACATCTCCAGGATCTGATCCTTGGAGAATCGATGCTCCAGCCACAGCGACAGAAGCACCTCCTGCACCTTGCGCTCAATGGTGCGCTCGGGTGACAGGAACAGGTTCTTGGCCAATTGCTGGGTCAGCGTCGAGCCGCCCTGAACCATCCGTCCGGCCATGACATTGGACACCATGGCGCGCGCCAGGCCGATCGGGTCGACACCGAAATGCGAGTAGAACCGGCGATCCTCGATGGCGATCACGGCTTCGGGGATATAGGGCGACATGTCGCCAAGCAGCAGGGCCTCGCCGCCGGTGGCCCCCCGATTGGCCATGGTTTCGCCGTTGACGGAAACAATCTTGACATTGGGCGGGCGGTCGGGGATCGACCAGGTCGCGGCACTGGGCATGCGCGCGCCGTAAAAGACAACCACGCCGGCAATAGCGATGCCGCCCCAGATTCCCAGAACGCAGCACCAATAGACCATCGACCGCAAAGCACCGGTGATCCGGCCACGCGATGTCCGCCCCCTGGGCTTGCGGGCTTTTGACTGAGGTTTCTTGCGCCGTTTTGCCGAGGCTGTTCTGGTGGTTGACTTGGGCCCCGTCTTGCCGGCGACACGCTCGTCCGCAAGGCTACGCGAACTTCCCTTCGATCGAGCGCCTTCAAAAGAAGGTTCGATACGGCTTCGGGTTGTTTTCTTGCGCGCCATGAAAGGTCCGGATGCTGATGGGTCCCGGCAAGCGGCGCAACCCATTTGTGCTGCGCGCGATCCGGATTCTGGTTTCACAGCAATTCCGTCACGAAGACATGCAATGTCCCATTCCGAAACTGCCCGGCGATCTGGAAACACCCTAAATGCGACGATTTAAGGGGTGGTTAAGGAAACCACCC
>CAXBIE010000173.1:0-3937 GCA_963975635.1 uncultured Hoeflea sp. | reverse complement strand
TCCAGTCTCCTCGCAAAGCCCCGAATGGACAACCTATTGAAACCTCACAGCTAGAGCGCTTCATGGCTAGATGGAACGCTCTAAGCATCACATTCACCGCTTGCCGCAGTCGCACCTTTGTATAAAAGGGGCGCGAAACCACAATCATGGAGCCTCCGATGGCCAAGACCGACGATGATGCTCTGGCGGAAGCCTACAACCGCGCTCTGTCACTGGAAAAATCCGGTGATTTCGATCTGGCCGCGGCAGCCTATGCAGAAGTCCTGGCGCTTGATCCGGACGATCATGGTGGCGCAGCGGTGCGTCTTGCCTCGATGAAACGCGGCGACGTTCCAACCCGCGCCCCGGAAGCCTATGTCACCACCCTGTTCGATCAGCACGCCGAGGTGTTTGACAAGGTACTGGTCGAGGATCTGGGGTATCACGTGCCGCTGTTGTTGCGTCAGCGCTTGATCGAGCTTGGCGAAACCAGCTTCGACCGCATGCTCGATCTGGGCTGCGGCACCGGTCTGACGGGCGGCGCGCTGGAAGACATGGTTGACGACGCCACCGGCCTTGATCTGGCCGAAAACATGGTCGAAATCGCCCACGAGAAGGGTCTGTATGACACGCTCTATGTGGCCGACGCTGTCGACTACCTTGAAGACAATGACGACGACCCGTTCGATCTCATCGCCGCCACCGACGTGCTGCCCTATCTCGGCGCGCTGGAGCCATTGTTTGAAGCGGCAGCCAACAATGCCAGCTCCGGCGCCCTCTTCTGCTTTTCAAGCGAAACCCTGCCCGACGCAGACTTCGAAGGCCGAACCTACACTGTCGGCCGTTTCCAGCGTTTCGCTCACACCGAGAGCTATGTCCGCGATGCACTCGACGCAGCGGGCTTCGACTGCATCGAGGCCGGTGACATCATCGTCCGCCACGAACAGGGCCTGCCGATCGCAGGCCATCTGTTCATCGCCAGAAAGAGATAAAGCCAAATCGAGTTGCTACTGGAACCTCGGATATCGTTCCGTGCTCAGGCTCAGGACGATGGCGATTGACGCAACAAATTCGCCGATCGTGACGAAGCCGGCGGCAAACAGCTTGACCATCTGGATGTTGGCCTAAAGGTCGGTCATCGCACCGACGACCATGCTGCGGGCAGGCGCCGTGTAACGCGAGCGCGCAGAAAAATGCATGACCAACGCGAATGGCCCGTCTGCAGGCAATGACGTGCAAACTGCAACAGCAATACGTGCGGTTGCAGGTCTGACAGCCCTATCGGCTCACAGCCCTCATCTGAAGGTTATGAATTCTGACCAACAAAAAACCCGCCAAATGCAGGCTGCACCCGGCGGGTTGGGTTTGTCTGCCCGGAAGCGGGCGGACCTTACATCATCTTGAACACCGACGGATCAGGGCCATTGCGCAGGCCCACATCAAGCCCTGCAATCGCCTTCATCTCATCGTCGGTGAGTGAAAAATCGAACAAATCGAGATTCTCCGCCTGACGGCCGGGATTGACCGAACGTGCAATCGCCGCGTGGCCGAGCTGAATGTGCCATCGCAACACGATCTGAGCCGGGCTCTTTCCGGTGCGGGCGGCAGCCGCCTTGATCGGATCGGCTTCAAACGACTTGCCCTTTCCCAGCGGCGTCCATGCCTGGGGCACGATCTTGTGCCCGGCGCAGAATGCCCGCAGCTCGGGCTGCTGCAGTTGAGGGTTGATTTCGATCTGGTTGAGCACCGGCGCTTCACCGGTTTCCCCGATAATCCGCGTCAGATGGTCTGCATTGAAATTTGACACACCGATCGAGCGCATCAGTCCTTCATTGCGCATCTCGATCAGCGCCTTCCAGGTTTCGACATAGAGGTTCTGGCTCGGCACGGGCCAGTGGATCAGCACCAGATCCAGCTGATCAACGCCGATGCTCTTCAGGCTGCGTTCGACCGAAGCGCGCGCCTTCTCACGGCCTTGCGAATTGTTCCAGACCTTGGTGGTCACAAACACCTCGTCCCGCGCAACATCGGAGTTCCTGAGGCCCTCTCCAAGACCGGCTTCGTTGCCATAGATGAATGCACCGTCGATCAACCGGTAACCGGTCTTGAGCGCGCTTTCGACCGCAGCCGCAGTTTCGTCCTGCGGGATCTGCCAGATGCCGAACCCGAGTTGCGGGATCGAATGTCCGTCATGAAAAGCAATGTTTGTTGAACCGGTCATCTTCATTCCTCAATGCGAATAAATGGGCGTCGCAAACACCGCGACAGGCCTCCCCTCACTTAAAGCGCCGTGCGATCAATTACACGCATTCTGCCGCAATGTTTTTTTGGGCTGAGGCGTATTTGCGTCGAAGGGCATACCGGCTGCTACGTTCAAGACGTAAAGACGTCTCAGGACTTGGAAGCAACATCCTACTATCACCTTATGCCTGCACCTGCATTTACAGCCGACGTCGATTTGCAATACTCTACCAGACAAGTGTTGGAAGAATTTGATCGCAAAATGAAGGTGCATCTGCAGAGGACGTGTCATGGGGTTTTTTCGAGCAATAGCTTCCGTCATCGCAAACCACCCGTATCAGTCACTTTTTCTGCTGATCCTGACCCTCTGGATCCTGGGCGTACGAGCCTACAATATTATCACGCTCGAAAAGGGTTATGCCCGGATCGCCGGCTTGCTGGAATCCGTTGACGAATTGAAGCAGGGAACGACCGCATCCGAGCTTTATGAAGCGAAGTATTTTGCCGCGATGAGCGCTGAAGTGTACCGGTTCCCGGAAAGCCCGAAGCCCAAGACCGAAGCAGCGGCATGTGATCTGGGCAGCATCCTGGCGGACTGGACCCGGTTGCCGATATCTCCAAACGTGCCTGACAGGCCAGATGACAGGGATGGCAACCAGGCAAGGTGGGACGGCAAATTGAGCTACGCCGTCTGGTACCGGAGAGTAAATCCCGAAAAGGTCCAGATTGCCCTGGTTTTCCGCGGCACCCAGACATGGGGCGACTGGTGGAGCAACGCACACTGGATCACCAAGTATCTGAGCCCTGGCTGGGACCAGTACGACCTTGCCCGCACAATCGCCACTCACGTCGCCAACAATCTGCTGGTCGACCATCCCGAGCTCCAGGGCCTGGGAACGCCGGAAATCATTGCGGCGGGCCACTCACTGGGCGGCGGCCTGGCACAGCACGCCGGCTACGCCCATCCGTTGATCAAGCGGGTCTATTCCTTCAACGGCTCAAGCGTCACCGGGTTTTACGATGTGCCCGCCCGCGATGTGAACAAGCAGGGTTTGCGGATCTACCGCATCAGCGAGCGCGGCGAGATCCTCGCCCTTCTCCGCGCCTTCATGAAGGTCATCTATCCGGTGGTTGAAAAGAACCCCAAGATCGTCGAGGCGACCTACAATTACGGCAGCCGTGGGCTGGTGACCCAGCACAGCATTGATGATCTCGCTTGCTCACTCGGCTTCGAGCAATAAAGACCGCGCCGGTCCAAGCGCAAATCGGCTCAGACTTCGCGCGCCGCCATAGCTGCAATGTCGGCCAGACCGGATTTTCCGCCCGGACCGATAACAACATAGCTGGCCCCGTCCGTTTTCCAGGAGACGAAGTCGAAACCCCTGATGGTCCGCTGCTTGAAATCCGGCGCCGACAGTGTGCCGCCGCTCATGCTGCTTTGCAGACACAGGGCGATGACCGTGCCATCCGGTTGCCGGTACATCAGCTGGGCCACAGGCTTGCCATTGGCCACCAGAAGCCGCCCGCCCTCAAAGGTCAGATCAAAATCCGTCAGGTCGGGAATCTTGAAGTCTACGCCGACCGATGCACCAAGCCATTTAACCAGATGCGCAGACTCAGCGGCCGGCACCTCGACCAGATGACTCTGCTGGCCTGCATAGACCGCGTGATAGTCGGCGATGTCGCTCAGCCAGCCGGCATTGGCGACCACAGTGCC
>CAXBIE010000172.1:0-4275 GCA_963975635.1 uncultured Hoeflea sp. | reverse complement strand
GCACCTTCGGCAAGGCCGCCAAACAGATCCCCATGGCCGAAGATGTCGTTGCCGCCTATTATTGTGCGCTCGATCCGAAAACCCCGGCCAAGGCCAAGGCCGTGCTTTTGGGTGCGCTGGCCTATTTCATCATGCCGATGGATGCTGTACCGGACATTCTGGCGCTGGTCGGATTTTCCGATGACATCGCGGTTCTGACGCTGGCGATCGCCACGGTTCGCAGCCATTTGACCGAGGCGCACCGCATCGCCGCGCGCAAATCGATCTCCGACCTGGCCGCCGGCAAGACCAGGGCCTGAGGCCTCGGGACTTTCTTGAAGTGTTGAGACCGGCTTCGCGCCTGGCTGGCCCGGACCTGCGTCAATGCATCGTCATCTCGCCGCCATCGCCTTCCAGACTGCGGCGCAACCGCGAGAACGCCAGGCGTATGCGGGATTTGACCGTGCCCAGCGGCAAACCGGTATCCTCGGCGATCTGGCTGTGCGACCGCCCCAGGAAAAACGCCTGTTTGACCAGCACCGCCTGTTCCTCCGGAAGGTCGAGCATCGCCTTGCGCACGCGCTCGTCCCTTTCTTCGGCCTCGACAATGTCGTCGGCTGATTCGGGCTGTGAAGGCTGCAATGCCGGGTCATCGGCATCAAGCAGCGCTGATTTATCGCGGCGGAACGCATCGATGCGGCGATTGCGTGCGATTCGGAACAGCCAGGTCGACAAGGAGGATTTGACCGGATCGAACAGCGCCGCCTTGTGCCAAAGCACGATCATGACCTCCTGGGTCAATTCTTCCGCCTGTCCGGCCTCCATCCCGAGCCGCAGCAGATAGGATTTGATGCGCGGTGCGAAATGGTCGAACAATTCCGCAAATGCTTTCTGATCCCGCCTTTCAGCGACCGCCGAGGCGAGCCGGGCAAGCTGCTCTTTCATCTCATTCGACATTAACTGCGCGCAACCCCGTGAACTCCCTGCGATCAGCCGCCGCCATGCAGCCGATATATCAACACGTACAACGGAATCGATAAAGGTCAAACTGTTGCCGGATTCACGTTGTTACAAAAGGTGAGTAAGGGACGTACCGCCCCGCAGCGGGACATGATTAGTGGCTTTCTGCGGGTTTTATTGACGGTTTGGTAACCAGGATTAAGTCAAAATGAATCAATCAACTCGCATCCAGCGGGAAATGTCACCGCGCTCAGCGCATGACACAGGACCACGAACCGGTAGGGAAGCCATGTTTGGGAAGACAATCGCAACCGCAGTGACGGCGCTCTTCGCATTGACCGCCGCCGCGGCGGCGCAATCGCCCACCAGGATCCAGCAGTTTGATGCCTGGGGGGCTTACTCGTACAATTCGGCAGGCGGCAAGGTCTGCTATGTCCTTTCGGTGCCGACCAGTTCTGCACCGACCAATGTCGATCACGGCGACATCTTTTTTCTTATCTCGCAGCGGCCTGGCCAGAATGTCAGCTATGAGCCGCAGGCGATGATGGGGTATCCGCTGCAGGAATCGTCAAAGATCCAGGTCAACATCGACGGCCGCGATTTCACCCTGTTTACCCGGGGCAACTCGGCCTGGGTGGAAAACGCAGCTCAGGAACCGCAGCTTGTCGCAGCCATGAAGGCAGGCACTTCGATGTCGGTCAAGGCAACCTCCCGCCGCGGCACGGCAACCTCCTACAGCTACTCGCTCAAGGGCGTGACTGCTGCACTGAACCAGATCTCCAGCTGCAATTGATGAACTTTGGCAGTAAACAAGCGTGAAAAGACCGGGCATCCCGGTCTTTTCTCTGTGCATGACAGCGCATCTATCGATTGATCAACTCAATACCCTGGGTATGTTGCGCCATGAGCACGAAACAGACACTTACGCCTGAAGACTGGATAAACGCTGCGTTCAAGCTACTGACCAGCGCCGGGCCCAAATCAATCCGCGTCGATTTTCTCTGCCGCGAACTGGGCGTGACCAAGGGCTCGTTCTACTGGCATTTCACCGATCTGGCAGGCTTGCAGGCGGCGATGGTCGAGCACTGGCGCCGGGTTGCGACAAGCGACGTGATCGCCTCGATGGTCTCGCCGGAACTGACGCCGCGCGATCTGTTCATCCGGTTCATTGAAAACATACTGCATGTTTCGCCGCGCGAATTCGGCGGACCTATGACCGAGGTCGCGATCCGCCACTGGGCCGCCGGAGATGAAGCTGTCCAGTCCGTGGTGCGCGACGCCGACAATGAACGGCTGGCCTTTCTGACCCTGCAGATGCGGGGCGCCGGCCTGACGGGCCCTGAAGCCCGCTCCCGGGCAACACTGATTTACGCGACTCTCGTTGGCCTCAAGCAACTGACCGGCGAACCGGCGCTGCCGCGCATGGACATTCCGGGCTTTGTCGATGCCATGCTGAGCCCGGCAACCCTTGCCGCGCCCGCACCGGTGAGCGAACCACAACTGGAAACCCTGTAAGTCACAAGGGTTGTCCGGTTGCCGGCTGGTCCACCGCCCAGCGGTTCAGATCCGGCCAGATCTCCCTGAGGGCATCCCCCTTGCCGACAAAATCCTCATCCAGGACCCGCCATCCGTAGATCCGGTCGGTTCGAAAATGCCTAAAACCAGCCCTTAGCTCGCACCAGCACGCCAGCATGACGCATTCAAGGTGGTAAACCAGCGCCAAGGGCCGCACGGTCCTGACGGTGCGGCAATTCTCCTCATCATGATAGGTCAACTCGAGCTTGCGTTCGTTGCGGATCGCATCGCGCAGCGTTGAGAACGAGATGCAGCCCTTCGCCGGATCATCCAGCTTCGCGCCCCAGGGCGCCACCTGCAACCAGTCCGCCGGGCCATGAAGTGCGTCGATCTTCTCGTGAATCCGCCGGCCTGCGCGCAGCAGGGCGCTGTCTCCGGTGCGCGACAGCAACGCCAGCCCCACCCGCAGCGCTTCAATTTCCTCCAGGTCAAAATTGAGCGGCGGCAAATTGTAGCCCTTGCGCATCACATAGCCGATGCCCGGCTCGCCCTCGATTGGCGTGCTCATCATCTGAAGCGCGGCAATATCGCGGTAAATCGTCCGCGTCGAAACTTCCATCTGCCTCGCCAGCGCATCCGCCGTCATCGGCCGGGTGGCGGCACGCAGGATCTGGATGATTTCAAACAGGCGGTTTGATCGGCGCATTGCGGTGCTCCCGGACGTTCTGCTGACACTCTACCATGCACCACTGACAACAGGGTGTCAGTAGGCTTGTGGCTTGATCGGACCTTCAACAAGGAGCTGTCCGATGAGCTATTATGACCACGCAGTGATGATAACCTACCGGCTTGGCCCCTGGGCGGAGGCCGGGAGGCCCGACAACCGCGAAGTCCGGCGCCCGCCGCGCCGCAAGCCGTTTTCGGCATTGCTCAAGCAGATCGGGCGGGCTTTCCAGAGCTTGCGCGGCCGTGGCGTCAAACCGGACAGGCCCGATCAGCACTCGCACACCGATCGCGATGACTGCAAACCGCTTCACCACCACCCCTGAACGCAGGATAATGGTGACGAACGGCTGAAAACCTGCTAAAGCGCCGGACTTGCCGCATCCAGTCGGATCCAGAACCCGGATCACGGAACAAAAGGATGCGCGATTTCAAAGAACCGGAGCCTCCTGCACGCTTGCTGATCGAGCGTGATGCTCCGGCCAACAAGAGCTCCGGTTTTAAATGCCTGCCACAATCGACCTGACAGACCCTTCCGCACGTCCCGCCCCTTCATCGAAAGCGGTGCAGGCAAACGCACAGACGCTTGACGGCAAGCCGACGCTTATCGGCATGAGCCGGGATGAAATGGTGGCCGCCATGGCCGATGCCGGCGTCCCCGAAAAGCAACGCAAGATGCGGGTCAACCAGATCTGGCACTGGCTCTATGTGCGCGGCTCTTCCGATTTCGCCGACATGCACACGATCTCGCGCGAGCTGCGCGAAAACCTGGCCGCCCGCTACACCATCGCCCGCCCGGAGATCGTCGAAGAGCAGATCTCCAATGACGGCACCCGCAAATGGCTGATGCGCTTTCCGCCGCGCGGCGCGGGCCGGCCGGTGGAGGTCGAAACCGTCTATATTCCCGAAGAAGGCCGTGGAACGCTGTGCATTTCCAGCCAGGTCGGCTGCACGCTCACCTGCACCTTCTGCCATACCGGCACCCAGAAGCTGGTGCGCAACCTGACCGCCGAAGAGATCCTGTCGCAGCTGCTGGTGGCCCGCGACCGGTTGGGCGACTTCCCCCACAAGGACACCCCGCAAGGCGCCATCGTGCCG
>CAXBIE010000171.1:0-4442 GCA_963975635.1 uncultured Hoeflea sp. | reverse complement strand
TGGAGCCAGTATCTGGAAGTGGGTATCGGCCCGGATGCCGAGGTGTTTTCCAAGGCGCAGGTGCTGTCATCGGTCGGTCCCGGAGCCGAGGTTGGACTGCATCCGATTTCGAAGTGGAACAATCCGGAGCCTGAGATCGTTCTGACTGTATCCTCAAAGGGACGGATTGTCGGGGCGTCCCTGGGAAATGACGTGAATTTGCGTGACGTCGAGGGCAGCTCGGCGCTGCTGCTTGGTAAGGCCAAGGACAACAACGCAAGTTGCTCGATAGGGCCGATGATCCGCCTCTTCGATGAAAGCTTTACGCTTGATGACGTCCGCCAGGCGGAACTCGATTTGACGGTTACCGGCAAAGACGGCTATGTGCTCAAGGGACATTCCTCAATGAAGGAAATCAGCCGCGATCCCGCGGACCTGGTTTCCCAGACGCTCGGCCGCCATCATCAGTATCCTGACGGACTTGTGCTGTTTCTAGGCACGCTATTCGCACCAACACAGGACCGGGATACGCCGGGCGAAGGATTTACTCACAAGATCGGCGATGTCGTCACGATTGCGTCACCCGGTCTTGGCAGTCTCACAAACACTGTGCGGCTTTCAACAGACTGTCCGGAATGGACATTCGGCGTCGCCTCTTTTATGCGGAACCTCGCCGCTCGAAATCTTATATGACTGGAGAATGACATGCTGACTGGAAAACATCTGATTGCCGGAAACTGGGTTGCGGGGGACGCGACTTTCACAAGTGAACCGGCCCATGGCGATGCCCATGACTTTTCTGTCGGCACCCCTGCTCACGTGGATGCTGCCGTGCAGGCCGCTGAAGATGCATTCTGGAGCTTTGGCTATTCGAGCCGTGCCGAACGGGCAGCGCTGCTCAACGCAATCGCCGATGAGATCGAGGCGCGTGGCGAAGAAATCACCGCGATCGGCACATCGGAAACCGGCCTGCCGGAAGCCCGCTTGCAGGGCGAGCGTGGCCGCACCACCGGCCAGCTGCGCCTGTTCGCAAGCCACATCGAGAAAGGTGACTATCTTGATCGCCGCCACGATGAGGCGCTGCCCGATCGCGCGCCCCTGCCACGCCCGGACCTGCGCATGATCCAGCGTCCAATCGGCCCGGTGGCCGTCTTTGGCGCATCGAATTTCCCGCTCGCCTTTTCGACGGCAGGTGGCGACACAGCCGCTGCGCTGGCCGCAGGTTGCCCGGTTGTGGTCAAAGGCCATTCGGCCCATCCAGGCACAGGCGAGATCGTGGCCCAGGCAATTGATGCCGCGATCAAGAAGCTGGACATGCATCCGGGCATTTTCTCGCTTATCCAGGGCGGCAAGCGCGATGTCGGCCAGAGCCTGGTGCAGCACCCACTTATCAAGGCCGTCGGCTTTACCGGATCGCTCGCTGGCGGTCGCGCCTTGTTCGATCTTTGCGCCCAGCGCCCGGAACCAATTCCGTTCTTCGGCGAGCTGGGTTCGGTCAACCCGATGTTCCTTCTGCCCGAGGCAGTCAAGGCGCGCGGCGAGGCCATCGGCAAGGGCTGGGCTGGATCACTGACCATGGGTGCGGGCCAGTTCTGCACCAATCCTGGCATTTCGGTGGTCATCGACGGCCCAGAAGCCGATGCTTTCGTGGACGCTGCTACAGCGGCACTTTCGCCCGTCGGCGCGCAGACCATGCTGACCGACGGTATCGCACAGGCCTATCGCGACGGGCGTGACCGGGTTGCGGGCGTCAAGGGTGTGCAGGAACTGCTGACTTCGACCTGCGATCTGCGCAATGCAACGCCCTATCTCTTCGCCACCACGGGCAAGGAATGGCTCGACAATGAAGTGCTCGGCGAAGAAGTGTTCGGACCGCTCGGACTGATCGTCCGGGTTGCTGATTTTGACGAGATGAAGCAGATCGCCAAGAGCCTTCATGGCCAGCTGACCTGCACATTGCATCTGGATGCGGGCGATACGGCTCAAGGCAAGGCATTGATGCCGATTCTCGAGCGCAAGGCAGGCCGGGTGCTGGCCAACGGCTTCCCGACCGGTGTTGAGGTTGCCGATTCGATGGTTCACGGCGGGCCTTATCCGGCTTCGACCAATTTCGGCGCGACCTCGGTCGGCACGCTTTCGATCCGCCGCTTCCTGCGCCCGGTCTGTTATCAGGGTCTTCCCGCGGAGCTGCTGCCCGAAGACTTCAACTGATCGGCCCGCTGACGTTGTAGCCAGACGCTAATCAGGCCGGCCTCATTCTGTCGTAACCGACAGTATGAGGCCGGCTTTCGTTTGCCGGGAGATCAATCTGGATCTCGGCCGTTGTGCCAGATCTGCTTAACTGGTGCTTGTGCCGGAATGGCTCCAGAAGCATTGCCGCGATCGATCAACGCCATCTTTCCCGTTTCCACCTGCGATCCAACAATTGGAAAGCTGCCGAAGCTCGCGATGGATGTGCAATTCGAATTCGGCATTGCGGCTCCACAGAAGGTGGTTTAGGCCAGTCGAATGTTGAATTCAGTGCTTGTCGTTGCTGCCGGTCGCGGCCACCGCCTTGGTGGCGAGACCCCGAAGCAGTTTATCCCTGTTGGCGGCGTCAGCTCGCTGCGCCGGGCCGTGGACGCGTTTCTGGCTCTTGAAGACATAAATTTGTTGCGCGTGGTCATCCACCCCGATGATGAAATGCTGTGCCGGCACGCCCTGTCCGGCATTGATGACGCCCGGCTTCTCGCCCCGGTGCATGGAGGCAGCACACGTGCCCAGTCCGTGCGCCTTGGACTGGAGTCATTTGCCCAAACCGGCACCGGCAAGATTCTTATCCACGACGCCGCTCGCCCATTTGTTTCAGCGCAAGTGATCAAGGCCGTTGTGACCGCCCTGGACGATGTGGAAGGGGCGTTTGCCGCTCTGCCGGTCGTCGACGCGCTGTGGAGCAGCAATGCAAACCAGGCCATCGTGCCTGTGTCCCGGGAAGGGCTCTGGCGGGCACAGACACCGCAGGGGTTTCACTTTGCCCCAATCCTCGCAGCACACCGCGCCCATGATGATGGGGCGGCGCATGACGATGTGGCCGTAGCCCGTATGGCGGGTATGCAGGTGCGGGTCGTCGAAGGATCGGAAGCGAATTTCAAGATCACCACCGCCGCTGATCTGGAACGGGCCGAGGCCGAGCTGCAGCGTCTGGGCAATACCGCCGGGCAGGCGGAATAGAGCCGTCTATTCCATGTTGATGGCGCGCCGCCGCGCAACCTCGATATGCGCCTGCATGGCTTTGGCCGCGGCGTCCGGGTCGCGGCCTTCAAGAGCGTCAATAATGGTCATGTGGTCGCCGATCACTGACGGGATCATCGGCACGTAAAGCCGTGTTTCGGCAAGCCGGATCAGCCTGATCTTGATCCAGTTGACCCGGTAGGCTTGCGTGATGATGTCGTTGCCAAGGCCTTCGATAATGGCTTCGTGAAGGTGAAGGTCAACGGCTTCTGCATCCTGCATCAGCCCATCTTCATCGCCACGTTCGAACCGTTTAAGAATTTCCTCGTGGCGGGCGCGAAGGGTTGCAATCAGCTTCTGATCGGCGCTGGTTGCAAAAAGGCGCACAGCAGCCACCTCGATGAATTCACGGAACTGATACGCGTTGCGCACCAGGTTGAGATCCACCTGCGGCACCTGCATGCCACGTTGCGGCGCGGTTCGGATCAGGCCTTCGGCTTCAAGCCGTGGCACCAGCTCGCGAATGGCGCCGAGTGGAAATCCGGTGATTTCCACCAGCTGGCGCTGGGTGATGAACTGCCCGGGTTTGATCTCCTGCGCCAGAAGGCTCCTAGTATACCCCTCATAGGCCTGCTCGCGCAGTTTGAGCGGTTCTCCATCCTTGTTAGGCTGGGTTGGCAGCAAGCTCATTCCGGTCCCTCAGGCGGTGGCCATGATGGCATCGAAGGCTTCCAGCAGTTGCGACTTCTGCTCTGCGCTGAGCTGCGTCAATGGTGGCCGCACCGCATCAAATTCCGCGTCGCCCGCAAGATGCCCGACAAGAACCTTGACGGCGGGGATGACCGGATTGGAGACAGTCAGACTGGTGAGCTCCGTCAGCACGCGGCCGTCGGCACCCGAATGGATCACCGGTACCAGCAGTTCCGGTGCTATGTTGGCCATCCCGCAGATCGAGCCTTCCGCGCCCTGGGCCATGGCGCGCGGCAACAGCCGTTCGTCACCGATTAGGACGGAAATGTCGCCATGGGTGGCCAGAAAGCGTTCCGTTGTTGCCCAGTCACCCGAGGAATCCTTGATGGCTGTGATGACCCCGGGCCATGCCTTGCGCAGCCGGGCAATAAGCTCCGGCGACAAAGCCACCGCGGTCTGGCCGGGTATATGGTACAGGATGACATTGCGAAGCGAGGGCCCGATCCGTTCGAACACCTGGTTGAACCAGCTGTAGAGACCGTCATCATTCATCCCCTTCATGT
>CAXBIE010000170.1:0-5459 GCA_963975635.1 uncultured Hoeflea sp. | reverse complement strand
CGGCCCGAGCGCTTCGCCGAAGAGCGGGCCCGGATCGCAAAACTGGCGCGGGCGGCGGATGCGGAATTCGAGCAGGTTTCACTGCGGGTGTCCTTCCGCTCGTCGACTGAAGTGCTCAAGCTTGTTGATCACGTCTTTGCCAGCGCTGATGCCTTGCGCGGCATGGGCTCGGCTGACGAACCGGTGATCCATGAGACCGCGCGTTTGCAGGCGCCCGGCCTGGTCGAAGTCTGGCCGATGATCGCCAGGGAGCAGACCGGTAATGAGGAGGATTGGACCGCGGCCTTCGACGAAGTGCCCGAATCTGCACCCGCGGCCCAGCTTGCGCGCCGTATTGCCGATGTGCTTGGCCACTGGGTTGGAAAAGAGCTGATCGAGGATCAGAAATCTGGAGAGATGCGGCCCGTCGCGCCCGGCGATATTCTTGTGCTGGTGCGCAAGCGCGATGGCTTTGTTCCGACCCTGCTGCGCACGCTCAAGGCGACCACGGATATCCCGGTAGCGGGCGCCGACCGGCTGCGGCTGACCGATCACATCGCGGTGCAGGATCTGATGGCGCTTGGCCGGTTTGTGCTGCTCGACGATGACGATCTGTCGCTGGCCGCTCTGTTCAAAAGCCCGTTGCTCGACCTTGATGAGGATGACCTGTTCCGGCTGACATCCGGACGGCCGGACGGCATGCCGGTCTGGCGGCGGTTGCTTGAGCTTGCTCAAAGCGAGGAACGGTTCGGGAATGCGGTTGCCAAGCTCAAACGCTGGACCATCCGCGCCGCCCATCTGCCGCCGCATGACTTTTTTGCAAATCTGCTTGGTCCCGATGGCGGCCGCAGCGCCTATCTCGCCCGTCTCGGTCATGAAGTCGGTGATGTGCTTGATGAATTTCTCGGCCTGACGCTTGATCACGAACAGGCCGGGTTACCGGGTCTGCAGTCCTTTCTCGCCATGCTTGAAACCGATACGCCGGAAATCAAGCGCGAGATGGAAGGCCAGTCCGGCGCGGTGCGAATCATGACGGTGCATGCCGCCAAGGGACTGGAAGCACCGATCGTGTTTCTGGTCGATTCGGGCGGCGAAGCGTTTCAGCACAGCCATCAACCCCGGCTCTGGCTGCTGCCGCAAAGACCCGGATCGCACGAGCCGCCGAGTATTCCCGTCTGGCTGCCTGACAAGGCCCATGAGAACGAAGCCATTGCGCCAATACGCGAGAAAATGCGCGAGCAGGCCGAGGAGGAATACCGAAGGCTGCTTTATGTTGGCCTGACGCGGGCGGCAGACCGGCTGGTGGTCTGTGGGTATCGCGGTATCCGGGAGGTCAAGACCCCCACCTGGCATTCCCTCGCATCGGACGGAATCGAGCGCGCGGCCGAAGAGGCTGATTACACCGTCTCGGATGTCGTGCACGAGGCGGTGACGGAGCCGTTCGAAGCACGACGATTCTGCCGGACCCGCCCTGAATCCCCGGCTGCTGCAGCAACAGCTCTGCCGGCTCCCGAACCTGTGCCCGCAGCCGATCACGGTGGCATCGAAATCCCCGGGGCTCCCTTGCCGCCTCCTCAGCGTCTGCCGCGTCCCCTGGCGCCGTCGGGCGTCAGTGCGGTTCTGGAAGACAGCGGCGAACTGGCTTCACGTTCGCCCTTCACGGCGGCCAGCCCGCCCGGTTCCGTTGCGGCGCTCGAGCGCGGCAGCATGATTCACCGCCTGCTCCAGGTCTTGCCCGGCATTCCTCCGGCGGAGCGCCAGACGGTCCTTGCCCGTTATCTGGAGCGTGCCCTGCCTGCAGAACAGGCTGAGGCGCGACAGATCATCGAGGCCCAGGTGCTGGCGGTTCTCGGCGATCCGGCCTTCGCCCCGATCTTCGATGCGCCCGGTGAGGCGGAAGTCTCGGTCATGGGCACTTTGCGTGTCGGGGGCGAGGAGCGGGCCGTTTCGGGCCGCATCGACCGCATTGCGCTGGATGGCGACCGGGTGCTGATCGTGGATTACAAGACGGGTCTGGCGCCAAATCCCGGTGAGCCGCCGCCGTCCGGCCATGTGTCGCAGCTCGCCATCTATCGCGCGCTTCTGGCGCCGCTGTATCCGGATCGGCGCATTGAGGCTGCGCTGGTCTATGTGTCCGGGCCGTTTCTGATCGAGATTCCCGGCTCCGTGCTGGACCAGGCACTGACCAATCTCGATCCGTAACCAGCCCGCTTGCATCACGTCGCGGGGAAGCTTAGCGAATTGCCTTGAATACTTGAGACCGAATCATCACATTGAGTCCACACGAGTCATCCACCAAAGGAGTGCCGAAGCATGGCAACCGTAAAAGTAGACACCGCCAATTTTCAGAGCGAAGTGCTCGATTCCACCGTTCCCGTCGTCGTCGATTTCTGGGCTGAATGGTGCGGACCCTGCAAGATGATCGCTCCGAGCCTCGAGGAAATTTCCAACGAGATGGAAGGCAGCGTCAAGGTCGTCAAGCTCAACATCGATGAAAACCCGGAACTGGCTTCCCAGTTTGGTGTTCGCTCGATCCCGACCCTGGCAATGTTCAAGGGCGGTGCCGTGGCCGACATCAAGGTTGGCGCTTCGCCGAAAACAGCCCTTTCGAGCTGGATTTCCGGCGCCATCGCCTGACATCAAGCTCTTCGCAGCTGAAAAAACCCGTCCGGGAAACCGGGCGGGTTTTTTGGTTTTCAAACCGGGGGGCTTGCTCACGGGATGAGAGAACGGATCAATCCGGGGGTGTTCCGTTGGCTTTCAGCACGTCACCCAGCAGGTAGAGCGATCCGCCGATCAGGATCCGCGGAGGCCGTTCAAGCCCATCCCAGTTCTTGCAAATGGTGGTGATCGCGGTTTCGACATCCGGGGCCGATTCAGCGGTCAGTCCTGCCTCATCCGCAGTATCGGCGAGAAATTCGGGATCCAGTCCTGCCTCGGATTCCGAGACCGGAACCGTGAACACATGCCGTGCCATTCCCGCGAAAGCATCGAAATATCCAACCGGATCCTTGGTATTGATCATTCCCGTGATCAGGAACAGGGGCCGGGAATCGCGGTCATTGAGAGTGGCCATGGCTTCGGCAATGACTTTGCCAGCGCCGGGATTATGCCCGCCATCGATCCAGAGTTCTGCACCCTGCATGGCGCTCTCGACGAGCCTGCCGTGGGTAAGCCGCTCCAGCCGGCCGGGCCAGGAGACATTGAGCAGGCCCTCGGCAATTTTTAGCTCGTTGAGCTTGAAACCTGCAGCTTTCAAGGCACGAATGGCGGCCGCCGCGTTGCTTTGCTGGTGCCTGCCGGCAAGCCTTGGCAATGGCAGATCGATCAGCTCTTCCTCGTCCTGATAGGCCAGCCGTCCGTTTTCCTCGACAGCAAGGAAATCCTGGCCGTAAATGCTGAGCGGACATCTGAGCCGTTCGGCGATTTCGATCAGCACGTCGCGGGCAGCCTCTTCCGTCTGGGCGCCGATGACCACCGGTGAGCCTGATTTGATGATGCCCGCCTTCTCCGCAGCGATCAGCTCCACCCGGTCGCCCAGATAGGCCTGATGATCGAGTGAGATCGACATGATCACCGAAACGGCCGGATGGGCGATCACATTGGTTGCGTCAAACCGTCCGCCAAGCCCCACTTCGATCAGCGCCGCATCGGCTGGATGCTCTGAAAACAGCACGAACATCACCGCAGTCAGGATTTCGAAGACGGTAATCATCTCACCCTGATTGGCATCCGCCACCCGCCGCAACGCGTCGGCCAGCACATCGTCACCGACCAGGCGTCCGCCGCCATCGGCTCCCATGCGGAAGCGCTCGTGCCAGTTGACGAGATGCGGCGATGTGTGGACGTGAACCTTCAGACCGTGCGCTTCAAGGATTGCCCGGCAAAAGGCGCTGGTTGACCCCTTGCCGTTGGTGCCGGCGATATGGACCACCGGCGGCAGCTTCTCGTGCGGATTTCCCAGCCGTTCGAGCAGACGGGTGATCCGTCCGAGCGACAGGTCAAAGCCCTTCGGATGCAGCGCCATCAGCGCGTCGATTTCCCGTTCCGCAGCCGACACGACCGCTCCTCTCGCAGCCGTCACCGGCTTGTTCTGGGATGTTATTCCGCAGCTTCTGCAGGTTCGGCCTCGGAAGGCGTTTCCGGTGCAGGAAGCGCAGTTGGCGCCGGGGCATCCAGCTTGAGGAAAATTCTCAGCAACCGGGCAACAGTCGCAGGAATGTCGTGGCGGTGAACCACCATGTCGATCATGCCGTGATCAAGCAGGTATTCCGAAGTCTGGAAGCCTTCGGGAAGCTTTTCCCTGATGGTCTGTTCGATCACCCGTTTGCCGGCAAAGCAGATTTCCGCGCCAGGCTCGGCCAGATGAATATCTCCCAGCATCGCATAAGACGCCGAAACGCCGCCGGTGGTCGGGTTGGTCAGCACCACGATATAGGGCAGCCCGGCTTCCTTGAGCATTTCAACCGCGACGGTGGTGCGCGGCAACTGCATCAGCGACAGAATGCCTTCCTGCATGCGCGCGCCGCCCGACGCCGGGAACATCACCAACGGGCAGTTGCGGGCAATGGCTGCCTCGAATGCCTGGATGATGGCTTCACCGGCTGCAATGCCGAGTGATCCGCCCATGAAGGAAAAATCATGTACACAGGCGACAATCTCGACACCCTGGACCGCACCATGGGCGGAAACGATCGAATCTTCCAGGCCGGTCTTGGTGCGGTTTTCACGCAGCCGGTCGGCATATTTCTTCGAATCGCGGAATTTGAGCGGATCCTGGGGCACTTTCGGAGAAGGCAGCAACTCGTACTTGCCATCATCAAACATGTGCTTGAGCCGCGCTTCCGCGGTCATCTTCATGTGGTAGCCGGAGGCCGGAATGACGAAATGGTTTTCTTCCAGATCGTTATGGAACACCATTTCCCCGGTTTCGGGGCATTTGATCCAAAGGTTTTCCGGAACCTCGCGACGGCCGAGCATCGAATTGATCTTTGGCCTGACGTAGTTGGTAATCCAGTTCAATGCGTTCTCTCCGGTTCGTCACCCAATGTGGGGGTCTTATTGTGTCGGTGCAAGGCGTGCGGCGCGGACGCCGGTGGCAAGTCCGCGCACCATGGTGGCGACGCTTTCGACCGTGTCGGTTGTTGCCGCACCCTTGGCATCAAGTGTATTGGCGATCTGATTGACGATGGCCGTACCGACCACCACGCCGTCCGCGGACTGACCGATGGCGCGGGCCTGTTCAGCGGTTTTCACCCCGAAGCCGACACAGACCGGCAGGTTGGTGTGGCTCTTGATCCGGTCGACAGCCTCATTGACCTTCGATGTGTCGGCAATGGCCGAGCCGGTGATGCCGTTCATCGACACGTAGTAGACAAAGCCCGAGGTGTTGCTCAGGACCCGCGGTAGCCGCTTGTCATCGGTGGTCGGTGTTGCCAGACGGATGAAATTGATTCCGGCTTTCAGCGCCGGCAGGCACA
>CAXBIE010000169.1:0-5460 GCA_963975635.1 uncultured Hoeflea sp. | reverse complement strand
CCGCTTCGGTCGCGACTACAAGAACAAGCGCCGCATCCAGATCGAATCCGCTGATGATAGTGTCGAGTCTGTCGAGTATCTCATTCCGAAGGGGAAGCCTTTCCACCTTCAGGATGGCGATTACATCGAAAAGGGCGACTATATCCTCGACGGCAATCCTGCACCGCACGACATCCTGGCGATCAAGGGCGTGGAGGCACTCGCTTCCTACCTCGTCAACGAAATCCAGGAAGTCTACCGACTGCAGGGCGTTCTGATCAACGACAAGCACATCGAAGTGATTGTCCGTCAGATGCTGCAGAAGGTCGAAATCACCGACTCCGGTGATTCCGTCTACATCGTCGGCGACAATGTTGATCAGATCGAACTGGACAACGCCAATGACCGCCTGATCGAGGAGGGGCGCAAGCCCGCGACCGGCAACCCGGTTCTTCTCGGCATCACCAAGGCATCGTTGCAGACACCGTCCTTCATCTCGGCGGCATCGTTCCAGGAAACCACCAAGGTGCTTACCGAGGCCGCAGTCGCGGGCAAGGTCGACACGTTGCAGGGTCTCAAGGAGAACGTCATCGTTGGACGTCTGGTCCCTGCCGGTACCGGCGGCACGATGACCCAGATCCGTCGCATCGCCACGTCGCGCGATGATCTGATCCTGGATGAGCGTCGCAAGACTTCGGGTGCGGAAACCGCTGCGCCGATGTTGACCGACATGGCCAAGGAAGAACCGACGCCTGCTGAATAAGCAGCTTCGCTTCAAACACACAGAAAAGGCCGCCTTTCGGGGCGGCCTTTTGCGTTTTGCATTGGCTGAGAGAAACCGGGAGCTTCGGCGAAGGGCCGGGTGTCCGGGGCACCGGTCACCAAGTCGAATGCCTGATCCGTGCCTTCGACATGATTGCGCAATATATGCGATGTCGTGAGCTGCACCGATTGCAGACTGGGCCTCAGGCCTCAGTCAAAGGTGACAATCGCGACTTCGCCTTCGAGAGCGCCCTGGTAGGCCGAGGCGTGGGGTTCTTCGTCCGGCATGCCACCCAGCAGACCGATCTGGTCGAGGTCGGCCTCCACATAGCCCTTGGCAGACAAGGCGTCCAGACATTGCCGGACAGCCGTGTCCTCGTCGGGGGCAGCAAGGAGCACGTGGATCTGGCTCATTGCGCCGTCTTTCTCCATGTTGACCTGGCCGACAATGATGAAGACTGTTGGTGCGTCGGCCTCATCACGCCCGTTGTCATTGTCAGATTCCATCGCTTGCCCTTTCCAGTTACCGGTTTCGCGACTTACTCCCATGAAGCATGATGAAACGCAACGCAGGGCGCCGGATCCGGCAATTCTCATCCCAACAAATGGCATTGGCGCCCGGCCGGCAGCAGATCCGGAATTGCGCGGATCTGTCGAGGCTTGCGGTGGCCGGTCCTTCGTGATTGCATGATAAAGCTACAAAGCGGCAATGCAGCCTCAGAAGACGCCGCCGGAAAAGCCGCCGAACGTTCGTTGATGGCGTCGGTGTTCATGCAATAGGAGAGAAGCGACATGGGAATTCAGGGACTTATTGTATTTCTGCTTATCGGCGCGGTCGCTGGATGGCTGGCCGGGGTGATCATGAAGGGGTATGGCTTCGGCTTGATCGGCAATATTGTTGTCGGCATTGTTGGCGCTTTTATTGCCGGGCTGGTTTTGCCCATGGTGGGCGTGTCAATTGGCGGAGGCATTCTGGGATCGATCATACACGCCACCATCGGCGCGGTGATTCTGTTGTTCATCGTGGGTTTGGTGCGACGCGCATGATTCTTCCTGCCCGCTTGGCGACTCACCAGGCGGGCAGGGCATTTCCACAGACTCGCGGCTGAAAATGGATGAGTCGACCGTGAAGGGAAGCGGACTGGTAACGGCCGCTTCAGGGGCTGAGTAATTTCTCGCTCTGTTTCGGCCGTTTCGCGCAAGATAATGTCGCCAACCAGGCGCCATGGCCGGCGCCGCCCGCTTGATGAGATTATTTGGGGCTTGGCCTTGACGTATCGCCGGGAAATCAGTAGTTACCAGCCACCGAAGCCGATGTGAGGCGCTTTTCTTCGGGACGACACGTCCTGAAATTTGTCTCAAACACGGTTTCTGACTGCAATGTGAACTGACAATGCTGCACGCATGACACGGCCTATTGTGTCCTCTGCTTTTTTGGGCCTTCCGGCAAAACCGGTCCGGCCCTTATTTTGCGCATCCGGTTTGCGGGCAATGTGTCCGAGAGGGCGAAACATGAATTCTAAAGGGATGGTTACATGCCAACTGTAAACCAGCTGATCCGCAAGCCGCGCCAGGCGCCGGTAAAGCGCAACAAGGTTCCCGCGCTGGAGCAGAATCCGCAGAAGCGCGGCGTTTGTACCCGTGTGTACACCACGACCCCGAAGAAGCCGAACTCGGCGCTTCGTAAGGTTGCCAAGATCCGTTTGACCAACGGCTATGAAGTTATCGGTTATATCCCGGGTGAGGGCCATAACCTTCAGGAGCACTCCGTGATCATGATCCGCGGCGGCCGCGTGAAGGACCTTCCCGGCGTGCGTTACCACGTCATTCGCGGCGTACTCGATACCCAGGGTGTCAAGAACCGCAAGCAGCGCCGTTCGAAATACGGCGCCAAGCGTCCGAAGTAATTGTGTCGGTTGGCTGCGCAAGATTGCAGCTGACCGTTTCGACCCATCAGTTGAAAGACGAAAAGCATGTCACGACGTCACAGTGCAGAAAAGCGTGAGATCAACCCGGACCCGAAGTTCGGCGATCTGGTACTCTCCAAGTTCATGAACGCCATCATGATGCACGGCAAGAAATCAGTTGCCGAGCAGATCGTATATGGTGCGCTTGATCAGGTTGAGGCCCGCTCCAAGTCTGAGCCCGTAGCTCAGTTCCATACAGCGCTCGAAAATGTCGCCCCGCACGTGGAAGTTCGTTCCCGTCGTGTCGGTGGTGCAACCTACCAGGTCCCGGTCGATGTTCGTCCGGAGCGCCGTCAGGCTCTCGCCATCCGTTGGCTGATTGCAGCTGCGCGCAAGCGCAACGAAACAACCATGGTCGAGCGCCTCTCGGGCGAACTCATGGATGCAGCGAACAATCGCGGCAGTGCGGTCAAGAAGCGGGAAGATACCCACAAGATGGCCGACGCAAACCGCGCATTTTCGCATTACCGCTGGTAATCAGCGAACTGTTCTCGAAAGGCATTTAAGATGGCTCGCGAATACGCAATCGAAGATTATCGCAACTTCGGCATCATGGCGCACATTGACGCTGGCAAGACCACGACCACAGAGCGTGTTCTTTACTACACCGGCAAGTCGCACAAGATCGGTGAAGTGCACGACGGCGCTGCCACCATGGACTGGATGGAGCAGGAGCAGGAGCGTGGCATCACGATCACTTCCGCTGCGACCACCACGTTCTGGAAGGGCCGCAAAGGCAAGATGTGCCGGTTCAACATCATCGACACCCCAGGCCACGTTGACTTCACCATTGAAGTTGAGCGTTCGCTGCGTGTGCTTGATGGCGCGATCGCGCTTCTCGACGCCAATGCCGGTGTAGAGCCGCAGACCGAGACTGTCTGGCGTCAGGCCGACAAGTACAACGTTCCGCGGATGATCTTCTGCAACAAGATGGACAAGACCGGCGCTGATTTCTATCGCTCCGTGTCGATGATCAAGTCCCGCCTCGGTGCGACCCCGGTTGTCATGCAGCTTCCGATTGGTGCCGAGACAGAGTTTGCCGGTGTTGTCGATCTGATCGAGATGAACGCACTTGTCTGGCGTGATGAATCGCTCGGCGCGCAGTGGGACATCGTCGAAATTCCTGACGATCTCAAGGAAAAGGCCGCGGAATACCGCGAGCTGCTCATCGAGACCGCTGTTGAAGCTGATGAAGCCGCCATGGAGCGTTATCTCGAAGGTCAGATGCCTGACAATGACGAGATCCGTTCGCTGGTTCGCAAGGGTACAATCGCTGTTCAGTTCTTCCCAATGTTCTGTGGCTCCGCCTTCAAGAACAAGGGCGTTCAGCCGCTTCTCGATGCGGTTGTCGAGTATCTTCCAAGCCCGGCCGAAGTGCCTGCGATCGAAGGTATCGACGTCAAGACCGAAGAAGAAACCACTCGCGCAGCGTCCGATGAAGCTCCGCTTTCGATGCTCGCTTTCAAGGTCATGAATGACCCGTTCGTCGGTTCGCTGACATTTGCCCGCATCTATTCCGGCAAGCTCGAAAAGGGCCAGTCGGTGATGAACACGGTCAAGGAAAAGCGCGAGCGCGTCGGTCGTATGCTTCAGATGCACTCGAACTCCCGTGAGGATATCGAGGAAGCATTTGCAGGCGACATCGTTGCTCTCGCAGGCCTCAAGGAAACCACAACGGGCGACACGCTTTGCGATCCGCTCAAGCCGGTCATTCTCGAGCGCATGGAATTCCCTGAGCCGGTGATCCAGATCGCGATTGAACCGAAGACCAAGGGCGACCAGGAAAAGATGGGCCTCGCGCTCAACCGTCTGGCGGCCGAAGATCCTTCGTTCCGCGTCAAGACCGACGAAGAATCCGGTCAGACCATCATCGCCGGTATGGGCGAGTTGCACCTCGACATTCTCGTTGACCGTATGCGTCGCGAGTTCAAGGTTGAGGCCAATGTCGGTGCACCGCAGGTTGCTTACCGGGAATCGATCACAAAGGCTTACGAAGCCGATTACACCCACAAGAAGCAGTCGGGTGGGTCGGGTCAGTTCGCTCGCGTCAAGATTCAGTTCGCACCCAACGACGAGAGCGAAGAGTTCATCTTCGAATCCAAGGTTGTCGGTGGTTCGGTTCCGAAGGAATACATCCCGGGTGTCCAGAAGGGCATCAACAGCGTGATGAATTCCGGACCGCTTGCCGGCTTCCCGATGCTCGGCATCAAGGCAACCCTGATCGATGGCGCTTACCACGATGTGGACTCCAGCGTCCTCGCCTTCGAAATTGCCGGTCGCGCCTGCTTCCGGGAAAACTCGAAGTTCATGGGTCCGCAGCTGCTTGAGCCAATCATGGCTGTCGAAGTGATTACGCCTGAAGATTACGTCGGTGACGTGATCGGTGACCTTAATTCCCGTCGTGGTCAGATCCAGGGCCAGGAAATGCGCGGCATCGCCGTCGTCATCTCCGCCCATGTGCCTCTGGCCAACATGTTCAAATATGTCGATACGCTGCGCTCCATGTCCCAGGGCCGGGCTCAGTACTCGATGACATTTGATCATTACGCGGCGGTGCCGTCGAACGTCTCCCAGGAGATTCAGGCGAAATACGCATAATTTGCCGGATTGCCGGTCCAGCGCCTGAGGGTGCGGACCGGGCCGGAGACTGAAACAGTAATTTGCCCCGAGTGGGCTGAATGAGAATGGAGAGCCGAAGATGGCAAAGGGTAAGTTCGAGCGCAATAAGCCGCACGTTAACATCGGCACGATT
>CAXBIE010000168.1:0-5475 GCA_963975635.1 uncultured Hoeflea sp. | reverse complement strand
CCAAGACCGGACAATGGTCAACATCGGCCCAGGCGCTTGAGGATCTCGCCGCCGCAGGCCACGAATTGCCGCGAAAGATCGTTGACTGGCGGCAGCTGACCAAGCTCAAATCCACCTATACCGACGCATTGCCGGGATTCATCAACCCCGAGACCAAGCGGGTGCACACGTCTTTTGCGATGGCGGCGACCACCACCGGGCGGCTTTCCTCGTCCGATCCGAACATCCAAAACATTCCAGTGCGCACCGCCGAAGGCCGCAAGATCCGCACCGCCTTTATCGCCGAGCCGGACAATGTGCTGATTTCGGCCGACTACAGCCAGATCGAATTGCGGGTTCTGGCACATGTCGCCGACATTCCGCAGCTGACGCAAGCCTTTGCCGATGGCGTCGACATTCACGCCATGACCGCGTCGGAAATGTTCGGCGTTCCGGTGGAAGGCATGCCATCGGAAGTGCGCCGCCGCGCCAAGGCGATCAATTTCGGTATCATCTACGGTATCTCGGCCTTTGGTCTGGCCAACCAGCTCAGCATCGAGCGATCGGAAGCCGGAGACTATATCCGCAAATATTTCGAGCGTTTTCCCGGCATCAAGGACTACATGGAGGCCACCAAGGCCGAGGCCAAGGAATACGGCTATGTGAAAACCATATTCGGCCGCCGGGCCCATTATCCGGAAATCCGTTCCTCCAACCCTCAGGTTCGCGCCTTCAACGAGCGCGCCGCGATCAACGCACCAATCCAGGGCTCGGCCGCCGATGTCATCCGCCGCGCCATGGTGCGGATGGAACCGGCACTCCAAAAGGCCGACGCCCATGCCCGGATGCTGCTGCAGGTGCACGATGAACTGATTTTCGAAGCGCCCGAGGGCGATGCCGACAAGATCATCCCGGTGATTGTCGACGTGATGGAAAACGCGGCCATGCCGGCTGTCAACATGGCCGTGCCGCTGAAAGTCGATGCACGCGCGGCGCTGAACTGGGACGAGGCTCACTAGAGAGCGGCGCTTCCCGGATGAAGTTCGCCACCGGCTCTACACGCCCGGGTCACCAAATTGTGACGCCGCGACACCTGGCGTTTGATTGACGCCATTGCGGCCCTGTGGTGTGTGGAACTGATTTTACCGTCCAAGGAGGAATGCCGTGTTGAGATCCCCGACCGTGCTGGCTGGCGCGTTGAGCGCAGCACTTGCGTTGACATTTGCAGCCCAGGCCGCAGACCCCAACCCGCGCGACTGGGATGCGGTCCTGGAAGAAGCCAAAGGCCAGACCGTCTATTTCAACGCCTGGGGTGGTTCCGAGAACATCAACAGTTATATCGGCTGGGCCGGCGAAACGCTGAAAGAGCGTTTCGGGGTCGAGGTGGTTCACGTGAAACTCGATGACACCGCCAATGCGGTGGCCAAGGTACTGGCCGAAAAAGCCGCCGGCAAGGATGCGGGCGGTTCGGTCGACCTCATCTGGATCAATGGCGAGAATTTCGCCTCGATGAAGCGGCAGGAGCTGCTGATGGCGCCGGACTGGACCACGGGCCTGCCGAACTGGGCCTATGTCGACCACGAAAACAAGCCGACCATTCTGACCGATTTCACCATTCCGACCGACGGACTCGAAAGCCCCTGGGGCGGCGCCAAGATGGTGTTCTTCCATGACACCGCCCGCACGCCGGCTGACAGTGTGCCGCACTCCTCGGCAGAGCTTTTGAAATGGACCCAGGCCTATCCGGGCCGTTTTTCCTATCCGCAGCCACCGGATTTCATCGGCTCGTCATTTCTCAAGCAGGTGCTGATCGAAACCATCGACGACAGATCCAAGCTCGGCAAGCCGGTGACCGAAGCCAGCTTCAAGGCGGATTCCGCGCCCCTGTTTGACTATCTCGACAAGCTGCATCCCAATTTGTGGCGCAGCGGCAAGGCCTATCCGCAGAACTACCCCGACATGAAGCAGAAGCTGGCCGACGGCGAACTCGATATCATCTTCGCCTTCAATCCCTCGGAAGCATCGGCCGGAATCGCAGCCGGCGAATTGCCCGACACCGTGCGGTCCTTCACCTATACGGACGGCACGTTGGGCAACACCCATTTCGTCGCCATTCCCTACAACGCCGCTGCAAAGGCCGGCGCGCTGGTGCTCGCCAACTTCCTGATCTCGCCGGAGGCCCAGGTCCGCAAGCAGGATCCTTCGGTCTGGGGTGATCCGACCGTGCTGTCGATGGACAAACTGTCCGACGATGACCGTGCAGCGTTTGATGCGCTTGATCTCGGCATTGCCACCCTGAAGCCCGATGAGCTGGGTCCGGCACTGGATGAGCCGCATCCGGACTGGATGGAGCATATCGAGGGCGAATGGCTGAGGCGCTACGGCGCGGCCAACTGATCTGCATGGCTGTGCACAACGGGGTCAGCTGAGATGGCGGGCGGCGTGCGCCTGGCGCGACTGGCGCCGCCGCTGACACTGGCGATCCTGCTCGGACCGCTGGCCTTTGGGCTGGCCGGAACCGCGCTTCCGGCGGTGGGTTACTTGCCTGAATTGGGCGGCGTGAGCTTCACCACCGAACATTTTTCGGCGCTCGCCGAGGTTCCCGGAATCGGTCGCTCGGCGGTTCTTTCGGTCCTGATCGGGCTGGTGACGACGCTGGTATCGCTGGGAACGGTGGCGGCTTTTGTGGCCAGTGATCTCGGCACTTCCGGCTTTGCCCGGATGCGGCGGATGATTTCGCCGCTGCTGTCGGTGCCGCATGCGGCGGCAGCCTTCGGGCTGGCATTCCTGATTGCGCCGTCGGGCATGCTGATGCGGCTGGTCTCGCCCTGGCTGACCGGATACGGCCAGCCACCGGATTTGCTGATCGTCAATGACCCATTGGCGCTGTCGATGATGGCGGGCCTGATTGTCAAGGAAATCCCCTTTCTGTTTCTGGTGACGCTGGCCGCGCTGCCACAAACCCGGCATGTCGAGACCATGCGGCTCGGGCGGTCGCTGGGCTATGGCCGGATTGCCAGCTTCACCTTCCTGCTGTGGCCGCCGCTTTACAAGCAAGTGCGGCTCGCGGTGTTTGCGGTGGTCGCCTATGCCAGTTCGGTGGTCGATGTGGCGCTGATCCTGGGGCCGCATCTGCCGCCGACGCTGCCGGTGCGGCTGATCGACTGGATGAACGATCCGGAGCTTGAAACCCGGTTTCTGGCCTCAGCCGGGGCGGTGGCCCAGCTCGGCGTGACACTCGTGGCGCTGATTGCCTGGGTGGGACTTGAGCGCATCGGTGCAATGCTGGTCCGGATCAGCCGTGGCGCCGGACGGCGCTGGCAGCGCGACACGGCTGTGCGCACCGGCGCACGGCTGGTCATGATCGCCTCGGCAGCCATCGTTTTCGGCGGGATTGCCGTGCTGGCGCTGTGGTCGGTTTCCGGGCTTTGGCAGTTCCCCGACGCACTTCCGGTCAATTTCAGCCTTCGATCATGGATGCAGGCGCTGCCCCGGATGAGCGGACCGCTTGCCACCACTCTTGCGGTTGCCGGGCTGTCGACCCTGATCGCGCTGGTGCTGACCATTCTGTGTCTCGAACGGGAATATGAAACCGGACGGGGCCGGGGCGGCGGCGCTTTGCTGCTGATCTATCTGCCGCTGATCGTGCCGCAGATCTCGTTCATGTTCGGCCTGCAGGTGCTGTCGATCTGGCTCGGGGTCGATGCCAGTTTTTCGGCGCTGGTTCTGGCGCATCTGGTGTTTGTCCTGCCTTATGTTTTTCTCTCGCTCAGCGATCCCTGGCGGGCGCATGACCGGCGGCACGACCTGATCGCCGCGGGACTGGGCATGAGCCGCACCCGCACATTGATCCGGATCCGGTTGCCGATGCTGACGCGGGCTGTGCTGACGGCGGCGGCGGTCGGATTTTCGGTCTCCGTCGGGCAATATCTGCCGACCGTGCTGATCGGCGCCGGACGGCTGACAACCGTCACCACCGAAGCCGTGGCGCTGGCGGCTGGCGGCAACCGGCGCGCCATCGGGGTTTATGCCTTCATGCAGACACTGCTGCCGTTTCTGGCTTTTAGCATTGCAACAGGATTGCCAGGCTTGCTATTCCGCAACCGGCGAGGCTTGCGGGTGTGAAATTGGACAACATGACCGACAATCAGGGACTTCGGCTGGACGGGGTGCACATCTGCCTGGGCGATCGCGTGCTGGTGGCGCTTGATGCCCATGTCGGCCGCGGCGAGACCCTGACCGTCATGGGGCCATCGGGCTCAGGCAAATCGACGCTGCTGGCCTATCTCGGCGGCTTTCTCGATCCGGCGTTTACCGCCAGCGGCCGGGTGACCGTCGACGGGATCGATCTGACAGCGCTGGAAGCAGAGAAACGCCATGCGGGAATCCTGTTTCAGGATCCGCTGCTGTTTCCGCATTTGAGTGTCGCCGACAATATCGCCATTGCCATTCCGGAAGACGTGCGTGGCCGCAAGCAAAGACGGGCTTTGGCCGAGGAAGCGCTTGAAGACGCCGGCCTGGCAGACTTCGGTGATCGCGATCCGGATACGCTGTCGGGTGGACAAAAGGCGCGTGTGGCGCTGCAGCGGGTACTCATGTCGCGGCCGCGGGTGCTGTTGCTGGACGAGCCGTTTTCCAAACTCGACGCCGGTTTGCGCGAGCAGACCCGGCAGCTGGTGTTTGACCGGGCGCGCCGCGCCGGCCTGCCGGTGGTGCTTGTGACTCATGACGAGGAAGATGCCCGCGCAGCCGGCGGGCAGCTGCACAAGGTCGATCCGGCGTGAGCGGGATCGCCGACCGATATGCGGACCTGCCGGTTTCTGATGCGCTCGCGCCCTTGCGCGCGGCTCTTGCCGATGGACCCAACGCAGTACTGGCCGCGCCTCCGGGTGCCGGCAAGACCACGCTGGTGCCGCTGGTGCTGGCAAGCGAGCCCTGGCTGACCGGCAAGATCATCCTGATCGAGCCGCGCCGGCTGGCAGCGCGAGCCGCGGCCCGGCGCATGGCGGCAATGCTGGGCGAAGAGGTTGGCGCAACCGTCGGCTACCGGATGCGGCTCGACACCAAAGTGTCGGCCAAAACCCGAATCGAGGTGGTGACCGAAGGCGTGTTCACCCGCATGGCACTGTCATCACCGGATCTCGAGGGCATCGATTGCGTGATCTTCGACGAATTTCACGAGCGCGCGCTGGAGGCGGATTTCGGGCTGGCGCTGGCGCTCGATATCCAGTCGGGCCTGCGCGAGGATTTGCGCATACTGGTGATGTCGGCGACGCTGGATACGGACCGTGTGGCAACGCTGCTCGACGGTTGCCCGGTGGTCGAGAGCCTGGGACGCAGCTATCCTGTCGATATCCGTCACATCGACAGGCCATCGGGCATTCGCATCGAACCGGCGATGACGAACGCCATCGAGATGCTTCACCGCAGCGAAGCCGGCTCGATTCTGGCGTTTTTGCCCGGTCAGGGCGAGATACGGCAGGTCGCATCCCGGCT
>CAXBIE010000167.1:0-5566 GCA_963975635.1 uncultured Hoeflea sp. | reverse complement strand
TAGGAATACATGAAGGTGGCCGGCAGTTCGGTGGCCTGCCCCGGCCCGCCGCCGGTCAATGCCACGACAAGGTCGTAAGCCTTGATCGCCAGATGGGCGAGCACCACGAAAGCCGAAAGGAACACCGGCCGCATCATCGGAATGATGATCCGCCGGTAAACGGTCACCGTGGAGGCACCATCAATCTGCGCCGCCTTGATGATCTCGTTGTCGACACCGCGCAGCCCGGCCAGAAACATCGCCATGACGAAGCCCGACGACTGCCATACGGCGGCAATCACCACACAGTAGATGGCGTAGTTTCGGTCCTTGATCCAGGTGAAGGTGAAACTCTCCCAACCCCACAGATGCATGGTGTTCTCAAGTCCTATGCCGGGATCGAGAAACCACTTCCACGCAGTTCCGGTGACAATGAAGGACAAAGCCATGGGATAGAGATAGATCGGTCTAAGCAGACCTTCAGCGCGGATTTTCTGGTCAAGAAGGATCGCAAGTCCCAGACCCAGAACCGATGAAATGATGATGTAGAGCGAGGCGAAGATGGCCAGATTGGAGATCGCTCTCCACCAGTGCGGCAAGGCCCACAATTTCGAGTAGTTGCTTAGCCCCACAAAGCCATAGGACGGCAGCATTTTGGAATCGGACATCGACAGAAAGCCGGTGTAAGCGATGAATCCATAGACGAAGACCAGCACCACGATCAGCGATGGCGCTAGCACGATCTTCGGCAGGAGTTCCTGTAGCCTGCTGCGGTTGTCCATGATCTCTCCCCGGCCTCTCGCATGGTGGGTTGCCGGGGCGCGCGAATGTGCCTGCGTGCGCCCCGGCGGTTTTTATCGCGATTACTGCGCGGCGGCGACCGCAGCCACCAGTTCGGTGACAGCTTCATCGGACGACATGTCGCCGTTGAACTGGCGGGTGACAACGTCGTAGATGGCGTTCTTCACCGAGGCCGGGTTGGCGTGGCCATGGGCCATGGAACCAAACAGCGAGCCGTTGGTGTTGGCTTCGGCAAGGTCGGCGATCGCCTTCTTGCCACAGGCATCAAAGGCTTCATCCGAGACGTCGGTGCGCGCTGGAGCCGACCCCTTGACCACGTTGAACGCCGACTGGAACACCGGATTCTCGATGGCGGAAGCCATTGCGAGCTGAGCCGGCACCTTTTCGTCCGCCACCTTGAACATCGCAAACTGGTCGGAGTTGAACGTTACCGAGCCCTGTGTACCGGGGAAGCGCATGCAGACGAAATCCTCGCCCGGCACCTTGCCGGCCTTGACGAATTCGCCCTTGGCCCAGTCGCCCATGAACTGTGCTCCGGCAGTGCCTTCGATGACCATGGCCGAAGCCAGGTTCCAGTCACGGCCCGAGAAGTTGTCATCGACATAGGAACGCAGCTTGCTCATGCGATCGAAGGCTTCCTTCATCTTGTCCGAACCAAGTGCTGCCGGGTCGAGGTCGATGAAGACCTGCTTGTAGAAATCATTGCCAAGCGAAAGCACGACGGCGTCAAAGATCGTCGCGTCCTGCCAGGGCTGACCGCCATGGGCAACAGGCGTGATGCCCTGCTCCTTGAAATTGTCGAGCAACGCGACCAGTTCGTCCCAGGTTTCGGGCTGCTTGCCGCCGGCCTTGTCGAGTGCTGCCTTGTTGATCCACACCCAGTTGGTCGAGTGCACATTGACAGGTGCGGCGATCCAGTGACCGTCATATTTGGAGAACTTTTGCAGCGCGGTCGGGATGACCTTGTCCCAACCTTCCGAGGCTGCCACGTCATCGAGATTGCCGAGCGCGCCTTCCTTGGCCCAGTCGAGAATGTCAAAGCCAAGCATCTGCACGGCGGTCGGCGCATTGCCGGCCGTGACCCGGGCACGCAGCACGGTCATGGCTTCGGTGCCGCCACCGCCGGCTACCGGCATGTCGACCCAGGAAATGCCCTTGCTTTCAAGATCCTTCTTCAGAACATCCAGAGCGGCAGCTTCGCCACCCGATGTCCACCAGTGCAGCACCTCCACACCTTCCTCGGCATGGGCGGTAATCCCTCCAAAACCCGTCATCAGGGTTGCTACTGCAGTCATTGTCAAAAACTTGCGCATCGTTTCCTCCCATTAGCAAGTTGTATCAAGCAGATAAGTCCATCCACCTTTCGATCCCGCCGCCATTATGACAGCGGATATCCTCTCCACACGGCCGGAGCCGCAGAACCAATTTAAAACGTTACAAATTTGCCAGAGTCAAGCCACCGCCGCTCGTGCCGCGAATTCGCCATGAAACCGCCTATTGCATGCAATTCTGTACATTTCTGCATGTATGAAGGCGGCTTCGTCATCAACCAGAGCGCATTTGCAACGTTTTCATTCAGGCATTGCTTGATTGCCCATTCACGGGTAACGTCCGCCGCCGATGCCCCTGAGGACCGACAAGGAAAACCACCCGCGTGAGCGACAAGTCCGAACCCCAACTGCCGGCGCCTGTCGGCCGAAAATCTGCCAAGCCGACGCTGCGCACCATCGCGGCGATAACCGGCCTGGCGGTGACCACGGTGTCCCGGGCGCTCAGCGATGCACCACAGATTTCGGCCAAGACCCGCAAGCGGGTGCAGGAGGTCGCCGCCGAGATCGGCTATCTGCCCGACCGCGCCGCCCAGCGGCTGAAGACCGGACGCACCAATGTCATCAGTGTGCTGCTCGACCCGCATGAGGAAATCCTCGGCTTCGCCACCTCGCTGATGCACGGACTCGCCAGCGCGCTGCAGCCGACGCCCTACCACATCATCGTCACGCCGAATTTTCTCGACGGCGCCAATGTCGAGGCGGTCAATTACATCCTGCGCAATCGCATGGCCGACGGATTGATCCTGTCGCGCACCGAGCCGTTCGACCCGCGCGTCAGGCTGCTGCTCGAGAGCGGCCTGCCCTTCGTCACCCATGGCCGCACCGAGTTTTCCACCCCGCATCCCTATGTCGACTACGACAATTTCGCTTTTGCCATGGAGGCCAGCCACCGGCTTATCGCCAAGGGCCGTCGCAAGCTGATGATCCTGCTGCCGCCCAAGCGGCTCACCTTCTACCAGCACATGCTCTATGGCTTCATGACCGCGGTGCGCGAATCCGGCGTCAAATACGAGATCCCCGACGAGATCGATCTCGACAGCCCGGTCGACAAGATCCACGACTTCATGCGCCGCCGCGCCACTCTGCCAGACCTGCCCGACGGCTTCATCTGCCCCGGAGAGGTTTCGGCGCTGGCCACCATCACCGGCATGACCGACAACGGCCTGACGCTGGGGCGCGAATACGACATGGTCGCCAAGCAAACCTCGCGGCTGCTCGGCCATATCCAGCCCAAGGTCGATGTCATCTACGAAGATCTCAGTGCCGCCGGCGAACAGATGGGCAAGTTGCTGCTCGCCCGCATTGGCGGTGCATCGCCGGACAGCCTGCAGGATCTGCAACCGCCGCAATTTTCCATTCCCGACGCCTGAACCGGCGCGGTCACGCAGTCCGCCAGCCTCGGTGTCGGGAAACGGTCTCATCGCTGCACCCACCAATTGCTGCGGGCGCCGATATGCATGTTGAGTGTCTTGGTCTCTGTATAGTCCTCGACTGCGTGACGGCCAAGTTCGCGGCCAAGGCCGGACTGTTTGTAGCCGCCGAAGGGCAACTCCGAGGCACCATCCATGAAGGTGTTCATCCACACAGTGCCGGCGCGCACCCGGCGGCCGACGCTGAGGCAATTGTCCATACCGGCGCTCCAAACACCCGCCGACAGGCCGTAATCGACATTGTTGGCAATCGCCACAGCCTCGTCGAGCGTGTCGAAGGTCAGCACGGACAGCACCGGACCGAACACCTCCTCGCGCGCAATCGCCATCTCCGGTGTCACGCCCGAGACGATGGTCGGGGCCATGAACTGGCCGGCGCCGAGATCGAGCGCACCGCCGCCGAAAGCCACGCCTGCTCCGGCAGCTTCAGCCGCTGCCACATGGCCGGTCACCTTGTCAAAATGCATCGGCGTGATGATAGCGCCCACCTGGGTCTCATCATTGAGCGGATCGCCGACCTTCACCTTGGCCGACAGCGCCGAGATGCGCGCAATGGCTTCCTCCGCGATCGATGTGTGCAGGATCAGCCGCGATCCGGCATTGCAACACTCGCCGGCATTGAAGAACGCTCCAAACACCGCAGCGTCGGCGAATTCCTCGAGATTGGCGTCGCCAAAGACGATCTGCGGGTTCTTGCCACCGAGTTCCAGCGACACTTTCTTCAGCGTTTCCGAAGCGTTGCGCATGGTCAGCTTGCCGACCCCAGTCGAGCCGGTGAAGGAGACCATGTCGACATCGCGGTGGCTGGTCATCAGCGAACCGACGGCCGCCCCGGTGCCGGTGATGATGTTGACGACGCCTGCCGGAATGCCGGCTTCAATCAGCAGTTTGCCCAGGAGCAGCGTCGAGCCGGAGCTGAGTTCCGACGGCTTGACCACCGCCGTGCAACCGGCGGCCAGCGCGAAAGGCAGCTTCTGGCTGACGATCAGGAACGGGAAATTCCACGGCGTGATGATCGAGACAACGCCGATAGCCTCGCGCAACACCACTCCAAGCGTCCCGTCGCCGAGCGTATTGTAGCTTTCGCCGTGCAGGTCGCGGGCGAGTGCTGCAGCATAACGCCAGATATCGACGGCGCCGCCGAGTTCGCCGCGGGTCTGGGCAATCGGCTTGCCCGCTTCCACGGCGTCGAACCAGGCCAGTTCCTCGGCATTGGCGGCAATCAGGTCAGCCACCCGCAGCAGCGTGTTGGAGCGCTCGGCGCCGGTCATCCGTGGCCATGGCCCGGTGTCGAAGGCCTTACGGGCGGCAGCAATGGCGCGATTGGCGTCCACTTCGGTGGCGGCCTGATAACGGCTGACCGTGACCCCGTGGCCGGGCGCGACGCGTTCGATGACACCGCCCGCGCCGCCGGACCACTGGCCGTCTATCAGCATCTCGAACTCACGCACCTGAAGCCCGGCAATCGCTGCCGGCCGGATCTGGATACTCACGACCATTCTCCCTTGAATTTCACGGGCCGCTTGGCGTTAAATGCCGCTACGCCCTCTTTGAGATCGCCGGTTCCGGCGACCAGGATCGATCCCAACGCCTCGACGGCAGCGCCCTTGTCCTCGCCGGAACTGACGGCCAGCATCAGCTTGGAAATTTCGATTGCTGCCGGCCCGCGCGCAGCCACCCGCGCCGCATAGGCCTTTGCCGCATCAAGCGCCGCGCCGGTTTCCGCGACGGCGTCCACCAGCCCGTGCGAGAGCGCCTCTTCGGCGGAGAACACCTCGCCGCCGAGAACCATGCGGCGGACAATCTGCGCCCCGAAGCGGCCGGCCAGCCGCTGCGTGCCCGACCAGCCCGGGACCATGCCGAGGCTCGTCTCCGGCATGCCGATACGGATCTGGCTTTCGGCGATGCGGATGTCGGCACAGGCCGCCAGTTCCAGGCCGCCGCCCAGCGCATGGCCGTTGATCGCCGCGATCAGCGGCATTCTAAGCGTCGCCAGCCGTTCGAACACCCGGTGGCCGAAGCGCA
>CAXBIE010000166.1:0-5657 GCA_963975635.1 uncultured Hoeflea sp. | reverse complement strand
AGCCGGCGTATTCCGCGATCGGCACAGCGGGCGGCGATATCAATCCAGCGATTGACGGCTTCCTCAAAGCCAAGCGTTCGCGTACCTGACACATCCATATGCTCGATAGAATAACCGGTTGATTCGGCTGGCAGCAATTCGGTCTGAATGCCAGCGGGAGCCGCGCGACAAAGCCGTTGTGCGACCTCGTGGGCGATCAGCGCATCGGTCTCGAACGGCAGATGCGGGCCGTGCTGCTCGTGAGCCCCCAAAGGGAGAATGGCTATGGGTACAGGTTGTGTGGGCATAGGGTGGTTATTCCGCTCGGGCCAAATTAGAGTCCGAACCCTAGGGTGAGGGAACAAAGGCCGCAAGAAGGAGCTGTCCGTGTCCGCCAAAAAGAAGACCAAGGTGAAAAAGACCAAGAAGAGTGATCATGCAGAAGCTTTTCTGATGATCAATCAGGTTGCGCGCAATGCGAGAACTGCCCTGTCGCGGCATTTGCTGGATCTCGGGCTTTATGCCGGTCAGGATGGCGTCATGCTGGCGCTGGATGCTGATGACGGGCAAACACCCGGTGCAATCGCGGCGTCGCTTGGCGTAAAGGCTCCGACTGTTACCAAGACCATCGGTCGCCTTGCTGCCCAGGGTTTCCTGCGCCGCGAGGGATCGCCTGACGACGGGCGGATGATGCTGGTGTTCCTGACCGACGCAGGGCGGGACCAGATCAAGTCCATCCGCAAGTCGCAACGCAAGACCGAGAAGGCGGCCTTTGCCGGCCTGAAGAAAAAAGAGGTCGGCGAGCTTCTGGCGCTTCTTGCAGCCGTGGATGCGAATATTTCTGCATCCTTGCGTCCAGCAGCGGTTTCCGCAGCCGACCCAAACACTGCCGTCGAGGTCGTCACACCATCGCAAGACGGCTCACCTGTCAGAGATGATGCGGCAACCGACGCTGACTGATTGCCAGTTCGGTTTAAACCTTTTAGTTTGTTGAATTGTTTGAATCGGGGCCAGGCGCTCCGTCATGGGGAACCGCAATTTGGCGCAGAAGATAAAACTTTCGACTATTGCCGAGGCATTGGGCCTTTCGACAGCAACCGTTTCCCTCGCATTGCGTGACAGCCCGCTGGTGGCGGATGTCACCCGTGACCGCATCAAGGAAAAAGCCATCGAGCTTGGCTATATCTACAATCGGCGTGCAGCTTCGCTCAGGACGTCGCGGTCAGGCATTATCGGGGTGGTCGTGCACGACATCATGAACCCGTTCTATGCCGAAATCCTCAAATCCATCGAGACCGAACTCGATCGCAGCCGGCAAACCTTCATCCTCTCCAACCATTACGACTCGGTCGACAAGCAGCGCAATTTCATTGAAACGCTGCTGCAGCTGGGCGGAGACGGGGTGATCATGTCGCCGGCCATCGGAACGCCGGCATCCGATATCCGGTTGGCCGAAGACAATGGCATGCCGGCAATCCTGATCGCCAGGTCGGTTCCGGAAATCGATGTGCCGACCTTCCGTGGGGACGATGCCTACGGAACGGCTCTTGCCACCAATCATCTGATCAGTCTGGGGCACACCCGGATCGCCATGATCGGCGGCACGGACCATACGTCGACAGGGCGGGACCGCTATGCGGGATATGCCAATGCCTTGAAAAAGGCCGGCATCGAGGTCGATCCGGCGCTGAGAATTCCAGGCCCTCGGACCAAGCAGAGCGGGTTCGAAGCGGCAGTGAATTTTCTCGCCAATCCCTTGAAGCCAACCGCTGCTGTGTGCTGGAACGATCTTGTTGCTATTGGATTGATGAATGGCATTGCCCGTGCGGGTCTGGTGCCTGGAAAGGATATATCAGTGACTGGTTATGACGATCTTGAGGAAGCGGCGATCGCCACTCCTGCCCTGACCACAGTCTGGAACGGACAATCGGAAGTCGGCCGATTCGCGGCACGGGCGTTGCTCGACAAGCTCAATGGCTCGAGTGAAGCTGACGGGCTGCATTTGATCAAGCCCGAGATGCGGATCAGGCAATCGACCATGCCGCTCAACCCGGGAGCAGGCCGATGAGTGCTGAACGAGCCGTTGTGCTTCTTGCCGGAAAGGTTCACCCCCGGGTGCGGGAGCGCGTTGAAGCCGAATTCGAGGCTGTTTCCGTTGATACAGCAGATATCAAGGCGTTGAGCGAGGAGACGCGCAACAGAATTACCGGACTCGCCGCGGCGACACGGATTTCTGCCGAGTTTATCGATTCCCTGCCAAACCTCGAGGTGATTGCCAATTTCGGCGTTGGTTATGACGCCATCGATGCAGCCCATGCGGCGACGCGCAATGTCATGGTCACCAACACGCCTGACGTCCTGTCGGATGAAGTTGCGGATACAACCATCGGACTGCTGCTCAACACATTGCGCGAGCTGCCGAAGGCGGAAGCCTATCTGCGCGCCGGGCGCTGGGCGGCAGAAGGGGGCTACCCGCTAACCTCTCTTTCGCTAAGGGGGCGGACCGCCGGAATCTACGGTCTCGGGCGGATCGGCCTGGCCATCGCCCAGCGTCTGGAGGCATTCGGCTTGCCGATCCATTATCACACCAGAACGCAACGACCTGACGTGGCTTACACCTGGCATCCGCGCCTGGTTGATATGGCTTCTGCGGTCGACATCCTGGTCGTGATCGTGCCTGGTGGTGCTGCGACGGAAAAAACCGTCAACGCTGACATCCTCAATGCGCTTGGACCGCAGGGCGTCCTGATCAATGTCGGACGTGGATCAACGGTTGATGAGCCGGCACTGATCGCCGCACTTGCAGACCGCACAATCGCTGCGGCCGGGCTTGATGTCTTTGCGGATGAACCGAATGTGCCACAAGCACTGATGGATTTGCCGAATGCCTGCCTGCTGCCGCATGTGGCTTCGGCGTCTGTCGCCACACGCAACGCCATGGCCGATCTGGTGGTGGACAATCTGATCGAATGGCTGGCAGGGCGCCCGGCTCTTACGCCGGTGCCTGAATGTGCAGGTTTTGACCGCGCTTCCGGCTGACCGGAACGCAGAGTTCGTTACAACGCCAATACAAAGCCCGGCCACAGCAATGTGCCCGGGCTTATGTTTCTTGTTGCTGCCTGGTTTGTCTTATTCAGCGGCTTCGGCGGCAGGCCGGGCGTGGCGGGCACGAACCGCATCTCCAAAGGCCGCAAAAATCTTGTCTGAAATGACGTCGTTGCCGACCCAGTATTCGGGATGCCACTGAACCCCAAGCGCAAAGCCGGGTGCGTCAATCACACTGACGGCTTCGACGGTGCCGTCGTCGGCAACAGCCTCGACTGCCAGCCGGGGCGCCAGTTTTGAAATAGCCTGACGATGCAGCGAATTGACGCTCACTTCGCCGTTGCCGACAATGGATGCAAGGCAACTGCCTTCCTTGACCTGGATCGTGTGGCGGATGGCGAATGCCTCGTCCCGGTCTTCGGTTTGCGGCTTGCGGTGATCCATACGCCCCGGAAGATCCTGGATTTCTGTGGCGAGCGCGCCGCCGAGCGCGACATTGAGTTCCTGGATGCCGCGGCAGATGGCGAGCAACGGAATGCCGCGTTCAATGGTGCGGCGGATGAGCGCCATCGAAAGCATGTCGCGGGCGGGATCAAACGGACCGTGATGTTCGGTTTCGTCTTCTCCATAGTTGGATGGATGAACATTGGTGCGCGAGCCGCTGATCAAGACCCCGTCGACGCGATCCAGCACCATGTCGACGTCCGTTCCCTCACTCAGGGCCGGCACGATCAGTGGCAGGACATTCGATCCTTTGACCGCCGCCATGATGTATTGATCAGGCGCAGCATGCCACGTGTATCCATCAAATTCACGAATATCCGCCGGTATTGCGACAAGTCCACTGTGCATCGCCCAATTCCCTTGATTTTTTCCGCCGAAATAGCGCGGCGCGTCGTCATTTGTTCTTGCGTTTCAGAAGGGCTTTGTCAATTCCGGCAGCTACGTATCGGCTTATGAATATTAGCGATTTTTTTACCGGAATTTGTATGGTTTGGAACTGGCAAGAAAAATTGACCAATCCGGCTGAAATTGCCGTCTTTTGCTTGAAAGGCCTGTCGCAACATGGTTAGGTCACCCTCATGTCGTTGGGGTGTTTTGGTGTGCGAATCCCTTGCCTCGCGGCGCTAATTCAACTGGGAGGTTTTTATGGATCGTCGTTCCTTTATCAAGAAGGCTGGGGTCGCTGGTGCCGGCGCTGCTGCCGCAACCACGCTGGCCGCTCCGGCCATTGCGCAGACAATGCCAAAGATCACATGGCGCTGCTCGTCGGGTTTCCCGAAGGCGCTGGACACGATTTACGGTGCGGCGGAAGTTTTCGCCCAGGCTGTTTCGGAAGCCACTGACGGCAATTTCGAAATCCAGACCTATGGCGCCGGCGAAATCGTTGGCGCGCTTGAAGGCGCTGACGCGGTTCGCGACGCTACCATCGAAATGGCGCACACCGCGTCCTACTACTTCTTCGGCAAGGACCCGACCTGGGCATTCGGAACCGGCGTTCCGTTCGGTCTCAACCAGCGCATGACCAATGGCTGGCTCTATGAAGGCGGCGGTCTGGATCTGCTCAACAACGATTTCTATGCCGACCAGAACATGATTGCATTTCCGGCTGGCAACACCGGCGCCCAGATGGGTGGTTGGTTCCGCAAGGAAATCAACACCGTTGCCGACATGCAGGGTCTCAAGATGCGTATCGGCGGCTTTGGCGGCCGGATCATCCAGGAAGTCGGCGTTGTTCCGCAGAACATTCCTGGTGGCGACATCTATGCTGCGCTTGAAAAGGGCACCATCGACGCGGCTGAATTCGTCGGCCCATATGATGACTCCAAGCTCGGCTTCAACAAGGTTGCTCCATACTTCTACTACCCCGGTTGGTGGGAAGGCGGCGTGACGCTGATGAACCTGATCAACCTCGACAAGTGGAACGAACTGCCGAGCAACTACAAGGGCGTGGTCAAGGCGGCTTCGGCTTATGCCAACAGCGTGATGATGGCGCGTTACGACACGCTCAACCCGCCGGCTCTGAAGAAGCTCGTATCGGAAGGCACCAAGCTGCGTCCCTACAGCCTCGAAATTCTGGAAGCCTGCTTCGGCGCAGCCAACAAGGTCTATGCTGAAATCGGCGCGGAAAACGCCACCTTCAAGAAGATCCATGACAGCTATATGGGCTACCGTGGTGACGGCTACCTCTGGTTCCAGCTGGCTGAGTACAACATGGACACCTTCATGATGATCCAGCAGCGCGGCGGCAAGCTCTAAGCTGCTTCCTTCGCCTGAGATTCGAAGCCCCGGGGCCGCAAGGCGCCGGGGCTTTTTCATGTCTGGATTCCAGGGCGCAGGATTCTCTCCAGGCAGATTATTCCTGCGCAAATAAGCAAGGCTTCGTTTGAGGTGGGCAGCGCTCAGCCCTACAGAAGAACAAGGCCCGCAACCGGGCGGGGAAGTCATCGACTGGCCGCTGAGCTTCAGTTCTGGATTTGCGGGAACAATCGTTAGCCCGGTCTGTCCGAATGATTTGCTGCAGAGAACAGAAAAGCCCGGCGGTTGGATGCCGCCGGGCTTTTGAATTCAAGCAGAAGGGGTGTCTGGTCAGTCGAAGTTAGGCAGCCCCGTTGCACCGCCAGGGGCAGGGA
>CAXBIE010000165.1:0-5731 GCA_963975635.1 uncultured Hoeflea sp. | reverse complement strand
ACCCCTTTCGCGGTGTCAAAAACCGGATTTGCGTCAAACGCCCTAGCGAACAGAGAGCGCATCAAGAATGCGCACCCAGGAACGGATTCCCTTGGCAAAGGATGTCAGGTCATATTTTTCATTGGGTGAATGGATGCGGTCATCAGTCAGGCCATAGCCGCACAGCACCGACTGCAGACCCAGAATGTTCTGGAAATCACCGACAATCGGAATCGAGCCACCCATTCCGATCATCACTGCAGGTTTCGGCCATTCGTCAGTGAGCGCCGTGCGGGTCCTGGTGACCACGGGCGAATCAAACGGCAGCTGGATGGCGGGTGAGCCGCCATGCGGCGCATAGCTCACGGTGCAATCGGCAGGCAGCCGGGCTTCGATATGGGCGCGGAAGGCGGCGCGGACCTGCTCGGGATCCTGTTTGCCGACAAGCCTGAACGAGACCTTGGCCGCGGCCTTGGCGGCGATCACGGTCTTGAAGCCTTCGCCGGTATATCCACCCCACATGCCGTTGACCTCTGCCGTGGGCCGTGCCCAGGTCAGTTCCAGCACGGAGCGGCCATCTTCACCCGATGGCACCGAAAGACCGACCTCCCCCAGAAAATCCTCGGCCGTCCTGCCGAGGCTTTCCCAGCTGGCAAGCACCTGTGCCGGGGTTTCCTCGACACCGTCATAAAAGCCGTCAAGCGTCACGCGCCCGGTTTCATCGTGCAGATCGGCAAGAATCTTCGACAGGATGTGCAGCGGGTTGGCGGCGGCGCCTCCGAACAGGCCGGAATGCAGATCCCGGTCAGCGGCATGGATGGTGACTTCCTCGCCGACCAGACCGCGCAGTGCGACTGCAATTGCCGGGGTCTCCAGATCCCACATGCCGGTGTCGCAAACCAGAGCGCACTCGGCCTTGAGCTCCTCGGCATTGGCCTCAAGAAACGGCTTGAGCGAGGGCGATCCGGATTCCTCCTCGCCTTCGAACAGGATGGTAATCCGGCAGGGCAACGAGCCGGAGGCACCCTTCCAGGCCCGGCACGCCTCGACGAAGGTCATCAGCTGGCCCTTGTCGTCAGACGAGCCGCGGCCGGTGATGGCCTTGCGGCCGGGAGCGATTTCCTTGATTGCCGGCTCGAATGGCGGGTCGGTCCACAGATCAAGTGGATCAACCGGCTGCACATCATAGTGGCCATAGAAAAGGTAGTGCGGCGCATCCGGGGTTGCACCGGCATGATGGGCGACGACCATGGGATGACCGGTGGTGTCACGCAGACTGGCGTCAAATCCGAGCGATATCAGCTCGTCGACCAGCCATTGACCGGCGCGGCGGCATTCCGGCGCATAGGCCGGGTCGGTCGAGATCGACTGGATGCGCAGAAGGCCGAACAGGCGCTCGAGGCTGTCATCCAGATTGGCATCGGCGGCGGAAAGGGCGGCGGTCAGATCTGTCATGGGAGGCTCCGGAAGGGAATCAGAAGCAGGCAATCTAGCGCCGGGAACGGGCAAAAGAAAAGCCGCCATGGCCGGAGGGGAAGGCCATGGCGGCATATTGTCAGGACAAGGGCCTATAAAGGGGGCGGGGCGGCCCTTGTCCATGGTCTGGAAGCGGCGGGGGACGAGCCGTAATTCCAGACATCGGCTTATTCGTTCGCCGGTGATGAACATTTGGTCCGGTGAATGTGGCTTTTCAAGGACACGAACATTACGGTTTTGTAACGAATGCGTGATCCCGCCGAAGGTTCCAATGTGCCTGTTGCAGGCGGCTAAACGCCATTTCTGTTTCGATCTCCCGCAAGATCATGATCTGGCGGAGAAAAATGCCGGATGCGTCTGCTCCGAGGCCTGACGAAACCGTTTCGGGGTGATGTTGGTTACCCGGCGGAAATCCCTCTGGAAATGCGCCTGGTCAGCATAGCCGCAGCAATAGCCAATCTCGGCGAGAGGGGTTTTGGTATCCGTCAGCAACTCGGTGGCCCGGCGCATTCGCACCCTGCGCAAGGCAGTGGAGAAGCTCCGCCCGTCCGCGGCCAGATGGCGCTGCAGCGAACGGGTGGAGATGGCCATCTGCCTGGCTGCATCAGCGATTTTCCAACTGCGTCCGACATCCGACTCAAGCAGGCCTGCGAGCCGGTCGGCGAGATCTGTTGGGTGTTCTGGCCGCGCGCTCAGGTCCGGCATCTCCTTCGTCCGGAAGGGCGACCAGACAATCCGGAAGGTTTCAAACGTCTCGCCGGGCGGCAATTTCGCAGCTCTGAGATCGGAAGCGCGGAGGTCAGCCCCGGCGATCAGCAGACGGCACTCTGTTGCGCCCACCAGTTGGACAAGCCCCATCAACAGGCCGGCGATAAGGCAGTTTTCGCCAACCGTCGGCATCGAGCCGAGGCTGTAGCGACGACAGGCCCAGCCTTCATTGCCCTCAGGCGCTATCCGGGTCCGGTGGGCCGCATGATGATAGCGTTCAAGCCGCAGCCACTTGCCGACCAGGACGTGCGTATCGGCGGAGCGTCTGAACACGGTGGCAATCGGTGTATCCTCGATCAGATGCAGATTCTGACCGACCGAGAGCAGCAGGCCGGGGCCATGACGCTGCATGACCCGCTCGACCAGACTGCGCTTGACCCCTGCCGGTTCAAGGCCACGGGAAAAGGGGTCCGGCAAGGGCTGCCCTGCGACCAGCGCCGGGTCGGCTGCCCCGACCACACGCAGCACCAGATTTATCAGGCCTGCACTGGCAAAGGTCTCCATGGGCGCTCCTTTCCCGGCCGGGCCGGGGTTCCTGCCTTTTGCGTTGCCTCAGCTGATCATAGCCGCACTATATAAAATTGAACAATCGCGCCAAGCCGGCAGCTGGCGCATATGTTCAATAGTCTGGTCCCGGAACAGCTCATGATTGCCTCAGACCCAAACACAGGAGGTACTCCATGCCCAATGCTCAGGGACTTGCCGTCATCACCGGCGCCAGCCGCGGAATCGGACTTGCGCTGGTCAACCGCTATCTCGAAGCCGGCTTTCCGGTGCTGGCCATTGCCCGCGATACCACTGTCCTTCCGGCGTGCAAGAATCTGACAGTGCTTGATGCCGATCTCGCCGGGCGGGCGGGAATCACCCGTGTAGCGGAAGCGGTGAAAAGCCTGAGGCTGCCCGTCGCAGTTCTGATCAACAATGCAGGCGTGCAGAACGCCGTTGATTTCACCGGTCCCGACAGTGCAAACCCCGAATGCCCGGATTGCATCCGGGATGAGATCGCGCTCAATCTGACCGCTCCGATGCTTCTTGCCCTTTGCCTGCTTCCCTTGATGCTCCGGCCCGGCGGCACAATTGTCAATGTGACCTCTCTTGTCTCGCGCCAGCCGAAACCCTCGGCACCGGTGTATTCGGCGTCGAAGGCCGGACTTGCCTCCTTCACACAGTCACTTCGGGTGCAATTGCGATCGGAAGGCATTCACCTGGTCGAGGCAATTCCGCCGCTGGTCGACACAGGAATGACGGCGGGCCGGGGATCGGGAAAGATTTCGCCTGAAGCCATGGCGGATGCGATTTCCAGCAGCGTCAGGGACCGGAAGAGGCTTGCGGCGCCCGGATTGTCGCGGCGGGTCTTGCTGTTGAACCGGTTCTGGCCGGAACTGGTTGGCAAAATTCTGGCGCGGTCATGATGGCTTTTGCACTGCCGGCCCGCGGCAGATGCCGTATTGCCATCGTTTTTCCCCGCATATCGCGCGCAAAACGCATGGACCTTGAGAGCACCCCGCTGTAATCCTTGCTCCATGAAAAAAGGTGATCATCTCTTCCTCGTCGACGGCTCCGGCTATATTTTCCGGGCCTATCACGCTCTGCCGCCGCTGACGCGCAAATCCGACGGCTTGCCCGTCGGCGCGGTGTCGGGTTTCTGCAACATGCTGTGGAAGCTGGTGTCAGAGGCGCGCGATACCTCCGTTGGTGTGACACCGACGCATTTCGCGGTGATTTTCGACTACTCCTCGAAAACCTTCCGAAATGAGATGTACCCGGAATACAAGGCCAACCGCTCGGCGCCTCCGGAAGATCTGGTGCCGCAGTTTGCCGTCATCCGCGAGGCAACGCGGGCGTTCGACCTGCCATGCATCGAGATGGAGGGTTTTGAGGCCGACGACCTGATCGCCACCTATGCGCGGCTGGCGCGGGAAGCCGGCGCCGATGTGACCGTGATTTCGTCGGACAAGGATCTGATGCAGCTGGTCGGGCCGCAGGTGTCGATGTATGACAGCATGAAGGACAAGCAGATCGGCGTGGCCGAAGTCATCGAAAAATGGGGCGTGCCGCCCGAGAAGATGATCGACCTGCAGGCTCTGACCGGTGATTCGGTGGACAACGTGCCGGGCATTCCGGGGATCGGACCGAAAACCGCGGCGCAGCTGATCGAACAATTCGGTGATCTTGACACGCTGCTGGCCCGCGCCGGCGAAATCAAGCAAAACAAGCGGCGCGAGAACATCATCGAATTTGCCGACAAGGCCCGGATCTCGCGCGAACTGGTGCGATTGAGGGATGATGTCGAGGTCGCCGAGAGGCTTGATGAGCTGGTGCTCAATCCGCTGGACGGACCAAAGCTGGTGGCGTTTCTCAAAGGCATGGAATTCACCTCGCTGACACGCCGGGTGGCGGACGCGACGGAAACCGATGCCAGCGCCGTTGACGCTGCCGAAGTCGCCGTTGATGCGGCGGCCGAGATGCGCGGTCCCGATCTCGATCCGGGCCAGGCATCCGTGAAAGGCGAGATTGACGATACACCGCAGGGATTGGCCAAGCGGCGTGCCGAAGCGGCAGGATCGGCCAGGATCGACACCGGCACATACGAGACTCTGAGCAGCATCGACCAGCTCAAGGCCTGGTGCGCACAAGCGCGCGAACGCGGGTTGGTGGCGTTTGACACCGAAACCACATCGCTTGATGCGATGCAGGCCGAACTTGTCGGCTTCTCGCTGGCCATTCCGGAAACCGCGCCGGACACCGGCGATCTGAAAGTCAAAGCCTGCTACGCGCCGCTGGCCCATTCCAATGGTGCGGGCGACCTGCTTGGCGGCGGCGGGGCGCAGCCCGGGCAGATGCCGATGCGCGACGCGCTCGATGAACTCAAGGCACTGCTGGAAGATCCTGCCATTCTCAAGATCGGGCAGAACCTCAAATACGACATGCTGGTGATGGCCCAGCACGGGATTGGCATCGAGAGTTTCGACGACACGATGCTGCTGTCCTATGTGCTGGACGCCGGTCAGGGCGGCCATGGCATGGATGCGCTGGCGGAACGCTGGCTCGGTCACAAGACCATCAGCTACAAGGAGGTGACCGGCTCGGGCAAAAGCGCGATCCCGTTTGCCGAAGTGCAGATCGACAAGGCGACAGCCTATGCGGCGGAAGACGCCGAGGTGACCTTGCGGCTGTGGTATGTGCTCAAGCCACGGCTGGTGTCGGACGGGCTGGCATCCGTCTATGAGCGGCTGGAGCGGCCGCTGGCGCCGGTGCTGATGCGCATGGAAAAGCACGGGATTCGCGTCGACAGGCAAATCCTGTCCCGGCTTTCCGGTGAACTGGCTCAGGGTGCGGCGGCGCTGGAAGAAGAAATTCAGGCGCTGGCCGGCGAAAACTTCAATGTCGGTTCTCCCAAGCAATTGGGCGAAATCCTGTTCGACAAGATGAGCCTGCCGGGCGGCACCAAGACCAAGACCGGACAATGGTCAACATCGGCCCAGGCGCTTGAGGATCTCGCCGCCGC
>CAXBIE010000164.1:0-5781 GCA_963975635.1 uncultured Hoeflea sp. | reverse complement strand
ACGTCCACGCGCTTCTTCATCGCCATGGGCGTGACCGAGGTCATCGGCTCGACGCCATCGACATCGACTTCCGAGAGGTGCTCGACAAATCCCAGGATGGTGTTGAGTTCGCCTTCCATGCGGGCGGCTTCCTCATCGGTGACCGCAATGCGCGCCAGGTGCGCAACGCGTTTGACGGTGGCAAGATCTACGGACATTGGGTCCTCATCGGGTGGTGTAAACAGGTGGCAACGCTATAGCGGCGGGCGGCGAAGCACGCAACCGCGTGGCAAGGAATTGTCATGGCAAAGGCCACAAAGACGGCTTGAATGCCAACTCTATCTGATTGCAACAACATGCAGCCAATCGGTTGGCCTGCCGTCATACCCCCCGCCCCTTTCGGCTGTGACTGTCACATCAGCCCAGTCTGATGCAGCGTACCACCCCCGCAGCGTGCTCTCGGACGGATAATTGTAATACCGGTCGAATTGGTCGCGGCCTTCTGCTTCTCCAGCTTTGAAGCTGGCGTAAAAGACCCCGCCGGTCTTCAATGCGGCATGTATTTTCGACAGGATACCTGGCAGGTCTTCTCCGGGGACATGCAACAGGCAGGCATTCGCCCATATTCCGTCACACGTGTCTGTCTCGTCCAGATCCGCGAACAACAGCGTGGCAACCGGGATCCCCAGGCGCTGTTCCGCCGCTTTTGCCAGTTCGGGGGTTCCATCGGTCGGGCGCACCTGAAATCCCCTGCCGATCATGAATTCACTGTCGCGCCCGGCACCGCATCCCAACTCGAGAATCGCAGCACCGGCTGGCAGCAAAGCCAGAAAAGCCTCGATGTGTTTCAAATTCAGATAATCACCACGCGATGCATAGGCGGAGGCTTCCTGCGTATAAAAGCCGAGCGTCCGATCATCCTTTGTCATTTTTTTTCCGTGTTCCGCTCCGCGGGCAATCGACGGACAGACCTTCGATTGTATCGCGTCTTGCCAGGATCAGACCGCTCAGTTCGTCAGACGGTCACGCTTTCGCCGGACTTGGGAACAGCGACATTCCCGGCATCGTCTTCCATGCCTTCCAGAAACATATCTGCAGTCGGATCGAGGATCGGGAACGTGCCGTAGTGACATGGCAAGACCTTGGCAAAGGAGAAATAGCGGCGGCAGGCATGAGCTGCAACCGCTCCGCCCATGGTGAACCGGTCGCCAATCGGCACGATGCCGATTTCCGGCCGGTGCAGTTCGTTGATCAGCGCCATATCGGAAAAGATATCGGTGTCGCCCATGTGCAAAAGCCCCGGCTCGTCGTCGAAATGCAGCATCAGGCCATTGGCGCTGCCAAGCGAGTGCGACACACCGTCCTCGGTGATATGCGCCGAGGAATGGAAAGCATTGACGAAGGTAGCGGAGAAATCGCCAAGCGAGATGGTGCCGCCGGTGTTGCCGGTCTCCAGCTTTTCCACGCCCTGATGATGGCTCAGCCACATACCTAGATCATAATTGCACAGCACGACCGCACCGGTTTCCTTGGCTATGGCCGCCGTGTCACCGATGTGATCGCCATGGCCGTGTGTGAGCAGGATATGGGTGACGCCCTTGACCGCGTCCTTGCGGTCATTGCCTTCAAAGCCCGGATTGCCGGTGAAAAACGGATCGATCAGGATGGTCGACTTCGCAGTTTCCAACCGGAAGGCGGAATGACCCAGCCAGGTAATCTTCATGGATTGCTCTCCCTCGCATTTCACAAGCCCTCCCTTTTTGAAGGGCCTCGCATTTCAAGATCTTGTTCGCTAAACCCACCATCTAGCGCGGCTGCAGCCGTGGCGCAAAGGCGGAGAGCGAAAATTGGCGGCTATCACCATCGAAGAACTGGTCGAACAGATCAAGCCAGGCCAAACCATCGCCGGCATCGATCTGGGAACAGAAACCATCGGCCTGGCCGTTTCCGATCTGTCCCTGCGGCTTGCCTCGCCGCGTCCGATGATCAAGCGCAAGAAGTTCACCCTGGATGCGATAGCCCTGATCGCGGCGCTGGAAAGGGACAAGGTTGGGGCAGCGGTGATCGGGTTGCCGGTCAACATGGACGGCAGCGAGGGGCCCCGCGTTCAGGCAACGCGCGCTTTCGTGCGCAACATGGCGCAGAAAACCGACCTGCCGTTCGTATTCTGGGATGAGCGGCTGTCCACAGTGGCAGCAGAACGTGCCCTGATCGAAATGGATGTGTCACGCAAGAAACGAAAAAACCGGATCGATTCGGCTGCCGCCAGCTTTATCCTGCAAGGCGCACTTGACCGGTTGACAGGCCTGCGGAGCCAGCACCCGGGCTCAGGAGCCCCGGGAGAACTCTGAGTCTGGCGAACCGGATGTCTGCAGTGTCTGCTGACCGCCCTCGGTCCAGCCGAGCATTTTGCGGATGGCCGCCCAGATCTGTTTGCGACGGCGTTTGATCACGATAAATCCAACGACAAGGAACGTGTCCAGGATAATTGCCTTGAGCACCAGCGCCGGAATGGTTTCGGGCGGGATACCAAGGATATTTCCGTAAATCCTGAACACCAGATCATGCAGGTCACGGGTCAGAATCCGGTAGCCGAAATTGATGTCGTAGTAAGACAGACCGTACCAGCTGCCCAACAGAATGATTGGCATGATCCAGAGGATGAGAAACACTTTCATGGCCGTGATCCGTGTCTGGAGAGAGAGGCCAGCTGAGCGCTGAAGGCTGCATGATTGGCGGCGTGATCGGCAATGACACGATCGAGCGTATCGACTGCCTCGCTGCTCACCGCGTCAGGCTCAATTCCCGACTGTGTCAGTGCCATGACAGTGAGGAACAGACCGCCAAGAGCGCCCAATTCAAGCGCCAGAAGTGCGCCCGTCTGCCCGCCGGCAAAGAACACGAGCGTTGTCAGAACTGCAGCGGCTGCCGTGCACGCCACTGCCCCGTGCGCCAAAGGCCGCGCCTCGCGCTGCTCCCGCTCTTCGCCAAATATGAAAAACAGCCCTGAAAACAACAACAAACCGGCCGATGCTGCACTTAATCCGCCAAGAATTCCGAACACGATACTTTGCGAAAGCGGCGAAAGTCCGATGGAGTCCATGGCGGCAACCGCCGATTCCACCAGCCCGGTATCATTGAACAGCGTCAAGCCGGAGACAATGATTCCCCCCTGCGGTGCATAGGCCACGACCATTACAAGCAGCAGCAGGTAACAAACCCAGAACAGCATCATCGAAGCGTAGTAGAGGCGGCTAGATATCATCACGAATCCGTCGGAGCTCATGGGGGTTTGGTTAATCTGCCCGACCACCATGACGGTCGTGGCCCGCCCATGCAATGTAAACCATTTGTTAAGGTTAACAGCTGCCATTGCCCAACGGACCCAGGCTGATTAAGACAGAGTCTCCTCCATCCGGCGACCTCCATGATCCCTATATTCGAAAGCATCCTGCCGATTTTTCTGATCGTGCTCCTCGGCATTCTCCTGCGCCGCACTCCGTTCGTCGACCAAAGCGTCTGGCCGGGACTGGAGACGCTGGGATACTATCTGTTCTTTCCGGCGCTATTGTTTCTTACCCTCGCCAAGGCTGATTTTTCCGGGCTTGAGCTGGGAACTGTCGCGCTGGTTTCGTTCATCGCGGTTGCTGTGATGACCGTTCTGCTGGTCATGCTTCACCCGCTGGCCCGGGCCGCTGGAATGTCAGATTCCAGTTTTACATCGTTGTTTCAGACGTCATCGCGCTGGAATGCCTTCATCGCCCTGGCAATTGCCGAAAAAATCTCGGGCCCCACCGGATTGGCGCTTGTTGCCCTGGTGATGGCGCTGATCATCATTCCACTTAATTTCATCAATGTGATCATGCTCGTCTGGTACGGCACCGGCGCACGCAGCATGGCCACTCTGGTCAAGAGAATTGCCGGCAATCCGCTCATTCTGGGCTGCGTTGCAGGCATCATCGTCAATGCCCTGCCGTTCGGCATCTACCCGCCGATTGAACAGGCGGTCGATCTGATCGCCCGGTCCTCTCTGGGGCTGGGACTGTTGCTGGTCGGAGCCGGCCTCAAGCTCAACGACGCGCTGCGGCCAGGCCCTGCCGTGCTCACACCGGTGGCGCTCAAGCTGATCGTGTTCCCGGTTATCATGGTGTCACTGGCAATCGGGTTCGGACTAAGAGGTGAAACCGTGCTCATCCTGGCGCTATGCGCTGCAGTTCCGACAGCGATGAACGGCTACCTGCTGGCGCGCCAGATGGGTGGCGACGCACCGCTTTATGCCGCCATCACCACCGTGCAGACCGTTGCCTCGTTCCTGACCATTCCCGCGGTCATGTGGGCCGCAGCAATTGTCGCCGGCGCTCAGAGTGCGGGCGGATAAAGCAGATCAACGATCTGGCGCGCGTCAAAACGCGCATCGAGCATTCCGTAGGTCGAGCGCCAGGCGCCGCCGAGACGGGTTTCGACGAAAGCTTCGGCGACATGGCCTGCGCCCAGACGGGTGAGTTCCGCGGCAGCAGAGGCCAGCGCCAATTGTTCGGTCAGAAGCCTTGCAGCCCCCTCGTCGCGTTCGGCGACGGCCATGCAGGCGCGCAGCACATCAATGGTCCTCGGTCCTGCAGCACCCAGATCGCGGTTGATGCTTTCCAGCGCCACTTCGCACAGATCGCGGCCACGGGTGAGCACCCGCAGGACATCCAGCGACATGACATTGCCCGATCCTTCCCAGATCGCGTTGACCGGGGCTTCGCGGTAGTGCCGGGCAACAGAGCGCTCCTCGACATAGCCATTGCCGCCCATGCACTCCATCACCTCGTAGATGACCGAGGGCGCAATCTTGCAGACCCAGTATTTGACCACCGGGGTGAGCAACCGGGCAATGGCAGCCTCGGAAGGATTGTCTCGGGCATTGTCAAAAGCCCGCGCCAGCCGCATCGACAGCGCCGTCGCGGCAGCGGTGTCCAGCGCCAGATCGGCCAGCACCCGCGCCATAAGCGGTTGATCAATCAGCAATTCGCCAAACACCCGGCGATGACGGCAGTGATGCACAGCTTCGGCCAGACTGGCGCGCATCATGCCGGCGGAAGCCAGTGCGCAATCAAGCCGGGTCAAGGTCACCATATCGAGAATGGTACGGATGCCCTCGCCCTCGCCGCCGAGCAGAAAACCGAACGTGTCGCTGAATTCCACCTCTGACGAGGCGTTGGAGCGGTTGCCAAGCTTGTCCTTCAGGCGCTGGAGGCGCAGGCCGTTGAGGCTGCCGTCCTCGAGAATGCGCGGCACCAGGAAGCAGCTCACCTGCTCGTCAGACCCCTTGCCGGTCTGGGCCAGCATTACAAAAGCGTCCGACATAGGCGCTGACATGAACCATTTGTGGCCCGACAACCGGTAGACCCCCTCGCCGGCACGTGTCGCAACACTCTGGTTGGCGCGCACATCGGTGCCACCCTGCTTCTCGGTCATGCCCATGCCGATGGTCACACCGGATTTCTGCATGGCCGGGCGATGGCTCGAATCGTAACGGCGGGAGACCACCTGCGGCGCCCAGGCCTTCTCGATGCGCGGCGAGGCCATGATGGCGGCAATCGAGGCATTGGTCATGGTCAGCGGGCAAAGATGGCCGCATTCCAAGCCGGCGGTGAGAAAGAAGCGGATGGCGCGTGCCTGATGGGCAAAGCCTGCTTCCTCACGTTTTGCTTCCCATACCGATCCCTGCAGACCGGAGGCCACGCCGCGGCGCATCAGGGCATGCCAGCTGGGATGGAAATCAACCTGGTCGATGCGGTTGCCGGAGCCGTCATGGGT
>CAXBIE010000163.1:0-5792 GCA_963975635.1 uncultured Hoeflea sp. | reverse complement strand
CCGAGACCGAAAAGACTGCGCTGAAGGTCAACTCCATCGATCCCGGCGCAACCCGTACGGCGATGCGGGCGCAGGCGATGCCCGGCGAAAATCCCGATACCCTGCCCCATCCTTCGGAAATTGCGGAAAAACTGATACCGCTTTGCAGCCCTGCCTGTTCCGAGACGGGCAAACTGTTCAAGGTGGCGGAGAACCGCTTTCTCGACTACCCGATGCCTGCCTGACCGCCACAGTCGCTCCACGCGCAACATCAAGCCTGTTCCCTTCCGGCAAGATCGGCTCTAGGCTTGACCCGGGAGCATTCGCCGGTTGGGAAGCAAACGATCTTCATCGACCGGCAGGCATGGAGGAGTTTGTTGATGGCGGGATTTGCAGCGGCGCTGATAGTCGTCGTGTTGGTCGCCGGATTGCTGGCAGCTCTTAAACTGGCACGTCAACGCGGATGCGGTTTCGCTCAGGCAATCGCTCTGGTCAAGTTCCGGATGCTTTTTCGCCTGCGGCCACCTGCACACCCCTCATCCTCCGCACCGGCAAACCAAGCCGTTGTCCATGTCTATTCGCGCCAGTCATGCCTCGATGCAGCTGTAGTGTGGTCGGTCCTCGACAGGCAATGCCTGCACCTGCTGCATGAAGATGATCAGCGCTCCTTCATCCTGTTTGGCTTGCGGCTGTTCGGTCACACCGCCCATGCAGGCGACACCGCCGCCATCGAAGCTGCGCTGAAAGTTGCCAAAGGCCGGCCGCCGGGCAATCGGTCAGCATCCCCTGCCCGCCCAACATCGAACCCGCTATTGAAACTCTGGCTGGCTACAAGGCCCTGGCGGAGCTCGCACGCCAGCATGGTGCATCCCTGCGCGCCATGCATGTGCGCGGATCAAGCTTTTCGATCTGGTCCGCACATCCACGGTCCAAAGCCCCGCGCCATCTGTTTCCGAAATTCTCACTCGCCCAAACGGAATTGCTCGATTTCGCTGACATCAGCCCGGCCGACAATGGAGCGACCGACCCGCGCGATGAGGACCGTGTGCATGACCTGCTCGCGTCCGCACGCTATCACAGCAATGATCTTGGCCGAGGCCTGTTTCTGACGTTTCGCGATGCCTGCGACACCTATGGCAAGGCGGGGGCCGTTCTCGAAGATGCGCTTGGCGGCAAGCTCACATACAAGCGCACCCTCATCGGCGCCCGGGCGCTTGCTTCCCGGTTTGAAAAAATCAGTGAGCCGGGTGAAGCACTGGGCATCCTGCTGCCCAATTCCAACGCCGTCATCGTGACCTTTCTGGCAATCCAGTCCGCCGGGCGGGTGGCGGCCATGCTCAATTACACCGCTGGTCCCGCAGCACTGGTGTCCGCTCTGTCGACCGCCAAGATCCGCACGGTCCTGGCCAGCCGCGCCTTTGTCGAAAAGGCCGGCCTCGAGGCGCCGGTCGCAGCCATTGAAAACGCCGGCGTGACGATCATCTGGCTTGAGGAGTTGCGCGAGAGCATTTCGCGGGTTGAGAAAGCCAGTGCTTTTGTGAAGTGGCGCCGGCCATTGCGGCTGGTCAAGGCCAGCGATCCCGCGGTGATCCTGTTCACCTCCGGATCCGAGGGCACACCCAAGGGCGTCGTGCTCTCCCATGCCAACATCCACGCCAATGTTGCCCAGGCCGAGGCCCGCATCGACATCTCGGTTGAGGACAAATTGTTCAATGTGCTTCCGGTGTTCCATTGCTTCGGGCTTACCGGCGGCGCCATTCTGCCGCTGTTTTACGGCGTCCGGTTGTTTCTCTACCCGTCGCCGCTGCATTACCGGATTATTCCGGCGGTGGCGCGTGAGGTGAAACCCACGATCATGTTTGGCACGGATACGTTTCTGGCAGGCTACGCACGCACCGCCAAGGATACAGACTTCCAGAGCCTGCGGCTGATCGTGGCGGGCGCGGAAGCCGTCCGCGACGAGACCAGGCGGATCTATCGTGAACGCTTTGGCGCCTCCATCATCGAGGGTTTCGGAATGACCGAAACGGCACCGGTTGCCGCGGTCAATTCAGCCAGCCACAACAAGGACGGCACCGTGGGACGCCTGCTGCCTGCCATGTCGCTCAAGCTTGAACCGGTGGAAGGCATCAATGATGCGGGCAGGCTTTTCGTCTCGGGGCCAAATGTCATGCTGGGTTACATGCTGTCATCGGAGCCCGGCAAGCTCCAGCCTTTGACCGGCGGCTGGCATGATTCAGGCGATATTGTAGCCGTGGACGAGGACGGATACATCGCCATCCGCGGCCGCGCCAAACGCTTTGCCAAGATAGCCGGCGAGATGATTTCGCTCGGCGCCATCGAGCTGATGGTGCAAAAGCTCTGGCCGGAAGCCTTCCATGCCGCTGTTGCGGTCGAGGACAAGCGGAAGGGCGAACGCATTGTGCTGGTCACAACCAAGATGCCCGCCTTGCGCGAGGAACTGCGGGACTATTCCCGCAGATTCGGCGCCACCGATCTGATGGTGCCCGGCGAAATCATCAATGTTCCGGAAATCCCGCTGCTGGGATCAGGCAAGACCGATTATGTGACCGCCCAGAAGATTGCAGACGACTGGATCAAGGCACACCGTGCTGACAGCAGCGCCTGAAAGGCTTAGCCGCCTGACCGTTCCCGGATTGATGTCTGCGGCGATGCTGTTCAAGCTAGTTTTGCGCGTCGTCATCCTGATCAGCAGATGAAGTGGGATCTGCATCCCCAGCCCCGGTTTTCGCGTTCGGCTGATACGATTTCGGACCGTATTTGCGCGCCCAGGCCCGCGCTCCGAAAGGCAGTGACGCGAGGTAGGCGAGCGCTGTGACAGTCAGTGTTTCCCAGGTGAAGCTCATCAACAGCGACACATAGACCACAGCGACCAGAATGAACGGCAACACCAGGTCGCGGCGAACGCCGCCGCCGACGCCCTTGCCCGAAAACACGGGCACCCGGCTGATCAGCAGGAAGCCGATGAAAATGGTGTAGGCGGCAGCGGCAAAACCTGTCGTCCGGTCGATCGGCAATCCCATGATGCCAAGATAGACAGGCAACAACACCAGCAATGCGCCGGCGGGCGCCGGTACGCCAACAAAATAGTAGCTCTCCCACTCCGGACGTGTCGTGCTTTCCGAGATCACATTGAACCGGGCCAGCCGCAGTCCTGCCGCGACGGCGAAAACAATGGCCGCGATCCACCCGAAGGAGCGCGCCTGATCGAGAATGAAGACATACAGCACCAATGCAGGCGCAACGCCGAAATTGATGATGTCAGCCAGCGAATCCATCTGTGCGCCGAATTTCGACTGGGCCTTCAACAACCGTGCCACGCGCCCGTCAACGCCGTCCAGAAACGCCGCGAGCAGCACCATGGCCACGGCCATCTGGATCTGGTTTTCAAATGCCAGGCGGATCCCGGTCATGCCGGCGCAAATCGCCAGCACCGTGATCAGGTTGGGAACAAGCATCCGGAACGGAATTTCACGCAACCTGGGACCACGTCCCTCATGGTAATCCGATTCATCCAGACCATGCGGGTCATAGGGTGGAAACGGCGTTGGCATGCATGTCTCCCTTGTTGACGGGACCAGTTACTAGTCGCGGCGGCTGACCACCGGACCCTTGTTCGATCCGAACTCGGCCAGCATTGTTTCCCCTGCAATGGCGGTCTGGCCGACGCTGACCAGAGACCGCGCGGACACGGGCAGAAACACATCGAGCCGGGACCCGAAACGGATCAGGCCAAACCGTTCGCCAGCGTCGAGCTGTTCGTTCTCTTCAGCCCAGCACAGGATGCGGCGCGCCACCAGACCTGCGATCTGCACCACGCCGATTTCGCCATGACCGGCAGTGTCGATCACCAGACCGCTGCGCTCGTTTTCGGTGCTGGCCTTGTCGAGTTCGGCATTGAGGAAAGATCCTTGCGAATAGATCTTGCGCACCACGCGGCCCTTCACCGGCGCGCGGTTCACATGGCAGTTGAACACGTTCATGAAGACCGAAATGCGGAGCATCTCGTCGGATCCCAGACCCAGTTCGGCAGGCGGCACCATCCGCACCACCGACGACACCCTGCCGTCGGCGGGGCTGATCACCAGTTCGTCGTCCAGCGGCGTCACCCGTTCCGGGTCACGGAAGAAATACGCGCACCATGCCGTCAGCACCATGCCGATCCAGAACAGCGGATCAGCGATCCAGCCAAGCAGCACCGATGCACCAAAGAATGCTGCAACGAATTTGTAGCCTTCCCGGTGAACCGGTACCAGCGCATTGCGAACGCTGTCGATAATGCTCATGACGTCTTCCCTGATTTGTCCATTGGCCGTGACTACAGCAAATCACCCAAAAGAGGAAACCACTTTCCAGCGTCAATTGCACACATGGCGCTCAGGCGTCATCAATCTCCGGCGTGCGCCGCCGTGTCACGATGCCCATTTCATCCTCTTCGCGCATGCGCTTGAGTTGCTCTTCGGCTTCGGTGGCCTCGCGCTGCCGATCCCACATCGAAGCATAAAGCCCCTTCTGCGACAGCAGATCGGCATGCCGCCCGCGTTCGGCGATCTGGCCATCCTTGAGCACGATGATTTCATCGGCGCTGACCACCGTCGACAGCCGGTGAGCGATCACCAGCGTGGTGCGGCCCTTGGAGACGAAATCCAGCGCGGCCTGAATTTCCTGCTCCGTCGCCGTGTCGAGCGCCGAGGTTGCCTCGTCAAGAATGAGGATCGGTGGCGCCTTGAGAATGGTTCGGGCGATTGCCACCCGCTGTTTCTCGCCGCCCGAGAGCTTCAGTCCGCGCTCGCCGACCATCGCCTTGAAGCCGTCAGGCAGAGCCCGGATGAAACCGCCGATCTGGGCGAGATCCGCCGCACGGTCGACCTCTTCCTCGGTGGCGTCAATCCGGCCATAGCGGATGTTGTAGGCGATGGTATCGTTGAACAGAACCGTGTCCTGCGGTACCATGCCGATGGCAGCGCGCAGGCTCTTTTGCGTCACATCGCGCACATTCTGACCGTCAATGATGATGTTGCCCGACTGGATGTCATAGAACCGGTAGAGCAGCCTCGAGATGGTTGATTTTCCGGCGCCCGACGGTCCGACAATAGCGACCGTTTTTCCCGCAGGCACTTCGAAGGAAACGCCCTTGAGGATCGGCCGCGCCGGGTCATAGCTGAAATTGACATTGTCAAAGCGGATAGCGCCTTGCTCCACGGCAAGCGGTTTGGCCGTCGCCGCATCACGCACTTCAGGCTCGACATCCAGCAATTCGAACATTTGCTCGATATCGGTGAGGCCCTGGCGGATTTCGCGATAGACGAAGCCGATGAAATTCAGCGGCACCGAGAGCTGCATCAGCATCGCATTGATGAACACGAAATCGCCGATGCTCTGTTCGCCGGCCTGAACAGCCAGCGCCGACATCACCATCATCACCGCCATGCCGGTTCCGAAAATGACGCCCTGCCCCATATTGAGCCAGCCAAGCGAGGTCCAGACCTGGGTGGCCGACTTTTCATAGGATGCCATGGATTCGTCGAAGCGGCGCGATTCCATCTCCTCATTGCCGAAATATTTGACTGTCTCGTAGTTGAGAAGCGAATCGACCGATTTGGTGTTTGCATCCGTATCCGATGCGTTCATCGACCGCCGGATCGAGATACGCCAGTCCGACGCCCGCACCGTGAACCAGATGTAGAGCCAGACGGTCACGCCGGTGACCAGCACGTAGCTCCAGCCATAAGCCACACCGAAAATGACCGCCGTCAACGCGAACTCGATCAGCGTCGGCGCGGTATTGAGGA
>CAXBIE010000162.1:0-5801 GCA_963975635.1 uncultured Hoeflea sp. | reverse complement strand
GGCGCCCGGCCGCTGTTTGATCCGCCAAAGTACAGGCTGACCCTGCCACGCCGCTCATCAGGAGATGATCGCGCCGTCTCAAGCCATGATCTGACCGAACATCCTCTTGCCGGACAGAAGGTCCGTATCACCTTGCTGGCGACAGACGGCGCCGGTCAGCAGGGCCGCAGTGAAACGCTCGAAACAATATTGCCGGGCCGCCGCTTTTCCGAACCGCTGGCAGCCGCAGTGGTGGAGCAACGCGGGGTGCTGGCACTCGACGCCAACAATCTACCGCGCGTGTTTGACCTGCACGACGCGCTGACCATCGCGCCGGACGAAACCATTCCCAACCTGACCCACTACCTGCTGCTCGAATCGGTTCGCGGCAGGCTCGATTACGCCCGCTCGGATGACGACCTGCGCGCAGCCATTGATTACATGTGGGGCGTTGCCCTGCAGATGGAGGATGGCAATCTGTCTCTTGCCGAACGCCGCTTGCGTGATGCCCAGAATGCTCTCGCGGAAGCGCTGGAAAACGGTGCGAGCGATGAAGAGATCAGCCAGCTGATGGATGAACTGCGTGAGGCCATGCAGGAATATATGCGCGAACTCGCCCGCCAGAACCAGAACAGCCAGAATCCGCAGGATCAGCAGGCCATGCCGCAGAACATGCTGCGTCAGCGCGATCTCGACAACATGCTGGATCAGATTGAGAACCTCGCCCGCTCCGGCGCCCGCGATCAGGCCCAGCAGATGCTGCAGGAACTGCAGCGCATGATGAACAATCTGCAGGCCGGGCGGCAGCAGCGCCAGCAGCAGCAGGGCGGTCCGATGCGCCAGCAGATGGACAAGCTCGGCGAGTTGATGCGTCAGCAACAACAGCTGATGGATGAGACCATGCGCGCCGACCGTGACCGCCAGAGCCAATCCGGCGAAGGCCGTGACCGCCAGCAACAAGGCCAGCAGCAACCCGGCCAGGGACAGGACCAGGGTCAGCAAGGACAGGGCGACCAGTCGCTTGAGGATATGCTGGGATCACTGGGGCGCAGCCAGCAGCAGCTGCGCGACGCGCTGGGGCAACTGCAAAGCGATCTGGAAGGCCTCGGCATTCAGCCATCGGAAGGTTTCGGCGAAGCCGGAGAAGCCATGGGCGATGCCGCAGGCAATCTCCAGGGCGGTGAAACCGGACAGGCACTGGGAGATCAGGGCCGGGCATTGCAGGCCCTCAGACAGGGCGCTGAAGACATGATGAACCAGATGATGCAGGCGATGGGCAACCAGCAGGGCGAGGCTGAAGGCGAAGGGCCGGACCGCAACGGAAACCGCTCCGCCGATGACCGCGATCCGCTGGGCAGGCCGCGCGCCACCACCGGTCCGGATTTCGGCAGCCGGGTCAAGGTTCCGGACGAGATTGATATCCAGCGCGCCCGCGAAATTCTCGATGCCATCCGCAAGCGGCTGGGCGATCAGTTTTCACCGGAACTGGAAAAACGCTATCTCGAACGCCTTCTCGACTTGCAGTAGTGGAAGCCCGTTGGCTTAGGCAGCCTGCTTGGTCAGCGCATCCGCAACCGCCTGACGGATGTCGGGCAGCGTAAACGGCTTGGGCACGACATCGACCACGATCCGCATCAGCGGCTCGGCGCGCTCACGCTGTTCGGCATAGCCGGTCATCAGCAGGATCGGCATGGAAGGGCTGTGTTCAGCGGATGCACTCGCCAATGCAATGCCGTCCATCACCGGCATCCGGATATCGGACAACAGCAGATCAAAGCGGCTCTCCAGCAGATGATCCAGCGCCTCTGCGCCGTCGCCGGCTTCGACGATCTCGTGACCATCCATGACCAGCGCCCGCGCCACAAAGCGTCTGAGCGAGTCTTCGTCTTCGGCAATGAGAATTCTGGCCATATCTTGCTTTCCCTGCTTGTCAGGCAAAACTAGGGCGCAAATCTTGCTGCAATATGAACAAGGGACTCATTTTCAAGACTGAGTTTCAGCCCCGGTGCTGGCAGTCCCGAAATCAGGCGTCGCCCTTGACCACACCGACAAATGGCAGCTCGCGGAAGGCGTAGGCCACGTCCATACCATAGCCAACGACAAAATAGTCCGGGCATTCGAATCCGACATAATCGGCGTCGAGCGTACCTTCCCGCCGGGAGCGCTTGTCGAGCAGCACCGCGATATCGACATCGTTGGCGCCGCGCTCATACATCAGGTCGCGTGCAAACCGAAGCGTGCGGCCGGACTCCAGAATGTCATCAATCAGCAAGACGTCACGTCCCTGCACATCGCTGTCGATATCCTTGATGATCTTGACGCCCTGGCTGGTCGTTCCGCGGCCGTAACTCGAGAGCGTGATGAACTCGACTTCCGGTTCCAGTCCGGCATCGTGCAAGGCGCGGATCAGGTCAGCGGCAAAAATGAACGAGCCCTTGAGAATCGAGATCACCAGCAGGTCCTTTTTCGGACTGGCGGCGATTTCCTTTGCCATCGCGCGATTGCGTGTCGCAATCACCTCCGGCGTAAACAGGGGCTCAATGATTTTTCCGCGCACAACCGGCATTCGCGCTCTCCAGGACATTCGGTCAACAATTGCCGCCCAGTCCTAGAGCCGTTCATCTTCAAATGAAAGCATTTTGATCCTGCGATGGATCCCCGGAGACACCGCGACGCCGGTTTTCCAAAGCTTTGCCAGCCGCATAAGGGGCCGGATCAGCGTGCCCCCTGATTGTCTCAATCCCGGGCCGGGCGGACCATCAGGATGGATCCGGCCCGTTCAATCCGCGCCGGACGCGGCAGAGGAGCCGTGAAACCGCTGGCGGAGCGCTTGGAAGCTGGAACCGGAATTGAAGACGTCACCACAGGATCGGGTGAGACCAAGGCTGCCGCCGGGCTTATTGGCTGCGCCGCCGGCGCACTGACACGAGACGGCTGCTGTTCAGCAGCGGACGGCGCCAGGGCATGCCCACCTGCCGCCCAGAAGGCAAGGAACGCAGCCAGCGCCGAGATTACAACGGCAAAGGCCATTCTGGCCGACATTATCCCACCCGCTGCAGAAGTGCTGTTGCGCGCCGAAAACACATCAAGCCGCTCGCCCTGCGTCTTTGTTTTCGCCGCAAAATCGCGCGGCACCGGACCATCAGCCTCAGGGTGAACAATCCGGGTCTTGAAAACGCTGCCGGAGCTGCCCCCTCTTGAGCCTGCCGAAAACACATCACGCGGCGCGGAAACAGCTTCGAAACAGGCGTCTTCGACATCGCGGATTCGGCTCGAATGCTGCCTCCGGTTCCGCTGCGGGATCATCAGATCGCCGGTTCCGGGTTCAATCGCATGTGTTGCGCGGCTTGAAACGCTCATCATGCACTCCTTTTCCACCCCTGCCGCGCAGGAGGCATTGAAACATCTCTTACCGATCCGTAAATGGAAATGGTTAACGCTTGGCGAACAGGCGGCCCCTACAAGGCCGGAAACCATGCAAATTAACTCCGCATTAACCATGTCCGGCGAGTGTGCGGACCGGTCGCTGCGCAAAACGGCCACCAGGACAGGAAGTGACTGTTGATCCATTTCGAAAATGTCGGTTTGCGTTACGGGATGGGGCCGGAGGTTCTTCGTGACCTGACTTTTGACATCCCCAAGGGGTCCTTCCAGTTTCTCACCGGTCCTTCCGGCGCCGGCAAGACGACCCTGATGCGGCTCTTGTTCATGTCGCTCAAGCCGACCCGTGGACTGATTCGCATGTTCGGTCGCGATATCTCCGTGATCCCCGGCGAGGAACTACCCTTGCTGCGACGGCGGATCGGTATTGTCTTCCAGGATTTCCGGCTGCTCGACCATATGACGACTTATGAAAACGTCGCGCTGCCTCTGAGAGTGCGCGGCAAGGACGAGGCCAGCTATCGCTCGGATGTGATCGAACTGCTCAAATGGGTTGGATTGGGTGAGCGCATCAATGTGCTGCCACCGGTGCTGTCGGGTGGAGAGAAGCAGCGTGTCGCAATCGCCCGCGCGCTGATCGACCAACCGGAAGTTCTGCTTGCTGACGAGCCGACCGGCAATGTCGATCCACCGATGGCACGGCGCCTTCTCAACCTGTTCACCGAACTCAACCGGCTTGGCACGGCCGTTGTCATAGCAACGCATGACCTGACCTTGATGGACCGGGTCGACGCGCGCCGGATGATCCTCACCGAAGGGCGGCTCGACTTGTATGACTGAGCGCGCCGCCAACCAAAGCGGCAACCGGAGCCGCGACAGCCAGAAAAGAGAACGCCTGGTCACCCTGCGGCCGATGGCGCCGATTGTGCCGCCGGTCAATGTCTCCGGTCACGCGCTGATGGTGGTGATCGCCATCATGTCATTTCTGTGCGCGCTGACGCTGGGTACGGTGACGATGGTGCAGGAAAAGGCAGAAGCCTGGCAGGGAGACGTCTCCCGCGAGATTACCATCCAGATCAAGCCTGATGATGGCCTCGACATGGAGGCAGCCCTCACAGAGGTGAAGAATATCGCCCTGTCCTTCTCCGGCACCCTGTCGGCAGAGGTCGTCGACCGCGCAGCCACCGCAAGACTGCTTGAGCCATGGCTTGGCGAAGGCTTCGACATGGACGAACTCCCCGTACCCAGGCTGGTCATCGTCACCATTGATGAGACCGCGCCGCCGGATTTCACATCCATCCGCCAGAAACTTGCCGATGCGGTCCCGGCCGCAACACTGGATGATCACCGGGCCTGGGCCAATCGTCTGATCTCGATGGCCCGGATCACGGTCCTGATCGGGGTCGGCATTCTGGCGCTGATGTTTGCCACAACCATGCTGACGGTGATTTTCGCCACCCGTGGAGTGATGGCCGGGAACCGCCATATCGTCGAGGTTCTGCACTTTGTCGGCGCCGAGACGAGCTTCATCGGATCCCAATTCCAGAAGCGCTTCCTGCTGATCGGCCTCAAGGGCTCCGCCTTTGGCGGAGGGCTCGCCGCTCTCGGGTTCTTGTTGCTCGGCGCATGGCAATCCAACTCGATGGCGACCGCGCTGAATGACCAGGTCACAGCCCTTTTCGGCCGTTTCACGCTCAGCGGCGCAGGCTATTTCGGCATCGTCGGTCTGGTCATCCTGATCTCCGCCATGACAGCGGTGACCACGCGCCTGACCGTCACCCGCACCATTCGCGAGATTGATCGCCAGCGCGCCGATCCGTCACTGATAGAAATAGGTTAGCTTGCCCGGTTTTTGCCGTAAATCCGACTGGTCCTTGCCGGAATCTCGGAGTATTCATGAATCATGAGCGTGGAAACCGCACGACCTGATCCGGCTTCGACCGTGGCAGCAAAGACTGGTGCGATTCATCGTGTCCGGCGGGTGGGACACCATGGCCTGCGTATCGCCACCATTGCAGCAATTGTCGGACTGGCTCTGATCGCAATGGGGTTCTTCCGCTTCACCGACACCATTGCCGAACTCAAGACCAGTGGAGCGGTCGCAGAGGTTGATGCGATTGTTGCCCTCACCGGTGGATATCAGCGAATCGATCAGGCGCTGGCCCTGCTTGAAAAAGGCGTAGGTGAACGGCTGCTGATCTCGGGCGTCAATCCGTCCACCAGTGGCGCAGCGCTGCGCCGCGCGACGGGCACAAAGCCCGCCACCTTCGATTGCTGCGTCGACATCGGATATGAAGCCCTCGACACCATTGGCAACGCCAACGAAACCGCCAGCTGGATACGCCAGCGAAACTACAATCGCATACTGGTGGTCACCAACAATTACCACATGCCGCGCAGCCTGCTCGAACTCTCCCAGGCAAGTCCCGACGTAACCTTTC
>CAXBIE010000161.1:0-5837 GCA_963975635.1 uncultured Hoeflea sp. | reverse complement strand
AAAATGATGACCGGCATGTCGAGTGCTTCAATGACGGCAAAATCATGCGAGGCCGTCTTTGCAGCCTTGCTCTCGGCTTTTGCCCGGGCCGCCGCCCGGCCGCTTGGCCAGGACAGCAGACCTGCCATAAAGAGCCCATAACCCAGAAGGGATTGCCACGGCTGCAAACCCGCGGGGACAGAGGCCACGGCCATCACGCAACCCACAGCCAGAGGAGCGGTATGCGTTCTGAGCCGGGCGGCCACGCCGGTCCCGTTGTCTTCGACAATTGGCATATCCTGGGGGTTATCGACCATGTGTTTGCCCGCTCCGACATCTCAACTTTGAAGTTCGTGCTACTTGTTTAACTGCACAACTTGAAATCACAATGACGATGTGGCCATTCGTGCATGAAGCCGCAGCCCTGGCCCGCGATTGAACGAGAAAAGGTGATCCTGATGTCCGACACCCGAACAGAAACCGACAGCTTCGGCCCCATCGAGGTGGATTCAAGCAAATATTGGGGCGCGCAGGCACAACGTTCGCTCGGCAATTTCAGGATCGGCTGGGAACGCCAGCCGCTGTCGATCGTCCGGGCGCTCGGCATTGTCAAACGCGCTGCGGCGGAAACCAATATGCAGCTCGAACGGCTCGACCCGGAGATCGGGGCCGCGATTGTGGCGGCCGCGCAAGAGGTCATCGACGGCAAACTCAATGAGCATTTCCCGCTGGTGGTCTGGCAGACCGGATCGGGCACCCAGTCGAACATGAATGCCAACGAGGTAATTTCCAACCGCGCCATCGAAATGATGGGCGGCGAAATGGGATCGAAGACGCCGGTCCATCCCAACGACCACGTCAATATGAGCCAGTCCTCCAACGACACCTACCCGACGGCGATGCACATTGCCTGTGCGGAACAGATCGTTCACCAGTTGCTGCCGGCGTTGAAACATTTGCACACTGCTCTGGAGGCGAAAGCAAAGGCCTTTGCGGGCATCATAAAGATCGGCCGGACCCATACCCAGGACGCCACGCCGCTGACGCTCGGCCAGGAATTCGGCGGATACGCCGCACAGGTCGCGTCCTCGATCAGGCGGATCGAAACGACCTTGCCCGGTCTCTGTGAACTGGCCCAGGGCGGAACAGCCGTCGGCACCGGCCTGAATGCGCCTGTCGGGTTCGCCGAAAAGGTCGCCGAGCAGATTGCAAGCATCACCGGGCTGCCTTTCGTCACCGCGCCAAACAAGTTCGAGGCGCTCGCAGCCCACGATGCGATGGTGTTTTCCCATGGCGCCATCAACGCTGCAGCTGCGGCGCTGTTCAAGATCGCCAACGACATCCGCTTTCTTGGCTCCGGCCCACGATCAGGCCTGGGTGAACTGGCGCTGCCGGAAAACGAGCCCGGCTCCTCGATCATGCCGGGCAAGGTCAATCCGACCCAGTGCGAGGCGATGACACAGGTTTGCGTGCAGGTGTTCGGCAACAATGCCGCCTTGAGCTTCGCCGGCAGCCAGGGCCATTTCGAGCTCAATGTCTACAATCCGGTGATGGCCTACAATTTCCTGCAGTCGGTGCAGTTGCTCAGCGATGCGTCCATGTCCTTCACCGACAATTGTGTGGCCGGCATTGAAGCACGCGAAGACAATATCAAGGCGGCACTGGACCGCTCGCTTATGCTGGTGACGGCACTTGCGCCGACCATCGGCTATGACAACGCCGCAAAGATTGCCAAGCAAGCTCACGCAAACGGCACCACCCTGCGCGAGGAAGCAATGAAGACCGGGCTCGTGACAGCGGCGGATTACGACCGTATTGTCCGTCCCGAGGACATGACCCATCCTGGTTGAACCATCCGGATCATGGGGCGTTTTATGCATGAAGACAGCATCCAAAGGAACAGATGATGGGCGCCGATAAAACCAGCCGGGCTGTAGAGCTTGAAATCGATGGCAAGCTGCGGATTTTCGACATTGATGATCCGAAACTGCCCGACTGGGTCGATGACAACGACTTCTCCTCGGACAATTATCCCTACGAGAAGAAGCTCAAGCGGGACGAGTACGAAGACACGCTCGAAGCGCTGCAGATCGAGCTGGTGAAGGTGCAGACCTGGCTTGGCGAGACGGGAAACCGCGTCATCTCGGTGTTCGAAGGACGGGATGCCGCCGGCAAGGGCGGCTCCATCGGCGCTACCCGGGCTTACATGAACCCGCGGTCTGCACGCATCGTGGCACTGCCGAAGCCGACCGAGACCGAGCGCGGGCAGTGGTATTATCAGCGCTATGTCGACCATTTCCCGACATCGGGCGAATTCGTGATGTTTGACCGCTCCTGGTACAACCGCGCCGGTGTCGAGCCGGTCATGGGGTTTTGCACGCCGGAGCAGCATGCGCATTTCCTCGAGGAAACGCCACATTTCGAGCGGATGCCGGTGAAGGCCGGTATTCACCTGTTCAAGTTCTGGCTCAATATCGGCCGCGAGATGCAGCTCAAGCGGTTCCACGACCGCAGGCACAGCAAGCTCAAGGCGTGGAAGTTGTCACCAATGGACATCGCCAGCCTGAACAAATGGGACGATTACACCCAGATGCGCGATCTGATGCTCAAGGAGACGCACACCGAGCATGCACCGTGGACGGTGGTGCGGGCCAATGACAAGCGCCGCGCCCGGATCAATGTCATCCGGACGATCCTGAAGGAGCTGCCTTACGCCGGAAAGGACAAGGGCGCGATCGGCGAGATAGATCACAACATTGTCGGCAGTGGCATGGAAGGTGTCGGCTCCTGATCCTGTTTGGTGCAGGTGCAGGTGCAGGTATTCTGCGGTCCGCTCCATAGAAGCGGAGAATGAAATGCACAAAATATTGACGCTTACGTCAAGGGAAAGCATTGCAAGGATCACCGAGGCGCTCTAAATCTGGATGATACCGGGAAGAGGGAAGAGGGGCAGCCGCCTGACAAGGGCATGCACCCGCATCCGGACAAAACAGGGAGTGAGACATCATGAACACCACTGCTGCCACGGACCGTATCTGGCTGGAATCCTATCCGCCGAATACCGCCGCAGATATCGGGCCATTGGAACATCCGTCCGTAGCGGCGCTGATCAATGACTCGTTCAAGCGCTTCGCCAACCGTCCGGCCTATACCTGCATGGGTAAGACCATCACCTATTCCGAGATGGAGCAGCTGTCCTCGGCAGTCGGCGCCTGGCTGCAGTCGCTCGGGCTTCAGAAGGGCGACCGTGTCGCCGTGATGATGCCGAACATTTTGCAGATGCCGGTAACAATGGCCGCCGTGCTGCGCGCCGGTTATACCGTGGTCAATGTCAATCCGCTCTACACGCCGCGTGAACTCGAACATCAACTCAAGGATTCAGGCGCAAAGGCGATCATCATTCTCGAGAACTTCGCCATTACCCTGCAGCAGGTGATCGCCAGAACCGACGTCAAGCATGTCTGCGTCGCATCTATGGGCGATCTGATGGGGCTGAAAGGCCATCTGGTCAATTTCGTTGTCCGCAAGGTCAAGAAGCTGGTTCCGGCCTGGTCCCTTCCCGGCCATGTCAGCTTCAAGGATGCATTGTCTGCCGGACAGTCGAAAACGCTGAAGCCGGTGGAAACGATGCCCGATGACGTGGCCTTCCTGCAGTATACCGGCGGCACGACGGGCATTTCGAAAGGCGCGACACTGACAAATTCCAACGTGTTGTCGAACGTGGCGCAGAACGACCAGTGGCTTCCCGCCGCCTTCCTCAAGAAGCAGAAGCCCGAAGTCCTGGTTTATGTATGTGCGCTGCCGCTCTATCATATCTTCGCGCTGACGGTGAATGCGCTGATGGGAATGTCGCAGGGCGCGCACAACCTGCTGATCCCCAATCCGCGTGACATTCCAGGCTTCGTCAAGGAGCTGGGCAAGTATGAGTTCCATGTGTTTCCGGGTCTCAACACGCTGTTCAATGCGCTGCTGAACAATGATGATTTTCAGAAGCTGAACTTCAAGCCGCTGCTGCTGTCACTTGGCGGCGGCATGGCGGTGCAACGCCCTGTGGCCGAACGCTGGAAGCAGCTGACCGGCTGCGTGATTTCAGAAGGCTACGGCCTGTCCGAGACATCACCGGTGGCAACCGCCAACCGGTTTGATGCCGACGAGTTTTCCGGAACCATCGGCCTGCCATTGCCCTCGACCTTCATCGACATCCGTGACGAGGACGGCAAGTCGATGCCGATTGGCGATGTTGGCGAGATCTGCATCAAGGGCCCGCAGGTGATGGCGGGTTACTGGAACCGGCCTGACGAAACCGCGAAGGTGATGACCGAGGACGGCTATTTCCGCTCGGGCGACATGGGCATCATGGACCAGACGGGCTACACAAAGATCGTTGACCGCAAGAAGGACATGATCCTGGTCTCGGGCTTCAATGTCTATCCAAACGAAGTCGAGGAATTTGCGGTCTCGCATCCCGGTATTCTGGAGGCGGCAGCGGTTGCGGTTCCCGATGAGCATTCCGGTGAAGCCGTCAAACTGTTCATCGTGCGCAAGGACCCGACCCTCACCGAGGCCGACGTCAAGGCGCATTGCGCCACGGGACTGACCAACTACAAGCGGCCCAAGCTCATTGTCTTCAAGGATGAATTGCCGAAAACGAATGTCGGCAAGATCCTGCGCCGCGAGCTTCGCGACTAGCCACAATTTGACCGGATTGAATCTCAGGCCCGCGGAAAACTTGATTTCCCGCGGGCCTCTCTGCATAGGTGGGTATCTCAACACGGAGGCCCATGCTTTGTCGAAGACCACCCCTCAGGCTTTGTCAGATCTCAAATCCCACCGGGACAGCGGTGCTGTCGGCGAGCTGCGGGCCGCCTTTGCCGCCGACCCCGACCGCGCCGGGCGCTTCACCGTCGGTGCGGACGATTTGCGCATGGATTTTTCCAAGTGCGCGGTCAATGAGGAGACCTTGGGTCTGCTCTGCGAACTGGCCAGTGCTGCAAAGGTTGAGGCGCAACGCGACCGGATGTTTGCAGGAGAAGCCATCAACACCACGGAAGGCCGGGCGGTGTTGCATACGGCGCTGCGCGCTGCACCGGACGCCGACATTCGTGTCGACGGAGAAAATGTGGTGCCTCAGGTGCACGCGGTGCTTGAGGCCATGGGCAGGTTTTCGGACGGCCTGCGCGACGGCACGATTCGCGGCGCGACCGGCAAAGCCTTTACCGATGTGGTCAATATCGGCATTGGTGGATCGGATCTGGGCCCGGTAATGGCAACCCTGGCGCTGGCGCCTTACCATGACGGTCCGCGGCTGCATTTCGTCTCCAATGTCGATGGCGCTCACATTGCCGACACGCTCAAGGGGCTTGATCCCGAAACAACGCTGATCATCGTCGCCTCCAAGACATTCACCACCATCGAGACCATGACCAATGCTGCAACGGCGCGGGATTTCATCGTCTCGAAGCTGGGCGAAGCCGCAGTGGCACAGCATTTCGCAGCGCTTTCGACAGCACTCGACAAGGTAGCGGCATTCGGCCTTGATGAGGACCGCGTGTTCGGTTTCTGGGACTGGGTCGGCGGCCGCTATTCACTGTGGTCGGCGATCGGCCTGCCGCTGATGATCGCCATCGGGCGGCAGAATTTTGCCGATTTTCTGTCCGGCGCCCGCGCCATGGACACGCATTTCAGGCAAGCCCCTGTGACTGAGAACCTGCCGATGCTGTTGGGCCTCATCGGCATCTGGCACCGGCTGGTCTGCGGCTATCCCAGCCGCGCGATCATTCCCTATGACCAGCGACTGTCGCGATTCCCGGCCTATCTGCAGCAGCTCGACATGGAATCCAACGGCAAGTCGGTGAGCC
>CAXBIE010000160.1:0-6840 GCA_963975635.1 uncultured Hoeflea sp. | reverse complement strand
CGGGCCGGTCTGACCGTTTCGGCCATTGGCAACGATCGCAGCTATCGTGGCCGGATTGAAGGTATCGAGGACGTTGAAGTGGCGTTCCTGTCAGCTTCGGAGATCGCCCGGGAGCTTGGCGCCGGAGCGGTGGATTTCGGTGTGACCGGCGAGGATCTGGTGCGCGAAAGCCTGGCGCGTGCCGACGAGCAGGTGGAAATCACCGCCCGCCTTGGTTTCGGCAATGCCGATGTGGTGGTCGCCGTGCCCGACATCTGGAAGGATGTCGACAGCATGGCCGACCTTGGCGACGTGGCCGCCGAGTTCCGCACACGTCACGGTCGCCGTCTGACCATCGCCACCAAGTACTGGCGCTTGACCCAGAGTTTCTTTTCCAACCGCCACGGCATCCAGCTCTACCGTATCGTCGAGAGCCTCGGCGCCACCGAAGGCGCGCCGGCATCCGGAGCGGCCGATATCATCGTGGATATCACCACCACCGGCTCAACCCTCAAAGCCAATCATCTGCGCATACTCTCGGACGGTGTCATCCTGAGGTCCGAGGCCTGTCTTGTTCGAGCACGCAAGGCTGTACATGACCGTGACCCGCGTGTCGCGAGGTTGGTCAATGCGGTAAGGTCGGCAAGCTGATTCAACTGGCCGGCATATCCGGAAACCGAAAAAGAAAGGCCGCCTCACAAGGAGGCGGCCAGGACAATGAGGGATCGGGAACCTCACTGGCCTAGTGAACCGCGGGAATGTCTGATTGGGGCGACGTCCCTGCGGCCTGAAAATCTTTACGCTCGCCTGTCCAGCCTGGATCACCGGCGTCTCGAACATTCCAAGACCAGACTATTTTTGCAGTGAGGCCAATCCCCCCACTTGCGTTTTTCCTGAACTGAGCCAAAGCTGCGTGATCCGGGAAAGACCCGGCCTGCACGCGTCCTTTGCGCCTCCCTGCTTCTGGTTCGCCAGGCCACGGCGCAGAATGGCTCCGCCAACCACAAAGCCGCTTCTCCACCGGTTCAGCCTCGTCCCAGGCACCGGGATGATTTTGGATTGTGGGGTTTATCATGGAATTGATCATCGGATCGATTGTGTTCCTGTCATCAATGCTTCTGCTGGCGGTGCTGAGCCGTTTTTCGTCCGCACATGAGGACACTGCCATTTTGCGCGGCGACGTCATGCCTGCCATGCTGGCCGTTCTCATTTCAACCGGCCTCACCGTTGGACCCTTGATGATGGCGCTTGGCGGGGAAGGCTACTTTCCTTCGCGCTCCATAGAATTCGCGGTTATCGTTGCCTTTGCCGTGGCATCAATCTGGATCATCGCAAAATTTGTTGGCTGCGCTCCGCGAGGACTGTCAGCCTGAGCTGTGATCTGCTGGCTCGTATTGGGCATAGAAAAACCCGGCGCATAATGCCCCGGGTTCATCGGTGATCAGTAATTTCGAGGTGGGCCGGAACTACCTGCGGCGTGCGTCGATCGAAAAACTGCCTGCGCCGTTTGCTGCCAGCACCAAATATCCACCCGCCATGGCGAGGTTCTTCATGAAATTGATCATCTGCATCTGGTCTTCAGGCTGGAAGTGGCCAAGATAGCCCGAAGCCACGCAGAAGGCTGCCAGTGCCCAGGCGGCATAGCGGGTGAAGAAACCGAGCAGAATGGCAACGCCGCCGAAAATCTCGAGCGCGATCACCAGCCAAACGGTGATGTTGGGCAGCGGAATGCCCATGCTGGCCATATAGCCCGCAGTTCCCGCAACGGCGCCCAATTTGCTGAAGCCGGACATGATGAAGATGATGCTCAACAGCACGCGGCCGATGAGAAGCTGAAGGTTTGTCGACATGGGTTTCTCCTGTTCGTAATGTGGAGAGACCTCTACACGTCAAAGGGCGTTTCGCAAAGCTGAACGATATTGAACATATTGTTCACTGTTTCGAGCTGTGGATTGCGCTCATCAGCCCGTTATTGGGTGTTCGTTGGCGCCTTGTTGAGCAACTTGAATTTGGGAAAAACGAAGACACCGTTGATCGCGCCATTTCCGTCATCGGTAAAATTCGATGATTCTCCGATGCACATCACCGGCACCTGACTGCCATCCGATTGAACGATCGTTGTGGAGAAGCAAAACGAGGACGGTCTCATCGCCGCAAGTTCATAAAGTTCGAGGACATGGTTGCGGTATTCGTTGTCATAACATTTGATCAGGTTATACAGCCCGAATTCGCCTTGCTCGGGAAGTTGATGATGGTGCCGGGCCGCCGGTCCGAGCTGGAATGCGCCTGTCGCAAGATTGGCTTCAAAGGCTTCGATACGGCAGTAATGCGAGATAACGTCGAGATCAGGCACTTCAAAGCCATGCGGCTGCGCGCCAATCCCTGAAATGTTGTCCGCCCTAGCTATCTTGAACAATTTACACCTCGGCAGTGCCCAATGAAGTCCAGCATGTGGCTCGACCCTTGGGTCGGGTTGCACGCCATGCACGGTCCCATGGAGGTGGTGCGACAAGATCTTTCAACCAGACCATTGGTCAGGCCCGGAAATTTCCACTGATCAGTCTTTGTCACCGGCACAGGATAATGAAAATAGAGGGCAAAGCATTCCCTCTTTGAAACACCACACCCCTTTTGGCGAAACAACCGTTTCCGGTTGGTTCGCTTGCTGCGCGATACTAGGCCACGAACGGTACATTTTGCAACACGCGCAACCAGCAAAACTGCGGCACGCAATTTGTATCTTTCAAAACAACAAAAAGGGCGACCCGTAGGCCGCCCTCTGTAACGTCACGCAGGGTGCGTGAGGCGTCAATCGTAACAGGCTGATGCCTGATTACATCATGCCGCCCATGCCGCCCATGCCGCCCATGTCAGGCATGCCGCCGCCAGCGCCGCCGGCGCCTTCCTTCTTCGGAAGTTCCGCAATCATGGCTTCGGTGGTGATCAGCAGTGAAGCAACCGAAGCTGCATTCTGCAGAGCAGTACGAACAACCTTGACCGGATCGACAATGCCCATGGCAATCATGTCGCCATATTCGGAAGTCTGGGCATTGTAACCCCAGTTTTCCTGGTTCTTTTCGAGGATCTTGCCAACAACGATGGAAGCTTCGTCGCCTGCGTTTTCAGCAATCTGGCGAACCAGAGCCTGCAGCGCACGGCGAACGATGTTGATGCCGGCTTCCTGATCCTGATTTGCACCCTTGGAGGTGATCTTCACGGAAGAGCGAAGCAGCGCAGTGCCGCCGCCTGCAACGATGCCTTCCTGAACAGCAGCGCGGGTCGCGTTGAGCGCGTCGTCGACGCGGTCCTTGCGTTCCTTGACTTCTGTTTCAGTTGCACCGCCGACGCGGATGATGGCAACGCCACCAGCCAGCTTGGCCAGACGTTCCTGCAGCTTTTCACGATCGTAATCGGAAGAAGTTTCTTCGATCTGAGCCTTGATCTGTGTGATCCGGCCTTCGATTTCCTTCTTCTTGCCAGCGCCATCAACGATGGTGGTGGTTTCCTTGGTGATCGATACCTTCTTGGCGCGGCCCAGCATTTCCAGGGTCACGTTTTCGAGCTTGATGCCGATGTCTTCGGAAATCACCTGACCGCCGGTCAGGATTGCGATGTCTTCGAGCATTGCCTTGCGGCGATCGCCGAAGCCAGGAGCCTTGACGGCTGCAATCTTCAGGCCGCCACGCAGCTTGTTGACCACGAGCGTAGCAAGAGCTTCGCCTTCAACATCTTCCGAGATGATGAGCAGCGGCTTGGAAGTCTGCACAACAGCTTCGAGCACAGGCAGCATGGCCTGCAGGTTCGAGAGCTTCTTTTCGTGAAGAAGGATGTAGACGTCTTCGAGATCGGCAACCATCTTGTCGGGGTTGGTCACGAAGTAAGGCGACAGATAGCCGCGGTCGAACTGCATGCCTTCAACGACTTCGAGTTCGCTTTCAGCGGTCTTGGCTTCTTCGACGGTGATAACACCTTCGTTGCCGACCTTCTGCATGGCTTCGGCAATGTCCTTGCCGATCTGTGCTTCGCCGTTGGCCGAGATCGTGCCGACCTGTTCGACTTCAGCCGAGGTCTTGATCTTCTTGGCCTTCTTCTGAAGGTCAGCGATGACTTCAGTCACGGCCATGTCGATGCCGCGCTTGAGGTCCATCGGGTTCATGCCGGCAGCAACAGCCTTGCCGCCTTCGCGGACGATTGCCTGGGCCAGAACGGTTGCAGTGGTGGTGCCGTCGCCGGCAATGTCGTTGGTCTTCGACGCAACTTCACGCACCATCTGTGCGCCCATGTTTTCGAACTTGTCTTCGAGTTCGATTTCCTTGGCGACGGTGACGCCGTCCTTGGTGATGCGCGGTGCGCCGAACGACTTGTCGATGATGACGTTGCGGCCCTTGGGGCCCAGCGTTACCTTGACGGCATCAGCCAGAATGTCGACGCCGCGGAGCATTTTCTCGCGGGCGTTACGACCGAATTTTACTTCTTTAGCAGCCATTTAACTTAACTCCCGGGCCTGAGGCCCATCGTGTTGAGGCGGATTGGATTTTTTACTGAACGAAAATCTCGGCTTAGCCGAGAACGCCCATGATGTCGCTTTCCTTCATGATCAGAAGGTCTTCGCCATCAAGCTTGATTTCAGTGCCGGACCATTTGCCGAACAGCACACGGTCGCCAGCCTTGACGTCGAGCGCCACAAGCTTGCCGGCTTCGTCGCGGTTGCCGGAGCCGACAGCGATGATTTCGCCTTCCTGCGGCTTTTCCTTGGCGGTATCCGGAATGATGATCCCGCCTTTTGTTTTTTCTTCGGACTCAACACGACGAACGACAACGCGGTCGTGGAGCGGACGGAACTTGGTTTTTGCCATTGTCTATAGTCCTTGATCGAATGACAGAAGCGGCTGAGAACCCCGAATGGGCCCCATGAAGATGTCGTTAGCACTCACCTCTGCAGAGTGCTAACAGCGCCGAGATAGGGGTGCCGAGACCAAGAGTCAAGATATTGGGGAACATTCCAATCGGATGTTTTTGCGCCTCACCGCCATTTTTACAGCGGGGTCTTGTAATCAAGGGCCAGCTGGGCGACATCGTTGGGCCGAAAGGAACCATTCGCTCATGGCACGCAAGATTACCGATCTCGATCAGTTGACCGGCAGCGCCGACATCTTGTTGTGCGACGTATGGGGCGTCATCCACAACGGCGTCAACCCCTTTCCGCTTTCTGTTGAAGCGTTGAAAGCGGCTCGGCAGCGCGGACAGACTGTCATCCTCATCACCAATTCACCACGCCCGGCTGATGGCGTGATCCGCCAGTTCGATGTAATCGGTGTCGATCCCGACTGCTGGGACGACATCGTGACATCGGGAGATGTGACGCGGCAACTGGTCAAAGATGCACCTAGATCTTTGTATTTTCTCGGACCGGAACGTGATCTGGCGCTGGTCGAAGGGCTTGATGTGGAGCTGGTTGAGCCGGATTCAGCTGCAGCGGTGCTGTGTACCGGGCTTTTCGATGATGAAATCGAGACCGCTGAAGACTACCGCAGCCTGCTCACCGGATTGAGCGCGCGCGGTCTTCCTCTCATCTGCGCGAACCCTGACCGCCTTGTTGAACGCGGAGATCGTCTTGTGCCTTGTGCAGGCGCGTTGGCGGATCTTTATGTGCAGCTCGGCGGAGAAACCCGGATTGCGGGCAAGCCTCATGCGCCGATCTACCGCGAGGCGATGGCCCGGGCCGGGGCCATCCGCGGAGATGCGGACAAGGCGCGCGCACTGGCCATAGGGGACGGTGTGCAAACCGACATTCGGGGCGCTTTGGACAATGGGATAGATGCGGTATTCATCGCACGCGGAATTCATGCCAACCAGTATCTCGACGGTCGGGTGACCAATGAAGCCCGGCTGCAGGCTTTCCTGGACGCAGAAGGCGTGGCCCCAGCTTACTGGATGGAATGGCTTGCCTGAGACCAGCGAAAGAACGAAAGACATGGCGCAGCGGTTTGACGATGCCGAATCATTCGCGAGCCAATTGAAGGGCGGCGTTGTGGCGATCGGTAATTTTGATGGCGTCCATCGTGGCCATCAGTCTGTTCTGGCCCGTGCCACGGAAATATCCCAGTCTGCCGGCGTATCCTCCGTTGTGTTGAGCTTTGAGCCGCATCCGCGAACCGTGTTTCGCCCCGACCAGCCGGTTTTCCGGCTGACACCGGCGCCGATGAAGGCCATGATTTTAGGGCAGCTTGGCTTTGATGCGATCGTCGAGCAGACCTTTGACAAGGCATTCTCATCCCAAAGCGCGGAAGAATTCGTCACCGGCATCCTGTGCGGACGGCTTGGGGTTCACCATGTGGTGACGGGCTACGATTTCCATTTTGGCAAGGGACGGGAAGGCAATCCCGAATACCTGATGAGGGCTGGTGTCAGACACGGCTTCGGCGTGACGCTGGTCGAGCAGTTTCAGAATGAAAATGCCGAGGTTGTGTCGTCCAGCCGGATCCGGGATGCTTTGGCGGGCGGCGATGTGGTGGAGGCAAACGCCCTGCTCGGCTATCGCTATGCGGTTTCGAGCGAGGTGCTTCATGGCAAGAAACTGGGACGCACTCTGGGCTACCCGACAGCAAATATGGCGCTGCCGCCTGAAACCGGTTTGATGCCGGGTATATATGCAGTCCGCTTCCGCTGCGCCGACGGAACTGTTCATGATGGAGTGGCGAGTTTTGGCCGGCGGCCAACGGTCGCCGAGGACGGCGCTGCCTTGCTGCTTGAGACTTACCTGTTCGATTTCTCCGGCGATCTCTATGGCCAAGACTGCACTGTCTCGTTCGTGTCGAGGCTTCGCGGTGAGGAAAAATTTGATGGTCTCGATGAGCTGGT
>CAXBIE010000159.1:0-6992 GCA_963975635.1 uncultured Hoeflea sp. | reverse complement strand
CCTGCTGCCATCAGCCCGAGCCGAAGCGGCGATTTGTGTGACATCTGAAGTGTCATGGGTGTGTCTCCTGTTGCCTTACAACGCGTCGGCGTCGGTTTCGCCGGTGCGAATGCGCATGGCCTGGTCAATCGAATAGACGAAGATCTTGCCGTCGCCGATCTGGCCGGTCTTGGCCGACGTCGCGATAGCCTCGACCGCCTTGTCCACCGCATCTGATGCGACCGCGATCTCGATTTTCAATTTCGGCAGAAAGCTCACCGCGTATTCAGTCCCGCGATAGATTTCCGTATGCCCCTTTTGCCTGCCGTAGCCTTTGACTTCGCTGACGGTCAGGCCCTGAATACCGATGCCGGTGAGGGCTTCGCGCACCTCGTCCAGCTTGAACGGCTTGATGATGGCCATCACAATTTTCATCTGGTTTCCCATCCTTTTTTGTCCGCGGCACTGCCGCCTGTCTTGACATGGACCCAACACGCGCTGGATCACCCGCCTGAACAGACAGCAATCAAATGCCGTGCCAGTTTGGAATAACAGACATAAATATCTGAATATATTAAAGTATTTTAATTTCAGAGATTCGGCCGCACGAGATGCGGCAGGGTCGAAGTCCAAATATTAGGCAAACATTAACATTTGCCCATTTTTTAGGCTTTTGCCCGATCTCGAATCAATCCCTCTTGCGCAACGGAGGCAATCAGCTTTCCGTCGCGCTGATAAAGGCTGCCTCGCGTGAAGCCGCGGCCTCCATTGGTATTGGGAGAATCCATGCTGTAGAGCAGCCAGTCATCCAGCTTGCTAGGGCGGTGAAACCACATCGCATGGTCGAGGCTCGCAACCTGCAGATCCCGGTCGAACACCGAACGCCCATGCGCAAACAGAGCCGTATCAAGAAGCGTCATGTCGGACAGATAGGCCAGAATGGCGGCCTGAATGATGTGGTCATCGGGCACCGGACCCGTGGTCCGCACCCAGACCTTCTGCTGGGCATCGAGCTTGCGGTCCGACACATAGTGCTCCAGCGACAAGGGCCGGACCTCGATCGGCCGCTCACGCTCCCAATAGCTGCGGATGTGATCGGGCGCACCGGTCAGGAATGCCTCGCGCATCTCCTCCTTGCCCGGCAGGTCCTGCGGCTGCGCGACGTCGGGAATCGGATCCTGATACTCCATCCCCGCTTCCTCTTTCTGAAACGAGGCGGACAGCGAGAAGATGGCCTTGCCATGCTGGATCGCCACCACCGAGCGGGTGGCGAAGCTCAATCCGTCTCGGATCCGGTCGACCTCGTAGATGATCGGCGCCTCGGGATCGCCCGGCCGCATGAAATAGGCATGCAGCGAATGCACCGGCCGGTCTGCCGCGATCGTCCGCTGCGCCGCGACCAGCGCCTGACCGATCACCTGGCCGCCGAACACACGTTGCCAGCCGACCTGCGGGCTGGTCCCGCGAAACAGGTCCTGCTCGAGCCGTTCAATATCGAGGCTGGAGACGAGTTGTTCCATGGCGGTGGGAGCGGTGCGCGACATTTTGGTTCTCTCGCAGAGGTGGGCTGGACGATGACAATGCGGTATACGGTGTCACGACGCAGCTGCAAAGGCCGGAGCCGCCTTTGGCAGCACAGAGCCCCGGATTGCCGGGGTCACCGAGGGCCGTGAGCCTGATCCTGGGGAAGGAAGATGCGATGACGACCGAGAGTCTGGATATTCTGGTGTGCGGTGGCGGATATGTCGGCCTGTCGACCGCTGTCGCTCTCAAGCTCGCAAGTCCCTCGCTCGAGGTCGCGGTGATCGACGCTGCCCCGCCCGAAGTCTGGCGCAAGGACCAGCGCGCCTCGGCGATCGCCGCGGGCGCCAAGAACCTGCTCGCCACGCTGGGAGTATGGGCGGCGATTGAACCCGAGACCCAGCCCATCAACGACATGGTCATTACCGATTCGCGCACCTCTGATCCGGTGCGCCCGGTGTTCCTGACATTTGATGGCAAGATCGAGGACGGCGAACCCTTCGCCCACATGGCGCCGAATGTCGCCATGGTTGCCGCCCTGCGCGACAAGGCCGCCGAAATCGGCGTCCAGATCCACCAGTCTGCCGCTGCAACCGCGCTTGATATCACCGACCGCGATGCCCGCGTTGAGACGGCTGATGGCCGTGTATTTGCCGCCAAGCTTGTGGTCGCCGCCGATGGCGTCAGATCCACCCTGCGCGAGATGGCCGGAATCAAGACCCAGCACTGGGATTACGGGCAGTCGGGAATTGTCACCACCGTCGCCCATGAGCGGCCGCATAATGGCCGCGCCGAAGAACATTTCCTGCCATCGGGCCCATTTGCCATTCTGCCGCTCACCGGAAACCGTTCCTCGCTGGTCTGGACCGAACGCACAGAGGCCGCCAACCGGCTTGTTGCCGAGGATGATTTCGTCTTCGAGGCCGAGCTTGAACGCCGTTTCGGGCACCATCTCGGCGCATTGAGCGTTGAAGGCGGGCGCCGCGCCTTCCCGCTCGGGCTGACATTGGCGCGCGAATTCGTCCGGCCCCGTCTGGCGCTGGCCGGCGATGCCGCCCACGGAATCCATCCGGTGGCAGGCCAGGGCCTCAATCTTGGCTTCCGCGACGTCGCCGCATTGGCCGAAACCGTTGTCGAGGCCAACCGGCTGGGGCTCGATATCGGCTCCCTGACGGTTCTCGAACGCTACCAGACCTGGCGGCGCTTCGACACCGTGCGGATGGGCGTCACCAGCGACATCCTGACCCGGATGTTTTCCAACGACATCACCCCGTTGCGGCTGATTCGGGATTTCGGCCTCGGCCTGGTCGACCGGATGCCGGCCATGAAACGCTATTTCATCAACCAGGCAGCCGGCATTCCTGACACATCAGGCCCACGGCTGTTGCGCGGCGAAACAATCTGAGTGCATCAGGAAGTTACAGTCATTGCCCGGATTGTGGTGCAATTTGCAGACTGTGTTCGGCGCGGCGCAGGCTTTCCGTCAGCACGGTCATGTCGTTGAACGCGTGCGCCAGGGCAATCCCACCTTGCCATTCAATCACCACGGCACGCGCCCGCGCCATTGCGATGGATGGTCGGGGACCGGTTTTCTGCAGTTCCCGCGCGATGAAACTGACAAGCAATTCGAAGCTCTGGCCGGCCCGCGCTGATGCTTCGGGCGCCGCACGGCGAAAATCCCTGACTGCGGCGCTGATCGGGCAGCCATTATCGACCCTGCTGCGATTGGATTGGCTCAATCGCTGCAGCAGAAACCTAATGCGCTCCCGCGGATCCGGCGACGCCGCCTCCGCCTCGATGATCAGCGACTGGGTTTCATCGACAAACACGATCGACACCGCCAAAGCGAGCTCGGCCTTGGTGCGGAAATAGTAGAACATGTTGCCCTGCGGCACCCCGGCATCACGCGCAATATCGGCAATGCTGGTTGCGGAAAAACCGTTCATCCAGAACAGCCGGGCGGCGGCGGCTACGATCGCTTCACGCCTTTGATCGCCCTTTCTGGACATGAATCAGGCCTTTCTGATTTGGGTATCTGACTTATAATTGAGCCAGAACCGGTGTCAGTCAAGCATCCGCCCATCGGCAAAACCCGATCGGGATTCAGTCTTCCTCGGGGAGCTGGCGCGCTTCGGAGACAAGCATGATCGGAATACCGTCGCGGACCGGGTAGGCCAGATTGGCACGTTCCGAGATCAGCTCCTCCTTGGCCGGATCGAATTTGAGCGGCCCATAAGTCAGCGGGCACACCAGAAGCTCCAGCATCTTGGTGTCCATGGCGCCTCTGGACCGGGTGGCTTTGGGCGGCTGAATGTCTTGTGTCATGGCTGTCGAACCCGCCTATTGCAGAACGGGGCCATGGTCGTCCGAATCGCGCGCCAGTGCAATCTCGGTAATCGCAATCAGCGTTTCCGCCCGCACCTTGAGATTGTCGGCTTCCAGAAGCGCCTGCTTTTCGGCAGGGCCATAGGGCGACATCATCGACAGCGAATTGACCAGCGACTCGGTGCTCGCCCGCTCGACTGAGCTCCAGTCGGCTTCCAGGTCATTGGCTTCCAGATAGGCCTTGAAGCTGTCGAGCAGGGCCTTCCTGTCGACGTCAGCACCCCGGTCGCCAGCTTCCAGGTCACCAAGAAAAGCCGAAATCCGGCATATCCGGTACGGCTTGCCCGCCTGCTCAAGCTCCGCGCCGATGCGGAACCTGCACACGCCACCCAGGGTGATGACGTAGCGGCCGTCTCCGGTTTCCGCAAACGAGGTAATGCGGCCCAGGCAGCCGACCTGGCAGAGGTCTTCGACCGGCCCCTTGCCGGCTTTCGAATCCGTCAGTGCCGGCTGGATGACACCGATCATCCGGTTGGAACTCATGGCGTCGTCAAACATGGCGAGATAACGCGGCTCGAAAATATTGAGCGGCAATTGCGCGCCCGGCAGCAGCAAAGCGCCCGACAGCGGAAACACCGGAACCTGTTCCGGAATATCCGTTTCGACCCGATAGGATTTGTTACCGACTTGCATGCCTCAAAGCCCCAATGTTCGCTATACCCCGAAATGTGGTGCAAGGCGCAGAAAACTCAAGTCCCGGACGGCAATTCAGGCTTCAGGAAAACAGCAGCGATGAGAGTTTGCGCCGCGCCGACAGGGTCGCCGCATCCATCGGCCCCCAGGCTTCGAAAAACTCAAGCAGCATCTTGCGCGCTGCCTCGTCTTCCCATTTCGCGTCGGTGCGCATGATCGTGAACAACTCGTCAGCCGCCGCTTCCCGGTGGCCTTTTGCATTGAGGATCTTGGCAAACTTTATCCGCGCCTCGTGATCCGCCGGATTGGACGCCAGACGCGCTTCAAGCTCGATCGGATCGCCCAGCTCGGCAACCTCCTTTGCCATCTCCAGCCGCTTGAACACGGACGCGACCTCCGGATCCTTGCGTTCTTCCATCGGAACAGCGTTGATCAGCTTTTCCGCGCGCTCGAGTTCGCCAGCTTCCAGCATGCACGCGGCCATCCCCGCAATCGCCCCGACATGCTCCTGGTCCATCTGCAGGACCGCGCCAAATCCACGTGCCGCAGTTTCGACATCCCCGGCGGCAAGCGCTTCCCGCGATTGCGTTACAATCTCTGCAATCTGCTCGTCGGCCGATGATGTCGGCGCCGGACCAGCCACCTTCTCGATAAACTCACGAATCTGGCTTTCCGGAAGCGCACCCATGAACCCGTCAACCGGCTTGCCGCCGGCAAAGGCCACAACGGCAGGGATCGACTGGATTCCCATCTGGCCTGGAATTGCCGGATGATCATCAATGTTGAGTTTGACCAGCTTCACCCGGCCATTTGATTCGCGGACCACTTTTTCGATGACGGGCGTCAGCTGTTTGCACGGCTCGCACCATGGCGCCCAGAAATCGACAAGGACCGTGACACCCTGAGAAGCCTGGATCACGTCGGCTGTAAACTCTGCGGTCGTGGTGTCAGAGATCAGCTCTGCGGAAACTCCGCCGGCACCCAGTTGCGGTGACGGTGCCGCTGCCTGAGCAGGTTTCGCCTGGTTGCCAAAGGTTACCGTGCCACTCATCTGACCACCGGATGCCGGTGCATAGGGATTGTCAAAGTCACTCATGGGTCTGATTCCGTGCCTGCTGATAATTATATGAACTCAAGGTCGTGTTTTATTCCGAAACTTTCAAGACCAACGGCTCATGGCCGGTGTGAGCGAGAAAGCGCTTGAGGTCGTCACGTCCAATCGATGTCGTCGCATCGTTGCTCAAAGGGTGCGCATTGATAATGTCATGGTCCAGCAACGGCGCGTCAATGACAATGGTCACATCGTGCTGCGGATCATTGATCGCGCAGAAGATTGTAACCGAGCCCGGCGTCACACCGAGCTTTTCCATCAGTGCTTCCGGTTTTCCGAAGGAAACCCGGCCGCTTGCTCCGATCAGGGAGTGGATAGTCTTGAGGTTCACTTCAGCGTTTTCTTCCAGCGTGACCAGAAAATAAGCGCCCTTCTTGTCCTTCAGGAACAGGTTCTTCGTATGCCCGCCGGGTATCTGGTCACACAGGACCTGAGATTCGGCAACGGTGAACACCGGGTCATGATCAACGGTCGGGTGCGCTATGCCCAGCGCATCAAGGCAATCAAAAAGGTCTTGGCGGGTCTTCGGCATGGGATCCACTCTTGCTGGATTGAACGGTCAATTCGGTTATGGCTGACGAAAGACCTCATCCGGTCTGATGTCATCCGCCTGATTTGTGCTCTTGATAGGCAACCCGGCAGATCAGCGCAATGGTTGCCATTTTCAAAGCGGAACCACACAAGCCGGCCGCGCAAACCCGCTGCACAGACCCTGCAGACCGGACCGGTTTGCGATATAGTGCATTTGACTGAAAATTCCCTGTTGCATTTGAAAGCAGGTTGCGCCATATAGCGCCGGTCCGGGCCGAACAGCCAGGGCAGCCGGTCCGAGTTCCCCACGGATCTGGTCATGAGCGGGCGTAGCTCAGGGGTAGAGCACAACCTTGCCAAGGTTGGGGTCGGGCGTTCGAATCGCCTCGCCCGCTCCATTTTCCAGAACGTTTCCACAATGATGCCGGCAGCAGAGCCGCAAATTCAAATTGCAGGCCGTCCATATAGAATCCGCCAGAACCGCGCAGCAATTCCCGGTAACGACGCGTCCGGGTTGGCGCAGGCCGTAGACCATGCCGTCGATTGCGTAGCGCAATAGCTCCGGCGCGCGCCATCGATGGGCAAGGTCGTGAATCCGTCCGGATTTTTCTAAGTCTATAGTGGTATGCGCTGTGGATTTTCGAGCCATCGAATACCCCCTATTGATGCATGATTGAGACCGCCAGCGGCAAGGGATTTGCTCAGCCTTGCCTCTCCAATCCCAGACTCCTCAACAATTCAGGCCATTCGATCCCGCCGCATTTCCGCTCCTCTGTTGAGTCTTCTCCGGGGAAGTTGCCGAAAAATGAGATCTTGCGCTCGGTGGAGTATG
>CAXBIE010000158.1:0-7332 GCA_963975635.1 uncultured Hoeflea sp. | reverse complement strand
TAAGTCCGGTATGTCCCGCGTAATTTGTCAAAAGGGACAACTCCATGACAAGCATCATGACGAACTCCGCAGCAATGTCTGCTCTCGCCACGCTCCGCTCCATCAACTCCGACATGGAAACGACACAGAACCGCGTTTCCTCGGGTTATCGTGTCGAAACAGCTGCGGACAACGCCGCTTACTGGTCGATCGCAACCACCATGCGGTCCGACAACAAGGCGCTTTCGACGGTTCAGGACGCTCTCGGCCTCGGCGCTGCCAAGGTTGACGTTGCCTATACCGGTATGGAAGCCGCCATCGACGTGGTCTCCGAAATCAAGGCAAAGCTGGTTGCAGCCCGCGAACCGGGCGTTGACAAGACCAAGATCGACAAGGAACTGACCGAGCTGAAGAACCAGCTGGTCTCGATCTCCGACTCGGCGTCGTTCTCCGGCGAGAACTGGCTCAAGAACACCACTGCCACGGCATCCGGCAACAAGGAAATCGTCGGCGGCTTCAATCGTGACTCTGCCGGCCTGGTCTCCATCACCACACTGGCGGTCAACACCTCCTCGACCACGCTGATCGGCACAGACAACGAAGGCCTCGGCATTCTGACCAAGGATATCGATGCCGACCTGCTGAGATCCACCACCACCGGTACGGCGGCGCTCTACCGCCTGATCGACACGGGCGCCGGGGCGACTACGTCAGCGACAGGTACACTCATTGAACTGACCACCGCGACCACCGATGCGCAAGTTGACGACATGATCAGCGCTGTTGACTCGATGCTGACGCAGATGACGGACGCAGCCTCCAACCTCGGTGCCGTCAACAGCCGCGTGTCCATGCAGGAAGACTTCGTTGCCAACCTGATGGACTCCATCGATTCCGGTATCGGCCGTCTGGTGGATGCCGACATGAACGAGGAATCGACCAGGTTGAAGGCCTTGCAGACCCAGCAGCAGCTCGGCATCCAGTCGCTGTCGATTGCCAACTCCAACTCGGAAAACATCCTGCAGCTCTTCCGTTAAGAGAGCGCAGAACGGCAGCCGCCTTAAGCGGTTTTCGCAAGCAACAACCGAAAGGCCGCATCGAAGTCGATGCGGCCTTTTTTCGTTTGCCGACCCTGTCCGCTTGAACAATCGTTCATTTCGAGTGTGCGCTGCGGTAACACGCTGAATGCGAAAGATTACCGTTCAGCTGAAAAGAGATGCACTTTGCGTTGGCCGCAGATGTATTACTAGATTTAGGGGTTGAATTAACTCCTCGTTAACCATAAACGTTTAGACCTTAGTAACCAACGATGAGCCGGTGTTTAGGGCAAAACCAACCCGGTGGCATGACGCAACATCATCGTAACCGGGTTTGTGGCCGGTATGTCCCTGGGCAATTATAGGGGGCATTTAAATATGACCAGCATCATGACCAACGCAGCTGCAATGGCTGCGCTCAAGACTCTTCGTACCATCAATTCCGAAATGCAGACCACTCAGGCACGCGTGTCTTCTGGGTATCGCGTTGAAACGGCCGGCGACAATGCGGCCTATTGGTCGATCGCAACAACAATGCGTTCGGACAACAAGGCGCTTTCAACGGTCAAGGACGCCCTCGGACTTGGCGCCGCCAAGGTCGACATCGCCTACACTGCGATGAACAGCTCCATTGATGTGATTTCCGAAATCAAGGCCAAGCTGGTTGCAGCGCGCGAGCCTGGTGTCGACAAGACCAAGATCGACAAGGAACTGACCGAGCTGAAGAACCAGCTTCAGTCGATCGCTGTTTCCGCCTCGTTCTCAGGTGAGAACTGGCTCAACAACACAACTGCGGCCGCGGCAGGCACCAAGTCCGTGGTCGGCGGCTTCAACCGCGACGTCAACGGCCTGGTGTCGATCACCACGCTCGACGTCAATGTCTCCAGCCTGACGCTGATCGCCACAGACGACGAAACCCTCGGCATTCTGACCAATGATATCGATGCCGACCTGCTCAATCCCACCACCACCGGTACGGCGGCATTCTACCGCCTGATCGACACGGGCGCCGGGGCGACTACGTCAGCGACAGGTACACTCATTGCGCTGACAGCCACGACATCCGACGCTCAGGTCGACGACATGATCCGTGTCACAGATTCGATCCTGACACAGATGACGGATGCGGCTTCCAATCTCGGTGCGATCAAGTCGCGCGTGTCCATGCAGGAAGACTTCGTTGCCAACCTGATGGACTCCATCGACTCCGGCATCGGCCGTCTGGTGGATGCGGATATGAACGAGGAATCGACACGACTGAAGGCGCTGCAGACACAGCAGCAGCTGGGCATCCAGGCATTGTCGATTGCCAACTCCAACTCGGAAAACATCCTTCAGCTCTTCAAGTAGCACTGGAGCGCGCCGTAGTGGCGCGCATAGGCTGATCAAATTCCGCTGTGCCGCCGGTCAACGGACATGGTGGATCAGCCGGTCCGCTCCAAAATTGCCCTTGGGGCGGACCGGCGGCTTTCTCGTGGTGAGAGTGAAGCATTTATCAGGTCGGGCAGCCTGACGTCATTCTCACACAAGTTTAGCTATCTAGGTTTCTCACGCGCATGAAGGCGCAGTCGGATATTGCGATCACAGCCTTCAGATATTGAAGGGAACGAAATTGCACCGGCTATCGTCACCAATTGCAAGCAATCGGAGAGGCTCATGACGGCCAGTTTCGCCCGGTATCTCCCGGATTTCGAATTCACTGACATGAGCGGTTTTCATGCCGACCAGCATGTGAATGAGGCTGAAAAGCCCATAGCTTTACCCAACATCAATGTTGAGAGCATACGGGCTGAGGCCCGCGCCGAAGGCGAAGCGGCTGTACGCGCGGAGCTGACCCAGAAATTCGAAGCCGAGCATCTGGCCATCGAGACCCTTCATGCCGCTGAAATGCAGGCCTTGCGCGAGGAGCTCGAAGCCAGCGCTGCCCAGACCATTCCAGCTGCTATTGAAGCCAGAAGTGCCGAAATTGCCGAGACGCTGGCGGGTGATGTCGAAGCCGTGCTGACTCCATTGATCGATGAAGCGGTCCGCGGTCGAATTCTCGCAGGTCTGGCCGACGAGATCCGCAAGATCCTTGCCTTGGACAACGCACATCATATTCGCGTCTCCGGTCCCGAGGCCCTCGTTGAGGCCTTTCGCCAGCATATCGGCGCTGACGCAGAACAACTCACCATCCAGCAAACCGATGGATTCGATATAGAGATTGAGGTCAACCGGACCCTGTTCGCCAGCCGTTTGGCCGACTGGTCCAAAGCCCTCGCAGAGGTTCTCTAATGGCCGAAGGCGACTCAACCCACCAGGGCAAGAATGAAATCATCATCGTCAAACGACGTGGCGGTCATGATGAAGATGGCGGCCATGGTGGCGTCTGGAAGATCGCCTATGCCGACTTCATGACCGCCATGATGGCCTTCTTCCTTGTCATGTGGCTGGTCAATGCCGCCAATGAGGAAAGCAAGGCATCGGTCGCCAGTTACTTCAATCCGATCAAGCTTATGGACGACAAGCCGACCGACCGCGGCATAAAGCAGGTCGGCAATACCCAGGACGGCGAGGCCAATGCGCCGAAGTCCAAGTCGGAAGGTGAGGGGACCACCGACGGCCAGGCAGCCGAAGCTGGTAACCAGGAAAACAGCACCGCCGGCGAGAAGAAGGATTACTCCGAATCCGACTATTTCGAGAATCCGTTTTCTGTTTTGGCTGAAATTGCCCAGGAAACAGGAACCCAGACGAACATATCCGACAAGGGGGACGGCGGCGCCGCGCAGTCCGGACCGGCTACGGGAGCTTCCGGTGGTGACGCCTATCGCGATCCGTTTGATCCCGATTTCTGGTCCAAGCAGGTTGAATTGGACCGGCAAGCCCAGGAAGACAGCCAGGTCATGGTTGAGGCGGACGGTTATCCGCAACACACCTCGTCCGACCAAGGCGTCGATGCTCTCGGTCTGCTTGAGGATCCCTATGCGCAGGCCGGAGATTTTGGCGAGAAGCCTGAAGAGGGCCCCGACGGGAAGCAGACGGCTGACACTGAAGGCGAGGGTGGAACCGGTTCGCAATCCGAGCAGGCGAAGGCAGAGGAAGATGCGGAAACGCTAAAACAGGAGATTGCCAAGGCCCTGGGTACCAGCGTCGGCAAGCTTTCCGAAGGTCTTACGGTTACGCCCACCGAAGGCGGCCTGCTCGTTTCGCTGACCGACCAGCTTGATTTTGGTATGTTCAATGTCGGCTCCGCCGTTCCCGGCCGCGATCTGGTGGTCGCCATGGAAAAAATCGGAGAGTTGCTGTCAAAGCGTCCCGGAGCAATCGCGATCCGCGGGCACACCGACGCCCGACCCTATTCATCAGGCAATGATGACAACTGGCGGCTGTCGACGGCGCGGGCACATTCTGCCCTGTTCATGCTGGTCCGCGGCGGTGTTCCGGAGGAGCGGATAGTCCAGGTTTCCGGATTTGCCGACCGGCGCCTGAAAGATCCGGAAAACCCTTACTCCGAAGTCAATCGGCGTATTGAAATTCTCGTTGCGGCTGAAGGAAGTTGATGATGCGGCGCGTCCGTCAATCCGCGCCTTTGAGCCTCGCCGTTTTTGCGGCGATGTTTGCTTTTGCAGCTGCTGCACAAGATAAGCCCAAGCCCCTGCCGTTTGAACTGTTTCACGGTCCAGAGGTGTTTCCGAATGCAGGCATCGAGCCTGCGCCGGCAAAAGACGCGCATAATGCACCGGAATCCGGTGCGGAAGCGCATACGCCGGACGCTGCCGAGCATCAGACTGATGCCGGACCGGCAACCGATGCCGCGTCGATGGATGGGCACCTAGACAATCCGGTGGAAGGTGTCAAAGCGCCTTTCTCCGAACCGGGTGAGGTTCCCGGTTTCGAAGTCGGCGACAAGATGGAAACCCTGCAGCCTTATAAGCTGATCCGCTCGCTGCAATTTGTTCAGGACGCTGTCGTGCAGGGCGATCACTCCGCGATGGAGATGCAGCGCTTTCTCATTGGCGTCATCGATAGCAGGCTGCGTGAGGCGGAGCAGGAGGTCTTTGACGATCCGCGCAATGTCGACGCTGCGCTGATCTACGCCATGAGTGGCGGTAACCCGGCAACACTCGATATCCTGGCAATCAAGGACAAGTTCGGAAACTTCGACAATGAAGTGACCACCGTGCTGCGTGCCTATTTGAATGGCCGGGCGGCCAAGACCCAGACGACATTGACCGATGTGGTGAAAATCTACCGGAACACCGAGATTGGTCCCTACATCACGCTGGTGGCGGCCAATGTAACCGCGTCGATGAATGACATCGCTGCGCTGGAACTTTTTGATTGGGCTCGGCTGACCGCTCCCGGCACTCTGATTGAGGAGGCGGCCCTCCGCCGGTCACTGTTCATAGCCTCCGAGAAGAATATGGTGGAAGAGGCGTTGCACTATGCGCAGATGTACGCCCGCCGATTTATCAATTCGCCCTATGCGGGACAGTATGCGGATCTCCTGGTTGACCTTATCCAGACAAATTACAGCCAGATCGGGGAGGACGGATTGAGTGAAATCCTGTCCTTCATGGATAGGCCGAGAAAACGGGAAATTTATCTGCGCATAGCACGCAAGGCGGCGATCGCCGGAATGCGTGAGTTGGCCATATTCGCGTCCGACAAGGCGGAAGCTCTTTTGGGAACCAACGACACCACACCGCAGGCAATGGCGGCGCTTTATTCCGGTATGGCAAAGATCCCCACCGATGGCGTTGACGGTGTTTTGGAAAGCATCAACGCCTTGTCGGGAGCGCGGCTGTCGCAACGTGACAAGGCCTTGCGGGAGGCCGCAGAGATCGTTGCCAGCGAAGTCGTGAAGAAACCGGTGCTCGACAGGTTCACGCAAGCAATGCCGTCCATCATGGCGAAACCGGAAACCAAGCAAGATGGTGAAGACCTCACACCTGCGGCTGGCGCTGCAAAGAAGGCCGCAAGCCCCCTTTTCAGACGAGCGGACGCTGCGAATGAAGAGATCCGGGTGGCCGAGGAAGAAGCATTTAGAGGGTATGTGTCGGACCGGAGGCAAGCGCTCGAGCGCATAGACAAGCTGCTTGAGTAATTGAAGGGATAGTGTCTTGAGTGCATTGGACATGGTATTGCAGCGGCAAGTACCTGCGCGCCCGGCCGCAAAGGCGGGTGAAGGCTTTTCAGCCGGGGACGCCGCAGACGGCGGAAGGAACGACACGTTCTCCGCGGCTCTCTCGCAGGAAAAGCGCAGTTCTGTTGCAGGGCGGGACAAGGTCCAGCCCGGCAACCAGTCCGAGGCAGACGGTGAAGATCCTGAAGGCGATGAGCAGGTATCGGCCGGGTCAGGGCAATCAGACGAAATCCTGAGCCTTCTGTCCGGTTTGAAATCGAGCGCCGCCTACGCTGAAGATTCGGAGATCGGGAATTCCGCGAGCGATGAAGAAACTTCGCTCGAAGTTGCAATTGGCGAGCCCGGAAAGCTGCAGCCCGAAACCGGTGACATGTCAGCGGAAGCTGTGCCGGTCGACGCCGATGGCGAGCTTGTTGATACAAATGAAGCACCGGTTGAGAAAACTGACCGCACGGCCAATGCGCAACCGGCTGTTTCCGACGTTAACGCCGCCGCTGCATTAGCCAGCGCTGAGGCTTCCGCCCGGTCAGCCGTTACTGAAAAAACCACCGGCACCCAGGCTGCACAAGCTGCAGCCGGCCAAGCTTCGAACGCAGCGGCTGTAGCGGGATCTGAGACAGCATCCCAGGCCCCGGTCACAAAGAGCGCCCAGACACCCGTCGATGCGAAGTCGCCTGCAACACCCGCACAGGTCGCATCCGCGGCCGCGGGTTTGGCTGGTCAGAGCGCGCAGCTCCAGCCCAGAGCCAGCGCGGCGTCCAACGCCTCCGATACGCAGAAGGGTCAGTCTGCGGTCAAGGAAGCGATGCGCACCCTGGGTCTTGAGGGTGCGTCCGGCCTTACCAATGCGGATGCAGCAAAGGCACAAGGCCGCAATGCGGCAAAGCAGGGCGGCGCAGATGACCAGCGCATTGATGACCTGACCAGCAAAAAGGACGGCAAGGTCGAGGTGATTGAATCACGGCGCTTCATGCCGGCCCAGAACCTGTCCGCAAACGCTCAGATGTTGACCCGTACGCTTGCGGAGGCCGGTACCAACGCCTTGGCCGCCCAGCGCGCGGCACCGGCACAGCCGCTTGCTCAGATAGGCTTGTCGCAGACGGGGCAGACCTTGCACACACTCAAGCTTCAGCTCAATCCGGTTTCGCTCGGCAGCGTGACCGCGGTGCTGAAGCTTTCTGGCGAAGATCT
>CAXBIE010000157.1:0-7392 GCA_963975635.1 uncultured Hoeflea sp. | reverse complement strand
CCTTCGGGTTTCCGCCTGACGGACACCCACTTTGTCAGGCGCCGTCGGACGATGCTCCACATCGTCCTCGCCACCTTCCGCGTGGATCGCCTCGTCAGGCGAGAAACAGAATTGATTCCATCTAGCCATGAAGCGCTCTAGCCCTGTCCCCTGGCGTGAGCCGTCTGCAAAACGGCCTCGATCGCGATATCGGACGTCCGAGATCGTGTTCAAGGTCGCACCGGTGACGGTTTCAGGCACATTGCAGCTTGGCGGCGCGCTTCCTCTCACCAGCATCGAATGTTGCAGCAGGATCGGCAGCGTCTTGTGGATAAAGACGATATGAGGAAATCCCATGAAAATATTGGTGAAAACTGCAGTCTTGATGTGCTGCGCCATCGCTCCGGCGCTTATGGGGCACCGCTTGGCCGCTGCCAGCGAATTTGTCGGCGTACGACAGATTGCGGCCCCGTCAAGGGAGCGGGGAAGCGATCTCGCCGTCACGGTATGGTATCCGTCGGAGGCGGGAGGCAAAGCTGTCACACTGGGCGAAAACGTCTTTTTTGAGGGAACGCCCGCCATGCGCGACGCTAAGGTCTCGCAAGGAGAATATCCGCTGATCCTGCTGTCTCACGGCGCTGGCCTCGGCGGCACGCCTGAAGCCATGAGTTGGATCGCCACGCCGCTGGCGAGAGCTGGGTTCATCGTGGCGGCGCCGGCCCACCCGGGAAACGGAGGGGCGTACCGGTCAGCCCGGGAGACGGTCAAACTCTGGTTGAGGCCTGCCGACATCTCCGCGACCCTGGATGCGATCGGGAAACTTCCGCTTTTCAAGCATCGCATCGTAGCCGGAAGGGTCGGGGCACTCGGTCTTTCGATGGGGGGCACCACCGCCCTTGCACTGGCCGGTGCGCGGATCGATCCGGTCCGCCTGGCGGGATATTGCGACACGGAAGACCTCAATGCATCGTTTTGCGGATGGTTGAGGCAGAGCGGCGTGGATCTTCACGCCGTGGATATGAAGCTCGCAGGCCGTGACAACGCAGACAAACGAATCCGCTTCGTCATGACGATTGATCCCGCCCCGGTTGATGTCATGCAGCCTAAGTCCTTTTCCACGATTGCGATCCCTGTCGAGATCGTCAATCTCGGTCAACCGGGACAAATCCCCGCGACCGCGCTTGCATCGGGAATTGCCAGGGCCATTCCGAAGGGGACGTATTCCACAATCGCCGATGCCAGCCACTACAGCATGTTTGGCCAGTGCAAACCCGGGGCGGCCGAATTCGCCGCAGCCGAAGATATCGGCGATCCCATATGCTCGGACGGCACCGGAGACTCACGCGCAGAAATCCATCGGCAGCTGGTCGATATGGCCATTCAGGCCTTTGACCAGGCGCTGAAAACCAGCGATTGACCGGATGGCGTTCTGTCTCGGAATTCCTTCCGCCCTGGAAAGGTAAGCGACAATTCATTCGCGGGCGCCGGTCGCAGAAGCTACAGTTTGCGGCCGGCTACTTGCGCCTCAGCCTTTCAGATGCTGTCGCACCCAAGTCACGATCTGGCCCGTGTTCATGGCGCCTGCCTGGCGGGCGACTTCCTTGCCTTTGTCGAACAGGATGACCAGCGGAATGCCGCGGATCTGGAATCGGCCACCCACATTTTGATGCTGCTCGGTGTCGAGCTTGGCAAAGCGGACCTGCGGCGCCATCTGTTTCGCGGCTTCAGCGAACATTGGCGCCATCATCTTGCACGGCCCGCACCAGGGCGCCCAGAAATCGACCAGCAACGGCAGCTCGTCGTTTTTCAGATGCTTGTTGAGTTTTGCCTCGTCCAGCTCGAAGGGCGCATCGGGAAACAGCGGGGCCTTGCAAGCGCCGCAGGCCGGTCTGGCCGCCAGCCTTGCCGCAGGAATGCGGTTTTTCGACTGACAGGCGGGGCAGGTGATATGGATCGGGTCTGTCATGTCATTGCCGTGCGAAACTGGTTTTGCTCATGTCGAACTGGCGGATGTGACATTGACAACATCTTCGGTGGGCGCGCTGTATTCAGTGCCTGCCAGCGAGGGCAGGGTGTGAAGGTGGACGCCTTCGCCATTGTGGCCTGCAAGGATGGCCAGCGCGCGCTCCTCGTGTTGCTTGTCGCGGGTGCGGACCCAGAGCAGCAGGCCGCCGGCCATGAGGTGATTTTCTATCTCCTCGGCCTGGGCGGCGCCGATCAGCCCGGCCATCACAGTGCCGATCGATCCGCCGACACCGCCGGCAATCAGCGCGGCGCTGACGGCTGCGGCCAGCGCCCCGCCGGAGGCGACGACGGCCGCCGCGCCGATCATCGCCGGCACATAGACCAGAACGCCGATGACGGCGCCCATGGCGTCGCCGATGGATTCGGTGGAGACAAAGGCGGTGGTGGGAACCTCGACGCGGTCCTCGAGATCGCGGGCCGGGACATAGGCCTCATGCAGCTTGTCCTCGATGGCCGTTTCCGAGGCCAGAATGCTCAGGTCCATGCGGTCAAAGCCCTGGGTCAGCAGGTCGTCGATCGTCGCCTGCAGGTCTTCGGATGTGTGGAAAATGCCCACGGCTTCGGTGGTGTTGGCATAGGCTGACTGGGACATCGGGCGCACTCCGCAGATCGGTTTGATGGCCCGATCATAGCCGGCGCACGATTGCCGGCCTTGATATGCATCAACAGGCCGCGCGCATCACGCTTTCGCAGGCCGTGCTTGGTGTCGCGGGCTACTGGAACCGCTTGAGCCAGCTCAGCTTGGTCTTGCTGTAGGGCGGATAGCGCAGCGGCACGTCAAGATATTCGGTCTTGGTCAGAACCGCCCTTGCATGGCTGAATGTGTCGAAGGAGGCGCGGCCGTGATAGGCGCCCATGCCGCTGGCGCCGACGCCGCCGAAGGGCAGGTCGGGGATGGCCAGATGCATCACCACATCATTGATGCAGGCGCCGCCGGAGCTGGTTCGCTCGATCACCTCGTTCTGGATGTCAGCTGATCTGGCAAAGACATAGAGCGCCAGCGGCTTGGGCCGCGAGGTGATGAAATTGATCGCCTCATCGAGCCTCGCATAGGTCATGATAGGCAGCACCGGGCCGAAGATTTCCTCGCGCATCACCTCCGCATCGGGGTTCACACCGGTCAATATCGTCGGGGCAATATATCTCGTCCCGCGGTCTGTCGCTCCGCCGGTGACAATGGTGCCGCCGCTCATCAGCCCGGCAACGCGGTCGAAATGGCGCTCATTGATCAGCCGCGGATAATCCGGGCTGGCCTTCGGATCAGCGCCAAAGAACGCTTCGATGGCTTTTTTCATCTCCTCGATGAAGCTTTCCGCCACGCTTTCGTCGACCAGCAGATAGTCCGGAGCAATGCAGGTCTGTCCGGCATTGAGGAACTTGCCCCAGGCAACCCGCCGGGCGGCCAGCGCCAGATCGCTGTCGGCGGCAATGATGCAGGGGCTCTTGCCGCCCAGCTCCAGTGTCACCGGGGTCAGGTGCTTTGCCGCCGCCGTCATCACGATGCGGCCGATGCCTTCGCTGCCGGTGAAGAAGATGTGGTCAAAGCGTTGTTCGAGCAGTTCGGTCGAGACGTCGGCGCCGCCTTCGAACACATGAAACGCATCTGTATCGAGATAGGCGGGGATCAGCCGGGCCAGCAGCTCCGAGGTCCGGGCCGAGACCTCCGAGGGCTTGATCGCGGCGCAGTTGCCGGCGGCGATCGCCCCGATCAGCGGCGTCAGCACCAGATTGACCGGATAATTCCACGGCGCCACGATCAGCACCACGCCCAGCGGCTCATGCACCACCTTGCTGCGGCCGGGTTGGTTGGACAGGGGAGTGGAAAACCGTGTGGGCCGCATCCAGCTTTTGAGCTTCGACAGCGTGTGCTCGATCTCGGACAGCACCGTGCCGGTTTCGGTCATGCGCGCTTCAAACCCGGATTTGCCGAGATCAGCCTTCAGCGCCTCATGAATGGCGCTCTCGTTCTCCTCGATCATGGTCATCAGCCGGTAGAGCTGCTCGCGGCGCCATTTCTCGGGCCGGGTCTTGCGGCTGTCGAAACTGGCGCGCAGCGCTGCAATGCGGTCTGATATGGAGGTCATGGGGCTTTCCGGATCTGGTGGTTTTGTGTTTGTTGCCTATCTTATCATGTAGGAAGGCAGGCGGTGATGTCCAAAATCGATAAAGCGGATCCAGCGGAAGCCGGTGCGGCGGCGGTGCTGCATGCAAAGGCGGCGGCGGCCGGTGAGGGCGATCTGGCCGTGCGTTACGGGCCGGGTGAGCTGGTTGGCTATTTCGGCTATGGGTCGCTGGTCAACCGCGCCACCTTGAGCACCGGCCTGGTTCAGGCCCACCGGGCGCGGCTGAAAGGCTGGCGCCGCACATGGCGGCCGAGACCGGATATGGGGGCGACACCGGGTGTCACGCTGCCCGATGGGATAACGCCGTCGCTGCTCAGCGCCCATCGCGCCGAGGGATTTTCCATCGACGGGCTTCTGGTGATTGATTTCGCCGTCAATCTTCCCGGTATCGATACCCGCGAGTTCCGCTATCACCGCCGTGACATCACGCTGTCCGATCTGGAATTCGCTGAGCCCGGCCACGTGCTTGGTGGGGAGATCGCCCTGCATGTCTATGAGGCGCGGATCGAGCATCCGGCGGCTGAGGGCCCGGCGCCGATCCTCAGGTCCTATCTGGATGCGGTGATGCAAGGATTCTTGCGCGAGTTCGGGCCCGATGGCCTGCACCGCTTCGTTGCCGAGACCGATGCGTTTCACACCCCGATCCATGAGGACCGGGCAGAACCGCTCTACCCCAGGGCGGTCTCTCTGTCGCCGGCGGAAGTGGAGCTGTTCGATGCCGCGCTTGGCCGCAGAGGCTCGTTCTGAGCCATCGCAGCACGTTTGATTCGCATTGCCGGGTTTGCAGCCGCTCAATCTCCCGCTATAAGCCCGGTGAAATTGAGCGATCGGCGGGCATGTTGCCCGCAAAACAGCCGGGTGTCAGCCCGGCCAACCCGCGGGCGTAACGCCCGTAAAAACCGCCGGACATGAGCCCGGCCAACACGGTGAACGACATGGCACAGAACTGGACCCCATCAAGCTGGCGCAACAATCCGATCCAGCAGGTCCCGGATTATCCGGATGCAGAGGCACTGAAAGTGACCGAGGCCCGGCTGGCCAAGTTTCCGCCCCTGGTTTTTGCGGGTGAGGCCCGCCGGCTGACTTCGGCGCTTGCCGAGGTCGCCGAAGGCAGGGGCTTTCTGCTTCAGGGTGGCGATTGCGCCGAGAGCTTCGCCGAGCACGAAGCCGACAATATCCGCGATTTCTTCCGCGTCTTCCTGCAGATGGCCGTTGTGCTGACCTTTGGCGCACAGCAGCCGGTGGTCAAGATCGGCCGCATCGCCGGCCAGTTCGCCAAGCCGCGCTCGTCCAATATCGAGAAGAAGGACGGCATCGAGCTTCCGAGCTACCGCGGTGACATCATCAACGGCATCGAGTTCAACGAGAAGTCGCGCATTCCCGATCCGGAACGCCAGATCATGGCCTACCGGCAGTCGGCGGCGACGCTCAACCTGCTGCGCGCCTTCGCCCAGGGCGGTTATGCCAATCTCGACAATGTGCATCAGTGGATGCTCGGCTTCGTCAAGGACTCACCCCAGGCCGAGCGCTACCGCAAGCTCGCCGACCGGATTTCCGAGACCATGGATTTCATGAAGGCGATCGGCATTACCGCCGACAACCATTCCAATCTGCGCGAGACCGATTTCTTCACCAGCCACGAGGCCTTGCTGCTTGGCTATGAAGAAGCCATGACCCGCACCGATTCCACCTCGGGCGATTTCTACGCCACCTCGGGACACATGATCTGGATCGGCGACCGGACCCGGCAGCCCGATCATGCCCATATCGAATATGCGCGCGGCATCAAGAACCCGATCGGTCTCAAATGCGGCCCGTCGCTGGAGCCGGACGAGTTGCTCAAGCTGATCGACATCCTCAACCCGTCCAACGATGCCGGCCGGCTCACGCTGATCGCCCGTTTCGGTCATGACAAGGTGGCCAATCACCTGCCCAAGCTGATCCGCGCCGTCGAGCGCGAGGGCCGCAAGGTGGTGTGGTCATGCGATCCGATGCACGGCAACACGATCACGCTCAACAACTACAAGACGCGACCCTTCGAGCGGATCCTGTCGGAAGTGGATTCGTTCTTCCAGATCCACCGCGCCGAAGGTACGCACCCGGGCGGCATCCACATCGAGATGACCGGCAAGAACGTCACCGAATGCACCGGCGGCGCCCGTGCACTTTCGGGCGAAGACCTGCAGGACCGCTACCACACCCATTGCGACCCGCGGCTCAACGCCGACCAGGCCCTGGAACTCGCCTTCCTCGTCGCCGAACGCATGAAGGGCGGCCGGGATGAGGAAAAGGCTGTCGTCAACGGCTGAGGTTTCTGCCGTAACCGACTGACAGGATTACCAGAACGCCGGAGGAAACTCCGGCGTTTTTGGTTTGGGGGTAGTGGCATTACTTCGCCAACTCTCCACCCGTCATGCCGGCTCAAGGCCGGCATGACGGGGCATGAAGCGACTTCAGCTCCCAACCTCCTCCTTGTGGGGAGGTCGGAGAGACAAGCGTGAGCGCAGGCGATCCGGGTGGGGGTAAATTGAAGGCGTCCGCGCATTGTGGTACCAATTACTGGTAATCGGAGGCTTCACATGGGCAAGAACACATCGGTGGTTCTGACTGAACAGCAGGAAGCCTTCATCCGTGAGCAGATCGCCGCAGGACGCTATACCTCTGTGAGCGAAGCGGTGCGTGCAGGATTGGCTACATTGCAGGAACGGGATCTGATGATGACCGCGCTTCGCCGGGAAATCGACGCGGGCCTTGCTTCGGGTGATGCCGGTCCTCTGGATATCGATGCGTTTCTCGCTGATCTTCGCGGGCGATGACCAGGCCGGGCTATTCAAAACTGGCACTGCGTGATCTGGCCTGGATTCATACTTGGTCCGTGCAGCAGTTCGGCGACAATGAGGCAGACCTGTATCTGCGGCAGATTGCAGCCAGTTTGGAGAAGGCGGTCAGCACACCAGGCCTTTGCCGCGACGCCTCTGGTGTTCGCCCCGGGCTTGTGAAGCTTCGGACCGGATCGCACGTTGCTTACGTTTTAACGGGGCCAGGTTCGCTTCAGGTTGTTCGAATTCTGCGCGGCCGAATCGACCCGGAACGCTGGGTATGAAGCCGCTGTCCATCCCATGTCGCAAATGTCAGTAGAATGGCAGGGCGCCTGCGTGCTTGTATCGCCTCCGACCGGAATCAGCCCCCTTGGAGACCCCGATGTCAGACACCCAGATCCGCACCGGACACTGCAATTGCGGCGTAGTGTCCTTCAACACCCGCG
>CAXBIE010000156.1:0-7399 GCA_963975635.1 uncultured Hoeflea sp. | reverse complement strand
GATCGTCTCGTCAGGCGAGAAACAGAATTGATTCCATCTAGCCATGAAGCGCTCTGGCCGCCAGCCACCATTCTGAACGTCCCGCTTACTCAGTCAGACCTGAGCTTCGTTCCGATTTCCTGTTCGAGCGCCAGATGATGCATCAGGTCGGACAGCGAAATTACGCCCAGCAGCCGCCCACCCTGAGCAACCATCAGCTTGCGGCGCGGATGAGCCGCCAGAAGCTTGAACACCTCGTTGAGCGGTGTATCCGGTGCGACCGTCGTATCGGGTCCCTCCGGCAGCATGACCTCCGACACCCGCCGCTCCGGCCATTCCTGTCTGTCGATCGAGCGCGCGGCGGCAGTGTCAACATAGCCAAGCAACCTCTCTCCCGACAGCACCGGCACGAAGCTCACGCCGTGGCGCAACATGACATCGTCGACGAGCTCCGCAACCGAGGTTTCAGCGTCCACCGTATAAAGCTGCCGGCTCATCAGGCTTCCGGCGGTCTTGCCGCGCAACGCTGCCTTGACCACCAGGTTCTGATAGCTGCCATTGGATGCATTGATGATGAAGAAGCCGATCAGGATCTGCCAGAAGCCGCCAATCCCGCCTCCACTGAAGACAGCAAAAGCGCCGGTCAGCATGAGGAAAAGACCAAACGCCGAGCCAATGCGGCTGGAAATCCGGGTGGCCCGCAACAGATCCTGTGTCACCCCCCAGATCACAGCCCGCAGCATCCGTCCGCCATCAAGTGGGAACGCCGGGATCAGGTTGAACACCGCCAGCACCAGATTGATCAGTGCCAGATAACCAAACACGGCACTGACTAGCCCCACCTCCGTCCCGCTTCCCGTCATGCTTGAGAGGCCATAAAACAAGGCAGCCAGCGCCAGGCTCATCAAAGGCCCGGCAATGGCGATGAGGAATTCGGATTTCGGGTCGTGCGGCTCTTCCTCAAGCTCCGCGACGCCGCCGAAGATGAACAAGGTGATCCCGCCGACTTTCAAGCCATAGGACCGTGCAACAAGCGAGTGCGAGAGCTCGTGCAGGATCAGCGACGCGAACATGCCCAGCATCGCGACGATGCCAAGGACTGTGTAGACCGTGGCCGTCAGCCCGGGCACCACATCGGGTAAATAGGAGGTCGACAGGCTCCAGACAATCAGGGCCGCGATGAGCAGCCAGCTCGGATCAACTTTCAGCTTGAAACCGAATATTTCGAACAGTTGGACCGCATTTTTGAACATGACATCTCCGCGCAGCTGGAACAGTCAGCACATGATGCACCATGTGGAGACCAGCAGTATTGATCGACATCATGTACGCATCACGTCTCCCGGAGATGTGAGTTGCAATCTCGCCTATTCAAGCCTTGCAGGAAAACCCGGCGCGCGCAGATCCGTGCCCAGCGCGTCCTCAAGCAGCTTGACGATCTGTGTTGATTGCGCGGTGCCACCATAGGCCGCCTTGCCGCGCACAAAGGTCTGATTGGTCAGCCCCGCGAGATCCATAGGCACACCGAATTCACGCCCGAAATCCATCGCAAATCCCAGGTCCTTGAGCGCCAGATCCATGTTGAAGGCAACATCATAGCTGCCGTTGAGAATGAGCTGTCCTTCGGTTTCATGCACGAAACTCGAGCCGGAACTGGCGGCGATCGCCTCCCAGGCGGTTTTCAGGTCCAGCCCGCCGCGCTTGGCCAGCATCAGCGCCTCGCCATCGGCGACCAGATGGATGAAGGCCAGCATGTTGGTGATCACCTTGATGATCGAGGCGGAACCGAGCGGGCCCATGTGGAAAATCTTGTCCCCCATCGCCTGAAAAGCAGCCTTGTGCATCTCGAACAGATGCGCCTCCCCGCCGGCAAGCACGGTGATCTTGCCCCGCGCCGCCAGATGCACACCGCCCGTCACCGGCGCTTCCATGGTGTCCACGTCTTTGGCCGAGGCAACCGCCGCGAGCCGGAGAATGTCATCGCGGCCGAGCGTGGACATCTCGATCCAGGTGGTTCCGGGCCGCGCAGTGGTCAGGATTTCGGCAAGAACTTTTTCGGACACTACCGGCGATGGCAGGCAGGTGATGATCGCATCACAGTCGCGTGCCAGCTCCGCCGGCGTATCGGCCCAAACGCAGCCCTTGCCCATGTCGAGAAGGCGTTTGCCCAAGGCCGGATCGATATCCGTGATGGAGACGTCAAACCTGTGTTTCAACAGACTGGCGGCCAGATGCCCGCCGAGATTGCCCAAGCCGATGAAACCATAGCGCATGGTGATGCTCCCGAGAGTTTGAATCAGATGTTGATATCCTCGGACCTGGCCAAGACCGATCAGCCCAGTGTTTCCAGAAACCCGAGCATTGCCTGACAAGCACAGTCACACCCTTGGCCAAACCGCTTGTGACCGCCAAGTTCGGGCGCAATCCGCACGCATCACCCAGCCAAACACGGTCGCTCGGTCCTAGACATAGATGTTGAACGCCGCCCGGATGGCCGCATCCACCGCCGGGTCAAACTGCGGTGCGGTCGAGTCCGCGAGAATACGGTTCTTGCGCGCAATCGCCTTCTGCACCAGATCCGGCTTGCCAATTTCCGCCCATTCCTTCGGGCTCGTCCGGTCAGCCACGGCCGGATAGACATATTCGGTCTGCATGACATTCAAGGTTTGCGGGTGACCGAGATAATGGCCCGGGCCTTCAAGACAGACCTCCCGTATCGCTTCAAGGCTGACACTGTCCTCGGTCACATCGATACCGCGCACACAGCGCAGCACCTGCCCCAGAAGATCGTCGCCGAGCACCAGCGATTCCATGCAGAAGCCAAGCAGCGAGGCATGCATGCCGACGGCTTCATAGACCATGTTGAGACCACTGAGCCCCGCCATGGTGTTGGAGATCGCCTGTTCCCAGCCGGCCTGCATGTCGGGCAGCTTGGCGTCGGCGATCCCTGCAGCGGCACCGCCCGGCAGACCATAGAACCGGTGCATCTGGGCGCAGCCCGCCGTCAAGAGCGCCTGCTCGCCGGACCCGCCCGACATGGCGCCCGAGCGCAGATCCGAGACAAAGGGCCAGGTGCCGAACACCGCCGGATGTCCCGGCGCCATGGCGTTGACATAGACCACGCCGGCCAGGCACTCGGCCACGGCCTGGACGATCGCGGTGGCAAGAGGCGCCGGCGCAGTTGCACCCGCCTGCCCGGCAGACAGCAGCAGCACAGGCATCCCGGCGCGAATGCACTTCTCCATCGTGACGCAGCTCTCTTCCGCAAACTTCATCGGAGGAACCACGAAGCAATTGGAGTTGGACACAAACGGCCGGGCACGCCATGCCGCCTCGCCACCGGCCATCATGTGAATGAGATCGAGGCATCCCTCGACATGCGACGGGTCGGAAAAACTGGTGCCGACATGTTTGGTGGTGCCGGCGCAGCAGGCATATATGGTGTTGATATCCATCTCGTAATTGTCGACCACATCACGGCAGACCATCGCGCGCTGGAAGAAATGCACATTGTCGAGCGCGTGGGTGATCCGCGCCGCATCATAGAGATCCCGCGCGGTGGATTCGCGGTAGCTGCGGGTTTCGACATCCACCACATGCACCGCAGCTCCGGCGGTGCCGTAATGGACACGGGTTCCCGACAGATCGAGATCGAATTTCGGATCGCGGCCAAACAGAACCAGGTCCTTGCAAGCCAGCGCCAGCATGTCTTCGACCAGCGCCCGCGGGAACCGGATCCGGCCGTCCTCGCCCAGGACAGCCCCCGCGCCGGTCAGAATTTCCACGCCCGAGGGCGGAGCCTGAGAAAGACCGATGGTTTCCAGCGCGTCGAGCGCGGCCTCGTGAATGCGAAGCACATTGGCGTCCGTCAGCGGCGAATATTGCCCGCCGCTCATCCCCGCGCGGATCGGCCTGAGGTTTTCGGCAAGCGGTGAGGTCCGGACCAGAACCCGGTTGGCGCGGCCGCCAGACCGCCGGTTCAGCTTTTCAACTGGCGGAGACTCGATTGCTGGGTTGATTTCAGGTGCGATGTCCATCCGGGTCTCCATCAGGTCGGAAGCAGATTTCTAGTCACATCCGGACGCGGAGCGAGCCGGGGTCGTAAAGCGGTTTGAGCGACGCCGTTGCCGAATGGCGCTCCCCGGCAATCTCGATTTCATAAGTGGAGGCCAGCATCTCCTCAGGGCTTTCGCCCTTGCAGGGCACATAGCCCAACCCGATGGCGCCGCCGAGATGATGGCCGTAATTGCCCGAGGTGATGATCGAGACGATCTGGCCGTCGCGCACGATCACCTCATTGTGGAACAGCAGCGGCTCGGGGTCCTTGAGCTGAAACTGCACCAGACGCCGCGACAGCCCTTGCTCGCGCTTGGCAAGCACGGCGTCGCGGCCGATGAATTCGCCCTTTTTGGTTTTCACCGCAAATCCGAGACCGGCCTCGAGGACGTGGTCCTCGTCGGTGATGTCATGACCGAAATGCCGGAAGCCTTTTTCGATCCGGCAGGAATCGAGCGTGTGCAACCCGCACAGTTTCAGACCATGATCGGCCCCGGCCTCCACCAGCGCCTCGAACACATGCGCCGTCTGGTCCGACGACACATAGAGCTCCCAGCCCAGCTCGCCGACATAGGTGACGCGATGGGCGCGGGCGAGCCCCATGCCGATCTCGATCTCCTTGGCGGTGCCGAACGGGTGTGCCTCGTTGGAAAAATCATTCGGGCTGACCGCCTGCAGCAGATTGCGCGCATTCGGCCCCATGACGCACAGCACGGCCTCACCGGCGGTCACATCGGTGATCACCACGAACTCGTCACCCAGATGCCGCCGCAGCCACGCCAGATCGCGTTGCAGGGTGGCGCCCGGCACGATCAGCAGGAACGCCGTATCCGACAGCCTCGTCACGGTCAGATCGCACTCGATGCCGCCACGGGAATTGAGCATCTGGGTGTAGACAATCCGCCCCGGCTCGACATCCATGTCATTGGCGCAAAGCTTCTGCAGGAACGGCAATGCATCCCTTCCCTCGACCCGGATCTTGCCGAACGAGGTCATGTCGAACAGGCCGACTGCCTCGCGCACCGCCAGGTGCTCACGCTGCTGATTGTCAAACCAGTTCTGCCGCTTCCAGGAATACTGATACTCGGGCGTTTGTCCCTCATCGGCAAACCAGTTGGCGCGCTCCCAGCCGGCCATTTCGCCAAACACCGCGCCATGTGCCTTCAGCTGCTCATGGATCGGCGAGCGCCGGATACCCCGCGCCGTCGCCTTCTGCCGGTAAGGAAAATGGTCGGCATAGAGCAGACCGAGCGTTTCGCTGACGCGGCTCTGCAGATAATGCCGGTTCTTCTGGAACGGCTGCGCCCGGCGAATGTCGACATCCCACAGATCGAACGGCGGCTCGCCGTCATTCATCCATTGCGCCAGCGCAAAACCGGCGCCGCCCGAGGAAACGATGCCGATGGAATTATATCCCGCAGCGACCCAGTAGCCTTTGATCTCAGGCGCTTCGCCCAGATAATAGCTGTCGTCCGGGGTAAAGCTCTCCGGGCCGTTGAAGAAGGTGTGAATGCCCGCGGTCGCCAACAGCGGCAGCCGGTTGACCGCCTGTTCGAGGATCGGCTCGAAATGATCGAAATCCTCCGGCAACTGATCAAAACAGAAATCTTCCGAGATCCCGCCCATGCCCCAGGGCTTGGCCACCGGCTCGAAAGCGCCGAGCAGCATCTTGCCGGCGTCTTCCTTGTAATAGGCGCATTCATCCGGCACCCTGAGCACCGGCAGCCGCGGCAGCCCCTCGATCGCCTCGGTGACAATATAGAAGTGCTCGCAGGCATGCAGCGGCAGGGTGACACCCGATTGCGCCGCCAGATCGCGCCCCCACATGCCGCCGCAATTGACCACCAGATCGGCGGCAATCGAGCCGGTCTCTTCGCCCTGCTGCCAGTCCACTCCGGTTACCCGGCCATCGGCGCTGGTGATCGCCGTGACCTTGACGCCTTCGATGATCTGCGCGCCGTTCTGCCGTGCGCCCTTGGCCAGCGCCATGGCGATATTGGCCGGATCGCATTGCCCGTCGAGCGGCAGATGTACCGCTGCCGTGACGTCGGAGATATTGAGATGCGGATACATCTTCAAAACCTCTTCAGGGCCGATTTCCTGCACATCAATGTCAAAGGCCCGGGCCAGAGAAGCCTGCCGGTAGATTTCCTCCTTGCGCGCTTCGGTGAGCGCCACGGTGATCGAACCGCATTGCCGCATTCCGGTAGCGACACCGGTCTCCTCTTCCAGCTTGATGTAGAGATCAGCCGAATATTTGGCCAGCCGGGTCATGTTGAGCGACGCCCGCAACTGGCCGATCAGGCCGGCCGCATGCCAGGTGGTGCCGCAGGTCAGCTGCTTGCGTTCGAGCAGAACGATATCGCGCCAGCCAAGCTTGGCCAGGTGATAGGCCACCGAGCAGCCCGACACTCCGCCACCGACGATAACGACGCGGGCTTTTTCCGGAACAGCCTTGCTCATGCTCTCAATCTTTCATTCCCTGGATCCCATAACGGCTCATCGGCCTCCACTGTGGCGGCAAAGCGCTCACCGAAGATTTCCACCTCCAGCCGTGTTCCGGGCTCTGCAATATCGGCGCGCAACATGCCCAGCGCAATCGACTTGCCGACGCGGTGACCCCATCCACCTGATGTGGTTTCCCCCACCACCTTGCCGTCGTGCCAGAGCGTCGACATGTAAGGCGCATCGCAATCGCCCGCTTCGATCGTCAGCGTGACGAAGCGTTTGGTCACGCCACTGAGTTTTTCCGCTGCAAGCGCCTGCTTGCCGAGAAACTCCGGCTTGTCCCATTTGACGAAACGCTCGAGGCCGCCCTGCAGAACCGTGTAGTCGGTCGACAGATCACCCTTCCAGGCGCGGTAGCCCTTTTCCAGCCGCAACGAATTGAGCGCGAACATCCCAAACGGCCTGAGCCCGAGCGGCTCACCGGCCTTCATCACCGCATCAAAGATCTTCGGTGTGTCTTCAATCTTGGAATGGATCTCCCAGCCCAGCTCGCCGGCAAATGACACACGCACCAGCTGACACCAGATTCCATCCACCTGTGCGGATTGGTGCGTTAACCACGACTTACTCAAATCGGCATCGGTAATCCCGGACAGGATGTCGCGCGATTTCGGCCCGGTGAGGATCTGGCAGGAGAACGCCTCGGTGACATCCTGAACAACAATGTCCGAGCTTGCCGGTAGATGCGCCGTCAGCCATTCAAGATCATGCCATTGCGCTGTCGCGGCGGTGATCAGGAAGAAAAAGTCCTCATCCAGCGCCATCAGCGACATTTCAGTGACAATGCGGCCCTTGGCATCGGCGAAATAGCCCAGGCCGATCCGGCCCGGCTTCCGCGCCATGCCGGTAATCAGCG
>CAXBIE010000155.1:0-7425 GCA_963975635.1 uncultured Hoeflea sp. | reverse complement strand
TGGCGATCCTGGCGGTGCGCGGCGGCGTGCGGTTGCCGACCCGGAAGATATGCGTATCGACCGCCTGCGCGGGCATGCCCCACCACATGTTCAGCACGACATTGGCGGTCTTGCGCCCCACACCCGGCAGGGATTGCAGCGCCGCGCGGGAGGACGGCACCTCGCCGCCATAGTCCTCGACCAGGATCCGGCTCAGCTTGATGACGTTCCTGGCCTTGTTGCGGTAAAGCCCGATGGTCTTGATGTAGTCTCGGACCCTGCCTTCACCCAGCGCCAGCATCTTCTCCGGCGTATCGGCCACCGCGAACAGCGCCCGGGTCGCCTTGTTGACGCCCACATCAGTGGCCTGCGCCGACAGCGCCACGGCGACCACCAGCGTAAACGGATTGACGTGCTCGAGTTCACCCTTGGGTTCGGGCCGCTGGACCTGAAAGCGCCGGAAGATTTCGCGGATTTCTTCCGCGCTGTAAGGATTCTTGCGGCGGCGTTTTGCCGGTTTGCGCGCGCTGGCTGACTTGGTTCCCGGCTTGGCGCGAGCGGGCTTTTTTGCAGAGGCTGCGGGCGCAAGCGACATTTTGGCAGATTCTGGGCTCTTGGGCTTTTCCATTCCATCCCTATAATCAAGGTGGAGGGGCATTGGCAAACCAGACAGCACGGAGACCGGGCGCGTTATGAACAACGAACCACAATTTGAAGCAGTGCTCAGCCCGCACCGCTCGCTGGGGCGGCTCGGGTTTGTGCTGTTGATGAGCATCACCACCGTGATCACGGCTGTGCACATGGTGATCTTTGCCCGGGTCGGCGCCTGGCCGGTGTTTGCATTTTTCGGACTTGATCTGGCCTTGCTGTTCGGTGCTTTCTGGCTGAGCTACCGGTCCGGACGGATGCGGGAATTCATCCGCATGTCGCGCACCGATCTGAGCATCCGAAAGGTATTTCCCTCGGGCCGGTCGGTCGACCACCAGTTCAACCCGTTCTGGACCCGCTTCAGCATCGCCCGGCATGAAGAGATCGGCATTACCGATATGCGGGTCTCAAGCCGTGGCCAGCAGACCGAGGTCGGCTCGTTCCTCAACCCCGAGGACAAGGAAAGCTTTGCCACCGCATTTCAGCGGGCGCTGGCGACGATCAAGAAACGCTAAGGCGTTCGGGCCAGTGGCGTGTTTCGGGTGGCGGCGCTGGTCTGCGCATGGTTGAGTACTGCCATGACATGAAGCGCAGCAGCGGGTCAGGAAAAACCGCCCGGCGCTGCAGGGAGCCAGACCATGAATGTGACCGCACAGCTTGACCGCGACATCACCCCGCAAGGCGACGATTACGAGCTTGTCCGCAGGACCATCGAGCGGATATCGCTGGATTACCAGGCGCAGCCCTCGCTGGAGGAAATCGCCTCCGATATGGGCGTTGCGCCGGGAAAACTGCAAAAGACCTTCAGCCGCTGGGCCGGATTGACGCCAAAGGCATTTCTCCAGGCGGTGACGCTGGACCATGCCCGCAGGCTGCTTGGGCATGAGGGCCTGCCGCTGCTTGATGCCAGCTTTGAACTTGGCCTGTCAGGGCCGGGGCGGCTGCATGATCTGTTCGTCACTCACGAGGCGATGAGCCCCGGCGATTTCAAATCCGGCGGTGCGGGACTTGAAATCAGTTATGGATTTCATCCCTGCCCGTTCGGCATAGCCATCGTGATGACGACCGAGCGCGGGTTGTGCGGGCTGGCCTTCGCCGATCCGGGCGAAGAGCGCGCTGCGCTGGAAGATATGAGCAAACGCTGGTCCGGGGCACGGTTTTCGCCTGATCAGGAGGCAACCGCGCCCTATGTGGGCCGGATTTTCTCGCCCGGGCAATGGAGCGCCGACCAGCCCTTGCGGATTGTCTTGATCGGCACGGATTTTCAGGTGCGGGTGTGGGAGGCGCTGCTCAGAATTCCTCTCGGGCAGGCTTCGACCTATTCCGATGTGGCGCGGGCCATCGGAAAGCCCAATGCCGCGCGCGCCGTCGGCGCCGCCGTCGGCCGCAACCCAATTTCCTTCGTGGTGCCGTGCCACCGGGCGCTGGGCAAATCCGGCGCGTTGACCGGTTATCACTGGGGCATCACCCGCAAGCGGGCGATGCTCGGGTGGGAGACCGGGTGCGTGCAATCGGGTGGTTAGTCAGGGGCAAATGCGCAGTTAACCCCTGCCTCTTCGTGGCATCTCCCCCTCAAGAGGGGGAGATTGGCCAGCGGCACCGGCGTTCAATCGCGGCTCAATGCGCCTTGGACATGTCGCCCAGCACTTCTTTCGAAGCGACGGTAGAATCGGCGTTGAGCTTGTAGACCATCGGCACGCCGGTGGCCAAATTGACCGAGAGGATCTGCTCGCGGTCGAGACGGTCGAGAATCATCAAGAGCGAACGCAGGGAATTCCCATGGGCTGCGACCAGAACGGTCTCGCCGCGCAGCACGCGAGGCAGGATCTCGGTCATGTAATAGGGCCAGACGCGCGCGCCGGTATCCTTGAGGCTTTCACCGCCCGGGGGCGGTACATCATAGGAGCGGCGCCAGATGTGGACCTGCTCCTCGCCCCATTTCTTGCGCGCATCATCCTTGTTCAGACCAGCCAGGTCGCCATAGTCGCGCTCGTTGAGCGCCTCGTCGCGGATCACCGGCAGATCGGTCTGGCCGATGCCGTCCATGATCAGATCCAGTGTGTGCTGGGCGCGGATCAGAACCGAGGTAAAAGCCACATCGAACTTGAGGCCGGTTTCCTTCAGGGCTAACGCACCGGTCTTGGCCTCTTCGACGCCGAGCTCGGTCAGGTCAGGGTCCTTCCAGCCGGTGAACAGATTTTTCAGGTTCCATTCGCTTTGGCCGTGGCGGACGAGGACGAGCGTTCCGGACATGATCATTTCCCTTTTTCAAGCAGGTTGGGTTCAGGCGGCTTGGTGTTCAGCCGGTCTGGATTACTGGTCAGCAAGACCAAGCACATCGAGCATGGAATAGTAACCCGGTTTCTGGCCGCGCGCCCAGAGGGCTGCGCGGACGGCGCCGCGGGCGAAGATGGACCGGTCGGTGGCCCGGTGGGTCAACTCCACGGTTTCCCCCTCGCCTGCCAGCAGAACCGAGTGCTCGCCGATCACCGAGCCGCCGCGCAAGGTGGCAAAACCGATGCTGCCAGGTTCGCGCGCTCCGGTGTGGCCGTCGCGCACCCGAACCGAATGCAGCCTTAGTAAAACTCAACCATCTGGCTGATGCTTCGAAGGCCTATGTTGCGGCCTTCGGCGGCAGCTTCCCCCAGCAACAAGGCGGTGCCGGACGGCGCATCGACCTTGTGGCGATGGTGCATTTCAAGCACTTCGATATCCCAGTCGGCTGCATTGAGCGCCTTTGCCGCCTGGCGGACCAGCACCGAAAGAAGATTGACACCGAGGCTCATATTGCCGGACTTGACGATGCGGGCATGACGCGAGGCGGCTTCGAGCCGGGCCTCGTGGCTTTCATCCATGCCCGTGGTGCCGATGACATGAACAATGCGCGCCTGGGCGGCAAGATCGGCAAATTCCAGCGTTGCGGCAGGGGCGGTAAAATCAAGCACGCCTTCCGCCCTGGCGAAAACCGGCAGCGCGTCATCGGTGATGATGACGCCATTGCTGCCGAGACCGGCCATTTCTCCGGCATCACGGCCAAGTGCGTCCGATCCGGACCGCTCGATAGCGCCGGCCAGATGAACCCCGTCAATCTCGGCGATGGTGCGGATCAGTGCCTGGCCCATACGGCCGGCGGCGCCGACAACGATAAGGCCCATGCTTCCGGTCGGGGTGGTCATGGTTTGCTTCCTTCCGTCGGGTTGGCTGTCGCTGTTTCGGTGGCCACGATGGCCGCCGCATCGGTGCTCGCCTCGCTGTAGGCCTGAAGCCGCGCGTAGAGCCCGTCCTTGTTGGCGGTCAGATCGGCATGGCTGCCAACCTCGACCACCCGGCCGGCCTGCATGACGACAATGCGGTCAGCCTTTGCGATGGTTGACAGCCGGTGGGCAATCACCAGCACGGTGCGGTTCTGCATGGCGCTCTCGAGCGCCTTCTGGACGGCAGCTTCTGATTCATTGTCGAGCGCCGATGTGGCCTCGTCGAGAAGCAGGATCGGCGCGTTGCGGACAAGCGCGCGGGCAATAGAGATTCGCTGGCGCTGTCCACCGGACAGGTTGACGCCGTTTTCGCCCAGCATCGTGTCATAGCCCTTGGGCTGGGCCAGAATGAACTCATGCGCATTGGCGAGACGGGCCGCATCTTCGATCTCGGCGTCGGTGGCGTCGGGCCGGGCGTAGCGCAGATTGTCGCGAATCGAGCCCTCGAACAGCCAAGGCTGCTGCGAGACATAGGCAAGCTGCTGGCGCAGGGAATTCTTGGTGACGGAGGCGATGTCGGTGCCGTCGATCAACACCTGGCCAGCGGCCGGGTCATGGAACCGTGGCACAAGCGAAATCAGCGTTGACTTGCCGGCACCCGATGGCCCGACAATTGCCGTGGTCTTGCCGGCTTCGGCGATGAAGCTCACATCATCAAGAACGATATCGCCCTTGCCGTAGCCAAAGCCGATATTGCGGAATTCGATCTGGCCGCCATCGACCGAAATGGACGTGGCGCCGGGGCGGTCACCCTGTGTCGGCTCCTCATCGAGAATCTCATAGATCATCCGCGCATTGACGACGGCGCGCTCAAGATTGATCTGCAGCCTGGCCAGCCGCCGGGCCGGATCATAGGCAAGCAGCAGCGCGGTGATGAAGGAGAAGAAAGCGCCGGGCAGGACGTCGCCATAGACTGACCGGAAGGCCGCGTAAGCAATGACCCCGGAAATCGCAAATCCGGCCACGGTTTCAGTCAAGGGCGAAGTTCGTTCGGTCAACCGGGAAATCCGGTTGGACCGCGCTTCGGCAGCCTTGATCAAATGCGAGGTGCGGCGGCTGATCTGCTCCTCCATCGTGAAGGCCTTGACGATGGTAATGCCCTGCACGGTTTCCTGCATGGCGGAAAGCACGCGGCTGTTGAGATCGATCGATTCGCGGGTTGCGCTTCTCAGCCGCTTGGAAATGTAGCGAAGTGCCAGCAACACCGGCGGCGCGCCAACAAACACAATGAGGCTGAGGATCGGGTCCTTTGTCACCATGACCGCGATCAGGGCGATGAGCGACAGCAAGTCCCGGGCGAAGGAGGTGATCGTCAGGTTCATAACATCGCGGATACCGGCGACATTCTGAGAGATCTGGGCGGCTATCTGGGCCGAGCGCGTGTCTCCGAGGAAACTGACGCCAAGGTTCATCAGATGATCGATCATTCGCTGTTGGTAGCGGGCAACCAGATTGTTGCCGACCTGTGCCAGCGCCACGGCCTGACCGTAGGAGGCGGCACCGCGAACGATAAATGCAGCCAGCACCGAGCCGCAGATCAACCAGATCACGTCGATGTTCTTCTTGGCGAAGGCCTCATTGATGACGGCCTCCATGATCCACGCCATGAAGGCGGTGGAGGCCGCCACCAGCACCAGACAAAAGGCTGCGAAGATATAGGTCTTGATGTAGTCGCGGCCATTCTCGCGGATGATCCGACGGATCACCATCGTCAGCGATTCCACATCCGGTTTGATATTCTTGCCGCGCTTCACGTCTTGTTATCCCGTCAGGCGTTCACAAAAGAGCGCCGTCTAATCAGCCAGGAGTGCCCTGCTCTGTTCATGGCGGCTCTATAGCGGGTTGTATCCGGTTTGCCTATGCTTTCCAGCGCCGGCCTTCGGTCGCAACACCGAACCGCACGGGGGTGCGGGCATAGGCCGCAAGGCCCGAGAGTGCCGCAAGCGGGTGGGTGATCACAAATGTCGGAATGTTTCTCAGAATGGCGGAATGGGGCGCCTTGTCCTCAAACGCCTCCCGGAACCGCGGCTGATTGAGCGCCGGCAGGATTTTCTGGACGATGCCGCCAGCGAGGAACACACCGCCGCGCGCCATGAAAATCAGCGCCAGGTCACCGGCCACACGGCCAAGATAGGTGACAAACAACTCAATTGTCTCGACCGCAGCCGGGTCCGCGCCATCGGCCCAGTGCGCTGTGACCTGGGACGGGGTGGTGGCTGCCGGCTTGACGCCATTGGCTTTGCACACCGCGTGATAGATGTTCATCATGCCGCGGCCGCACAGCAACTGCTCAGCGGAGACCCGGCCTTCGATGGTCTCGTAGAGCGGAAACAATTCATAATCGCGCTCGCTGCGCGGGCCCATGTCGACATGCCCGCCTTCGCCGGGCACAGGGAACCAGGTGTGACGTGCATGCACCAGACCGGAAACACCAAGGCCCGTTCCCGGACCAACCACAACGCGTGAGGCGGACGGGCGGATTTCGCCGCCGCCGACTTTTTCCAGATATTCGGGCCCAAGCGAAGCTGCGGCCAGTCCCTGAGCCTCGAAATCGTTGATCACCACCACATTCTGGAAGCCGAGATCGCGGATCATGACCTTGGGCTGTATCACCCAGTCGCAATTGGTCAGGTCAATCTCATCACCCTTGATCGGTCCGGCCACCGCGAGAATGGCGGATCGCGGCTGCAGCGATGTCTTGTCGAGCACGCCGGTCTGGATCGCTTCATCGATGGTGGCAAAATCGGCGGTTGCCAGTATCGGAAATTCCTTCGGCTCGGCATTGGCGTCCGACAGAATGGCAAAGCGGGCATTGGTGCCGCCGATGTCGCCGATCAGGATCGGGAAGGCATTTGTATGGTCGGTTTCATGGGATGTGGACATGCTCTGGTTCCCGTCAGGCCTGATTAGGTTGCGGCGCCGGCTCTACAGACGGCACCTGGTCGATTGGTCTGACTATCCAAGCGCCTTGAGCAAGGTGTCAGCCGTAGCGCGGTTGAGCGCCATAGGAATATCATAAACGATGGCGAGCCGCATCAGTGCCTTGACATCGACATCATGTGGCATCGCCGTCAGTGGATCGACAAAAAAGATGACGAGACCAACATCGCCGGTGGCGATCAGGGCGCCGATCTGCTGATCGCCGCCCAGCGGCCCGCTCTTGAGCCGTTTGATGTCAAGATCCGGGCAGGCCTCGGCAATTCGGCTGCCGGTGGTTCCCGTGGCGACAATCGGCAACTGGGACAGCGCGTACTGATGCAATCTGGCGAAGTCAGCCAGATCGTCCTTCTTCTGATCATGCGCGATCAGGGCAACGGCTTTGTGAACACTCATGGCGGCCCATCATCCCAAAAGCACCGGCTCAAATGCCGGAGTCTTCATTTCAATCGATTTGATGCGGTGATCTATAGCGTGCCCATCCGACAAACAAAAGCCGTTGCGGCTGCGAATTTTCAGTGACACATCCTTGCCGGCGGCTCAGTAGGCAGGCCTTGGTACCGGCAGCGGGATGCGCCCCGGCAAAGGCAGTGTGGTGAAGGCTGAC
>CAXBIE010000154.1:0-7503 GCA_963975635.1 uncultured Hoeflea sp. | reverse complement strand
GCGGCAACGACATCTTCGGCCATGGGGATCTGTTTGGCGGCCTTGCCGAAGGTGCGCCAGAACCCGGCGCGCACAGAGCTTTCGTCCGCACCCTTGGTGTTGTTGCCGGAAAAATCGTCCGGTTCGAGGATTTCGCCATCAAGGCCGGTCATTGGCAGGCCTCCCGTGCCCGTGTTTTCGCTGAACTCACCTTCCTGATATGGTTGTTCTGCTGATCGGCTTCAATGTCAGGGGGCGGTTTTGCCGCCGGTTCCGGCTGCAATCCGGTCCATGGCGACCGCCAGATCGAAGTCGAGACCGGTCAGGCCTGAGGCATCGTGAGTGGTCAACCGGACCTCGACCGTGCGGTAGGTGTTTTTCCATTCCGGGTGATGATCGAGTTTCTCCGCCACCAGGGCGGCGCGGGCCATGAAGCCGAAGGCTTCGCTGAAATCGGCAAATTTGAAGGTTCTGGTGAGCGCAATCTCACCGGCGTCGATGTCCCACAGGGAGACATCGGCAAGCTTTTCGGAAATGGCTGTGCTATCGAGTTTCTGGCGCGGCATGACGTCCTCCAGGTTCCGGTTCTTGATGAAAGCGGCAGATTGACAATGACAACTAGCGTATCAGGCGACGGAGAAAAGGCGCAAATTTCGGTGCTTTTTGTCTGCATGGGGAATATTTGCCGCTCGCCGCTGGCGGAGGGCATTTTTCGGCAGGGTCTCGCAGACGCGGATTTGTCTGATCTGGTCACGGTTGATTCGGCGGGAACCGGAAACTGGCATCAGGGCGATGGACCGGACAGCCGTTCGGTGGAGACTGCGTTGCGGCATGGTATCGACATTTCGGGCCAGCGGGCGCGGCAGATCACGCCGGAGGATTTCGACCGCTTCGATCTGATCTTTGCGATGGACCGCTCCAACGAGGCGACGATGCGGGCCCGGGCGCCGTCTTCACGGCACGACAGGATTATGCTGTTTCTTGACCATACGCTTGGCAGCCGGGCCGATATTCCCGACCCCTATTACGGCGGCGGCGACGGTTTCGAGGAAGTCTATCAGCTGTTGCGCGAGGGCTGCAGCGCGCTGGTCTCCAGGCTCGGGAAGGAATTGCGCCAGCCCAGCGAATAGGCCTCTTCGACAAGGTATGGCCCGCCGCCGACCGAATCGCGCGACGACATCACCACGAAGCGGCCGACATCGAAGGGCAGCGTGTTGAAATCGCCGCGCCCGCCGAGATATTTGACCACATCGGCCACCCGGGCGTTGCGCAGCCGCGCAAGCGTGACATGCGGAGAGAAGCGGCGCGGATCAGGGGCCAGACCGTGGCGCTGGCAGATCCGCTCGATCTCCGCCTGCAGCGCCATCAGTTCGGGCGAAGGCGAAACGCCGGCCCATATCGAATGGGGTTTTTTCGATCCGAAGGATCCCATGCCGGAGAGGGTCAGGGAAAAGGCCGGCCGGTCGATCCGGTCGAAGGCTGCGATCAGCTCGTCAGCGGTGTGGCAATCGATGTCGCCGATAAAACGCAGGGTGATGTGGTAATTCTCGCCCCGCATCCAGCGCGCGCCGGGCAATCCGCCGCGCAGGAGTGAGAGGGACAAGGCCGCCTCCCGGGGAATTTCGAGTGCGGTAAAAAGTCTGGGCATTGCTGGTCCCCCGAATCACCGTGTGATCCGAGCGAACCACTTCCCGGGCAGGAGGGCAAGCTCCGAGATTTCGGATTTCGTTCAGGCGGCGGACCTATTCGGCCTCGATTTCCGACAGGAACTGCTCGGCGACCGGCAGGATGTTCTCGACCATCATGTTGATTCCGTTGGGGTTTGGATGCATTCCGTCGCTCAATACCAGATCCGGATTGCCGGTCACGCCGTCGAGGAAAAACGGATAGAGCGTCAGCTCATGTCTGGCGGCGAGGTCGGGATAGATGGCATTGAAGCTGGTTTCATAATCAGCCCCCATGTTTGGCGGCGCCAGCATACCCGCCAGCAGCACTGCAATGCCGCGCTGCTTGAGCCGTTCGATCATTGCCTCGAGGTTTTCGCGGGTCTTTTCCGGCGGCAATCCGCGCAAGGCATCATTGGCGCCAAGCTCGAGAATGACGCCGTCGGTGCCGTCGGGAATCGACCAGTCGAGCCGGGCCAGGCCGCCGGATGTGGTGTCGCCGGACACGCCGGCATCGGTGATCGAAACAGTGTGGCCGCGTTCACGCAAGGCCGCTTCAAGCCGCGCAGGGAATCCCTCGCTTGCCTGAAGATTGTAGGCAGCCATCAGGCTGTCGCCGAAGCCGACGATCTTGATTTCCTCCGCTGCGCCGGCCTGCATGGGCGTGGCCGCGGAACCAAGAAGCAGGCACAATGCGGTGATCAGGGCCTTAAAACGCATGGGGTAAACCTTTAAAACGCACGGGGTGGATCCTAAGTGCTCGACATCAGCCGGTACTCACGCCCGGCAGCTTCATTTCCATATAGGATGTTCAGCCCGTGTCTCAATCCATAGCCAAATCCATTGTCACATTGCGGCAGGCCAATCTGACACTGGGTAACGGGGCATCCTCGGTTCATGTGCTCAAAGGTATCGACATCGATATCAACCAGGGTGAATCGGTGGGAATCGTCGGGCCGTCAGGATCGGGCAAATCCACGCTTCTGATGGTCATTGCCGGACTGGAACGGCTTGATTCGGGCGAAGTCCATGTCGCTGAGCAGGCCCTGCATGCGCTCAGTGAAGATGCGGTGGCGGCCGTGCGCGGCCGTTCCATCGGCATCGTGTTCCAGTCCTTTCACCTGATCCCCAACATGACGGCGCTTGAAAATGTTGCCGTGCCGCTTGAACTTGCCGGCAAGGCCAATGCCTTCGAGCGGGCGCGCGAGGAGCTGGTCGCGGTCGGGCTTGGCGAGCGTCTGACCCATTATCCCGGCCAATTGTCCGGTGGCGAGCAACAGCGCGTGGCCATTGCCCGGGCGCTGGCGCCGGACCCGGTTCTGATCGTCGCCGACGAGCCGACCGGCAATCTTGATGGCGAGACCGGCCGGCAGATCGCCGACCTTCTGTTTGCCAAGCAGGCCGAGCGCGGCACCACGCTGCTGCTGGTCACCCACGACCCGGTGTTGGCGGAGCGCTGCCAGCGGCAGATCTCGGTGCGCTCGGGACGGATTGTTACCGGTGACGACGCGCACGCCGCCGCCAAGGTCATTGCCTGATGGCGCCGGCGGAAAGCAAGACAGGCGCGAACGGCCTGCGGCTCGGTCTGGCGGCACGGCTGGCATTGCGTGAATTGCGTGGCGGCCTGTCCGGATTTTACATCTTTCTGGCCTGCGTGGCGCTTGGCACCGGCGCGATCGCCGGGGTGAATTCGGTCTCGCAGATGATGACCGGCTCGATTGCCTCTGAAGGCCAGACCATTCTGGGCGGCGATATCCGTTTCGAGAGCGACAATATGGATATCGGCGAGGCGGAACGGGCCTATATCGAGGATCTGGGAACGGTCTCGTCAGGCGTCAACATGCGCACCATGGCGCGCAAGGCCGACGGCTCGGACCAATCGCTTGTCGAGTTGCGGGCGGTGGATGATGTCTATCCGCTCTATGGTGACTTCCAGACGGTTCCTTCAATACCGACTGATGCCCTGTTTGCCGAAACCGATGGCATCCATGGTGCCGCCGTGGCCCAGATCTTTCTGGACAGGCTGGGACTGGAGGTCGGTGACACGGTTCTGGTCGGAGAGGCAAATCTGCAGATTCGCGGCGTCATTGCCGCAGAACCCGATTCGCTGTCGGAAGGGTTCGGTTTCGCGCCACGGCTGATGATGTCGCGTGCAGCCCTTGATGCGGCCGGGCTGATCCGGCCCGGCAGCCTGGTGGAGTTCAGCTACCGGGTGCGGCTTGATGGCGGCGCCGGGTCCAGAGACCTGTCCGCCCTGCGCGAGGATGCCACCAACCGCTTTCCCGACGCCGGCTGGTCGATCCGCACCAGTCAGAATGCAGCGCCTTCGCTGACCCGCAATATCGAACGGTTTTCGCAGTTTCTCACGCTTGTCGGCCTGACGGCGCTGATCGTCGGCGGTGTCGGCATCGCCAACTCGGTGCGGGCCTGGCTGGAAGGAAAACGCGGCGTCATCGCCACGCTCAAATGTGTTGGCGCGCCGTCAAAGCTGGTGGTGGCAATCTATCTGATCCAGGTCATGCTGATTGCGGCATTCGGGGTCCTGCTTGGCCTCGCGATAGGTGCTGCGACCCCGTTCCTCGCAGCCGGCGCGCTGGCCGGCATCATTCCGATTTCCGTCAGTGCCTCGTTCTATCCCGCCTCATTGGCCATCGCCGCCGGTTTCGGCCTGATGACGGCATTTGCCTTTGCCGTGCTGCCGCTTGGACGGGCCGGTGAAGTGCCGGCTACCGCGCTGTTCCGGCAGCAAGGGTTCGAGGCAAGTTCGCTGCCGCGCTGGCCCTACCTTCTGACGGCGGGTCTGACCCTTGCCGCCCTGTGTGCCGCAGCCATCTGGTTTGCCGATGACCGCCGTATTGCCATCGTCTTCGTTGCCGCGGTGATCGTGGCCTTTGCCGTGCTCCGGCTTGTCGGTTCTGCCGTGCAAATGATTGCCAGGCGCTGGCCCGCGGTGCGGTCGACGCCTTTGCGGCTGGCGATCGGCAATATTCACCGGCCCGGCGCGCTGACGCCGTCGGTGGTTCTGTCGCTCGGTCTTGGTCTGGCGCTGCTGGTGACGCTGGCGCTGATCGATACCAATTTGCGGCGTGAACTGTCTGGCAATCTGCCGGAGCGGGCGCCCAATTTCTTCTTTGTCGACATCCAGTCGAACGAGATCGATGGATTCGAGAAGGTGGTGCTTGGACTGGCGCCGCAAGGCAAGGTCATCAAGGTGCCGATGCTGCGCGGGCGCATCACCCAGCTGAAGGGTGAAGAGGTCAATGCGGAGAATGTGCCCTCGGAGGCCCGATGGGTGCTCAGGGGTGACCGCGGCGTCACCTATGCCAAGAACCAGCCCGAAAATTCGCGGCTTGCGGAAGGCGAATGGTGGCCGGCTGATTATCAAGGCGAGCCGCTGGTGTCGTTTTCTGCCGAGGAAGCGCGTGAAATCGGCCTCGCGGTTGGCGACACGATCACGGTTTCGGTGCTTGGCCGTTCAATCACGGCGCGGATTGCCAATCTGCGTGAAGTGGAATGGGAATCGCTGTCGATCAACTTCGTCATGGTGTTCTCGCCCAATACCTTTGCCGGCGCGCCGCATTCCTGGATGGCGACACTGTCCGATCCGAATGCCGATGCGGCGGTCGAGGGCGAGGTATTGCGTGCCGTTACCCAGGCCTATCCGACGATCACCAGCGTGCGGGTCAAGGATGCGCTGGAGCTTGCCAACCGTCTGGTCGGGCAGATCGGCATTGCCATTCGCGCCGCGGCCCTTGTGGCGCTGGTGGCCTCGGTGCTGGTGCTCGCCGGTGCGCTGGCGGCGGGCAACCGCTCGCGCATTCACGATGCGGTGGTGCTCAAGACGCTTGGTGCGACGCGGGCGACGCTGATCCGGGCTTATGTGTACGAATATGGCCTGCTCGGTCTGGCCACGGCGGTGTTCGCGCTGGCCTTTGGCGGCGTGGCGTCCTGGTTCGTGGTCAGCCGCATCATGACGCTGCCGTCGCAGTTCATGCCCGATATCGCGCTTGCGACGCTGGCCGGCGCGCTGGTTTTGACCGTCGGCATCGGTTTGGCGGGGACCTGGAGGGTGCTGGGGCAGAAAGCCGCACCGGTGTTGCGGGAGCTTTAGAGCGCCTTTCGATCAATAAGACGCATTTATTAAGCAAATGCAGAGGTTTCCGGTCATCTTCTACGATGGAGGGTCTTGTCGTGGCCTTAGTTCATCCTCATATTGGACACAGGCATGCTGGAGCCCCGCAGCGGCGCCTGGGTCTTTGAGCCCGACACCGTAAACCTTACCGGGGCTTATAAAGAGGAAACCATGGCTGACTTTCGCAATTCGAATGTCCGCGTAGCACCGGGCGCCCACGCTGGCGCCGCGATTGATGAAGGCCTTCGCGCCTACATGCTGCGCGTTTACAACCTGATGGCAATGGGACTGGGCATCACCGGTGTCGCAGCCTATGCAATCGCAATGTTCGCAACCACCAATGATCCGGCTTCTGCCGTGGCAACGCTGGGCAATGGCAAGATGCTGACCGGCCTCGGCGCCGCGCTTTACGGCTCGCCGCTCAAGTGGGTGGTCATGCTGGCGCCGCTCGGGATGGTGTTCTTCCTGAGCGCCCGTATCGAGAAAATGAGCGTTTCGGCGGCGCAGACCACGTTCTGGGTCTTTGCCGGACTGATGGGTATCTCGCTGTCGTCGATCTTCCTGGTCTACACCGGCGCATCGATCACGCAGACCTTCTTCATCACCGCTGCTTCGTTTGGCGCGCTGTCGCTCTTCGGTTACACGACCAAGAAAGACCTCTCGGCAATGGGCTCGTTCCTGATGATGGGTCTGTTCGGCCTGATCATCGCGATGGTGGTCAACATCTTCCTGCAGTCGAGCGCGCTTCAGTTCGCGATCTCGGGCATTGGCGTGCTGATCTTTGCCGGTCTGACCGCCTATGACACGCAGCAGATCAAGTCGATGTATTATGAAGGCGACTCCGACGCGACTGCCGGCCGCAAGGCCATCATGGGTGCGCTGCGTCTGTATCTCGACTTCATCAACCTGTTCATGTTCCTGCTGCAGTTCCTGGGCAACCGCGAGTAGCCAGCACAACACTGATCAAGAAAAAGGCGGTCTTCGGGCCGCCTTTTTTGTTGGCTGAACGGCGATGCAGCGATACACCGGATGCCTGACCCACCGGACCAGCCTTTCATGATCATTCGCGACGCAACCTCTGCCGATCTGCAGGAGATCACCCGGATCTACTCGGACAGCGTGCTCAACGGCGTGGCTAGCTACGAGCTGGTGGCGCCGGACGAGGCCGAGATGGGGCTGCGAATGTCCGCGATCACCGGCAACGGCTATCCCTATCTGATTGCCACGGACACCGAAGGCGCGGTGCTGGGCTACGCCTATGCGTCGGCCTTTCGCACCCGGCCGGCCTACCGCTGGCTGGTCGAGGATTCGATCTATCTGGCGCCCGAAGCGCGCGGCCAGGGTGTCGGGCGGGCGCTGCTTGAAACATTGATCGGACGGTGCGAGACGCTCGGCTTCCGGCAGATGGTTGCGGTGATCGGCGGTGCTCACCCGGCGTCAATCGCGGTGCACCAGAAGGCGGGTTTTGTCAGTTCGGGGATGATTTCCGGCTCCGGTCACAAACACGGACGCTGGCTGGACACGGTGTTCATGCAACGGCCGCTGGGTCAGGGCAAGACAACCGACCCGGATCCGGACACCTATCCAGGCACGCTGTTTGCCGGCTAGGGCCGGGACGGCCGGGGTCAGTTTCCTTTTTACAGTTTCTGCTTTCAGACCAGAGGCCTGCCGGAAAAGTAAACTCATGTCACATCCTGGGCTGATCCGGTCTGGCATTCTGGCTTTGCT
>CAXBIE010000153.1:0-7571 GCA_963975635.1 uncultured Hoeflea sp. | reverse complement strand
TTCCCGGCCTATCTGCAGCAGCTCGACATGGAATCCAACGGCAAGTCGGTGAGCCTGGACGGCAAACCGCTGACAACGGCGTCGGGGCCGACCGTCTGGGGCGAGCCGGGCACCAATGGCCAGCACGCGTTCTTCCAGCTGCTGCATCAGGGAACGGATGTGATCCCGGTGGAATTCATGATCGCCGCCAATGGGCACGAGCCGCATCTCAAGCACCAGCATCAATTGCTGATCGCCAATTGTCTGGCCCAATCGGAAGCGCTGATGCGCGGTCGGACCACCGGCGAAGCGCGGGCACAGCTTATCGCCAGCGGCACGTCCGAAGCTGAAGCAGACCGGCTTGCGCCGCACAAGACCTTTCCCGGCAACCGTCCGACGATCACTCTTGTCTATGACAGGCTGACACCCTTTGCGCTCGGACGTCTGATCGCGCTTTACGAACACCGGGTCTTTGTCGAAGCTCAGATTTTCGGCATCAACGCGTTCGACCAGTGGGGCGTGGAACTGGGCAAGGAGCTTGCAACCGGGCTGTTGCCGGTGGTCAAGGGCGAAAACGCTGGCGAAGGCCATGACAGCTCGACGCTGAAACTGGCCGAGACAATCCGACAGATGCGCGGCGAAGCCTGACGGCGCTGCTCAGACCCCGATCAAAAGCCGATTTCCTTGGCCCAGGGCGGATTGGCGCCGGGCCGCGAGACGGTGACGGCTGCGGCTTTTGCGCCAAGAGCAAGCGCATTGCTGACCGCTTGCGCCGACAGGGTCTTCATCGCCTGCTTGGTGAGCAGATTGTCGCGTTTCAGTGAGGCCAGAATGCCGGCATTGAAGGTGTCGCCAGCGCCCACCGTATCGGCGACCGTGACCGGCACTCCATCAACCTCGACGGTGTGATCCGCGGTAAAACCGATGGCGCCATCGGGACCGCGGGTGAAGACCACAAGGCTTGGCCCCTGCGAAAGCCATGTTCTGGCGGCGGTCTCCATGTCGGGCTGGCCGAACCATTCGAGGTCCTCGTCCGACATCTTGACGATGTCGCTCATGGCGATCATCCGGTCGATGCGGGCCCGGTGCTTTTCGGGATCGGTGATGAAGCCAGGGCGGATATTGGGATCGAGCGAGATCACGCGCGATGCATGCTCGCGCCGCATGAGGCTCTCATAGGTCGCGCCGCATGGGTCGGGAATCAGGCTGATCGCGCCGAAATGCAGCGCTTCGACCTCATCGCCAAGCTCCGGCAGATGCGCCTCGGTGATCATCCGGCCGGCGGTGTTTTCATCAAAGAAGGCGTAACTTGCCTGACCGTTGACCAAGCGCACGAAGGCCAGCGTGGTGTTCAGATCAAGCGTCGCGCAAGGGCTGTGATCGACACCGCTTGCGGTCAGTGCATCGCGCAGGATATCGCCGAACATGTCACTCGACAGGCCGGTGAAGAAGCTGGTGTCCAGGCCAAGACGGCCAAGGGCCAGCGCCGTGTTGAAGACCGCTCCGCCGGCATAGGGGGCAAACGCGTCTTCCCCGTCCGTCGTGGTCCGCGGCAGCATGTCGATGAGGGCCTCACCGCAGCAAATGATCATCGCTCTACTCCCCTTGCCGCACCGAGCGGTTTGTTGTTCTCACTGACCCGGAAGCGCGGAGACGCCGCCGTGTTTGGCCGACCATTCCAGCGGGGAATCGAGAAACGCCTCCACCGAAGCCAGCGTGGCCGGATCAAAGGCCTGTTGTTTCGTGGCGGCAGCCAGCACATCGCGCCAGGTGGCCAGATAGTGCAAGGTCACCTTTCCGCTCTCAAAGCGTTGTTCGGCTTCCGCGAAAATCCCGTAATAAAACAGCGCGATGCCGTGATCGACCGTGCAGCCGGCGGCGCGGATGGCATCGATAAAGGTGAACATCGAGCCGCCGGCTGTAGTCAGGTCCTCGATCACCAGAACCCGCGAGCCTTCGGGCAATTCGCCCTCGATCTGGGCGTTGCGGCCGTGACCCTTGGGCTTCTTGCGCACATAGATCATTGGCAGGCCGAGGCGCTCGGTAAGAAACGCGGCAAACGGAATGCCGGCAGTCTCGCCGCCGGCGATGCAGTCGAACTGCTCGAACCCGGCTTCCGACAGGACCGTGGCGGCGGCAAAATCCATCACCGCAGAGCGGATGCGCGGATAGGAAATCAGCTTGCGGCAATCGATATAGACGGGGCTCATCATGCCCGAGGCAAGCTTGTAAGGCTCGGTGGCATTGAAATGCACCGCCTTGATTTCCAGCAACTGGCTGGCGAAAAGCTCCGCCATTTTCGCCTTGTCGGGAAAGGTGTTGGAAAACATCGGCATCGCCTCCAGGATCGCGCCCGGACATCGGTCCGGAAAGGTTTCGCGATCCGAATACCAGTTCGGACCGCTGGTTTAAAGGTTCGTCAGGCAACTTCCCAGTGGATGGGCACAAGCGGATCGAACACGGTGACCGGCCCGTCTCCGGTTTCGATCCTTTCCGGCCAGGTGACCGGTTGATCACGCTTTTTCAGGGTCACGGTCCCGCTGTTGACCGGCAACCCGTACCAGGCCGGACCGTTCAGGCTGGCGAACCCGGCCAGCTTGTCGAGTGCATTGTCCTCTTCGAAGACATGGGCGAGGCAGGAGAGCGTGTTGATCGAGGTGAAAATGCCGGCGCAACCACAGGCGCATTCCTTCAGCGGATCGACATGCGGCGCGGAATCGGTGCCGAGGAAAAACCGCTTGTCGCCGGACGTCGCGGCCTTGCGCAGTGCCAGACGATGACTTTCGCGCTTGGCAACCGGCAGACAGTAGTAATGCGGCTTGATACCGCCGGCCAATATGGCGTTGCGGTTGATCATCAGGTGATGCGTGGTGATGCTTGCCGCCAGATTGGCGTCCGATCCCATGACGTAGTCGATGCCATTCGAGGTGGTGACATGCTCAAGCGTGATCCTGAGTTCGGGAAGCCTGCGCCGCAACGGGTCAAGCACGGTTTCTATGAACACCGCTTCGCGGTCGAAGATATCCACCGAGGGATCGGTGACTTCGCCATGGATGCACAGCGGCATACCGGTCTCGGCCATTTTTTCCAGAACCGGCATGACCTTTGAAAGGTCACGGACCCCCGAGTGAGAATTGGTGGTGGCGCCAGCCGGATAGAGCTTCACCGCCGTCACCAGACCCGAGGCATGGGCACTGGCGACATCGGCAGGGTCGGTGCCCTCGGTCAGGTAAAGCGTCATCAGCGGGGTGAAATCCATCCCCTCCGGCAAGGCGGCCATGATGCGGTCCCGATAGGCCTTGGCATCGGCACTGGTCACAACCGGCGGTACGAGGTTTGGCATGATGATGGCGCGGGCAAAATCGCGGGCACTATATTGCACGACCCCTTCGAGCATGGCGCCATCGCGCAAATGCAGGTGCCAGTCATCAGGCTTCGGAATGGTAATCTCGACCACGCTGGGGTTCTCCCTCGATTATGCTGCACCATCTTCCCGGGCTGCGGGGTTGATCTTTTCGACCTCTGACGGCAACTGATACGCCAAGCCTTTAGCAGGCAACAGGCAGACAGGGAAAGACTTCATGGATCTTGGATTGACAGGAAAACGGGCTTTGGTGCTGGCGTCTTCGCGCGGACTGGGGCTCGGCATCGCGGAAGCGATCGCCGCCGAGGGTGCCGATGTGCTGATCACCGGGCGCGATGGCGCACGGCTTGAAACGGCCGTTGAAGCGATCAATGCCCGGGGTGCGGGCAAGGCGCGGTTCGTGGTCACGGACCTGTCGGACAAGGCCACGCCCGAGCTGCTGGAGCAGACGGTGAAGGCCGAATTCGGCGGGCTCGACATTCTGGTCAACAACACCGGCGGACCGCCTCCCGGCCTGATGAGCGACGCCGATATGTCGGTGGTTCATCGCCAGTTCGAGATCATGGTCATGAGCGTGATGGATATCACCGCACGCTTCCTGCCGGGCATGCGGGCACAGGGCTGGGGCCGGGTGCTGACGGTTGCTTCGTCAGGCGTGATCCAGCCGATACCGAATCTCGGCCTTTCCAACGCGCTCCGCGCCACTCTCGTCGGCTGGTCGAAATCGATGGCCAACGAGACAGCCGGCGACGGCGTCACCTTCAACATGCTTCTGCCGGGCCGGATCGACACCGACCGGCTCAAACAGCTCGACGCCGCCAACGCCAAGCGGTCCGGCAAGGATGTTGCCGAGGTGGCGAAGGCCCAGCAGGCACAGATTCCGGTCGGGCGCTATGGCGACGTCGAGGAATTTGCCAACACGGCCGCATTCCTGGTCAGTGCCCGGGCAAGCTACATCAACGGGTCGATGATCCGCTGCGACGGCGGTGCGATCAAGTCTGTCTGACGATTGGAAGGAACCGGGTCCCTGCGGCCCGGTTCAGCCCAATGACACGCGGTGTCAGACAGCGCGCTTGAGGCTTTCCTCAATATAGGTCTTGCGCAGACCCAGCGTGACCGGGCCGGGTTTGCCGCCAGACAGTTCGACACCGTCGATCGAGATCACCGGGCCGACGAAGACCGATGCCGACGAGATGAACGCCTCGGCCGCATCCCTGGCTTCCTCGATGGTGAATTCACGCTCCTCGATCTTGGTGCCGTTGGCTTCGGAATAGGCCATCAGCGCGGCGCGGGTGATGCCCGGCAGGATCGAGTGCGACAAGGGCCGGGTGACGATTGCGCCGTCCCGGGTCACGATGAAGGCATTGTTCGAGGTGCCTTCCGTGACCACACCGTCGCGCACCATCCAGGCGTCGTCGGCGCCACGGGCCTTGGCTTCCATCTTGCCAAGCGATGGATAGAGCAACTGCACCGTCTTGATGTCGCAGCGGCCCCAGCGCAGATCCGGTATCGAGACGATCTTCATGCCGTTCCTGGCCGTCGCGGTGTCGATCAACGGACGGCTCTGGGTGAACAGCACCAAGGTCGGTGTCAGCTTGTCCGTGTCGAAAAGAAAATCGCGGTCAATGGCGCCGCGGGTCATCTGCAGATAGACGACGCCCTCTTCGACAGCATTGCGGCTGACCAGTTCGCGATGGATTGCCAGCAGCTCATCATCATTGACATCGATGCGCATGCCCAGCTCGCCAGCCGAACGGTGCAGCCGGGCAATATGGGCGGGGAAATCGATCAGCTTGCCGCCGAGCACCGAGGCAACTTCGTAGATGCCGTCGCCGAACAGGAAGCCGCGATCAAACACCGAGACCTTGGCCTCGTTTTCCGGCACATAGCTTCCGTTGACATAGACCGTGCGCATGACAAACCTCTCAATTGTGTAGGCTCAACACATGCCAAATTTGACGCAATCCGCCAACCGCTATTTTGCCGGAAGTGCATTGTGCAAACCGGACAGGATATCTGCTTGAAATCAAGCCGCGCCGCTCAGTCAGGCATTTGGCTTGCGAGGAAGGTCCGGTTCACTGCAAGCCTTCTTGCCGGTGAGTTCGATCGCGACCTTGTCGCCTAGTCTCTGATCCTCAGCGCCGGGATCGCTGTCACGAACTGTCCACCCCAATCGCTGATATATGCCAGCTGGCTCCTGATTTCTGTCTCGATGTTCCATGGCAGTATCACCACCCTGTCAGGTTTGTCGGAAAGAAGCCGGTCTTCACCGACAATGGGAATGTGAGAGCCGGGCATGCAGCGGCCCTGCTTGGCCGGGTTGCGGTCGACCACGAAGGCGATATCGCATGCATCGGCCCCCGCAAAATTGAGCAATGTGTTGCCCTTGGCCGCCGCGCCATAGGCAGCCACCGTCAGCCCGGCTGCGCGCGCATCGGCCAGAAAGCCGCGGAAGCCGTCACGCGCGGCCTCGGCGCTTGCCTGGAAGCCGGCATAGAAGGATTGCGCGGCCATTCCGGCCTCGCGCTCTTTCTCAAGCATGGCTTCAACTGCCGGCGTCACCTGATGCGCGGCGTGATCGCTGCGGCAGGCAAAGACCCTGAGACTTCCGCCATGATGCGGTGTGGTTTCGATATCGAAGACGGTCAGCCCATTGGCAGCAAATATCCGGGAAACGGCAATCAGCGAGAGATAGGAATAATGCTCGTGATAGGCCGTATCGAACTGGTTGCCGAGCACCATTTCGTAAAGATGGGGAAACTCGAATGTGGCCACGCCGGTCGGTTTGAGAAGGCTGGCAAATCCGCCGGCGAAATCATTGATGTCGGGAACATGGGCCAGCACATTGTTGGCGGCGATCAGATCCGCCTGCCGTCCCTGCCCGGCCAGTTCGCCGCCAAGCTCACGGCCGAAGAATTCCTCGACAATCTCGATGCCCTTGGCACGGGCGGCTTGCGCAGTGCTGCGGGTGGGCTCGATGCCATAGCAGGGAATGCCAAGCTCACGCGCATATTGCAGTAGATAGCCGTCATTGGCGGCGACCTCGGCCACCAGACTGTCCGGGCCGAGACCAAACCGGTCTCGCATTGCGCCAACATAGGTCTTGGCATGATCCAGCCAGGTTTTCGAAAACGACGAAAAATAGGCGTAGTCCCCGGAAAAGAACTCTTCCCGGTCGGCAAAATCCTCGGTCTGGGTCAGCCAGCAGGCGGTGCAGGTGCGGATGACCAGCGGATAGCGTTTCTCCGGGGACTGCAGATCAGCCCCGTCGAGATAGGAATTGGAGGGCGGCGCCTCGCCCAGATCAAGAAACGGAATGAAGTCCGTGCCGCCGCAATGTCTGCACCGCATCATGGTTGTTGTCTCGCTGGGTCTATCATCGGATGTCCGGCATCGCGCGCCGACAGACCTATGACCGGCAACGGCCAGGCTATGCCGAGCGCGGGATCATCGTGGCGCAGTCCGGCTTCGTGGGCCTGATTGTAAGCGGCGGAGTGGATGTAGATAAGCTCCACATCATCGGTGAGCGCCTGAAAGCCGTGAGCGAAACCCTCAGGAATATACAGGGCGGTCCCGGCCTCCGCCGACAACTCGACACCGGCATGGCTGTATCTGGCCGGACTGTCCTCGCGGATGTCGACGGCAACATCATGAACCGCACCGCGAATGCAGACGACAAGTTTGGCCTCGGCATGCGGCGGGCGCTGATAGTGCATTCCGCGCAGGGTTCCGGCCTTGTCGGTGCGGCTGTGGTTGATCTGCGCGATCGGACCGGGCCAGCCGATTTGCCTGAGCGCTTCGGCGCAGAAAATGCGGGCGAACGCACCGCGCTCGTCGGCGAACGGCTTGCGCTCGACCAGCACCGGTCCATTGGGCTGGCCGGGGATCAGCGGCGTCAGTATGAACGGCGAAGCACTCACCGGATGCCGGCCATCGACGCCAGCCTGACGTCGTCAAGATAGGCATCGCAATCAGCCTTGCAGAGGTCCCGTGCGGGACGGCCTTCAAGGAAGGCCCGATACCAGCGGGCTGTCCGTGCGACGGTCTGGTCCAGGTCCCAGAGGCTTCGAATTCCGAGATCCGATTCGGCAAGGCCCGGATCAAGCGCCAGCGCCCGCGCTTCGACAGGACCATCTTCCGTGATCGCAAAATCGGTCTTTGCATCGGCAAATTCCGCGGAAGCCAGCGACAGAACCTTGCGGACCGTCGCACTGTCCGAGCCCGGTCC
>CAXBIE010000152.1:0-7739 GCA_963975635.1 uncultured Hoeflea sp. | reverse complement strand
GCCATCCTCGAGACCAAGAGCCGCATCGACGGCCGTGATCTGTCGACCGTGCGCCCGATCGTCTCCGAAGTCGGCCTGCTGCCGCGCACCCATGGTTCGGCGCTGTTCACACGCGGCGAAACCCAGGCGATCGTTGTCGCCACGCTGGGCACCGGCGAAGACGAGCAGTATGTTGACAGCCTGACGGGGACCAAGAAGGCCACCTTCATGCTGCACTACAACTTCCCGCCCTATTCGGTTGGTGAAACCGGCCGCACCGGCTCGCCCGGCCGCCGCGAAATCGGTCACGGCAAGCTCGCTTGGCGCGCCATCCACCCGATGATGCCGTCCGCTGACCAGTTCCCCTACACCCTGCGTGTTGTCTCCGAGATCACCGAATCCAACGGTTCGTCCTCGATGGCCACAGTCTGCGGCACCTCGCTGGCGCTGATGGATGCAGGCGTGCCGCTGGCCAAGCCGGTTGCCGGTATCGCCATGGGCCTGATCAAGGAAGGCGAAGACTTCGCAGTCCTCTCCGACATCCTGGGTGACGAAGATCACCTCGGCGACATGGACTTCAAGGTTGCGGGTACCGCCGACGGTATCACCGCGCTGCAGATGGACATCAAGATCGATGGCATCACCGAAGAAATCATGAAGATTGCGCTGAGCCAGGCTGAAGGCGGCCGTCTGCACATTCTTCAGGAAATGGGCAATGCTCTCACCGAGAGCCGTGGCCAGCTGGGCGAATTCGCACCGCGCATCGAAGTCATGAACATCCCGGTCGACAAGATCCGTGACGTCATCGGCACAGGCGGCAAGATCATCCGCGAAATCGTTGAAAAGACCGGCGCCAAGATCAACATCGACGATGACGGCACCATCAAGATCGCCTCGTCCTCGGGCAAGGAAATCGAGGCCGCCAAGAAGTGGATCCACTCGATCGTTGCCGAGCCTGAAGTTGGCGTGATCTATGAAGGCACCGTCGTCAAGGTTGCCGATTTCGGCGCCTTTGTGAACTTCTTCGGTCCCAAGGACGGCCTGGTCCACATCTCGCAGCTCGCTGCGGAGCGTGTTTCCAAGACCTCCGACGTGGTCAAGGAAGGCCAGAAGGTCTGGGTCAAGCTGCTTGGTTTCGACGAACGCGGCAAGGTCCGCCTGTCGATGAAGGTCGTCGACCAGGAAACCGGCAAGGAAGTCGAAGCCGGCGAATAAGCCCTTCGCTTTCAGCCCAGGGGCGGATATCTGCCCGCGGCTGACGAATTGAAATAGCCCCCGGATTGCATGATCCGGGGGCTTTCTGTTTCAGGGGACCAGGGAATTGCCGGAAGGTGACCGTCAGGTCAGGCCCGCGTCCGCGGGATCGGCAATTGAGACTTTAATGGTTCCAAAGACCCTTCCAGCGAGAAACCGCCCCCTCGGGCTATGGTCGTTGCGCAAAGAGCACCTATGTTCAATGAGACATGGGTGCGTCAGGCAATGTGTGTCTGCGTGGAAGAGGGGTCTTGATGGTTACCAAAGTGATTGCACGTTCTGCACGAGCCGCAATTGCATTGATAATAGCGACTTTGCTCGTCTTCTCGGCGATCGTCGGATCCCTGATTTATCAGGGCTTCAACGATGCGGAAAACCGGGCGGAAGCATCCGCGGTCGCGGCAGCAAAGGCGGTCCAGATCAATACCGGATGGATCGTCGAGGTTGCCACGCAAGCTTTGCGACGGATGGATTCGGCTCTGGGCCGAGACATTCAGTCATATAATCCTTCCACCTTGAGCAGCGTTCGAGATGCCTTGGAAGGGCTGCCTGCCAGCGCCAAGGCCTATATCGTCGCTTCCGATGGCGAAACGCTCTATTCCACCGACCCGCGTTTTGTTGGCATAGATATCCGTGACCGCGAATATTTTGCACAACCGGCAGCGGGAAAGCTCTTCTTCACGTCGTCGCTTCTCATCAGCCGTCTCGATGGCAATCAGATTTTCACCTTCAGCCGGCGTCTGGAGCGCGGTGGCAAATTCATTGGCGTGGCCATTATTTCTTTCGACGTTTCGGTGCTCGCCGATCTGCTGGAGTCTTTGGACCTTGGGTCAAGCTCGACCATCAGCATACTGCGCTCTGACGGGATGCTGGTTGCGCGGCTCCCGCCGGCGGATGGGCCCGTGGACCTGAGCAACTACGTGCTCTTCACCGACCTGCTTCCCCGTGCCGAGTCCGGTGTTTACATGAATACATCGCCGGTGGACGGCGTGCAGAGAGTCGTGGGCTATCGCACCGTTCCGGGCACTGATCTCGTCGCTTTGGCGTCCGTGGGCACGACCCACACGATCGGCGCATTCTGGCAGCGTGTCTGGACGTTTCTGGCTATTGTTGGTCCAGCCGTTCTTGCGCTCAGCTTGGCTGCGATCTGGATCATACGCTTTCTGCAACGGGATGGACGCCGCAATGACGAGCTGGAAGCTGCACTGGCGACAAACACCATGCTGTTTCGCGAGATTCACCATCGGGTGAAGAACAATATGCAGTCGATGCAATCGCTGGTCAGAATGCAGAATCTGCCCGAAGACGTGAAAACCGATATTCAATTGCGGTTTGCAGCGATGTCGGCGGTTCACGAGCATATGTACAATTACGATGCTTATGCCACGCTTCATGCCCCGGAGTTTGTAGCCGCAATTACCGATACGCTTCGCACGGCATATGGCTCCTCCGCAAAAATGAGCCTTGATATCGATCCACTGTCGATCAGCCATGACCGGGCAACGCCATTGGCGCTTCTGATAAATGAGGTTGTCGTCAACGCTCTCAAATACACCGATCGGGAAGGGGCTGATGCCGAAATATCCATCAGCCTCAAGCCTGTGACCAAAGACCTGGCCAAGCTGGTCATTGCCGACAACGGGCCTGGCTTCGATGTCGCAGCCGGCCAAACCGGCATGGGGAGCAGGATTATCAGGGGTATGGTGATGCAGCTCGGCGGATCCTACAATTATACCTTCGATGGCGGCACTGAATTCTCAGCCGAGATCCATCTCGGTGCGATCGGATAGCCTGGCCCACGCACCCGGCGCTGTGCCTGTCTACCCCGGAATTTCCGGGAACCAACCCTCATGTTCATGCATTGCCCCTGCAACACCAACGCAGGAGCAAACTCCATGGGCCATACGCTTGCCATCACCAGGATCGAAGAGATCACCCACAATGTCCGCCAGTTGACCTTCGCAAAACCGGAAGGCTTCGAGTTTAAGCCGGGCCAGGCTGCGGAGGTGGGCATCGATCGCGAAGGCTGGCGTGATGCGGACAATCCCTTCACCTTCACCGCTCTGCCGGAATGGGACGAGCTGCAGTTCACCATCAAGATATACCCGTCGCATGATGGTCTGACCGAGCAGATCGGGAAACTTGGCGTCGGGGACCGCTTCATCATTGGCGACCCCTGGGGCACCATCGAATACAAGGGCAAGGGCACTTTCATTGCCGGCGGCGCCGGCGTCACACCGTTCATTGCCATCCTGCGCATGCTGAGCGAACGTGGCGAATTGTCGGGCCATCGGCTGATCTTCGCCAACAAGCGCGAAGCCGACATCATCCTGCGTGACGAGTTTGACGCCATGCCCAGTCTCGAGGTCGTCTATGTGCTGTCTGACGAGAATAAAAACGGCTTTGAGCACGGCCGTATCGACAAGGCCATGCTCGAGCGGCTGATCGGCAGCACCGAACAGAATTTCTATGTCTGTGGCCCCGACACCATGGTCGAAGACATCAATGATATGCTCAAGCAGATGGGCGCCGATCCCGACGGCCTCGTTTTCGAGCAGTAAGGCGCCCAGTTCCGCCCACAAAAAAGCCCCGGATCTTGCGGTTCCGGGGCTTTCAGTTTCCACCAATTCAGGCGTTGAACGCTACTCTGTATCAGTCCGCTTCAGCTCCTCGGTGATCGGCATCGAGGTGATGTTGAAGCCTGAATCCACGTAGTGGATTTCGCCGGTCACGCCGGAGGACAGGTCCGAGAGCAGGTAGAGCGCCGATTTGCCGACATCCTCGATGTCGACGGTGCGTCTGAGTGGCGCGTTCTTTTTCTGGTAGTTGAACATGGCACGGGCGTCGGCGATGCCGGAACCTGCAAGGGTGCGCACAGGACCCGCAGAGATGGCGTTGACGCGGATGCCGTCCCGCCCGTAGTCGGCGGCCAGATAGCGCACCATCGCTTCGAGTGCGGCCTTGGCGACGCCCATCACATTGTAGTTCGGCATCACCCGCATCGATCCGCCATAGGTCAGCGTCAGGATCGAACCGCCATTGTTCATCAATGGTGCCGCGCGCTGCGCCACTTCCGTAAACGAATAGGCCGAGATCACCATGGTGCGGGAGAAGTTTTCCCGCGTCGTCACATCGGCATAGCGGCCCTTGAGCTCCGACTTGTCGGAAAACCCGATGGCGTGGACAACGAAATCAATCGTTCCCCATTCGGCCTTCAGGGTGTCGAACACCGCATCCACGGTCGCCACGTCCTCGACGTCACACTGCAGCAACAGTGTCGAGCCGACGCTTTCGGCCAGCGGCCGCACCCGTTTCTCGAAGGCTTCGGCCTGATAGGTAAACGCCAGTTCGGCGCCGGCTTCGGCCAGTTGCTGGGCGATGCCCCAGGCAATCGAGTGATTGTTGAGCACGCCCATGATCAGGCCGCGCTTGCCTTTCATAATTCCGTCCATGCCCATTACCCGTTGTGACGCTGGAAGACGAGCGTCGCGTTGGTGCCACCGAAACCGAACGAGTTCGACAGCACCGTGTCAATCTTGGCGTTGTCGATGCGCGAACGCACGATCGGCACCCCGTCGAATTCCGGGTCGAGCTCGGTGATGTGGGCGCTTTCGCCGATGAAGTTCTCCTTCATCATCAAAAGCGAGTAGATCGCCTCCTGCACGCCCGTTGCGCCAAGCGAGTGCCCGGTCAGCGATTTGGTCGACTGCACATGCGGCATGTCGGCGCCGAACACTTCGCGGATCGCGCCGATTTCCTTGCTGTCGCCCACCGGCGTCGAGGTGCCGTGGGTGTTGATGTAGTCAACCCGGCCTTCGACGTTGGCAAGCGCCTGGCGCATGCAGCGGATCGCGCCTTCGCCCGAGGGCGCCACCATGTCGTAGCCGTCAGACGTTGCGCCATAGCCGGTGAGTTCGCCGTAGATCTTGGCGCCGCGTGCCTTGGCGTGCTCAAGCTCTTCCATCACCAGCACGCCTGCGCCGCCGGCGATGACAAAACCGTCGCGGCTGACGTCATAGGCACGTGACGCAGTCGCAGCCTGGTCGTTGTATTTCGACGACATGGCGCCCATGGCATCGAACAGGTTTGACATTGACCAGTCGAGGTCTTCGTGGCCACCGGCAAACACCATGTCCTGCTTGCCCCACTGGATCAGCTCCGCCGCATTGCCGATGCAATGTGCCGAGGTCGAGCAGGCCGAGGAGATCGAATAGTTGACGCCGTGGATCTTGAACCAGGTCGCAAGCGTTGCCGAAGCCGTTGACGACATCGCCTTGGGCACGGCAAATGGGCCGATGCGCTTCGGGCTGCCGTTCTTGCGGGTGATGTCGGCGGCGTCAATCAATGTCCGGGTCGACGGTCCGCCCGAGCCCATGACAATGCCGGTGCGTTCGTGGCTGATTTCCGCCTCGGTCAGCCCGGCATCCTCGATCGCCTGCTTCATAGCGACATGGTTCCAGGCGCCGCCACGCGACAGGAACCGCATGGCGCGGCGGTCGACCATATCTGTCGGATCCAGCGTTGGCGCACCCCAGACCTGGCTGCGGAAGCCATGCTCTGCGAAGTCCTCGCTGAAGCTGATGCCCGATTTGGCCTGGCGGAGGGATTGTGTCACCTCATCCGCTGTATTGCCGATAGAGGATACGATCCCCATGCCTGTCACGACGACTCGTCTCATGTCCTGCCCTTTCATGGTGAGGGTCCTGAAATTACCCGGCGTGATTTTTCCACGCCGCTAGCGGAGTCTCAGGTGGTTTTGTCCTTAGCAAGGCCGACTTTCAAATCCGAGGCGTTATAGATCGTTTCGCCATCGGCCTTGAGCCAGCCATTGGCGATGCCGAGCACCAGTCTGCCGCGCATCACCCGCTTGAAATCGATGCCGTATTCGAGCTTCTTGACCTCGGGCGTCACCATTCCCTTGAATTTCACTTCACCGGTCGAAAGCGCCATACCGCGGCCTTGCTCGCCAAGCCAGCCGAGGTAGAAGCCGGTCAGCTGCCACATGCCGTCAAGCCCGAGGCAGCCTGGCATCACCGGGTTGCCCTTGAAGTGGCAGGGGAAGAACCAGAGATCCGGTGTGATGTCGAATTCGGCGCGCAGATAGCCCTTGTCGAATTCGCCGCCGGTTTCCGAGATGTCGGTGATCCGGTGCACCATCAGCATGGGCGGTAGCGGCAATTGCGCGTTTCCGGGACCGAACAGGTCACCTTCCGCACATTTCAGAATTTCTTCGTAATTGTAGCTCGATTGCCTGTCGACCATGAAAAAAGCGTCTCCTCATTCGCCGTCTTTCCGCACGGCATTCATTAGCGATGTGCAAACTAGCACAGGCACGCGCCTTGGCGAAGCCATCCCGCGCGGCATCCCCGAATACCGGATGAGGCATGCAAGTGAAAGGGGCGAGGCTGTGGAAAGTCGATTTCACAGCTCTATTGAAAGCAAAGCCCACAAAAGATATATGAAACCTATGAAATCCATCGATCGGACGCCGTCGCCCATGCCATCTGCGCACAGATCAAAATCAGCCGACCATGATTCGGCCTTTCGTCTGCGCGGGGCAGGGCTTCGCCCGACGCGCCAGCGTGTGGCGCTGGCTGATTTGCTGTTTGCCAAGGGCGACAGGCACCTGACCGCCGAAGAGCTGCACGAAGAGGCTGTCGGCGTCGGCGTTCCCTGCTCGCTGGCAACCGTCTACAACACGCTGCACCAGTTTACCGAGGCCGGCCTGCTGCGGGTGCTGTCGCTGGAAACCGCCAAGACCTATTTTGACACCAATGTTTCCGATCACCACCATTTCGTGGTCGAGGGTTGCAACAGCGTGCTCGACATCCCGGTCGGCAATATTTCGGTCAGCGATCTGCCCGAGGCGCCCGAAGGCATGGAGATCACCCATGTCGATGTGGTCATCCGCCTTCGCCCCAAGCGCTGACCTCAAGCTGTCGTCAGTACATAGGCGCCATGCTGCTTTTCCATGACATCAAATGTGCCGCTGGCGGACCGGAGTTCGTTCCGGTCTGAGCGCTCTGGAAATTCCGTCTGTTTCCGATTACTAGCATCAGCAGACAGTGTTTTGCCCCGGCAAGAGCGCCTGACGCTCCCTGACCCCGGAATTGAGTGAGGAGAACCCAATGCCACCCTATCGTTCGAGAACATCCACCCATGGCCGCAACATGGCGGGTGCGCGTGGCCTGTGGCGTGCCACCGGTATGCGAGACGGCGATTTCGGCAAGCCGATCATCGCGGTGGTCAATTCCTTCACCCAGTTCGTGCCGGGTCACGTGCATCTCAAGGATCTCGGTCAGCTGGTGGCCGGTGAAATCGAAAAGGCCGGCGGCGTCGCAAAGGAATTCAACACGATCGCGGTCGATGACGGCATCGCCATGGGCCATGACGGCATGCTCTATTCGCTGCCCTCGCGCGAGCTGATCGCCGATTCGGTCGAATACATGGTCAACGCCCACTGCGCCGATGCGATGGTCTGCATTTCCAACTGCGACAAGATCACG
>CAXBIE010000151.1:0-7755 GCA_963975635.1 uncultured Hoeflea sp. | reverse complement strand
ACCTTGAGTTCCGGCCGGTTTGGCATTTCCAGCTGCACTGATATATCCGCTTCCATGCGCAACACATCGACCGAGCGCATGGCGCATTGCAGCTCAATGCGGTTCTGCGCTCCGGTATCGTTCATGTAGTCGACAATGCGTGGTGTCAGCCAGAAACTTCCCAATCCCTCGGTTATGGCGAGGCGGATCGGACCGGTTGCTTCGCGTTCGGCCATCGCCGCCACGCGCCACATGTCGGATACCGAGCTTTCGACATCGCGCGCGGCAAGTACGACCCGGCGCCCTTCATCGGTCAGACGGACACCTTCGGCTTCACGGAAAAGCAAAAGATAGCCGAGCTGATCCTCCAGGCGGGAGATGGTGCGCCGCGCGGTGTTGACAGACATGCCGAGCTCTTCAGACGCCTTGCGAAAACTGTGAAGTCTCGCGACCGCCAGGAAAACCCGGATGCTGTTCCAATCGGCGTTGCGCCATTGGTGTTCCATGGGTGGAACTCTCTGTTTCATTTTTTGCCAAAGTCAAATCGAAAAGGCCCGGCTACTCTTCCCAGAACATAAGGAAAGCCCGGCCATGTCAGTCACGTCACAAAATAGTTTTTCATCAGCAAATGCAAGTGTGTTGGCCGCCGAAGCCGCATTGGAGGCCGAACGGATGCAGCGCGCAGCTGCCATGGTGACTGTAACCAACCGTCTGGATCACTCGGAGGTGCCGCGCCTTCTTGAGGCGGCGGGCAAGGTAATTGGACAGTTGGCAACCCCCGAAACTGTTATACGTGTGGCCGAGCACAACGCCGACGCGATCTGGTTGTTCACCCGCCGTGGCCGCAACCGTCCGGAAGGTTTCATGTCTGCTCTGCTGCTCAATGAAGCAGGCCGCTCTGCATTGTTTGACGGGTCGCTCAATCTGCTCGATCCGCAGAATGAATATCTGACCCGGCAGCATGAGCGCCCCGCTGCGATCTATGTCTGGGCAAGCTTTACACCCGGGGTGCTGGCCGCTGGCATCAACCGTGTGATGGACCGGTTTGATTCCCCCCATTATGCCGAGGCCGACATCATCTCCACCTCGTTCACCTTGCGTGGTCATCGGGCCATGGTGCGGCGTGGCTTTGAAGAGGGCGTCTGGCACGATGGCCGGTTTCTGAACGGTTTCTACATGATACCGCGCCGGCCCAAGACGCTTGCCGCGCGTCAGCCGAGCTATGCCACGCATGATCAGGCCCTGCGTCCAACCGGCATAAAGGTGGTAAATGGGTTCGAGGACATGATGCGCATCGCCGCGGTCCGGGCAGCGGTCTACATTGGCGAGCAGGCCTGTCCCTATGATGAGGAATTCGATGGCAATGATCTGGCAGCCACTCATCTGCTGGCGATGGTCAACAACGAACCGGCCGGGTGCATGCGGCTGAGGTTTTTCGGCGATTTCGCCAAGCTGGAACGGCTCGCTGTCCGCAAGGAGTTCCGCACCACGCGCACTGCATTCGAACTGGTGCGCGCTAGTGTCGCCCTGTGCAAGGAAAAGGGCTTTCGGCGCATCTATGGTCATGCACGCGAGGACTATCTTGCCTTCTGGCAGCACTTCGGGTTCAAGCTCAAGGAGAACGGGGCGCCGTTCGCCTTCTCCGATCACCTTTTTGTCGAGATGGTGGACGATATCGAGCCGTCGCCGACTGCTCTCTCTCTCGATGACGATCCTTACCGTCTGATCCGGCCCGAAGGGGCATGGCATGTCCCCGGTCCGCTTGAGATCTCCGCGCATCGGCATGCGCAGATGCTTGACACTGCACACTCGAAGCGGGGGCATTGATAATGTCCGACACTGCCTCTTACGCCTGGATCATCCGTACGCTCGTGACCTGTCGCGAAGAAGCTGATCGCCTCAAGATGAGCGATCTCAGCCGCCTCATCAACATGGCCGTGTTGCAGACCGCTCTCGATTGGGAGGGAGAAGAGCCCTCCAAGGTGTCCGACACAAATCTCGAGGCGCTGTTGCGGCTCAAAATGAAACTCGCGTTCTCGGAGCGAAGCGACAATGTCTTCGTTCTGAACTCCAAAACCGCCGGGGAAGCCTAACGACCAGCGGTTTGCCGGGTGGGTGCAGGGTTGACGCCACCGTACGCGGCGCGCCCGCCCGGTTTTCATCAAAGCCATTTGGCTGAGAAAAGCGGCCTCACTGCACAAACAAAGGCCGGGATCGTGGTTACGATCCCGGCCTTTGGCTTTCAGTCTGTGCCGAAAACCTCAGCGCTTGTTACGAGGTGAGCCGCAGCTTCACGACCCCCTTCTTGATGGCGTCGAAGATCGGTGCCAACTGGCTTCGCGACGGGGCGTCGAAATAGTGGCTCTTGCTCGATGCACATTCGGAAAGCAATGTCCCGGTGCTGACGTCGGGCTCCTCCAGACGGATCGTGTAGATTTCGATCCCGTCTTCCTTGGCATTGGTGCATGCGGTTAGCGTCTTCTTGTCCAGCGCATTGTTGGTCTGGCCGCTTGATGCCGCGGTCAGGCCATCAAGCCGGCCGTCAACAAGATAACCCATGCTGGTATAGCCGGATCCCAGATCATTGTTCAGGTTGCCGAAGGAGTTCTGCCCGTCGGTCAGGAAAATGATGATCTTCTCGACCGAGCCGTCGCCTTCGCTGGCGCCGTCGGTGAATGGTTCACGGCTCGACAGCACCCGCCAGCCCCACATCACGCCTTCCAGCATGTTGGTCGAGCCGTTTGCCTCGAGGTTTTTCACCGTCTTGGTGATGTCGGATGCTTTGGATGTGAGCGGCACCAGGGGTTCTATCTCGCAGCCAAAGCCCGGGCCTTTCGGGTCTTTCTTGTTCGAATAATACTGTGATGGCGAATTGTCGATCTTCGGCTTTTTCCACTTGAGGGTCTGTGCAATGGCGTCAACGGTATCCTTGGGCGTGACGTAAGGTCCTGTCTGGCCGTAGCGCGACAGCTGCTTTTCCTTGTCTGCCTCGGTCGCGTTCCTGGCTTTGATAGGCGTGCCGTCATCGGGCAGGTAGGAATTCGGATATCTCCAGGCCGTATCCGGTTCATCCGCTGCGAAGAACGGTGTGAACAGGGAATTCACATCCGCTACATCTGGAACAGTGTCATCGACATCGTGTAAGGCATTTTTCTTCGGAATCCGCGTTTCCACGCAACCCGGCCATTTGACGTTCAGGTGCTTGTACATGGCAAAACGGCTGAAATTTGAAGGCAGGTCAGACTGAGGAACCGGCGCCTTGGCGTCCTGGTCAAGCCAATCGGCGCCAGGCTTTACGATCTCACCCAGCCCGTTGATTTTTGGGCCGTAATCGGGGCCGACATTGACGAAACCGGCATAGGGAACCAGCGCAAACTTGATTTGCTCCTTCTCCAGCCCGAGGCTCGTCATGCCGTCGACAAGTCCGATCACGGCATTCTGCATCGAGCTGAGCTTGCCGCCTGCCATCGAGCCGGTGGTGTCGAGCACGAGAGCGATCTCGTAATTTGTATAGGCATAGGTTGCTTCTGCGTTGACAGCCACCGGCGCTTGCTTTTTTCCCATGAAGCCGCCAAACACCAAGGGTTGTTTAATGCTGGCGTGGACGTCGGCGATCCCGGCATTCAGCTCGACCGAAACCTCGGCATTGGTGAAGCCGTAATTGGCTGCAAAGATGTGCTTGGCGATCTGAAGCGCTTTATCCTTGGAGATGTTGCCTTCCCGGGCCACCGCCAGAGCTGCCGCATCCGCAGCATTCTGCAGCTCGCCCTTCTCAACACTCAAACCGACATAATCCACGGCCAGGCCACCCGCCATCATCACCGGTACGGCAAGAATGCCAAAGGTAAGGCCGAAATTGCCTGAATTGTCGCTCCAGAATGACTTTTTCTGGTTCATGCTGTTATCCTGCTCTTGCTTCTAAGGGCGTTGGCGAAGGCTGGTGACATCCAACGGCCCCTGGTTTCTACGGATTGCTCCCGATGCTTCCACAGATAATAAGAGCAAAAGTTAAAAAACATCTTGCTAATAAGCGAAGACATTTATCAAACCGCATATTTGAGAGGATTGGCGCAGTTTACGGGAATCGATGACTGAGGGCTCAATCGGCATTTCCAGGTTTTTCCCTTGGTAAGGCCATTTTGCTCTTGCCCGCAAAACACCGATGATCTAATCCCTGTCCCCAGTCGGAGCGTAGCGCAGCCCGGTAGCGCACTTGTCTGGGGGTGCGGTTTCTCAGATCCGATTAACCCATTTATTTCATTAGTTTAGAGCTATTCGCGGAATCTCCAGTGGAAGATTCAGTGGTGATCGCTGCTGCGCTCATGGCATCCATCCGGCGCTTGGCGTCGGCCGCCGTCACGTGGGCATAGCGCATCGTGGTTTCGATGCTGGAATGCCCGAGGATCATCTGCAGCGCGCGCATGTCGCCGGTGGCACGCAAGAAGCGGGTGGCGAATGTGTGGCGCAGATCGTGGAAGCGGAATCCGATCACGCCGGCCTTCTTGCAGACCCTGGCGAAGTGGCTGTTGAGTGCTTCTTCCTCGACGGGCGCCACATCTCCGCGCCGATGATTGGCAGAGCTCCTACGGATGACGTGGGTGAACACCCGCGCGTGGGCCCGAGGCAGCGGCCAGAGCAGTGCGCGCAGCGCGGCCGAGAGCGGCACATGCCGGGTCTTGTCACCCTTGCCGGTGATAACGATGTACTCGCCATGCCAATCGATGTGGCGCCATTCGAGATCCAGGCACTCGGCCATGCGGCAGCCCGAAAGTAGCGAAAAGCGCGCGAGCTCCCGGTAGCCCGGTGCGAGAGCGTCAAAAAGCGTAGCCTCCTCGTCGGCGGTGAGCTCGCGGATTACTTCCTGCGGCTCCTTGAGTATGTGGTTCTTCCAGGTGATCCGCGGCACCGTTTCATCCCAGAGGTCGCGGGCGCGGGTCATGACGGCACGCAGTCTCGCCGTGGCGGTGCGGTTCACTGTGGCCGGAGCCACCTTATCGGCGCGCCGGCTTGCCACCATGGCGGCCACATCCTGATTGGTAATCGATGCCAGCAGACGGGTCTTGCCAAAATGGCGCTCGAGCCAGGCGAGATCGGTGAGGGTGCTGTCGGCGTTGGCGTGGTGCTGGCCGGCTTCAAGCCAGTAGCGCGACAGGGCAGCTCCGATCGTCAATCCGAGGGCTGACCGGCCCGCCTGTTTGCGGGCTTGCGCGCGGGCGTCTTCCTTGAACCTGGCTTCTGTCCGCTCCGCTTCGCGCTTCGACGAGCAGCCAGTATTTCCTGAATATCGGTGACCCCGGACCGTGAAGTCATAGGACCATGTGTCTTGTCCCGGCCGTTTCCAGATCGACATTTGCGCTCTCCCACATAGGCCTCGATGTCGGCCGGATCAAAACGCCGCCGCGGCCGCTTGTCGCCGGCGCCCACCTCGACGAACGGCAGATCCCCGCGCGCAACAATCGCGTTGAGCGTGTCAATCGATATGGAAAGAAAGGCAGCGGCCCTCGCTGGTGTCAAGAGCGGGTTCATGCCGGCACCCTCATGATCGCGTTACCGCTGGTCACCATGGTGTAGCCATCGTCAAAGCGCACGCAGATCGAGTTCATCTTGCCGCGCGCGGTGACGGTGCATGTCTGGCCTTTACGGCCCTGCCTGTTCCAGCGGTAGATGTAGCGTTGAGCTGTTGTGGCGGCGTTCATGACAGCGCCTGCGGGAGCTGGCGGATCATCAGGTCGGCCGGGATCATGTCCTTGGTCGGGCGGAAAGCCGCGACCTGTTTCATGAAGAACGCAACACCTGTCGCGGCGCACTGATCGCGGGTCTTTCTGCCCCACTCGATGTCGAACGGCCGGTCGTTCCATCTCGGGCCGCTCTTGCCGCCAAAAATGATCCAGTCCAGTCCGGTTCCGACAAATCGCGGGCGTAGCCATGGTTGCCAGTTGATGGTCTCCTGCGCGGGCTCGTAGCTTATACCCACCCAGGGGATGCCGAACCGCTCCTTGTAGTCGAGCAGCCGCGGCACGTCGCGATCGGCCTCGGCTTGCGTGACCACGGTGATCAGCACTCCGATGTGCTGTGGCCAGCGTACCTCCCACGACGGAAAGATCATCTTCGGCAGGTTGGAAATCCGCTTAGTGCAGATCTGCCATTTCAACCGCTCTGTGGCTTCCATGACGCCCATGTGGTCGGCGCGCCACTGGGGGTCGACCTCGTTGTCGAACAGGTCACCCATGGACAGGGTGAAGACCCGTCGGTCACGGCCGTGCTCGGCAAGGAACTTGTCGGCGTTGCGCTGCCAGCGGTAGGGCTCATTGCGCGCCGCCTCGGAGATCCGCCGGCGCGGCACGCCCACACCCCAATGGTTCTCGCCTGTGCGCCTGTCGACACCCTCTGCATAGCAATGGTCACAGGCAGGCCCGACCTTGCTGCAGCCCCACCATGGATTGTGCGTGCTATCGGTCCAGGGGATTCCGGTTTTAGCGGCCATCCCTCAAACCCTCATCGGCATCAGAACAAAAGTCAGGGCGATCTCGTCGTCCTCGTGGTGCACCGGCTCGAAGCGAGCGGGGTCACCGCCGGTACCGAGGTTGACGGTGGCGGCACCGGAGATATGGGCCAGCATGTCGGCCAGGTACTTTGCATTGAAGCCGATGGTCGCATCCCCGCCCTCATCAGCGGTCACATCGACAGTGTCCTGGCCGTCGCCGGTGTCCGGATTGGAAACCGAGAGATCAACGCTCTCTTGGCCCCAGGCCATCTTCACTGCGCGTCCGCGATCGCTGGAGATTATCGAGACGCGTTCGGTGGCGGCCAGCAGTGCCGCCACGTCGAAGCGCCAGCGGTTGGGGTTTGCTGGCGGGATCACCCGCACATAGTCGGGGAAGGTGCCGTCGATCAGCTTGGAGGCGATGCGCACCGCTCCTGTTTCAAGGCAGATCCGGTTCTCGCTGACACTGATGGCAAGCTCCGCCTGGCTGTCCGTCGCCTTGATTGCGCTTGACAGCAGGGCAATCGTCTTGCGCGGGATGATGACGCCGGGCATCCCGGCAGCGCCATCGCCTACGGAATAGACCGCACGGGCCAGCCGGTGGCCGTCAGTCGCTACCGCAATCAACTGGTCGCCTGCGGAATGCAGATAGACGCCATTGAGGTAGTACCGGGTTTCCTCTGTCGAGATGGCAAAGCTGACTGCAGCCAGCATGGCCGCGAATTTCCTTGCGGGCACTGTGAAGCGGGCAGGAGGTGCGGTCTTCTCCTCGAGCCGCGGCCAATCCTCGCCGGGCAGGGTCTGCAGGTTGAAGCGCGAACGGCCGCAGGTCAGTGATGCCAGCCCGTGGGCACTGGCCACAAGGGTCACATCCGCCTTTGCCGGTAGCTTGCGCAGGATATCGTGCAGCAGGGCAGCGGGCAGGGTGATGCCCTGCTCAGGCATTCCGGAATGCTCCAGGACAGAGGTCACCGATGTCATCACATCAAGGTCGGTACCGGATACGCGAAGCCCGCTGTCCGGCCCCGCCTCAAACAGCAAATTGGCCAGCACCGGAATTGTGTTCTTGCGCTCCACCGGCGCCAGGGCGGCCTCGACTGTCGCCAGCAAGGCCTCGCGCGGCGCGGTGAGGGTGAAAGGGGTGGTCATTCCGGCTTGTCCTTTGTGACTCGTGAAGCGGCGGCCCCGCGCGGCTCGGGAGTTTCTCGCGGGGCCAGGGTTGACCTCTGGGTCAGAAACGCCCGTCTGTCGGCTCGGGCTTGCCAATGAAGCCGGGAAGGCCGGTCTTGGCC
>CAXBIE010000150.1:0-7757 GCA_963975635.1 uncultured Hoeflea sp. | reverse complement strand
CCGCCTGGTTCGGCGACAAGCTTGAGCCTGGAAAAGGCAAGTGCGACGGCGTCCAGCGCCTCTTCTTCGCTCACCACAAGTCCCGGGCCCGCGAGCCGCGCCAGAATCGGAAAGGTCAGCTTGCCCGGTTGCGGGGTCAATATGGCGTCGCACAGCGAGCCGGAGACGCGGTCGTTGCGCTCGATGACGCCGGACGCCAGGCTGCGGGCCATGTCGTCAAAGCCTTCCGGTTCAGCCGGGCGCACCCGAAGTCCCGGGGCGTCGGCCTCAAGCGCCAGCGCCACGCCGGAGGCAAAGCCGCCGCCGCCGCAGCAGACAAGCACATCGGCCCGGGTGATGCCGTGTTCAGCCGCCTGTTCAGCGATTTCAAGGCCGCAGGTGCCCTGGCCGGCGATCACTTGCGGCTCGTCAAAGGGCTTGATCAAGGTCAGGCCCCGGTCGGCTGACAACCGCGCGCCGATCTCGTCGCGATCGTCCGTGGCGCGGTCATAGAGAACCACCTCGGCGCCGAGGCCACGGGTATTTTCGATTTTCATCCGCGGTGCATCGGAGGGCATGATGATCACCGCCGGTGCGCCATGCCGGCTCGCGGCCAGCGCCACGCCCTGCGCATGATTGCCGCTGGAAAAGGCGATGACACCACGCTTGCGGACGTTCTCGTCCAGCGCGGAGACGGCCGACCAGCCGCCGCGAAACTTGAAACTGCCGGTGTGTTGCAGGCATTCCGGCTTGATCCAGACACGTCGGCCGGCGATGTCATCCAGAAACGGTGAGTTGAGCAAAGGGGTGCGGCGGACGTGGCCTTCAAGCCTGGCATTTGCCGCGCGGATCATCTCGATGTTCATCCGGTTCTCCTGTCCAATTCACCAGTCTGTGGGGCATTGTATGATTCTGCTGACCAGCAGACGCCGGTTGGGGAACTATGCAGCAGGCGCGGCAGATGGGTAAAATCAAATGATTTCATGCGCAAACAAAAAACCGCGCGGAGGTTCCGCGCGGCTTGAATGTCTTGCAACTGCTGCAGCGCTGATCAGGCTGCGGCGTGGCTGAAGAGACGGTTGTTCAACAACAGGCCGCCATCGATCCTGCTGATCGTCTTGGCGATGGCCAGCACGCCGAGATCGGCAAGCGGTTCAACGATGATGACCAGCATGTAGGCTGCGCCGAAGGAAGCAATCTGCGCCAGGTTTTCAGCGCCGAAGCCATGGCCGTACAGCGCCCAGAAGCCGACCCACAGGACGATGCCGCCCTGATAGGAGGTCGATAGTGCGAGTGCCTGGGCGTAGGAGACGTCCTTGTAGGCGGTATTGGCCGGGATGATCTTTTTCGCCAGCAGCGACATGCCGTAAAGCGGCACCAGCAGCGTGGTGACGTTCATGCCGTATTGCGGCAGATCGAACGGTGCGAAGAAGACGCCCTGGACCAGCAGTCCCAGTGCGAGGCCGATGGCTGCGGGACCGGCGCCGAACAAAAGATACAGCGTCGAGCCGAGAATCAGGTGAACTTCGGAGACACCGACGGCGTGATGGGGAAACACTTCGAAAAAGGTGAAGACGAGAAGCGTGGTCATCACCGAGCGGACCGCCAGCGCGGCCGCGCCGCCGTCCTTGCGGACCGTGTCCATCGACATCTTCAGGGTCAGTCCTGCGGCGGCCGCAGCCGTTGCGTAGCTGAGGACAATTTTTGCGCCGTCGACGACGCCAGGTTCAATATGCATGTTGTAATCCTTTCCGCACCCGTCGTGCGAGAGGTTGAGTTTGGAAGCCGTTTTTACGGCTTCCCCGATCCGGGCAGGTCTCCTGGCTCGCGCTTCATCACCGGCATCCGCCTTCCCGGTGTTACCCAGTGGCATTGTGGATGCGGCTCACGCTCACAGTTGCGAGGGCAGCCACGGATCGGGCCCCGTTACGGGTCGTCCCTACCGTGTTCCCCTTTAATCCCGAAGGCTTGGCCTTCATGGAACCCGAAGCGGAACCGTATTTTGATCGGCCGGAAATGGCAATCGGCGGACCGACATTTTACGGTGCATATTTGACCCTTGCCAGAGATCTGGCTCCGTGTTCACGGGGCGCATTGCCGGCTGATTTACGGGCTGTTAGAGAGCGGTATGAGCGTCACATCTACAGATCATCCGCACCTGTTCGGTCCCGGGCTTGCGACAGTTGCGGTGATCGCCGCTTCGGTGGGCTTTGGTCTGGTTCCCTATTTTGCGCGCACGCTGATAGCTGAAGGCATGGCGCCGCATGCGATTGCCTTCTTCCGCTATGCCTTTGCGGCGATTGTGCTGTTGCCGTCTGTCTGGCTTGCGTGCGCTCAATGGGTACCGATTGCATGGGGTCTCGTCGCCGGAATTGGCATGGGTGTCGGCTGGATTGGCTATGTTCGCGCGCTCGAATTGGCACCGGTGTCGACCGTTGGCGTTCTCTACATGACCTATCCGGTGTTCACCCTGCTGATCGCCTGGCTGATGTTCGGTGACGTGCCGCGCCGCCGCGCCATCCTGGCGGCGACCATGATTGTCGGGGCGGCTGCGCTGGCGACCTCTCCCGATGCGATCACGCCCGATCAGGTTCCCGCACTTGTTCTGTCGCTGGCGGCGCCGCTGGGATTTGGATTCGGCATCAATGTGCTGGTGCACAAGCTCACGGTGCTGCATCCGCTGGTGCGAATCGGCTGCGTCAGCCTCGGCTCGGTTCTCGGGCTTTTGCCCTTGATGGCTGCAACGCCTGCCGCGGCGCTGGTTCCGGTCAGCGTGTCAGGCTGGTGGCTGGTAGCGGGAATCGCCTTCGGATCGGCGCTTGTGCCGCAATTGCTGTTTACGGTTGCCGCTCCGGTTATCGGCACGGCGCGGACCGCGATTGCCGGCAGTTTCGAGCTGCCGACGATGTTTCTTGTTGGCTGGTTTGCCTTTGCGGAACCGGTCGGCCCGGCGCAGTGGATCGCATGCGCCATCATCATTTCGGCAATTGCGCTGACACCGGGCAAGTCGATTCGCAGTGTTGCCGCCAACATTGCGGTTGATGGCGAAGGCGACACGCGACGTTAAGCCTGTTTGCTGCGATGCAGCGGAAATATCGAGGCTTGCCTTGACATGGGCACATTTCTCAGGCCTAAGGGCGCAACTGGATAGGGGCCAATTCGGCCGCTGCACGCATCTTCGTTGACTGGCGTGTTCTGACTTCCCCTTACGTCCACCCTTAAATTTTCGCGTCGGCCAGCGGCGATGCGCCCAACCCGAACTCCTCCGATTGCGGTTTTGTCCGTAGCCGGCGGGATATTTGTTATCGGGCATGGTCCGCGAATGGCAGCGCACACGCGCTCCCCGACGTATTGCCCAAAATTCGAAAGTTTTATCATGTTGTTTTCTCAACTCGGCCTCTCCAAGGCCCTTCTCGACACGCTTGACGGTCTGCATCTGACAACGCCGACACCAATCCAGGTGCAGGCGATTCCGTCGGTTCTCGAAGGCCGTGACGTGATCGGCCTGGCCCAGACCGGCACCGGCAAGACCGCAGCCTTCTCGCTGCCGATCCTGCACCGCCTGGCACCCGGCAAGAAAGCCGCGCCGAAGAAGGTGCGTGCGCTGATCCTGTCGCCGACCCGCGAACTCTCCGCCCAGATCGCCCGCAGCGTCAAGGATTACGGCCGCAAGCTGCACCTGACCTCGGCCGTTGTCGTCGGTGGTGTATCGATCCGTCCGCAGATCAAGGCTTTGGCCGGCGGCATTGACATCCTCATCGCCACTCCGGGCCGCCTGATGGACCTGATCGAGCAGCGTGCCGTCTCGCTCAACGAAATCGAAGTCGTGGTTCTCGACGAGGCTGACCAGATGCTCGATATCGGCTTCATGCCTGCGATCAAGCGTCTTCTGGCCATGACACCGCAAAATCGCCAGACGCTGCTGTTCTCGGCAACCATGCCGAAGGAAATCCGCCAGCTCTCCGATCGCCATCTGAAGGATCCGATCGAAGTCTCGGTGATTCCGGCCAAGAAGACTGCCGACCGCGTCGAGCACTCGGTCATGCACATGCAGACGCCCGCCAAAATGGGCGCGCTTGCCGGCCTGATCCGTGAACGCAAGGGCGAACGCGTCATCGTCTTTACCCGCACCAAGCGCGGTGCTGACAAGGCGGTCAAGCGGCTTGAAACCGACGGCATCAACGCGGCTGCCATCCACGGCAACAAGTCGCAGGGCCAGCGCGAACGCGCTTTGGCCGGTTTCCGCGCCGGGACCGTGCCGGTGCTGATCGCCACCGACATTGCCGCCCGCGGCATCGACGTGCCGGGTGTGAGCCTGGTGGTCAATTACGAACTGCCGAATGTGCCGGAAGTCTATGTTCACCGCATCGGCCGGACAGCACGTGCCGGCGCCGAGGGCACTGCCGTGACCTTCTGCGCGCCGGACGAACGCTCGCTGCTTCGCGATATCGAAAAGATGCTGAAGACGGAGATCCCGGTCGAAAAGGCGCCGGAAGGCACTTATGTCGATGCATTGGCTGATCCGGATGGCGATTTTGCGCCGCTCAACCGCACCCAGCGTCCGCGTCAGGGCGCCAAGCCGCAGGGCCAGGGGCGCAAGCCGGGCCAGGGTGGAAAGCCGCAAGGTCAGGGCCGCGCTGCCAATGGTCAGCAGGCAGGCAAGCCCGGCGGCAACCGGCACCAGCCGGCAGCGGCCGCCAACCAGAATGGCGACCAGCCGGCAGCGAAGTCGCGCCGCCGCCGCAGCGACCGCCGTCCGCGGCCGGAACAGGCCGGCGACAAGGCCGTTGCACGCGGCTGACAGGCATTCGCCTGAGGCTTGAACAGCGCTGATCCCGGATCGGCAATTGCATGAAGATCGCCAGACGGCGCTGCATTTTTTGCGGCGCCGTTTGCATGTTGGCAACCCATTCGCCGTACAGCCATTGTTTCGCACGCCGGTTCGTACTATCTGCGAGACATGCAAACACACGGAGACTGCCTTATGAGCGACGAAGAAGAAAAGACGACTGAACTGCCCCTGGGCAAGGAAGCGGAAGCAAACCTGTTCAAATCGCGCTCGATCTTCATCTATGGCGGGATCACGCAGGAGCTGGCGCACAAGGTCTGCGCGCAACTGGCAGCGCTTGCGGCGGCCAGTGATGACGATATCCGGATTTTCGTCAACTCACCGGGCGGCCATGTGGAATCGGGCGATTCGATCCATGACATGATCGGCTTCATCAAGCCCAAGGTCTGGATCATCGGCACCGGCTGGGTCGCCTCCGCCGGCGCACTGATCTATGTATCGGTGCCCAAGGAGCAGCGTCTGTGCCTGCCCAACACCCGCTTCCTGCTGCATCAGCCATCGGGCGGCACACGCGGCATGGTCTCGGACATCGAGATCCAGGCGCGCGAGATCATCAAGATGAACGAGCGGCTCAACAAGATCTTCGCCAAGGCCACCGGCCAGAAGGTGGAAAAGATCGCTGCCGACACCGACCGCGACTACTGGCTGTCGGCCGAGGACGCCAAGGACTACGGCCTGGTGGGCAAGATCATCACCAGCCAGTCCGAGATCTGAACCGGTTTCAGATCTGGAACGAACGAAGCCCCGCTGGTGAAAACCGGCGGGGTTTTTCGTTTGCTACTTCGCTTTGTGCTTCTTGGCCTGTTTGATCATCTTGCCGAAAGCCTTGTCCTTGGAGCGGCGCTGGGCGATGCTGGCGGTGTTGTGCTGATCCTCGGCCACCAGCTTGCGCCAACGTGAGAGCCGGGCCTCGTCAATGTCGCCGCGCTTCAGTGCTGCCTGAACCGCGCATCCGGGTTCGCTGACATGGGTGCAGTTGTTGAAACGGCATTCGAGCGACAGCTCGTCGAGATCGGAAAAGACTTCGGCCACACCTTCTTCCGCGTCAGTCAGCTGCAGTTCGCGGACGCCGGGCGTGTCGAGCACGGCGCAGCCATTGGGCAGGATGTGAAGCTGACGGTGCGAGGTGGTGTGGCGGCCCTTGGCGTCGTCTTCGCGGATCGCCTGCGTGGCAGCGACCTCAGTGACAGACAAGGCATTGGTGAGTGTTGACTTGCCGACGCCGGATGAGCCGAGAAAGGCGATGGTCTGCCCGGGCTTGCACCAGGGGGCGAGCTTGGTCTTTGGCTCGTCGCTCTTGGCATTGAGCGTCAGCACGGCGACATCACGGGAGATCGCTTCGGCGTCTGCCACATAGGCGGAGGGATCTTCGCAAAGATCGGCCTTGGTGAGCAGCACCACCGGCGTCACCCCGGCGTCGAAGGCCAGCGCAATATAGCGTTCCAGCCTTGCGACATTGAAATCGAGATTGCAGGAGGTGACGATGAAGGCGGTGTCGATATTGGCGGCGATCAGCTGCACCGAGCGGTCGTGACCGGCGGCACGGCGCTTGATCAGGCTCTTGCGCTGCATCAACCGGCTGGCGCTCGGAAGCGTCCGGTCGAGCAGCAGCCAGTCGCCGACGGTGGCGTCGGCGCGGGGCGGGACCATCATGTCGATGCCGTCGCCCAGGACCCTAAGTCCGCTGCGGTGCACCTCGGTGACCCTGACCGGCGGCGTTGCGTTCATCTCGTCGACGCTGATCTGCTGGGCGAAGAAATTCTGCCATCCAAGGCTCTGCAAAAGCGGGATCTTCCGGTCCGTGGTCTCACCGGTGGCGGAGGATGGCTGGAACGCAGACAGATCAGGCGTCATCGAGTGTGGCTTTCATGCTCCGGGCCCCAAAAGCTGCAAATGCAAAAACAGGTCGCTGTGCCGAGACAGCCCTGCAAGGGGATGTCATGCGCTGGCTACAGGGTTATAGAATAGCATTCTATGGCATGCCGGTGGAAAAACGATTCCGTTTTTGCATTGGATGCCGAAATAATGTGGGACCAATCCTTGATGCCGACACTTGAGACCGAACGGCTGCTGCTCAGGGCGCAGACCATGGACGACTGGCAGGCCTATGCCAGCCTGATGATGTCCGACCACGCCGCCGAGATGGGCGGTCCGCACACGCTGGAAGATGCCTGGGGCCTGTTCTGCCATGATCTGGCGCAATGGCCGCTGCTGGGCACCGGGGCGCTGATGATCGAGGCCCGCGAGACCGGGCAGTGCCTGGGCCAGGTCGGCATCAGCTACGGACCGCTGTTTCCCGAGCACGAGCTGGGCTGGTTTCTGTTTCCCGACGCCAAAGGCAGGGGCTATGCCTTTGAGGCGGCTGGCGCTTTGCGCGACTGGGGATTTGGCGTGCGCGGGCTGACAACGATTGTCAGCCATATCGATCCGCAAAACCATCGCTCGCGCAAACTGGCCGAACGGCTGGGTGCCGAGCTGATGACCGATCCGGATCGTCCGGGGCCGGAGGTTCTGGTCTACCGGCACAAGGCGTAGGCCCTTAACCGGGTGCGACGCCGCTCAAGTGTCCTTTCCGGATCGCCAGCGCAGCTCATCTGCTCAAGACCTAGAGCGCTTCATGGCTAGATGGAACCATTCTGCCGCGCCGGTTTGGTTCAAGATCAAGGGGGTCGGCGAAGGTCGCACCCGGGGTGCGGGCAAGCCGAAACCCGCCGGAATTGGGCCAAACCGGCCCGGCCCTTCGGGTTTCCGACTGACGGACACCCACTTTGTCAGGCGCCGTCGGACGATGCTCCACATCGTCCTCGCCACCTTCCGCGTGGATCGTCTCGTCAGGCGAGAAACAGAATTGTTTCCATCTAGCCATGAAGCGCTCTAGATGTGGAGCCTCAATAGGTTGTCCGGGGCCAAGTTGAGGCGACTGATCGGC
>CAXBIE010000149.1:0-8147 GCA_963975635.1 uncultured Hoeflea sp. | reverse complement strand
ACTACAACAGCTCGGGCTCCTACACCGGAAACTCTCAGGACGTCATGGTGTCGGCGACACACCCGCTTGGAAACGGAACATTGGCCGATGGCGTTGTCATCGATGTTGCTGATCGGATCGACGATCCGGACCTTCCGGGTGGAGATACGCTGACGGTGACGGTCGATGCCGTCGGCTCCAACGGATCAACAGCAACCGTCAACGGCACCGAGATTACGATTCAGCCAAATGCAGCCTATTACGCGCCGTTGGCTGAAGGCGAGACCGAGGAAGAAACCTTCACTTACACCGTCACGGATGCAGCCGGCCTTCAGTCAACGGCAACGCTGACATTTACCGCTCATGGTGAAAACGAAGCGCCGGTGATTGATGTGGAAAGCTCCGATCTTTCGGCGCAGGCAATCGCCGTTCACAAGGCCTCCGGAAGTTTCGACGCCTATGACTTCTTGTCGGCTTTCGACACCACAAGCGGTAAGGCCGAGGTCACGACGGTCAATGGTGAAACAGCTCTTGAAGTGCAGGTGAATGGCGATAACCAGCGGGCACCTCATACCCTGCTGGAAATTGTCGAGGCCGGTGTGCTGGAGTCCTCCGACAAGGTTGTCATAACTCTCAATGGCGAAGTTACCAGAACCTCGGGCGATCAGGACGTCTTCTTCGGCCTGACGGATGGCGCGGGCCAAATATCCTATTTCAGTGTCAATGGCAGGGCAGGTCGTCTTTACGCCGGAGAGTTGCGGACCGACGCCCAGCCAGGTGATCCCCTTCAAAATGGAGCTGTTTATAACAATCTGCTGGATCTGAGCGGATCGGAGAACAATTCCTTCACGCTGAAGATGGTGCTGGACGGAGAAACCGATACGATCACCGTCTTCAACAGCAGTGGCACTGAAATCGGCACGTTTGACGGCTCCGGGGTGATCGACCAGACCGATCCGCTGGACCCCGCGCTCGGTCTCAGCCTGTTTCTCGCCAGTGACGGCTCAGGTGAAACCAACTATTTTGTTGGTCTCGACTATGAGATGACGGTGACCCGCCGGGGCAAAGAGGCCGGACAGATCAGTTTCAGCGATCCGGACAGCGGCGACAGTCACACTGCGACTGTGACAGGGGTGACGGTCACTGGTGACGCCGGTCTGCTGGGCGGCGCGGATGCCTTCACCTTCCTCAATCTGGATGCGGTGGACCAGACGGCGGATACGCTGGACTGGGATTGGGAAATGGATGATGCGACTGTCGACAATGTGACGGCGGGACTGGGCGACGGCGAAACCTTGACACTCAACTATGCCGTGGACATCACCGATGCATCTGGTGAAACAGACACCACTAGCCTCACATTCACGTTCAACAATGACGACTTGTTCGTATGATTTGGGACGCGGCAATGTGGCATCGGCAGGGTTCCAGACGGGATCCTTGCCGGTGTTAGGCATTTCGCGCCGGGCACGCGGGTTAATCTTGATTGCTATGCGTTCTTTCAAACAGCATCCTGGCGATGCTAAAGTTCAAGCCATTGGTTTTGCAGGGTTGACCACGCCTTGTTGTTCAGGGGTGGAGCGTCATCGTGCAGAGTAAAAAAGCCTCTTCGGGTTCTCGTGACAACGCGGCGTCAGTGCAAGCCGTGCCGGCAGCAGAAGCGGCCGCCGGCGGCGCGCCAGTTGCCATGTCCGCACCACGGCCGCCCGCAGCCAAACCCATCGATGTGTCCGGTGTTTTCGGTTCTCTCAGGTCGGCCTTTTGGGGCATTGGCGTGGTCAGCCTGCTGATCAATGTGCTGATGCTGACCGGTCCCTTGTTCATGCTGCAGGTCTATGACCGGGTGCTGGCCAGTGGTTCGGTGCCGACACTCATCGTCATCGGCGGCTTGGCGCTGTCGATGTATGTTTTTTATGGCCTGCTCGAAGGTGTCCGCGGGCGGATTCTGGCGCGCGTCGGCCAACGGGTCGATGCGCAGCTGTCGGGCATCGCCTATGCGATCTCGACGGTGCTGCCGCTGCGCATGGGGGCACAGGCTGCCAAACACCGCCCGGTGCAGGATCTCGACACTTTGCGTCAGTTTCTCTCAGGCCCGGGGCCTGCGGCGATTTTCGATGTGCCGTGGATCCCGCTCTATCTGGGCGTGGTGTTTCTGTTTCACCCGATGCTGGGCTTTCTGGGGCTCGGTGGCGCCCTGGTCATCTGTGTGCTGATCGGGCTCAACGAGATGTTCTCGCGCAAACCGGCAGCGGAAGCCGCGCAGGTCGCCGGCCGCCGGAATTCGGTGGTCGAGGTCAGCCGGCGCAACGCGGAAGCGGTGCAGTCGATGGGCATGATGGGGGCGATGCTGTCGCGCTGGACCAGCGAGAATGACGCCTACCTTGCCAAGCAGCGCTCATCGTCCGACTTGACCGGTTTTTTCGGCACCGCCACCAAGACCATCCGGTTCTTGTTGCAATCGGCAATCCTGGGCGTCGGCGCCTGGCTGGCGATTCGCCAGGAAATCACACCCGGCGTGATGATCGCCGCATCGATCATGACCTCACGGGCACTTTCCCCGGTTGAGCAGGCCGTGTCGCAATGGCGCGGATTCGTCGCCGCACGGCAGGGGCTGGGCCGGCTGAAAGCGCTGATTGCAGCGGATAACAAAACCGGCGGCGATGAGATGCTGGATCTTCCTCTGCCAAAGGCCGGCCTGCGTCTCGAGGAGCTTGCCTGCGGTCCCGCCGGCCTCCGCCAGGCTTTTGTCCAGGGCGTGACACTGGATTTGGTAGCGGGCGATGGTCTTGGCGTCATTGGTCCTTCGGGGTCCGGCAAGTCCACGCTTGCCAGAGCCATTGTCGGGTTGACGCCGGCCTTGAAGGGGGCCGTTCGTTTCGATGGCGCCGAACTGACACAATGGTCGGACCACCGGATCGGCGATATTATCGGTTATCTTCCGCAAGATGTTCAGCTGTTCGATGGCACCATTGCCGAAAACATCTCGCGCTTTGCGCTTGAGCCGAACCCGGATGTGATCATTGATGCGGCGAAACTTGCGGATGTCCATGACCTCATTGTTGGTCTGCCGGAAGGTTACAACACGCTGATCGGTTCTGAAGGCATGGCCATGTCGGGTGGCCAGCGCCAGCGCATTGCGCTGGCCCGCGCGCTTTATGGCCGCCCGTTTCTGGTGGTGCTGGACGAGCCGAATTCCAATCTCGATTCCGATGGAGAGGCAGCACTCACCGGCGCGATTAAGTCGATGCGGGCGCATGGCTCCATCGTGGTGGTGATCGCTCACCGGCCCAGCGCGATTGTGGCTGTCGACAAGGTGCTCTGCCTGAGCGAAGGCAAGGTTGCGGGCTTCGGTCCCAAAGACGAGGTGATGCAGAAGCTTGTCGCACCTGTTCCCAGTCGTGGCGGGGTAGCTGCACATGCATGAAGCACCGAGCGACATTTTTCTGGCGGGTAGTATTCGCAAACACCTGATTTTTGCCCTGGCGCTGGCCGTCATTCTTGTCGGCGGTGTTGGCGGCTGGGCGGCCAATATGGAAATCTCCGGTGCGGTGGTGGCTTCCGGCACGGTTGTTGTGGAAAGCAATTCCAAGCAGGTGCAGCACCGCGAGGGCGGCATTGTACGCGAGATCACGGTGCGCGATGGCGATGTCGTCAAGGCTGGAGATCTGCTGATCCGGCTGGACGATACGGTGACACGAGCCAATTTTACCGTGGTTCTCAAACAGCTCGATGAACTCTACGCCCAGGAAGCACGGCTCTTGGCCGAACGCGACAATACCGAGCTTATTGTGTTTTCGCCCAAGGACGGAGACGTGGCCGGTACCCCGAAAACGATTATCGAAGACAGCCAGATCCGCCTGATGGAAGCCCGGCGCAACAGTCTGCGTGGCCGTAAACAGCAGCTCGGCGAGCAGATCCGCCAGCTTGAGCAGCAGATCGAAGGCGTTGAAGTCCAGCTTGGAGCCAAGAAGACGGAAATCAGCCTGGTTGAAGAGGAGCTTGGTGTTCTCGAAAAGCTGCTGGAAGACAAGCTTGTGGGCAAGACCCGTGTGACCACGCTGCGGCGGGAGAAAGCCCAGCTTGAAGGCGACCTCGGGGGCTTGATCTCGCAGGCGGCTCAGGCGCAGGAAGCCATCAGCGAACGCAAGATCCAGATTCTTCAGATCGAGGCAGAAGCAAGAGCCGAAGTGCTTGAGCTATTGCAGGAAGTCCGCTCCCGCATTGCGCAGCTGGAAGAACAGAAGATTGCTGCCGAGGATGAGCTGTCGCGCGTCGAAATCCGTGCACCAAGATCGGGCTATGTGCATCAACTCGCCCAGCACACGCTTGGCGGTGTGGTGGGGCCCGGCGAAACGCTGATGCTGATCGTGCCGAAGGAGGACCTTCTTGTTGTCGAAGTGCGGATCCAGCCGGCCAATATCGACCAGCTGTCGCCACGCCAGCAGGCCACATTGCGCTTTCCCAGTTTCGATCAGAGAACGACGCCGGAGCTGAAAGCCCGCCTGCTGACAGTGTCTGCCGACCTGACCACCGATGAGGCATCCGGGCTGAGTTACTACACCGCCCGGCTGACCATTCCGGAGGCTGAGCTTGCCAAATTGAACGGCAAGCATCTGGTGCCGGGAATGCCGGTGGAAGCGTTTCTCAAGACCGATGACAGGACCGTGCTGTCCTATCTGGTCAAGCCGGTCAGCGATCAGATCGCCCATGCTCTGAAGGAACGCTGATCGAGACTGCTGGAAAGGTCGCCCCGCAAGTCCGTCCGCGCGCTATGTGATTCAGGGCTTGTCGGCTGGTATGTTTTGCGAATGCGGAATTGCGCCGCCTCTTGTTTGGCCATTGCTGATGAAGCTATGGCTCGCCAATCTGCGAAGTGTGCCCGTCAATTCATCAAAATCGACCGGTTTGGCAATGCAGGTAGCCGTCTGTGAGATCTCGACAGGTATGCTCGATGAGCCGCCGCAAAACATGACAACCGGGATCCCAGCATGACGAAGCCCTGACACGAACTTCATGTCGAGAGGATCGGGCTGCCGGAAATCGAACACTGCAGCATCGATATCTTGCCGGACGGACCAGAGGGCATAATCGCCCCGGGTTATAGGTAAAACCGTGAAGCCACGGCCCTCCAACTCATATAGCAGGTCGACAAGAAGTATCGGTTCGTCCGAAACAATCAGGATTTTTGGACTCTCATTCATATGCACTCCTCAAAGGCGGCAGCGTCCGAAACGCAGGGCAAAGTGCCGCGGATCGAACGCCGCAGATGTATGACAGAAGATGGTACGAATAGGGTCCTGAATAAAGGCCACGGTTGCGCCGGTGGCAAACACCACGCTTATATCGGGCAATCAGTCTCTTGCAATTTGTACATCAATTACTAACATACTTTTGGAAATAGGGTTTTTGGGTCCACGAAATGTATCGTGAAAGAAATGAGCGCCTGCAGATCATGCTGTCGCCTGAGGAGCTGAACGCCATAGATGACTGGCGGTTTCGGCAGAGAATGCCCAGCAGAGCTTCGGCTGTGCGGGAGTTGTTGCGCCGTGGCTTGCAAGCCGATGGCGTCGAGATTGCCGCATCTCATGAAAAATCAAGCGACTTTGGTGTTATCGAAAAGCGCAGCGATGGGGAGTAACCCCTTTCGAACCAGCGTGACTACGAAACCTCGGCTTTCTCCAAGCCATTGGTTCAGGTATCAGCCTGCACAAGGCCGCGCGGGCCGGGAACACTGTCTTCTTCCTCAAGAGTGACGTGGTAGAGTTTGTCGTCGCGGAAGGCGCTGGCGAAATCGGTGGTGGTTCCGTCACCCGGCTTGGCATCAATATCGAGAAAATCGACTTCGGCTTCGGCAGCGACAACACGGGCGTCGGCAGGCGAAAAAGCCCGGACCCGGATGACGCCATGACTGGGTGCATTGTCCCAGCGCGGATCGTCCGGTCTGGTGTTGGGCTCCAGCCGAAATATCTTCAGAACTCCGCCGGGTTGCTTTGGTGAAACGGGGTCGGCAAGCATGCCGACGCCAGGTTGCACAGGGTACTCGGTCATGGTTCGCATTCCTTCTCAAGGATTTGCCAATGAAAGGAAAACGGTTGAAATGCGATTAGGTTGCCGATTTGTTTCGGACTTGGCGAGATTGTCCTTTGCGCAGCCGATGCGGGTCAAGGCGCCGACTCTGTTCCTGCTGAGACCGCAACGAGTGGGATTCCATGACCGGTTGTCTATGCGGATCCTCGCATCACGAGCTTGCCGTCATACAGTGTCACGGTCCGCGACATTCCGTGCTGTTCGGACTCAATCAAGCTGAACAGGGTCTCGGCGCTTTTGGCTGCGATAGACGCATAATCCTGTGAAACGGTGGTCAGCGTGGGGCAGGTGTAGCGGGAGAAGGGATGGTCATCGTGACCGGCAATGCGCAGGGCGCAAGTGGGTCCGAGACCAACCCGCAGCCCGAGCTGATAGGCAGCCGACAAAAGGCCGATCGCCAGACGGTCGTTGCTGCACAGAATGGTGTCGGTTGGAAGTGAGCGTTCTGCTATGATACGCGAGCCTTCTCGAAAGCCGATTTCCTCGAAATCCCAACCATCGCCTTCGGCCTGAATCAGGTTTGGTTCATGGCCCAGCCGGTTCATCGACTTGATGTAGGCGTTACGACGTTTGATGGCGTTTGGATTGGTCGGGGTACGCATTTCGAAGAAAGACGGCGGTTGCCCGGTTCTGCACAGGTAATCGACAATCAGATCAATGCTTTGGTCATTGTCCGAGCCGATGAAGGCTTCACCGACATTTTCGATGTTTGCGTCAAACAGCACAGTAGGCACTTCCTTGCAGAAGGCGGCGATGCGCTCAGGATCCGACACACGTCCAAGCGGGCCAAGCAGAACTCCCGCAGGTTTGATCAGGCGCAAATTGTTGAGGTTCTCGATCTCCTGCTCCGGGTCGCCGTGAGATCCGAGCACGACCGGGCGAAACCCTGCCTCGATCACATGGTTTTCGATATTCCGCGCGATCTCTGCAAAGAAGGGGTCAGCCATATAGGGGATGACGATACCGACATTCTTGGTCAATCGGCGATTCTGGTTCATCGCATAAAAATTCGGCCTGTAGTCATATTGCTCCAGGGCCTTCTCAATACGCTCTCTGGTGGACTTGCGGACGCTGTCGGGGTCATTGAAGTATTTGGATATCGTTGGGCGTGAAATGCCGCTCACGGATGCAAAATCGTCCATGTTCTTGATTTTTTTTTCACTCATCCAGAAACGCCCTTTGCAATTTCAATTCCGCACAGGAAATTTCGACGGCCGTCAAATCCACATTGTGCCAAAGCCCGCAGTGTAGTTATCGCGCGTCAATTATACCAGTGATCTGAAATGTCTTGTGTGGAATTGGATGCGAGCCCCTGAGCTCCAGTCGCGAGGGCTCGGGATTACTTCAAAACCGGTCTCTTGTTGAGTGTGCCAGGAGGATCTTTGGCAAAACCTAGTGCGCCGGGCCCGGCAGGTTCGTTTCAGAGCAAAGCGACGAGGGGTTTGGCGCCAGTTGCAAAATGGCCTCCAGGCCACAATTGCCGCGGACAAGGTCATCGAGCGTAACCATGTCCAACTCATGGTAAAACGCTTCCACCGCGCGTTTGATGAAATCTCGCAAACGACAGGTGCCGGTCAGCGGGCAGGTGTTGTCTTCAGCTGCAAAGCACTCGGCAAAGGGCACGCTGGATTCGAATATGCGAAAGACTTTTCCAATGCTTATGTCGCGCGGCCCGAGAGCAAGCCGCAAGCCTCCGGCGCGCCCGCGTAAAGTCTCGACGAAACCATGTTGCTGCAGCTTGTGAATAACATGCCCCAAGTGGTTGCCCGATGCGTTGCAGGCCTTGGCAATGTCGGAAGATTTGACAAGTTTGCCTTCATGCACCGCACAGAACATCAGAACACGGGAGGCAAGATTGGTTCTGGTTGTCAGACGCATGGCACACTCCCCCGGTCGTTGGTAGAGAGGTAAAATAGACTGCATCGATCAGGCCGGTGTTGATCCAGTCTATTTTACAGATCGGAATGAACGGATAACACGCATCTCTAAGGCAACTTTACAGGCGGACATTTTGTCAAAACCGGATACGGACCCCAAGCTGGCCGAGCGAGCGTTGGAACAATTGCTGCGCCCAATCCAGG
>CAXBIE010000148.1:0-8264 GCA_963975635.1 uncultured Hoeflea sp. | reverse complement strand
CACGACACAACTGTTCAAATGTCGTAACTGAAACCAAGACAGTCGCTGTCCCCGATCTCGACCTACCTGATCCGGCAGCAGAATGGATAGAACGGCTCTGACAGGCCCGGTGCGGCCGTCGGCGTGAAGGTGAAATCGCGCACCGCGTCGCTCTCGTCGGTGCAGCCGCCCGGCGTGTAGGAAATGGTGCCTGTCACCGGATGACTGGTTTCAAGCTGCCAGGGATTTTCCGAGGCGAAGGTGATGCTGCCCGGCGTGGTCTGGATGCCGTCACCGGAAAAGGCGTCGATGAAACTCGCACTCATGCCGCCATCGCAGCTCAGCTCCAGCGCCCAGTTGGGCTCAAAGCCGGAGCAGATCATCGTCTGGCCCGGCTCGATCAACTGGTTGCAGGACAAATCCGCGGCCACAAGGGCTGCGGGATGCGCGACTATGAGCGCCAGTAAAAGGCTGGCGGGCTTAACAAGTGGTCTGGTGCGTGATCTTTCAAACATCCGGATGTTCTCCCTTATCCAGAATCCGCGCCCCCGCATCTTAAGTCTAGCATAGCTTAAAGCCGAGGTCGAAATTGTGCCCACGGACGGCGGCTGACTCCAACGCCTGTTGAAAAGGAGTTTGGGCAAGCCATTGCCGGTGCTTCACTGTTTCAATTTCGCGGGCGGCAACGGTATTGTCGTTGCCAGTCAATGAAGTGGGGAATTTTCATGCCGTCACTGCGAATTGTGTTTTCATGCCTGGTTTTGAGTGCGGCAACGGTGCAGGCGGCTTGGGCCCAGGACTTCTGGAGCTACAAGGACTGGAATGTTTCCGTCGAGCCGGTCCCATCTGAAGAAGACGATTACAAGCAGTGCGTCATTTTCACCGGCGGTGATGGGCTTCCGACGGTTTCGGCAGAGTTCTTCTCCGGCGATGCCGGCCCTCCCTACAGCTACCCGGAGGTCAAGGTGGAGGAGCGCGCGATCCGGGGATACGCGACCGTGATGAAAAACGACGACCCGATCGCGTTCAGCTTCGATGATGGTTCTGTGATCCGCGGCGCGGTTGAGGCAATTATTGACGAGGACGGGTTTGCGGTTGCGTCCGGCCGGGCTGGCCAGCAAGACAACTTTCTTGCCCTCCAGGCCATGCGCAACAATGCTGAAGTAACCGTTTCCGGACCCGGCTACGAGGTCACAACCGTGTCGCTGAACGGATTCTCTGCAGCCTATTTGAAGATGGCAGAGGTCTGCGGGTTCTCGACCGAAGGCGTGCTCGATTAATGCACGCGTCCGGCAAGGTGGATCTGCTTCCGCTATTCAGGATTGCGCAGCTTCTGATGCTGGTGTCACAGGGCTGTTACCAAGGCTGCTTAAGCCACCGTATCCAATCCTGGAAACATGGAGTTGCCCAATGTCACGAATGATTTCGCTGTCGCTCGGCCTGATGGCCTCTTTTGCTGTTCTTGCCGGTCCTGCCCATGCGGTGGATGGCACGCTGACCCTTTACACCAGCCAGCCCAATACCGATGCGCAGCAGTCCGTCGATGCATTCATGAAAGCCTACCCGGAGGTCAAGGTGACCTTCGTGCGCGACGGCACCACCAAGATCATGGCCAAGCTTGAAGCCGAGCTGGCGGCTGGCGCTACCCCTGCCGATGTCCTGCTGATCGCCGACAGCGTCACCATGGAAGGTCTGAAAAGCCGCGACCTGCTGATGGCGCATGACAGCGCCGACACCTCGGCCTATGCCGACGGCACCCACGACGCCGACAAGACCTGGTTCGGCACCAAGCTGATCACCACCGGCATCATGTACAATACCGCAGCCTCAATGGTTCCTGCCTCGTGGAATGATCTCTTGAGCGAAGAGGCCAAGGGCCAGATCGCCATGCCGTCGCCGCTGACGTCTGGCGCGGCGCTGATCCACACCGCCACGCTGGTCGGCAATCTCGATGCCGGCTGGGGCTATTACGAGGCTCTGGCGGCGAATGGCGCGCAGGCCTCAGGCGGCAATGGCGGTGTGCTCAAGCAGGTCGCCGGCGGCGAGAAACTTTACGGCATGGTCGTCGACTTCCTGCCGATCCGCGAAAAGGCCAAGGGCGCGCCGGTGGCGTTCGTGTTCCCGCAAGAGGGCGTCTCGGCGATCTCCGAGCCGGTGGCGATCCTTGCCTCCACCCAGAACCCGGCCGCTGCCAAGGCATTCGTCGATTTCCTGATCTCGAAAGAAGGCCAGGAACTGGCGCTGAGCCAGGGCTATCTGCCAGCACATCCGGACGTGGCCGTGCCTGCGGGCTTTCCCGACCGCTCCACCATCAAGGTGATGCCGTTTGACGCCGCCAAGGCGCTCGCGGAAGCCGACGCCAACAAGGCGCGGTTCGCCGAAATCTTCGGCCAGTAAACCTTGTCGGTAACCCTCGACACCACGATTGCCAGTCCGCGCCTGTCCTGGCGCGGACTTTCACCTTCCGGCAACTGGCGGCAGCGCGAGGGCAGGGGCTTTCAGCTGGCGTTGGCTGTCTTTGTCTTGGTGTTTTCCATTGTTCCCGTGGCGCGGCTGATCGCAGCGGCTTTTGACGGCGGGCTGCTGGCATTCTGGCAGGTGCTGGATGCGCCGGACGTGTGGCGGGCGGCGCGCAACTCGCTGACCGTCGCCTTCGGCTCCGGCGCGCTGGCACTGGCAATCGGCGTCGTATTCGCGCTGATCCTGTCGGTGACCACGCTGCGCGCCCGCACGGCACTGGCCTTCATCATGGTGTTGTCGCTGATGATCGCGCCGCAGATTTCGGCCCTGGCGTTCAAGACGCTTGCCGGACCTGCTTCGCCGCTGTTGAAGCTGATAGGTTTAGCGCCGTCCCCGGGTACGCCCAATCCGATGCTGGGGCAGTTCGGCATCATCCTGGTGATGGGGCTGCATCATGCGCCGCTGGTCGCGATCACGCTGGCCTCGGGCCTTGCCTCGATCCCGCGGTCGCTGATCGAGGCGGCGCTCCTGGACGGCGCAAGCCCGTGGCAGGTGGTGGCCCGCATCATGCTGCCATTGCTCAGGCCTTTCATCTTGACGGCTTCGCTTCTGGCGTTTGTCGCAGGGGTCGGCAATTTCGGCATTCCGGCGCTGCTCGGTCTGCCTGTGGGCTATGTCACGCTGCCGACGCTGATCTACCGCAAGCTTGCGAGTTTCGGGCCGGGCACGATCGGCGATGCCGCAGCGGTCTCGATGCTGATCGCGCTGATTGCCGGCGCGGGCGTGATTGCCGCGAGCCTGTTGCTGGCGCGGGCGCAGAACCGGCTCGAGAGCGAACATCGCATCGCTCCATTCTGGACGCTTGGCCGCTGGCGGCTGCTGCTGGAAATCCTGGTCTGGGGGTTCGTCGCGCTGACCATATTGCTGCCGCTGGCGTCGCTTGTTGCGACCTCGCTGGTTCCGGCTTACGGGGTGCGGCTTTCGCTGCAGAGCGTGACCTTTGCGCAATATGCGGAGGTTCTGTTTCGTCAGGATCTGACGGTGCGGGCGTTTCGCAACTCGATGATGCTGGCGGGTGCGACGGCAATCAGCCTGGCCGGGATGACGCTGGTCTCCGCCTATGTTCTTGATCGGGCGAAACCGAAAATGCGGGCCGCGGCCTTCACGCTGATCGAGTTGCCCTATGCGGTTCCCGGCATCGTCTTGGCGATTGCTTGCATCCTGTTGTTCATCCGGCCACTGCCGCTGATTGGTGTTTCGATCTACGCCACGCCGTGGATCATCCTGTTTGCCTATCACGCGCGGTTTTTCGCTATCGCGCTCAAACCGGTGCTGGCAGCAATGGCCATGCTGGATCAGTCTGTCGAGGAGGCGGCGGTGTGCGACGGGGTGCGGCTTGGCCAACGGCTGCGTTATATCGTGTTGCCGCTGGTGTTTCCGGCGGTGTTTGCCGGAATGCTGATGGTGTTCCTTCTGGCCTTCAATGAATTGACCGTATCGGCGCTGTTGTGGTCCGCGGGGACGGAAACACTGGGGGTGGCGATGCTCAGCCTCGAGGATTCAGGCCTGGCGGCGGAGGCTGCCGCGGTTGCCGTGGCAGCCTCCGCGCTGGTCTGCGTGCTGATGCTCGCCATGCAGCTGATGGCGCGCCGGTTGCCTGACAATGCACTGCCCTGGCAGGCGCTTGCGGGACCGCGCGAGGAGCGGCGGGGTTAGGGGCTGTGGTCTCGGGAAAGCGAAACGGACACAGGTAATCACGTATTTTCATTGGCCCATCAACGGCAAATTCAGTATGTCTCTGTCTTGCCTTGCCATTTCCGGAGTTGACCGATGACCCTGCCGATGTTTCCCGCCGAAAGCCCGGCCTTGCCCGAAATCCGCCCGGCACGACGTATCAAGGGAGAGGTGTCGATGCTGCTGGCAGCACTCGGAGGAGATTTTCTCACCGAAGCCGTCGCCTCGCTGGAAATGGGCTATGACGGCATTGGCGGGGATTTTCACGCTGGCCTGACACGCAAGTCCGGCAGCCGCGAGCCCTGGTACGAGCGCGGCACCGAGATGCGCAATGAACGGCAATTGTCGATCGTGGCATCCGACGAGCTGGCAGTCGCCGCAGCCGGGATGGGCATCGACCGGATCGAACCGGGCTGGATCGGCGCCAATCTTGTGATCGACGGTATTCCGCTGCTGTCAATGCTGCCGCCGCGCACGCAATTGTTTTTCGAAGGTGGCGTGACGCTCAGGATCGATGGTGACAACGGACCATGCCGGTATGCCGGAGCGGCGATTGCGAAGAATTTTCCGGATATGGACGAAACAACGGTGGCGCTGAGTTTCGTCAAGGCCGCCAAGCGCCGCCGTGGGGTTGTTGCGTGGGTGGAAAAGCCCGGGGTTATTCAGCACGGCGAAAAGGTTACCGCGCATATCTGGGAGCAGTGGATCTATCCGTCCGGCGCGTGATTTGGCCTGGTTGCTGCGGGTCAACTGCACCCGCAGCGGGGCGACACAAAGTTTGCCGGAAGCGACATTGCGCTTGCCACGCTACTGAAAATGACATAAACATATCTTTATGTCATTTTCGAGGTTTTTGAATGCTGTCCCTTTCTCCCCTCACTCTTGAGGAATGCGTCGAGGTTCTCAAGGCCGCCGGCGAGCCAACGCGGCTGCGGCTTATCGCGCTGTTGAGCCAGGGCGATCTGACCGTCAGTGAAATGACGGAAGTGCTGAGCCAGTCGCAACCGCGGATTTCGCGGCATCTCAAGCTCCTGGGTGAGGCCGGGCTGGTCGAGCGCTACCAGGAAGGCGCATGGGCCTATTTCCGGCTGACCCGCGACGGTGCGCGCGCCAAGCTGATGCAGCAGGCTCTCAATGCCACCTCCTCATCGGATGCTTATCTGGGGCGCGACGCTGAACGGCTGGCGACAGTCAAGCAGGCGCGAGCCAGCCGGGCAGAAGCCTATTTCTCCGCCAATGCGGCAAGCTGGAACGATTTGCGCAACCTGCATGTTTCGGATGAGAAGGTGGAGGCGGAAATCCTCACGCTGATCGGGCGCACGCCCTTTGACGGGCTGCTGGATCTGGGCACCGGCACCGGCCGGATGCTGGAGCTGCTCGCCGACCGCTATCGCCGTGCCATAGGGATCGATTCAAGCCGCAGCATGCTGTCGATTGCGCGCGCGCAGCTTGATGAGGCGGGTATCACCCATGCCTCGGTGCGGCAGGGCGACATCTTCAATCTGCCGCTCGAGCGCGAAAGCTTCGATGTGGTGACCATCCACCAGGTTCTGCATTTCCTGCATGATCCGTTGCCGGCGATCACCGAAGCTGCACGGATGCTCAGGCCCGGCGGACGCGTTGTGATCGTCGATTTTGCCACGCACGACCATGAAGAGCTTCGTCTCGAGCATGCGCATGCCCGGCTTGGTTTCAGCCAGCACCAGGTTGCCGACTGGCTTGAGCAATGCGGGCTGAGCGTCGAGAAAATTGTCGACCTTCCGCCCGATTCCGGCGACACGCGGGCGCTGACGGTGACCATATGGCTGGCCCGGGATCCGCGACTGCTGATTGCTACCGATACCACTCCTTCCAAAACAGGAACCGCTTGATATGACCAGCTCCTTCCGCTCCAGCGCAGAAGCTCTTTCCGAACGGATCAAGGTGTCGTTCGAGTTCTTTCCGCCCAAGAACGGCGATATGGAGAGCCAGCTGTGGGAGAGCATCAGCCGGCTTGCGCCGTTCCAGCCGGACTTCGTCTCGGTGACCTATGGCGCCGGGGGCTCGACCAAGCAGCCGACGATGAACACCATTACCCGGATCAGCAAGGAGACCGATCTTGCGCCGGCGGCGCATCTGACCTGCGTCGGCTCCGACAAGGCCACTGTGGATGCCGTGGCACGCGAGTTTCAGGCTGTCGGAGTCAATCATTTCGTGGCGCTGCGCGGCGATCCGCCGGAAGGCGTGGGGGCAGCCTACCAGCCGCATCCCGACGGCTACGCCAACGGCGCTGAGCTGGTGGCGGGCCTGCGCGCCCTTGCGGATTTCGAGATCTCTGTTTCGGCCTATCCGGAGCGGCATCCCGAGAGCCCGGATTTCGCCACCGATATCGACATGCTCAAGCGCAAGGTTGACGCCGGGGCGACGCGGGCAATTACCCAGTTCTTTTTCGACAATGATATCTATGAGCGCTATGTTGAGCGGGTGCGGCGCGCGGGAATCTACATTCCGATCGTGCCGGGCATCCTGCCGATCCATAATTTCGGCCAGGTGGCGCGGTTCTCAAAACTTTGCGGAGCCTCGGTGCCGGACTGGCTGGCGCGGCGGTTTGACGGTCTGGAAAAAGATACGGAGACGCGGGCGCTGGTGGCCGCTGCGATCGCCGCCGAACAGGTCAACGACCTGGTCGAGCGCGGGATCGACGATTTTCATTTCTACACGATGAACCGGGCCCAACTGGTCTATGCGATCTGCCATATGCTTGGTTTGCGTGGCGATGCTGCCAGTCCGGTTGGCGCTGCCGCCTGAGATAGCTGCACCGGACCGTCCGGATAGGCTCACAAAGAAACGGGAGCGCCGAAACGCTCCCGTTTTTGTTTCATTCAATGCGCTTTATTTCTAGATAAAGAGCATTGCTCCAATGAATATGAACGCTGCACAGATCACAAAGGCATTGAGCGACTGCGTAAATCCCATGGTGGTCCTCCATCGCGTTGATGGTTAAATAGTATCCATTGCTTTGGCTTTGTGGAAAGCAAATTCGTTGCTGCAGTGCAGCTAAAACCGGGCATATTCTTCCCTGGCTGTTGATTATCATTTTGAAAAGACCCGCTAATCAGGCAATTCAGAAACTGTTAATAAATTGCAACAAACAGCTTATTGTTGTTTTTTGCTGGCTTGCAATCGCAATGTATCTGCCGCATTTCTGCCACACCTGTTAACACGAGCATGCTGCCGAGATCACCCATGTGCGTTTCATGGTGGATGTTAATGGTCTGTTATTATTGGAAAAAACGGCATGAGGGAAATGCCGGTCGAGCTGGAATCAAGCCCGGAATGCCGTTTCCAGCATTGCGGCGACCTGAAGCAGCCGCTTGTCCTGCCCGAAACGCGCCACGGCCTGGATGCCGAGCGGCATGCCTGTGTCATCGGTAAAGCCGGGGATATTGATCGCTGGGGTGCCCAAAAGGGTCCAGAGCTTGTTGAAGCGTGGATCGCCGGTTGTTTCCAGTCCATGCGGTGCGGCTCCCGGGGCGGAAGGCGTCAGCAGGATGTCAACCTCACCGAACAGGGCCCGGGTTGCGCCGCGCCCGCGTTTGGCATGCCTGCGGGCCGTATCATAGTCAGACGGCGGGATGGCCTGACCGCGTTCGATCGTCTGGGTCAGGACCGGGCTCAACAGATCGGAGTAGCGGGCGAGGTCGGGGCCGCAGGTCAGTCCCGCTTCATGGTCCTGAATGGTTGCATGGGCGTCGCGCGCCAGGGCGAGTGCTTCGGGTTCTCCGATCTCGCCAACATCGAAACCTGCGTCCGCGGCCCTGTCGGCAGCTTTGTCCAGAGCGGCGCGCATTGCCGGGCCGGCCGTTTCCAGCTGGGCGCAGCGGTAGAGGCCGACGCGGATGCCGGAGGGATCGAAAGCAGGCTCGTCGTGAGTGAGAGCGAGATCCCGGCCGGTCAACAGGGCCGCCAGCAGCGCCACATCCGCGACGCCGGCAGCAAACAGGCCCACCGTATCGAGAGACGGGGCAAAGTGCTTCATGCCGGTCGTGGGGAGAAGACGGAAACTGGGCTTGTAACCGGTGACGCCGCAAAAGGCGGCTGGCCGCAGCACG
>CAXBIE010000147.1:0-8282 GCA_963975635.1 uncultured Hoeflea sp. | reverse complement strand
TTCGTCAGCCGCATCAATATCGGCATGGTCGGCGTCAATGTGCCGATCCCGGTGCCGCTGGCCTATCACACCTTCGGCGGCTGGAAGAAATCCGGCTTCGGCGATCTCAACCAGCACGGCCCGGACTCGTTCCGCTTCTATACCCGCACCAAGACAGTGACCGCACGCTGGCCGTCGGGTATCAAGGAAGGGGCCGAGTTCTCCATCCCGACCATGGGGTGAGGGCGCGCGCCGGAGTTTTGCCACAGACGGAAGGGTGGATTCGTCATGGACTTTGAACTGAACGAGGAGCAACAGGCGATCTTCGACATGGCGCGGGAGTTTGGCGCCGAGAAGATCGCCCCCTTCGCGGCCAAATGGGAGAAGGACGAGGCCATTCCGCGCTCGGTGCTTGAGGAAGCAGCGGCGCTGGGACTGGCGGCGATCTATGTGCCCGAGGATGATGGTGGGTCGGGCCTGACACGGCTCGACGCGACGCTGGTGTTCGAGGCGCTGTCGATGGCCTGTCCGTCGGTGGCCTCGTTCCTGTCGATCCACAACATGTGCACATGGATGGTGTCGAGCTATGGCTCGGACGAGATGAAGGCGCGGTTGCTGCCCGATCTTGTCACCATGAACAAGATCGCATCCTATTGCCTGACCGAGCCGGGATCCGGGTCGGATGCCTCGGCGCTGAGAACCCGCGCGGCGCGGACCAATGAGGGCTATACGCTCAACGGCACCAAGGCGTTCATCTCCGGCGGCGGATTTTCGGATCTCTATCTGGTGATGGCCCGAACCGGCGCTGACGGACCGAAAGGCATTTCGGCGGTGGTGGTCGAGACCGGAACCGACGGGCTGTCCTTCGGCGCGCCGGAAGACAAGATGGGCTGGCGCTCGCAACCCACGTCCCAGGTGCAGTTTGACGATTGCGCCATCCCGGCGGAAAACCTGTTGGGCGAAGAAGGCGCGGGCTTCCGCTACGCCATGAGCGGGCTTGATGGCGGGCGGCTCAACATTGCCGCCTCCGCGCTCGGTGGCGCGCAATCGGCGCTCGACAAGACGCTTGTCTATATGGGCGAGCGCCAGGCCTTCGGCAAACCCATCGACCAGTTCCAGGCGCTGCAGTTCCGCCTTGCCGACATGGAAACCGAAATGCAGGCGGCGCGGATCTTTCTGCGCCAGGCCGCCAGCAAGCTCGACCGCAAGGCGCCGGACGCGAGTAAATTCTGCGCCATGGCGAAGCGATTTGTCACCGACACGGCGTTCAATGTCGCCAATGACGCGCTGCAATTGCATGGCGGTTACGGCTATCTGGCGGATTACGGCGTCGAGAAGATCGTTCGCGATTTGCGGGTGCACCAGATCCTGGAAGGCACCAATGAAATCATGCGGCTGATCATATCGCGGGCGCTGCTTGCGGAGCGGGTGGCATGAGCCTCCGCATCCGCAAGATCGGCCGCATCGGGCAGATCACGCTGCAACGGCCGCAGGCGCTCAATGCGGTGAGCCACGAGATGGTGCTGGCCATTGAAGACGCGCTTGATGGCTGGCGTGATGATGAAGACGTGGCCTGCGTGCTGATCGATGCGGAAGGACACAAGGCGTTTTCCGCCGGCGGTGATCTGCAGTTCATGTATGACACGGCGTCGAAGGGCGACTTCGAGCCCGGAAGGACATTCTGGCGCGACGAATACCGGCTCAATGCCAAGATCGCCACATACCCCAAACCCTATATCGCGCTGTGCCAGGGCTTCACCATGGGCGGCGGCGTTGGTGTGTCGCTGCATGGCTCGCACCGGGTGGTGGGCGAAAGCTCGAAGATTTCCATGCCCGAATGTGCGGTCGGGCTGGTGCCCGATGTCGGCGGAACGCTGCTCCTGGCGCGGGCGCCGGGGCGGCTGGGCGAGTATCTCGGCGTGACCGGCTACCGGATGAATGCATCCGATGCGATCCTTGCCGGATTTGCCGATTATTTCGTTCCCGAGGCCGAATGGGGCGGTCTGACCGAAACATTGATCGAGACCGGCGACTGGTCGGCGGTTGCCGCATTGGCGAAGGATCCCGAAGACGGGCCGCTGATGGCGATGCGCGCGCAGCTCGATGCTCATTTCGAGGCCGGGAGCCTGACCGGTATTCTGGCGTCCTTGCCCGATGACGACTGGGGTGCCGCCACGGCCAAGGCCATAAGGGGCGGCTCGCCGCTGTCGGCAAGCTGCACACTTGAGTTGGTGCGGCGGGCGCGTGAGAGCGACGATATCGGCACGGCACTGCAGCAGGAATACCGCTTCACCTCGCGCAGTGCGTCGGAAGGCGATTTCATCGAAGGCATCCGCGCCGCAATCATCGACAAGGACAGAAATCCGCGCTGGCGTCATGCAAGCGTGGAAGACGTGACGGCGGAGACTGTTGCGGCAATGCTGTCTGAACCGCCTGGCGGCGATATCGATTTCTAGCGCGATATGGTCTGCCGTTTGAAAATGAAGTGTTTGGGAGGACGTCATGAAAATCGGATTTATCGGACTGGGCAATATGGGGGCGCCGATGGCGGCGAACCTGATCAATGCCGGCCATGAGGTGACCGGCTTCGATGTTGCCGGCGTCACCATAGAGGGGGCCGGCAAGGCGGGGTCGGCCGCGGAAGCGGCGAGCGGGCAGGACGCGGTGATCACCATGCTGCCCAATGGCGAGATCCTGCGCTCGGTCTATGCCGAAATCGCGCCGGCCGGCGCCAAGGGTGCGGTCTTCATCGATTGCTCAACAGTGGATGTGGACAGCGCCAGGGCGGCGCATGAGATGGCCGCTGCAAATGGCTTGCTCTCGGTCGACGCGCCGGTTTCGGGCGGCGTTGGCGGGGCTGCGGGCGGAACGCTTACCTTCATGGCCGGAGGCAGCGACGAGGCCTTTGGCCGCGCCGCGCCGCTGTTCGAGATCATGGGCCAGAAGGCGGTGCATTGCGGCGAAGCCGGTGCCGGTCAATCGGCCAAGATCTGCAACAACATGCTGCTGGGCATTTCGATGATCGGCACCTGCGAAGCCTTCGCGCTGGCCGAAAAACTCGGCCTGTCGGCGCAGAGCCTGTTCGATGTGGTCTCGACCTCGTCCGGCTCCTGCTGGTCGGTCAATGCCTATTGCCCGGTGCCCGGTGTCGGACCGCAAAGCCCGGCCGACAATGGTTACAAGCCCGGCTTTGCAGCCGAGCTGATGCTCAAGGATCTCAAGCTGTCGCAACAGGCGGCAGAGAGCGTGTCGGCGCAGACACCGATGGGTGCGCGGGCCACCGAGCTTTATGACGCCTTTGTCGAGGGTGAGGGCAGGGGCCGGGATTTCTCGGCGATGATCGAACGGCTGAAGTGATTAAATTGCTCCCGGAAGGGAAAAGCGAGTTCCGGGATGTGAAAAAGGGGCCACGTGGCCCCTTTTTGCTGTTTGCATGAAGCAGTCGGTTGCCGCTGGGTTCAGAATTCACTCCAATCGGCAGCAAGGGCGGTGTTGCCTGCAGACGAGGGTCTAGACGCTGCTCTTGCCGGCGCTTTCTCCTGGCTGCGCATTCTGGTCGCCACGGCAGCAAGTTCTGAGCCCGGTTGTGTGCCGGAAACCTGGAACTTGGACACAAGACCGCCGAGGCCCTGGGCTTCATTGTTGAGCGCCATGCTGGCAGCTGTGGTTTCCTCGACCATCGCTGCATTCTGCTGGGTGACCTGATCCATCTGGTTGATGGCGGCGTTGATTTCCTTGATGCCGATTGCCTGCTCGGAAGCAGATTGCGAGATTTCCCGGATCAGATTGTTGATCTGGACGACCTGCGAGGAGATGCCTTTCAGTGCCTGGCCGGTCTGGGCAACATAGTCGACACCCTGATCGACCTGTCCGGCAGAGGTGGTGATCAATGTGGCGATTTCCTTGGCGGCGGCGGCGGAACGCTGGGCGAGTTCACGGACCTCCTGGGCGACCACTGCAAAGCCGCGACCGGCTTCGCCGGCACGCGCAGCCTCAACGCCTGCATTCAGCGCCAGCAAATTGGTCTGGAAAGCGATTTCGTCGATCACGCCAATGATGCGGCTGACTTCGCGCGAGGAATGCTCGATGCCGTTCATGGCCTGTATGGCCTTCTCGACAACATTGCCCGACTCGGCCGTGCTCTGGTTGGTGCCTTCAACGGTCTTTGCCGCCAGTTTTGCATTCTCGGCACTTGCATTGACCTGTGACGTCAGCTCATCAAGCGCAGCTGCGGTTTCCTCGAGGCTGGCCGCCTGTTTTTCGGTGCGGGCCGACAAGTCATTGGCCGCATTGCTCATTTCTCCGGTGCCCGACGTGATGTTGGAAACCGAAACATTGATGGTCTGGAGTGTCTGTTCCAGGCTCTGCATGGCGGAATTGAAGTCATCGCGGAGCTGGGCATATTCACCCGGGAACTCCTCGGTGATCCGGTGTGACATGTCGCCTGACGACAGGTGTGACAGGCCGGTTCCCAGACGCGTGACAATGCGTTTTTGCAGTTCGGCTGACCGGGTGCGCTCCGATTCGGTGTTGGACCGTTCGCGCTCCGCATTGGTGCGTTCCCGGGCGGCTTCGGTTTCCAGCGCGTCAGTCTCAGCCAGGCGGTGGCGGAATCCTTCAAGGGCACGCGCTACGGCGCCGGTTTCATCGGTGCGTGTCTGACCGTTGATCGGATCGTTGAAATTGCCCTCGCTGAGCGTGTTCACATCGGCGACCAGTCCCTCCAAAGGACGCTTGACCAGGCGGTTGACCGAAAGCAGCAGGCCAAGCAGGACGGCAGCAAGGACAACGAAGCCGCCGATCAGCATCATGATCGTCTGCTGCATCACCGGACCGGAAATGGCCGTGTCAGGCACATCGACGATGACCACCCAGCTTGCATTCACACCGGGGATTTCGAACGGGTAAACGACACGGTGGAAAACCGAGCCGTCGGTTGCATCGATATCGCGCACGATGCTTGAGGCGTTGTTGTTCAGAGCCGCCGAGACTTCGGTTTTTCCCTCATCCGCAAATTCGGTCATCATCGCATCGGGTGTCGGGCCGACGAGCCATTTGTTGTCCTGGGAAACCAGCATCACGCGGCCGGTCTCGAAAGGGCGCATCGTCGAGAGTTCAGCGGCAAGCGATGCCAGCGAGACGTCGATGCCGGTGACGCCGATCAGCTTGCCATCGGAGATGACCGGAGAGGTGATGGAGGTCAGAGTGGTCGGAACTTCCGATTCCTCGGCTGTGTAAGGTGGTGTTATGGCACCCTTGCCGCTTTCGGCGGAGAGGGCATACCATGCGGCAGCGGGATCGATCTCGAATGTGGAGAAATGGATGTCGCCGCTGCTTGTCCTCGACCAGTAGGGGCTGAACGTGCCCTTCGAATTGCCGGCCATCTCCTTGTTGTCGATGAAATCCGCCTGGCGGCCGTCGATCGCGTTTTCAGCCTCGGCAAACCAGCTTCCGAATGCCATGTCATGGGCTTCCATGCTGGCCTTGAGCAGGTTCATGATGGCTTTGCGGTCGAGATCACCGGTGCTGTGACCGCGCCCCTCGATTGCCGCCATGGTGCTTGTGGCTGTGGCCAGCCCGCCAATTTCGCCGGCAATATTGGCAGAGATTGCCCGGGCTTCGATCCGCGCCTGGTCAAAGACAAGATTCTCGACCCGGCTTTGAGATTGGGAGATCAGAAAGTAATTTGAGATCAGAAGCACCGACGTCACGGTAGCGCCTGCCACCGCGATGAGCTTGGTGGACAATGATTTGTTTTTCAAGCCGAACATTCGACTTATCCTTCTAAAATAGGGGGACCTGCCTAGGGCATGATACAAATGGACACAGGGAGGGAGACGTCCGTCATGGACAGGGTGGGCCGATCACAACAACAACTTGCTGTTTTTTCTGGCCTCGTATTCACCTATAGTTATAGTTAATTGCAAAAGTGTGAATCGACTGCCTCCCAATTCATGTCCGGCAGTGATCAATTCGATGCAGTCAGCCATGGGAAATTGCGCCGGACGAACGTGGCTACACGAACCGGCTTTGCTGCAGAGCTGAGGCTCAAGGATTTCAAGCTCTTACAAGGGACAGCGCACAGCGTGTCGGCGCCGCCACCGACGAGCTTGCGGGCCATCGGACTTTATGACGACTTCGTCGACGGCAAGGGCAGGGGCCGCGATTTCCCGGCGATGATCGAAAGCCTCAAAGGCGGTTCTCACGGCTGACCTTGATCGGAACCGATGGATGGCCGCGCATGCAGCCATCCAGGTCCGTCAGTCAATGATTTCTGGCTCAGACGCGTTTGAGAAGGCAGCCGAGAGCCAGCACGACATAACCGGTGACGACAATCCAGAATGCGGAAACCGGAAGGCTCGGAATGATGGCGAGCGCCACCAGAATTCCGACGATGGCGATGACGAGTGAGATCAAGAATACGATCTGGGTTGGGGCGCTGAGTTTCATGGTGTTTTCCTGTATCCTGAAAATGCTTCATCTGAAGAAATGAAACAGTGACCGCACCCCGTTTTCCCGGGCCGGCCGCGCATTCGGCTTAGGCTCAATGCGCGCCGTGAGCAAGCTGGCAGCACATCTCTTCACAACCGCACCCCGCCAATGGCGAGCCGACGGTTGATAGTTACATTTACAACTGATTTCATGCGGCACTGTTTTGAACCGTGATCGGAGTGCTCCAATGTCGCTTGCCTATATGCCGGGTTTTGGAAATGACTTTGAAACCGAGAGCCTGCCGGGCGCCTTGCCGCAGGGCCAGAATTCGCCGCAGCGTTGCGCCTACGGGCTTTATGCGGAGCAGTTGTCCGGTTCACCGTTTACCGCGCCACGCGGCACCAATGAGCGGTCCTGGCTCTACCGGATCCGGCCGACCGTGCGCCACACCACCGATTTCCGGGTGATCGACCGGCCTTACTGGCTTTCTGCACCACGCCATGCACCCGACATCCTGTCGCTCGGCCAGCGCCGCTGGGATCCGCTGCCTTATCCGGATGGCGAGGTCAATTTTCTTGATTCAATGCGCACCATCACCACCGCCGGGGATGTGGTTGGCCAGGCCGGAATGGCGACGCATATCTATGCGCTGACGGCTGACATGGAAGATGACTATTTCTTCAATGCCGACGGCGAGCTGATGATCGTGCCGCAGGAAGGTGCTTTGAGCATTTTCACCGAAATGGGCGTCATCGAGGTTGCGCCGCTGGAGATCGCGGTGCTGCCGCGCGGCATGATATTCAAGGTGAAGCGGGGCGAAGGCGTGGAACGGGCACGCGGTTATGTCTGCGAGAATTACGGCGCCAAGTTCACGCTGCCCGAGCGTGGGCCGATCGGCGCCAACTGCCTTGCCAATCCGCGCGATTTCAAGACACCGGTCGCCGCCTATGAATACAAGGAAACCACCTGCCTGGTGCACATCAAATGGTGTGGGGTGTTTCATGTGACGCCGATCGGCCATTCGCCGCTTGATGTGGTGGCCTGGCACGGCAATTACGCGCCCTACAAATATGATCTACGGACCTTCTCGCCGGTCGGCGCAATCGGGTTTGACCATCCCGATCCGTCGATCTTCACCGTGCTGACAGCACCTTCGGGCGAGGCGGGGACGGCAAACATCGATTTCGTGATCTTCCCGCCGCGCTGGATGGTGGCGGAGAACTCCTTCCGGCCGCCCTGGTACCACCGCAATATCATGAGCGAATTCATGGGCCTGATCCAGGGCCAGTATGACGCCAAGGAGGAAGGCTTCGTGCCAGGCGGCATGAGCCTGCACAACATGATGATGCCGCACGGGCCGGATCGCGATGCTTTCGAAAAGGCCTCGACGGTGGAGCTGAAACCAGTCAAGCTGTCCGATACGATGGCGTTCATGTTCGAAACACGTTTTCCGCAGATGGTGACCCGGTATGCGGCCGAACTTGAGACGCTTCAGAGCGGTTACATCAACTGCTGGGAGGGACTTGAGCGGAAATTTGACGGCACGCCGGAAGCCGGTGGCTGGTCGGGCTCCAAGTGAGTAATCGGCAGGCCGGCCCGAGGTTTGAAACCAAACCGGGCATTCATGCCGGCACGCCGCCTCTGACACCATCGCTACAGAAGAAAGGGGAGCGGCATCTGCTGCCGCAATTCCCCAAACAAAAGGGAGATTTGCATGAAACTTGCCACACTTCGTGATGGAAGCCGTGATGGCCGTCTGGTCGTCGTCTCGCGTGACCTGACCCGCGCCTCGGGGGTGCCGCATATCGCGCGCACGCTTCAGGCCGCGCTGGATGACTGGACACATGTGGGGCCGCGGCTTCGGGATGTGG
>CAXBIE010000146.1:0-8476 GCA_963975635.1 uncultured Hoeflea sp. | reverse complement strand
CCTCGCCGATGATCACAAGTGCGCCGCCGGTCACGCCGGAGGACGACAGGTTGGCCAGCGCATCGGAGGCGACATTGACACCAACTGGCCCCTTGAAGGTAACCGCGCCGCGGATCGGATAATGCACGGAAGCCGCCAGCATGGCCGCGGCCGCAGCCTCTGATGCATTGGCCTCGTAGCGCACGCCAAGCTCGGTGAGGATTTCCTCGGCGTCGGCCAGCACGTCCATCAGATGGCTGATCGGCGCGCCCTGATAGCCGCCGACATACCCGACGCCGGCTTCCAGCAGCGCTTTTGTCAGCGCCAGAATACCCTCGCCGGAAAAAGTTTCACCTTCTCCGATCTTGAGTTTCTGGACTTCCTTGGCAAATGAACGTTCAGCCATCTGATACCTCTAATTGCTTGACTGTCCGGGCCTTACTCGGCCGGTGCGGTGTTGGACCAGAGAACCGGCCCACCGTCTTTTTCGTAGGCCATGCCCTCGGGGAAGGAGATGGCCTCCATCTGAAGGCCCCAGGGCGCGAAGAAATAGATGATCGACTGTCCGGCAGCCGGGCCTTCATTGACCGGGAAAGGGCCCATCAGCGTGCGGATTCCCTTGTCCTTGAAATAGGCAGCGGCGGTGTCGATGTCGTCAACATAGAAGGCAATGTGATGCCCGCCGATATCGCTGTTGCGCGGGCGAACGGTCTGCTGGTCGGGCGCGTCATAGGAGAAGAGCTCGATATTGCTGCCAAAGCCGCAGCGCATCAGGGTGATCTGGTTGACCACGGCACGTGGATCGACATCGAGCAGATCCTGCATGAAGGTGCCGGTGTCATCGCGGAAAGGGCCGAAGGATGTGGCCTTCTCGCAGCCCAGAACGTCGGAAAAGAACGTCTCGGCTTCGCCAATGTCGGGCACTGTCAGGCCGATATGGTTAACGCCCCTGACGCCCGGCAAGGTGTCGGCACTTGCGGAACATACTCCGAGAGCAATTGCAAAGACTGCTGCAGCTGTAAGGCCATGCTTCATGGGTGTTCTCCTTGGGGTGTCAGATCGGGTAAGGCAAAGTCTGTCAGAAATCGTGTTTCCGTATGTTCTTGAGCATTTTCTGCAGCGTTGTGACAAAGGCCTGACGCTCCTCGGCAGGGATGTCCTTGAACATCTGCGCGTAGCTTTGCGCCATCGAGGGCCAGAGTTGGTCCAGTGTTGCCCGGCCTGCGTCGGTGATGCCGATCCGGGTGACCCGGCTGTCATTGGGGTCGGGATCGCGCCGGACCATTCCGTCAGAGGCAAGCTGATCGAGAGAGCGGCTGAGCGTTGACTGTTCGACCACGGCATAGACTGCCAGCTCGCTGATCGGCAGGGCGTCGATCACCGAGAGCACGGCGAGCGCGCGCATCTTGGGCGTTGTCAGCCCGAGGCCGGTCATCTCCTGCCTCAGGTCGGCGTTGTACCGCCCCATGATCCGGTTCATCAGATAGGGGGCGAAATTGGAAAGACCGATTTCGCCCAGACGCTGCAGGGGCTCCGATTTTTCTGTTTCGGGTTTGCTGGTTTCGTTCATCCGCCCAACCTCTTGGCCAACAGGAAGCCGGATCCTCCGCCAAGACCCGGGCCGGGATGGGTGGAAGCGCCGATGTGATGCAGGTTCTCGATGGAGGTTGTATTGTTCTTGCTGTGAGAAAACGGACGCCAGATGAAAAACTGGTCCACCGCACAGGAACCGCCATAGGGGTCGCCGCCGACGAGATTGATGTTCATGGTTTCCAGATCAACCGGCGAATAGGCCTTCCGCGCCAGAATGCTTTCGCCAAAGCCTTCGATATGGCTGGCAAGGATTGCCTCGATGCGGTCGGCGAAAGCTTCGCGGGTCGCCTCGCTCCAGACACCGCCGGTGTCGATTTCTCCTGCCGCGTCGCCCTTGATGGTGCGCGGTGCGTCCGGGATCTGCAGCCAGAGGATGGACTTGCCTTCGGGGCATCGGGATGGATCCAGGCGGTGTGGCTGGCCCACGCAAATCGTCGGCGTCACCGGCAACATGCCGCGCTCGGCCTCGTTGGAGGATTTGGAAACGGAATCGATGCTGTCAGCCAGATGGATCAAGGCGACATCGTCCAGCCCTTCGGTCTTCCATTTCACGGGGCCGTCGATAGCGTAGTGCAACTGAAAATCACCGCGGCCGTGGCGGAAGTCGCCCAGGCTGGAAGTGACCTGCTCGGGAAGTGCCGCGGTGTCTTCGCGCAGCAGGCGATTGTAGAGTTGTCCGGGCGCTACCGAACAGATGACGTGAGACGCAGATATCTCGCTGCCGTCGGCAAGCCTGACGCCGGTGGCCTTGCCATCGCGCAACAGAATCCGGTCGACGTCGGCGTTCGCCCGCAGTTCGCCGCCATTGGCTTCGATCAAGCCCTTGAATGCACTGACGGCCTGGCTGGCGCCTCCCTTGATCACCGGGGCCCCGGCAGCTTCGAGAGCAAAGGCAATGACCTTGCCCATTTGAGCGCCATAGGCGGATTCGGTGGTCAGGCCGGTGTGCAGCGACCAGGGCGCCCAGAGAGCCTGGACCAATTCTGACGTGTATGTGCTTTCAAGCCAAGCGCGGGTTGGCCGAAGGGCCTCGCCCATCCAGGCAGCCAGTCCGCGCAATCCGCGTTTCCAGGCCTGGCTGATCATCAGCTTTGCTGTCGGCCAGCTCCACAGCTCTCCACCCAACAGGGCAAACAGGAAGGGAGCGTCTGCCTCGATCGCACCAACATCAGCGCCGTGGCGATCACCATTGCCGGCTGCAAGGCTGTTGAATGTCTTGATGTTGGCGGCCCGGTCGGTGGTCAGAACCAGCGACGAGCCATCGGGACGCAGCACCGCCGTTGGATGCGGCGTGTGGCAGAACTCCAGCCCATGCCGCGCCAGATCTGCTCCGAGCGCGGCGTGGGCCGGGGATGTCAGGAACAGCACAAAGGTGGCTGCCATGACGTCATGGTGGAAACCGGGTAGTGTGATTTCCTCGGTGCGCATGCAGCCGCCGAAGCGGCTTTCACGCTCGAGAACCAGCACACGCTTGCCTTTTGAGGACAGCATGGCCGCGGCAACGAGCGAATTGATCCCGCTGCCCACGATGATGTGGTCAAAATCTGCCATTGTCCCGGTCTCCGGCGCGTAAAGCGTACTAGCCGCGTGCGACCAGCGCCATGGCGCGGATCGGACTGCCGGTGCCCTTGACGATCTTAAGCGGTGCCGCAATCAGGATGGCGCCCTTGGCAGGCAGCTTGTCGAGATTGGCGAGCGAGGCAAGACCATACTTGTTGGCAGCGTGCAGCAGATTGTGGGCCGGGTAGGGCGGTTCCATGCCGCCGGCCTGACCTGCGTCGGTGCCGATGCACTGATTGCCCCAGCCGATGACGCCCTTTGACAGGATGTACTCGATACAATCGACGGTCGGTCCAGGCGAATGCGGGCCGGTTTCGTCGGCATTGAGATAGGCTGCCTCATCGCCGGCGCGGGCATCCCAATCCGAGCGCATCACCACCCATTCGCCGGCCTTGATCTCACCGTGCTTGGCTTCCCAGGCCTTGACGCCGGCGGCGTCGAGCAGGAAGTCGGGGTTCTTGGCCACTTCAGCGGAGCAGTCGATCACATTGACGGGTGCGACGAAATTCTGTGGCTTGATGGAATCCGTGTAGCCGTCCGCATAGTCCTTGCCGGTGATCCAGTGGTGCGGCGCATCGAAGTGCGTGCCGGAATGCTCGCCGAGTTTGAGCCAGTTCCACGCAAAGAAGGGGCCATCACTGTCATATTCAGAAATCTTGTGAATTTCGATCTTCGGTGTGTTTTTGGCAAAATCTTCCGGCAGCTGAAGAAGTGGCGTGTCGGGGCCCAGCGGGCCGGAGAGGTCGACCACCTCGACCTTTCCCTCGATCAGCATTCCGGCAAGATTACCAAGAGTTTCTGCAGCGTTCATGTGTGACTCTCCCCTGACAGGCGTTTTTATGACTTCAGTTGCCTTCTGACGATGATCTGCCTCGGAGGCGATCTGTGCGTCGCAACAAATAGATGCTAGACATAATAATATGCATTTGCAATTATAAATCTCGAACGGAGAATTGCCGCAGTGCAGAACGAGTTTGACGCGATCATTGTCGGAGCGGGCGTGAACAGTCTGGCCTGCGCTGTCCATCTGGGTGCGAAAGGCTGGCGTGTCGGGGTTTTCGAACAGGCCGGTACCGCTGGCGGCGCCGTGAAGACCATGGAATTGACCGAAGCCGGTTTCCGCCATGACTGGGCAGCCATGAATCTCAGCCTCTTTACCGGGTCGGGGTTTTTCAAGGCCTACGGCGAAGACCTGGCTGCAAAAGGACTCGAGTTCGCCCCGGTTTCCCATTGTTTTGCCAGCGTTTTTGATGACGGCAAATGGATGGGTGTCAGCACCGGACCGGGTGAGACCCAGGCACGGATCGCGGGCTTTTCAGACAGTGACGCAAAGGCTTGGGGCCGGCTCTGTGCGGATTTTCCCGGCACGGCGGAATATGTGTTTGCCTTGCTTGGAAATTCCATGCAAATGCACGCACAAGGTAAATTGCTGGCCAAGGCTCTGTTCCGGAAAGGCTTCGCCTGGACCGCCGGTTTGATGCGGCTGCTCGTATCCTCACCGCGCAAATGGCTGTCCGAGACGTTTGAATCCGATCATGTGCGGACGACAATGGCGGCCTGGGGCATGCATCTCGACTTTGCGCCTGACATGGCCGGCGGGGCAGTGTTTCCCTATCTTGAATCCATGGCCAATCAGCATTTCGGCATGGTCATCGGCAAAGGCGGTGCCGATACGGTGACGCGCGCGCTGGTGGCGCAGATCGAAGCGTCGGGTGGTGCCGTCCATTGCGGCAAGCCGGTGGCGCGGGTGATCCGTGACAGGGGCAAGGCGACCGGCGTCGAGCTCGCGGATGGATCGATCATCAGAGCCGGCAAGGCGGTTATCGCCAATGTCGCGCCGAGTGGGCTGATGAAACTGCTGGACGGCGAATCCGGAGATGCAGGCTTCGATGCCAAGATGAGGGGCTTTGTCCATGCGCCCGGCACGATGATGATCCATCTGGCGCTTGACGGATTGCCGGACTGGACAGCGGGCGAAGAGCTAAAGTCATTCGCCTATGTGCATGTTGCGCCATCGCTCGACCAGATGGCGCGGACCTACCAGCAGGCTGTGGCCGGGTTGTTGCCGGACGAGCCGGTGCTGGTGGTGGGGCAACCCACCGCGGTTGATCCGAGTCGCGCGCCGGAAGGCAAGCATGTGCTGTGGGTTCAGGTTCGCATGGTTCCGGCCGAAATCCGCGGCGATGCGGCTGGCCAGATCACGGAGACCGACTGGGCCAGGGTCAAGGAGATTTATGCCGAGCGGGCGCTTGATCTGATCGAACGGCATGCGCCGGGCTTGCGGGCAAGGATCATCAGCCGGGCGGTCGTTTCGCCGCTGGATCTGGAAGCCGACAACCCGAACCTTGTAGGCGGAGACCAGATTGCCGGCAGTCATCATCTGTCCCAGAATTTCCTGTTCCGGCCGGCCTTGGGTCACGCCACTGGAAAGACCCCCGTCGATGGTTTGCATCTCACCGGAGCCAGTGTCTGGCCGGGTGCGGGCACCGGAGCGGGTGCAGGCTATATGCTCGCCCAGAAACTGGGCGGGAAATGAGAGTTAACCTTTGTCGGTTGAATTATTTTACATCTATAATAATGTTGGCGAGGATCCGACCGGACGAGTTAGTTCTTGATCAGCCGCACCAGCGGCATGACTTTGAAACTAAGCTATGCGGAGAACTGCATAAAAAAATGGACTCACACAGGTTCAACTCAGGGAGAACAGCATGACATATATTTCGCGTCGCACCGTGCTCAAAGGCACAACGGCGGCTCTGGCGCTCGGCTTCTTTGCCGGCCCGGCGCTGTCTCAGGAAATCGATGAACTCGTCATTGCGTATAATGTCAATTTGCCGTCATGGGACCCAACTGTAGGGCCGTCGGCCGTCAACCCGACGATCCAGGGGATCTACCAGGCGGTTTTCGACCAGTTCATTCTGCAAAAGCCCGACCTTTCCCCGGCGCCAGGCTTGTTGACGGAATGGGGTTGGAACGACGACAAGACCAAGGTGATGATGACGGTGCGCGACGGCGTCACCTGGCATGATGGCTCACCGTTCACCGCCGAAGACGTGGCTTGGTCACTGACCCGCGCAGCCGACGAAAAAACTGGCAACCCGATCCAGTTCATCTGGTCAACGTTGACCAACGTCAAGGCCGAGGGCAATACCGTTACAGCCGATGTCGCCAGCTATGAGCCGACCATCTTCAAGTGGATGTATTTTCTTACCGGCTATGTTCTGCCCAAGGCATATTTCGAGAAGGTGGGGGCCGAAGGCTTCGAGGCCGCACCGATCGGTACCGGTCCCTATATGGTCGACAAGTTCGAACGCAATGCGTTTGTCCGGTTGAAGGCCAATCCCAATTATTGGGGTGACAAGCCCGATTTCGAGACTGTGACCATCAAGTTCGTGACGGACGCCACATCCCGCGTTGCCGAAATCGAATCGGGCAATTCCCATGTGACGCTTGAAATGCCCTACGAGGAATTTGACCGGCTCAAAGGCGGCTCGGGAATTGGTGGCATCGCTCACCCGATCTCTGATATCGGCATGATCTTCATCAACGATATCGAGCCGATGCTCGATCCGAATGTGCGCAAGGCTGCCGCGCATGCGATCGACAAGAAGTTGTTGGTCGACCGCTTGTTGTCCGGCTACGGGGTTCCGATCGATACTCTGCAAACACCAGACTATCTGGCCTATGATCCATCGATCAAGGTTGCCTACGACCCTGAACTGTCGAAAAAGCTTCTGGCCGAATCCGGTTTTTCGCCGGAAAATCCGGTCAAGTTCAAGATCCAGACAACCCGCGGCTTCAAGCCGAAGGACTACGAGATCATTCAAGCCATCGTTGGCCTTTGGCGCAAAGTCGGCATTGAGGCCGAGATCGAGGTCTACGAAATCGCCAAGCATTACGAACTGCGCGCGGCCGACCAGCTTGCTCCAACGGCGTTCTACAATTGGGGCAATTCGATCGGTGATCCGTCCACGTCAACCGGTCATGCCATGTTTGGTCCTTCTCCGCACTCAGTGTGGGATGGCCAGGATCTCATCGACAGGATTGGGCCGCTTTGGGGCGAGAAGGATGAGGCAAAGCGGATCGAGGGCTGGAAATCAGTCGATCGGTACATTGCCGAAGAAGCCGAGGTTATCCCGCTGTTTCAGTACGTGCAGCCGATCCTGCATGTATCGGGCGTTAGCGTGACCCCGCATACATCGGGTGCCTTGTTGCCGCAATTGATCAAGCGGACGTCGTAAGCGCCATGCGACTGGGCGGCCGCTGCCTTCGGGCGGCGGCCCATTTTTGGGAAATTCTGTTTTGAAACTGTTGCGCGCGAGCCTGCTTCGCCTGACAACCATGCTCGTCACCCTGATCGGGGCGGCGGTCGTGGTGTTTTTCGTTATCCGGGTGGTGCCGGGAAATCCGATCGCCATGATGCTGCCGCCGGGCGCCTCGGAAGAGGATATCGCCCGGCTGACCGCTCTTTACGGACTGGACAAATCCATTATCCAGCAATTCTGGATCTGGTTGAGCGGCGTCTTGCATGGCGATTTCGGCACCTCCATCTCCCTGCGTCAGCCGGTGATGCCGCTGGTGCTCGGGCGGCTGCCGGCGACGCTTGAACTGGCGATTTTCGCGCTGGTCATCGCCGTGGTGATCGGCGGTGCGCTGGCGCTGACCGGCGTCCGGCATCGCGAGACCCGTACCGAGACAGCGGTTGATGTTGCCAATGGCATCGGGCTGTCGATCCCGGATTTCCTCTGGGCGCTGATCCTGATTGTGTTGTTCGGGGTGCTGATGCCGATTTTCCATATTTCGGGCCGGATCTCGCCGTCGCTGGATCTGCCGTTTGTCACCCAGTTCTATGTTTTCGAGAGCCTTTTCCGGCTGCGCTTTGATCTGTGGTGGGACCTGCTCAAGCACATGTTCATGCCGGCCCTGGCTCTGGCCATTCCGCTGGCGGCGATCATCAGCCAGTTGCTCAAGCAGTCGCTCAAGGAAACCATGCATCTCGATTATGTGACGCTGTCGCGGACCAAGGGCTACAGCGAAAATCATGTGATCCTGTCCGAGGCGCTGCCCAATGCGGTGTTGCCGACCCTGACGCTGATCGGTGTACAGTTCACTTTCCTGATTGGTGGAACGGTGATCATTGAGCGGCTGTTTTCCTATGAGGGGCTCGGCAACATGGCGATTGATGCGGTGATCAACCGTGATCTGCCGCTGATCCAGGGCATCGTGATCGTCTTCGCGCTGCTGTTCACCATCATCAACCTGGTTGTCGACATGACCTATGCGCTGCTTAATCCGAGGTTGCGTCATGCTTGATGGCCGCGGTTCAATCAAACGGCGCCTTGGC
>CAXBIE010000145.1:0-8689 GCA_963975635.1 uncultured Hoeflea sp. | reverse complement strand
ATGGCGCCCTTGCCATACTGGTACTGGATGCGGCGCATCTCCTTGGCGACATGGGCAAAGGCTTCTTCCCAGCTGACTTCGCGCCAGGGATCGGTGATCTTCTCACGGACCATCGGGCTGGTGATCCGGTCCTTGTGGGTGGCATAGCCCCAGGCGAAACGGCCCTTGACGCAGGAATGGCCGCGATTGGCCTTGCCATCCTTCCACGGCACCATGCGGACCACTTCCTCGCCGCGCATCTCCGCCTTGAACGAGCAGCCGACGCCGCAATAGGCGCAGGTGGTGACCACCGAATGCTCCGGCTGGCCGATCTCGATGACGGATTTCTCCTGCAGCGTCGCCGTCGGGCAGGCCTGCACGCAGGCGCCGCAGGAGACGCATTCGGAATTCATGAAGCTTTCATGCATGCCGGGCGACACGCGGCTTTCAAAGCCCCTGCCCTCGATGGTCAGCGCGAAGGTGCCCTGCACCTCTTCGCAGGCGCGCACGCAGCGCGAGCAGACGATGCACTTGGCGGGATCATAGGTGAAATAGGGATTGCTCTCGTCCTTGGCCATGTAGCGTGGATTGGCTTCGCCGTTCTGCCGCGCCTTGACGTGGTTTTCGCCGTCATAGCCATAGCGCACATCGCGCAGGCCGACGGCGCCGGCCATGTCCTGCAGCTCGCAATCGCCATTGGCGGCACAGGTCAGGCAGTCGAGCGGATGGTCGGAGATATAGAGTTCCATCACCCCGCGTCGGATATCTTTCAGCCGTCCGGTCTGGGTGTGGACCACCATGCCTTCGCTCACCGGCGTGGTGCAGGAGGCGGGCGTGCCGTTGCGGCCCTCGATCTCGACCAGGCAGAGCCGGCAGGAGCCAAAGGCGTCGACCATGTCGGTTGCGCACAGTTTGGGAACCTGAATGCCGGCTTCCATTGAGGCCCGCATCACCGATGTGCCTTCGGGCACTTCAATGGTGTTGCCGTCAATGACGAGGCGGACGGTCTTTTCAGCCCTTGAGGCCGGGGTGCCGTAGTCGATTTCCTGGATCAACGCCATCTTGTTCACTCCGCAGCCTGGGTCATGGACCCTGTCATCGTGGTGCCCGGACGAAAATCCTCCGGGAAATGTGTGAGCGCGCTCATCACCGGATACGGCGTGAAGCCGCCCAAGGCACACAGCGAGCCGAATTTCATTGTATTGCAGAGATCTGTCATCAATGTGATCTGGCTTTCCGGCTCAATTCCGGCGCGGAGCTTGTCGGCAACCTCGACACCACGGGTCGAGCCGATGCGGCAGGGCGTGCACTTGCCGCAACTTTCCACCGCGCAGAACTCAAAGGCAAACCGCGCCTGCTTGAGCATGTCTGCGGTGTCGTCAAAGACCACGATCCCGGCATGGCCAATCAGCCCGCCCTTGCCCGCGAATGCCTCGTAGTCGAATGGCGTGTCGAACAGCGCGCGCGGGAAATAGGCGCCCAGCGGACCGCCGACCTGCACCGCCTTGACCGGGCGCCCGCTGGCGGTGCCACCGGCGATGCCGTCAATCAATTCGCCCAGCGTCATGCCGAAGGCGGCTTCGAACAGGCCGCCATGTTTGACGTTGCCGGCGATCTGGATCGGAATCGTGCCGCGCGAACGGCCCATGCCGAAATCGCGGTAATAGTCCGCGCCCTTGTCCAAGATGATCGGCACAGAGGCGAGCGAGATCACATTGTTGATCACCGTCGGGCGGCCGAGAAATCCCTTGTGGGCGGGCAGCGGCGGCTTGGCGCGCACAACGCCGCGCCGGCCCTCGAGACTTTCGAGCAGCGCGGTTTCCTCACCGCAGACATAGGCACCCGCGCCGGCGCGTATTTCCATATCGAAGCCATGCGCGGAGCCAAGCACCGAAGCGCCCAGAACGCCTGCCTGGTGGGCAATCTCGACAGCACGGTTCATCACCCTTATGGCATGCGGGTATTCGGAGCGGAGATATACATAACCCTTGGTCGCCCCGGTGGCGATGCCGGCGATGATCATGCCTTCAATCACCACAAAGGGGTCGCCCTCCATGATCATGCGGTCGGCAAATGTGCCTGAATCGCCCTCGTCGGCATTGCAGACGATGTATTTCTGCGGGCCTTGTGCTTCCAGCACCGTCTTCCATTTGATCCCGGTAGGGAAGCCGGCCCCGCCACGCCCGCGCAGCCCGGATTCCGTCACCTGCGCAACGATGGCTTCGGGCGTCATGGCCACAGCATTGGTCAATCCGATCAACCCGCCATTGTTGCGGTAGTCCTCAAGCGAAAGCGGATCGGTAACGCCGCAGCGGGCAAAGGTAAGCCGTGTCTGACCTTTGAGGAACGGCAAGTCTTCGGTAAGGCCGAGGCTCAGCGCATGATCGCCGCCGTCCAGCAGCCCTGCTTCGAGCAGGCTGTCGGCATCGGATGGTTTGACCGGCCCATAGGCCACCCTGCCCGCCCCGGTCTCGACTTCGACCATCGGCTCCAGCCAGTAGAGGCCGCGCGAGCCGTTGCGGACAATCTCGGCATCCAGGTCACGCGACTTGATGGCTTGCGCCATCTTGATGGCCAGCCGGTCGGCGCCAAGTGCCACGGCTCCGGAATCGCCGGGAATGTAGATCTTCACGCTCATGCCTGCACCGCCTTTGCCAGCTGATCGACCATATTGGCGTCAAGCCGGCCAATGACTTCCCCATCGACCATTGCCGCCGGCGCACAGGCGCACAGCCCAAGGCAACAGACAGGCTCTATGGTCACCGAACGGTTTGCGTTTGTGCCGTGCCAATCCAGTCCGAGAAGTCCGAGAAGCCGGTCCGCCAGCTCGTCCCCGCCCATCGACTGACAGGCCTCGGCGCGGCACATCTTGATGACGTGGCGGCCCGCAGGCGCTTCGCGATAGTCATGATAGAAGCTGACAACCCCGTGGACTTCGGCCCGTGACAGGTTCAGGCCGTTTGCGATGACCGGAAGGGCGGCCTGGGGCACATAGCCAAATTCGGCCTGGATATCATGCAGTATCGGCAGCAACGGCCCTTCGAGCGGCTTCAGCCGTGCGACAATCGCCTCGGTTTTCGATGCGATTTCTACATCAGCGCTGCGTGATTCCATGCCAAAACCCTCCGACGACGTGGCAGAATACCCACTTCGCCTTTAACAAGCCCTTCAATCAAGACAGCATATTCGTTGTGCGATAGAAAAAATCTATCGACTGGAGAGCGCCTTGGCAAAGACCCGGGCCTCATGCAGCAAGGCCGACACGATCGGCGTGTGCGGCTCGCGCGGGGCGGCGATCATGCCGACGATGTGATGCGCATCGGGTTCGACGATCGGGATCGACCTGATGTCGCCGCCAAAGCCGAGAGTCTCGGCCAGATTGACCGGCATGATCGAGGCCCATTTTCCGGTCCGGATATGGGAAAACAGCACGATCATCGAATTCGATTCCAGCGTCGGCTTTGCCGTTGCGCCGGCCTCGGCAAGATGCTGGTTGATGATCCGGCGGTTCTGCATGTCCGGCGTCAGCAGACACAGTGGCAGGGTGGCGACTTCGGCCCAGGTCACTTCCTCGCGCTCGGAAAATTGCTGCCCGACGGAGGTGATCAACTGATAGCGCTCGGCATAGAGCGGGACGGTGGCGACACGGCCGGTGGGCTCGTTCTCGAGATAGCTGATGCCAACATCGATATCGAAATTCTCAAGCTGCGAGAGCACCTGGTAGCTGGTGCAGGATGTCACCGACAGGGTCACCGCGGGATGCTTTTCGGTGAACGCCACGGTGAGATCGGTGAGCATGTAGGTGGCCGTCGGGATGACGGCGATGCGCGCATGACCCGACAGGCCCTTGCGGGCGGCCTTCATCTCCTCGCGCATGGTGCGGGAATCGCCAACAATGCGCCGTGCCCATTCCAGCACCCGCTGGCCTTCAGGGGTCAGACCCTGAAACCGCGATCCGCGCTGCACAAGCGTCACACCAAGCTGGTCTTCAAGCTGCTTGAGCGAAGCCGACAGTGTGGGTTGCGTGACGCCACAGACTTCGGCGGCTCGCCCGAAATGGCGTTCCCGCGCCAGCACAATGAAGAATTCGAGTTTGTCGATCATGACCTACAAACTCGCATGCAGCCGCCCTGTCGCGCAAGCAACACACACGACGCGCAGATGTCGGATTTGCCTATGGCACCCGCGGGCCTTAGGCTGCTGCGCGGTCTTTGGCTTCGGTTCCCGGCGCCAGGGTCACTTCGAGTCCATCGAGGTCTTCGCTCATCAGCAACTGGCAGGAGAGCCGGGAATTGTCACGAACATCAAAGGCCTGATCGAGCATATCCTCTTCTTCGGCTTCGATGGGATGCAGCTGGCCGGTCCATTCGTCCGCGACATGCACATGGCAGGTGGCGCAGGCGCAGGCGCCGCCGCATTCGGCCTTGATGTCCAGTCCCCAGTCGCGAATGATCTCCATCACCCGGAACCCCTCAAGCGCTTCAAGCGTATGACGGATTCCGTCCTGATCGGTCACATGGATTTGCATGGCGTTCTCCCCGTTCAGCCGTTCAGGATGGCCGTGCGGCGCCAGCTGTAGCCCGGTCCGGCGTTGGTCTGGTCGCCAGCGGGCTGGTAATGCAGATCAATACCCGGCAGGCGCTTTTCCACCAGCCGCTTGATGGTCGGGGCGTGATCGACTTCAAAGCTGTCAAAGCCGGTCCGCAGCATCAACGGCACCTGATCGAGCAGAACGGTGCCGATAGCGCGCATCTCACCCTGGTAGCCCAGGCGTTCGCGCAGCAACATGCCTTGCGAAAAGGCCCGGCCATCACTGAAGGCCGGAAAGGTCAGCGCCACGATGGCCACACGGTCGAGGATCGGCGCCAGTGTGCGCACATCATCAGCCGGCTGCAAAACCACACCGAAAGGTGCATTGTCCTGCGCATGCTCCAGCGCCTCGGCCAGCGGCAGCAGCTTAGGCGCATCTTCCGTACGCTCTGAAGTCCAGGGATCGTTGTCGACGATCCCGTCTTGTGTCCAAATGACAGTCATCATGTTCTCCGGGTCTGCGGTCAGGCCGCTTCCGCTTCGCTGCTGTAGAGTGCAGCCTTGAAAGGCTCCGCACCAATCCGGCGGTAGCACGCGATGAAGCTCTCATCGGCGCTGCTGCGCTCGCCCAGATAGGTATCGACAATCGTCTCGATGGCGTCGGTGATCTGGTCCGGCCCGAAACCGCGGCCGGTGATCTGACCGATCGAGGCATTTTCGTCGCCCGATCCGCCGAGCGAGATCTGATAGAGCTCTTCGCCCTTCTTCTCGACGCCGAGAATGCCGATATGGCCGATATGGTGGTGGCCGCAGGCATTGATGCAACCCGAGATCTTGATCTTCAGATCACCGATGTCAGCCTGCCGGGCAGGATCGCCAAAACGGTTGGAGATCTCCTGCGCCACCGGGATCGAGCGGGCATTGGCGAGTGCGCAGTAATCCAGCCCCGGGCAGGCGATGATGTCGGTGATCAGGCCGGCATTGGCCGTCGCCAGACCATCCGCCAGCAGCGCCCGGTAGAGCGGTTCCAGATCGGCCAGCGCCACATGCGGCAGCACCAGGTTCTGCTCATGCGTCACCCGGATCTCGTCATGGCCGAATTCCTCGGCCAGCCGCGCCACAGCGTCCATCTGGTCGGCGGTCGCGTCGCCGGGAATGCCGCCGATCGGTTTGAGCGAAATCGTCACCATGCCGTAATCGGGATGCTGATGCGGCGCGACGTTGCGGCCAACCCAGGCGGCAAAGCCCGGATCGGATTTCTTCCAGGCGGCCAGTTCGCCCCAGCCTTCGGCGCGTGCATCGAGCTTTGGCGGCGCGAAATAGGCATTGATCGCGGCGATATCGGCCTCGGGCAGCTTGAGCTGTCCATCCTTGAGATGGACCCACTCCGCCTCGATTTCCTGGCTGAGCTTTTCGACGCCGGTTTCATGCACAAGGATCTTGATCCGCGCCTTGTACTTGTTGTCGCGGCGGCCGTGCAGATTGTACACCCGCATGATCGCAGTGGTGTAGGACAGCAGATCCTCCTCGGGCAGGAAGTCCTTGACCTTCTTGGCCAGGATCGGTGTGCGCCCCTGCCCGCCGCCGATCCAGACGGCAAAGCCGAGCTCGCCCTTGTCGTTCTTCTTCAGCTGCAGACCGATATCGTGGACCTGGATGGCCGCGCGGTCGCGGTCAGATCCGGTCACCGCAATTTTGAACTTGCGCGGCAGGAACGAGAATTCCGGATGCACCGATGACCATTGTCTGAGAATTTCGGCATAGGGGCGCGGATCGGCCACCTCGTCGGCGGCTGCACCAGCAAAATGGTCGGCGGTGACATTGCGGATGCAGTTGCCCGAGGTCTGGATTGCGTGCATCTCGACATCGGCCAGTTCCTTGAGGATCGCCGGGATGTCTGACAGCTTCGGCCAGTTGTACTGGATGTTCTGCCGCGTGGTGAAATGCCCGTAGCCGCGGTCATAGGTGCGGGCGATGTGGGCAAGCTTGCGCATCTGGCGGCTGTCAAGCGTGCCGTAAGGCACCGCGACCCGCAGCATATAGGCATGCAGCTGCAGATAGACGCCGTTCATCAGCCTGAGCGGCTTGAACGCATCCTCGGAGATCTCGCCGGACATCCGCCGTTCGACCTGGTCGCTGAACTGGCTGACGCGCGCTGCCACGAAGGCATGGTCGAATTCATCGTAACGGTACATGGATCAGTCCTCAGGCGGCTTGGGAAACGCCGGCGGCAAATGCCGGCGCGTAGTCGATTGTCGGGCCATCGGCGCGGATGCGCTCGCGCAGCCGGTAGGGACGCGGTCCGCTTGCGGTTTCCTCGATCTCGATGACATTGACGTCGACGACGCGATTGTCGTCGAGCGCCTGCTGACCGGCCGCTTCGATGGCGGCCACCGCATCCTCATGGCGCGCCAGAAAGGCGTCCTTGAGCAAAGTGGTCCATTCGCCATTGGCGCCGAGCCATACGGCGATACCGTCTGTCAGGCGGTTTGCGGTGAGAACCTTGGTCCTGGTCACAGCAGTTTTCATCGTGGCCTCCTCAGGCGGCTTGGGTTTGCATTACGCCGGCAACAGCTGGCTGACCGGCGGCAATGGGTGTGGAATGGTCGAAATTTGCACCTGCGACGGCATCACCGATGATCACCATAACAGGGCCGGCAAGCTCGGTGCGGTGCTCCAGCGCGGGAAGATCGGCCAATGTGCCGTGGAACAACCGGCGATCACCACGCGAGGCATTTTCAACGATTGCCACCGTCATGTCGGCGGGCAGTCCGGCCTCGATCAACCGTGTGGCGACGCTGGCCGCCACTGTGCGCCCCATATAGACGCAGAGCGTTGCGCCGGAGACGGCGAGCCGGGCCCAGTCCGGCAGTGCCGCACCGGTCAGATCGTGGCCGGTGGTGAACACCAGTGATGAGGCGACCCCGCGCAGGGTCAGCGGCAGCTCGAAATCGGCAGCCGCGGCAAAGGCCGAGGTGATGCCCGGAACGATCTCGAACGACACGCCGGCATCCCTGAGTGCTGCCATTTCCTCGCCGGCGCGGCCGAAAATCAGCGGATCGCCGGATTTGAGCCGGACCACACGCTTGCCTTCGCGGCCGAGCCTGATCAGCAGATCATTGATGTCGTTCTGGCTTTTGGAATGGCAGCCCTTGCGCTTGCCGACTGAGAAGCGTTCCGCGTCACGACGCCCCAGCGCCACAACGGCTTCCGGCACCAGCGCGTCATAGACAATCGCATCGGCTTCCATCATCGCACGCTGGGCGCGCAGCGTCAGAAGGTCTTCGGCGCCAGGTCCTGCACCGACCAGCCAAATGTGACCCGGTACCGGTTCACGGCCGCGCAGCATGCGGGTGGCGGCGCGCCGCGCCAGCGAGACATCGCCATTGTCGACATGGGTGGCGACATCGGCCTCGAAGAAACGGCGCCAGAATCTGCGGCGAGCCACGCCGCGCGGCAGCAACCGGTCGACGGCAACACGGTAATCGGCTGCCAGTCGGGCAAGCGTGCCAAGAGACGGAGACAGCATCTGGTCAACACGGGCACGGATCATCTGGGCCAGCACCGGGCCCGCACCTTCGGTTCCGATGGCAATTGCCACGGGAGCACGGTTGACCAGCGCAGGCGTCAGGAAGTCGCAATAATCCGGCTGGTCGACGGCATTGGCCGGGATCCGCCGGCTGCGGGCTTCGGCCACGATAGCGCGATCCTGGGCTGCGTCACCGGTGGCGGCAAACACCAGCGTTGCACCGTCCATCTGTTCGGCAGAATACCGCTCGCGGACCGGCTCGACCGCCAGTTTCGCCAGGCTGTCGATCAGCTCGGCTTCCGGCGCCTCGGCATAGACGAAAATTTCGGCCGAGGTATTGGCAACCAGACGCGCCTTGGCGGCAGCTTCGGCGCCATTGCCGAAGATCGCCACCTTTTTCGCGTCGACCCGCATGAAGGCGGGGAATGTTGTCAATTGCGATGTTTGCGTCGCCATAGCCATCAAACTCCTGAGTTGGAGCCATTTTCAGGAAACCGGCGAAACAAATGAAGGAACAAACATGTGCCAATTGGCGCGATCAGATATTCTTTTACCCCTTAAATCCGGTTATGGAGAATGGGTAACCGCGATGCTTCGGCGCTCATGCGGTCGGACAAAACCAACGGAACCTCACATGGAGATCAATGAAAA
>CAXBIE010000144.1:0-8733 GCA_963975635.1 uncultured Hoeflea sp. | reverse complement strand
GACGAGACCGTTGGCGCGGCCACATAGGTAAACTCATCCGCCGCTGACGTTGCCGACACGCCGCCTGCCGTCGTTACCCGCACATCCACTGTGCCACTGCCGGCTGGTGAGGTCGCCGTGATCTGGGTGGCGCTGTCGACGGTGAACCCCGCTGCCGCTGTCGCCCCGAAGGCTACCGCTGTGGCGCCGGAAAAATTGGTGCCGGTAATGGTCACCGAAGTGCCTCCCACCGCCGGTCCTGTGGCCGGTGAGACAGACGAGACCGTCGGCGCGGCAACATTTGCGGCATAGGTGCCCGTCCCGCCGGAATTTGTATAGATAAAGCTTGTAAACGGGACTCCGCCATGGGTGCCTTCGATCAAGCACCCAGCACTACAGTCGTAGACTCGAGTACCAACAGTGCCTGTATTGGGGCCCGGATTGCCGTTAATTGTATAAGTAAGAACTCTTGGGTCAGTCGTTTCGTCATAAAAGGGCAAGAAATTCACATTACTCGCACCGAAATTCTGTATCGCAATAATGTCTTCGCTAAAATCCGTGTTAGGTCCTGGGGCGCTTGCGAGAGAGCACTCGTTATCAGTCATATTTATTAATAGCTCATCAGCCCCAACCGCCGAAGGACAGGAACCGGTAAAATCGGCATGAGCTTTGCGGACATCCAGAGTTGGGTAAAAAGCAACGGCCACGGAAAGCAACAAAAGCATTCCGCCAGCAGTATATGTTCTTGAATCGAAACATGATCGAATAGCAAAAAAGACAAATATAAACATAACTAAGAGTGGCATCATCATGAAACAACTCCCCAGACGCCGCAATCAGCGCACACATACCTAATGCCTCGAATCCACAATCACGAGACAGTTTTCATTTCCGACAATGACAACATCACGATCATAAATCGAGCTGAATCCGAATGGTATTAAACATTCTATATTGTATTTAATATCAACGAGATTCTATTTGCAACTTTTTGTAATTTGCCAATGGAATCACTACTATAGAATTAGTGTGTGTATGTTTGGCAATTCAGATTTATGAAACCAACATGAATCAGAATTACAATATACAATCCCCCAAACAGGACATTCAGCTTGCCGGATCCAAAAAATAGTGACCTCTACATAGGGGATCAAATCGAATTGGTGCACCACCCAGACAATCAGATCATGCGCGCGCCAAGACACAACGTGATGTTGCATGGATTTATCGTGGCGGCATGACGCATCTGCGGCCTCTTTCACAGCGGCAAGCACTGCCCGGTTCGCCATGATACGCTGATCCCAACCCCGGACGTTTCACCGGGGATTGGCAAATCGGGACCAATGGGCTTCGCGCATTTTCCGGATCGAAGCTCTGGCCCAGACATCGAGATGACCAAGCTGATCATGGAGACGGTCCGGACGCCTGGCGTCGCGAACCAGGATTACACCATCATCGTCAAGGAGCACCGCCAGCCTCAGGGACTTGAAGCCAACCTAGGCACTCTCCGTCCGGCCCCACCCCTGCATTTCGCTGTTTGCGAAGAAGCGCTCGGAATCACTCCGGACTTCGTCCAGCCGATTCTGCTTCATCTTGCGCAGCGACCCCATGACCAGGCCCATGCGTTGATTTTTTCTCAGGACATCTTCGTTCTCGGACAGGAAGTTCCAGTAGAGATAGTTGAAAGGACAAGCCTTTTCGCCGCTCTTCTGCTTGACCTCGAACCGGCAGGAGCCGCAATAGTCGCTCATCTTGTTGATGTAGGAACCCGACGCCGCATAGGGCTTGGAGGCGACAAAGCCGCCATCAGCGAACAGCGCCATGCCAACCACATTCGGCATCTCAACCCAGTCATAGGCATCGGAGTAGACAATCAGGAACCACTCCTGCACTTCTTTCGGATCGATGCCGGCAATCAGGCAGAAATTCCCGATGATCATCAACCGCTGAATATGGTGGGCATAGGCATTCGCTCTGGTCTCCGAGATCGCCTGTGCAAGACAGTTCATTTCCGTCTTGCCGGTCCAGAAAAATCCCGGCAACGGCCGCGTTGCGTCAAGCACATTGCTGTCTGCATAATCGGGCATTTTCAGCCAGTACACACCCCGTATGAATTCACGCCACCCGATGATTTGGCGGATAAAGCCTTCCACTGCGTTGAGCGGCGCCCTACCGTCCCGGTACGCCTTCTCCGCTTTCTCACAACACTCCCTTGGATCCAGCAGGCCGCAATTGATCAGCGTCGACAGGTGGCTGTGGAACAGCAGCGGCTCGCCTTGTTTCATCGCATCCTGCCAGTCGCCGAAACCGGGAAGCGCCTCGACCACAAACCAGTCGAGATAGGCTTCAGCATCCTTGCGCGTGACCGGGTAGTCGAACGGTTCGATATCTCCGAAATGCGCATCGAACCGCTCTGCAACCAGCCTCATCACCTCACGGGTCATGCTGTCAGGCTCAAACCGCGGCCGTGACGGAGGCCTAATCGAATCCGGGAGAGATTTCCGGTTGTCGGCGTCATAGTTCCACTGACCGCCCTCCGGTTCGCCGTCCTTCATCAGATAGCCGGTGCGGCGACGCATCTCGCGGTAGAAATACTCCATCCGCAGCGATTTGGGTTGCGCACCGCTGTCGGTCGTCGCCCAGCTGACGAAATCCTCGTGGCTTGCCAGAAAACGGCGATCGGAGAGAATATCAAGGTTGACAGCGAGTTCCTCGCGCCAGCTCTCCGCAGCCTCAAGCACCCGCACCTCGGACGGCTCGGTCATCACCACCCGGTTTACCCCGTGCCGTTCGACTGCTTCGGCCAGAGCACTGCCGAAATCGCCCGGATTCCTCTCTGCATCAAGCCGCAGATAATCGACCGTGAAACCCTCTTCGCGCAGATCATCGGCAAAGTGGCGCATGGCCGAAAACAGGAATGCGATCTTCTTCTTGTGATGCTTGACCGAGGTGGCCTCCGCCATCACCTCCGCCATAAAGATGACATCGCGGCCGACCTCCGCGCCATCCAGACTTGAAATGCCGCGCGACAACTGATCGCCCAGCACAAATCGCAAGATTTTCTCTTCCGCCATCACGATCCCCGGTTCAAATCAAGATCACCGCATACGGCGGCTTTTGCTTAGCTACGGTTCCCGAAGCGATATGGATTGCCCGGGGGATGGAACCAGCCGCTCTCCATGTCCGTAAATGCGCACAAGGCAGGCGGGCCTGAACGCAAAAACGCCGGAGCAAAGCCCCGGCGTTTGAGAACCCTGTGGAGACGTTGTGGCTTATTCGGCCGCAGTGTCGTCCTTCTTGGCGGCCTTCTTCTTGGCAGGCGCCTTTTTCTTTGCAGCGGGCTTTTCAGCAGTTTCCGCTTCATCATCGGCCATCAGCTCGTCCTTGGTCACCGACTTGTCGGTCACATCAATAACGGTCATCAGGTGATCAATGGTCTTTTCTTCAAAGATCGGAGCGCGCAGCGAGGCAACAGCACCGGGTGTCTTCTGGAAATATTCGTAGATTTCCTGTTCCTGACCCGGGAACTTGCGAACCTGCTCGAACAGCGAGCGCTGCAGTTCGTCGTCGCTGACCTGAACGCCGGCTTCTTCGCCGACCTTGGAAAGAACCAGTCCGAGACGAACACGCCGTTCCGCCAGCGTGCGGTATTCTTCGCGCGCTGCTTCCTCGGTGGTGTCTTCGTCGGCAAAGGTCTTGCCGTTGTCCGACAGTTCCTGGTTGATCTGACGCCAGATGCTTTCGAATTCGGCGTCCACCAGCTTGGATGGCGTATCGAACTTGTGGGCTTCATCAAGCTGATCGAGAATCTGCCGCTTCAGCTTCTGGCGCGTCACCTGGCCATACTGGTCTTCAATCTGCGAGCGAACAACTTCCCGCAGCTTGTCAGCCGAATCAAGACCAAGTGTCTTGGCCAGTTCGTCGTTGATTTCAAGTTCGCCAGGGGCTGCAATCGCCTTGACCTTGATGTCGAAGGTGGCTTCCTTGCCGGCAAGATGTGCTGCCTGGTACTCGGCCGGGAATGTGACCGTGATCACCTTCTCGTCACCTTCCTTGAGACCGATAAGCTGCTCTTCAAAGCCGGGGATGAAGCGGTTCGAGCCGATAACCAGCTCGGCATCCTGATCCGCGCCGCCTTCGAAAGGCTCGCCGTCAACCTTGCCAAGGTAATCGATCGTTACCTTGTCGCCATCGGCTGCCTTGCCGGTCTTGGGTTCGAAGGTGCGGCTGTTTTCTGCCACGCGGAGCACCTGCTCCTCAACCTCTTCAGCCGGAACCTCGACGACTTCCCGGACAACCTTGACATTCGACATGTCGGCAAGATCGAAAGCCGGAATGATTTCGTAAGCGATGTTGAATTCGAAATCCGCTTCACCGTTGAGGATAGCGTCGGCTTCCTTTTCATCTTCGGTCATGGTGATTTCAGGCTGGGTAGCGGATCGTTCGCCACGCTCGGCCAGGATCGATGTCGGCTTTTCCTGGATCATTTCATTGACCAGCTGCGCCATGATCGACTTGCCATAGACCTTTTTCAGATGCGAGATCGGCACCTTGCCGGGGCGGAACCCCTTGATCTGCATCTTGCCCTTGGCTTCGGCAAGCTTCTCGTTCATCTGCGATGCCATGTCCGCAGCGGGAACGACAACCTTCAATTCGCGCTTCAGCCCTTCGGCAAGCGTTTCGGTAACCTGCATGTTCAAACCTTCATTTCCTCGCGACTGCGACCGTTCGGGTTGGCCCCGCGACTGGGCCGGTGATCCGGCGTCGCTTGTGGCTTTCTTCATTGTAAGCCCCAGACCGGATCAACCGACTGAACGCCTTCGTGCTCGCCCTGCCATCCAATGCCACGTGGCGACCGGACCGGACTGTAATTTGGTGCGGGTAGAGAGACTTGAACTCCCACGCCTTACGGCACCAGAACCTAAATCCTACAAAAAGCGCAGAACTCCGGGGTTTCGGCACCGCTTCTGTGTCACCTCTGTCACCGTTCGGCACAGCTGTGGCACAGCATTCGGCGGGGTATAGGATTAGACGCAGTCGACGTCAAGCTTCTGCTTACTTCGCGACGAATACCCTGCCGCCCTGAGCCATGGTTATCGGAAAAACGCCATCCCTAAGATAGTGGCGAACGCTTCAACATTATCCAGCTTAGGTCCACGCTTTGATTCTGTTGACGGAATGCCCGGCTGCGAGTCCAGCTAGCTAGGTATCACATCAAAATCGATCTTTGCAAAACGGTCTGTACTGCCCCGTAATATTGACCAATCGAAATCGTATTGCTCGGCATCCGACCAATCTTCCGGATACTTAATCCTAAACAGAGAACCGGTAGCAGCCTCCATTGGGTGGATGTCGTACCCACTAAGGGCGAGGCCGACCGAGCCAGCGGAAAACTCCTGATCGCGAAATTGTGAGGATATTAGCACAAGAAGCCCCGCAACTGCCGTCACAAGGTTCTCCAAGTTTGCCTCTTTGAACTTGGCAAATCGGTCGTGCTTGCTCTGGTTATAAGCTTGATACCAGGACAGGCTTGTACCGCTAGTATTGGGTTGGCCACGAGCGACTCTCCAAGGATTAAAAGGTCGAAAAACCTTCTGCGAACCACCCCAGATTGGGAGCATTACCTCGTATGAAGACAAGTGGTGCGTGACGTCCACCTTCCTATAATCATTGATGTTGACCATGCGTTTGATCGGCGGCGTGAAGATATTCTCCGCAAAAATAGCTTTGAAGTTCGCCTCGATCTCTATGCACGTGCGCATCAGTAGCGCGTGTATACGGTAAGAATAAGCCTTTCGGCATTCATCGCTGGGTTCCACATACTCAAAAATGGATCCAAGGTCATTTTGGATCAAAGTGAAGGCTCGAACGTAGTGCTCCGCGTTTTCGGCATACTCGGAATCCGTTATGTAAGCGGTTCCGCTAAAACCGGAGTTGGGGCCCTGTTTAATGGCTCGAAAGTTTCTATGAAACGGTTTCGCAATTCCCATGATTCCGCCTGACTCTGATGTTTCCCTTTTTCAAACCTGTAGCATGGCTGATCGACGTTGCAGTGGCCGTTGGCAGCAGGTTCACTGACGAAAGCGCCAATGAAGACCGCTGCCGGCAACAGTTAGCAAAGTTGATCACATACCTACGAAATAAAGTGCGAAAAGGTCTGGTTCGCATATCGCGTCTGATGAGACAGCTTATCCAAACAACCGTCATCCTAGAATGGGCTTTGGCAGAAAACAGACGATAAAGTTGCAAAACTGCGATACCGGCTTCAGAGCAATTTCGTTAACTTTTGGTGGTGCGGATGGAGGGACTCGAACCCCCACACCTTGCGGCGGCAGGACCTAAACCTGCTGCGTCTACCAATTCCGCCACATCCGCACATCAGTTATTTGGCACAGCTGAGACAACCATCACAAATAACCCAATAAAATCAAAGGCACGACTCACACTAGACACCTAAATCTGGCGTGTCTACCAATTTCACCATACCCGCTTTTAGGGCCGCAAAACCACGCTCGCGCGAGGCGACCCTGAACGCGGTCGCTCTATATCACCCGATTGGCAGCGATCAAAGGAAAAATCACCAAATGCAGTATGGTTTGTACAATTGAATGCCGAATGAGACCAATTCCCAGCCGGCTATTCACTTCCGATGCTCGTTAAGCGACGGCTTTGCATCGATCATGAGCCGATAGAATTGCTGCCGCCCTGTCAGTAGAGCGGCTCTTCATACAGCATCTCTCCATCGATCATCAGGCGCGCAATTTGCGGCTCTCCGTCCTCCGACACCCGGATTGCCACCGTCGTCCGGCCGGCGTTGCGCGCATCCTCGATCTCAAGTCCCTCCCCCTCAGGCACGTAATACCGCTCGATGCCGAAACTCAGACTGAGGCGCAAATTCCCCGTATTCGGCTCATCGCTCGCATACAGTTTGGTCGGCTTGCTCTTGAGATATACCGAACCCGTCTTGACCGGGTCAGGCTTCTCTAGACTGAGCGCGCTTACAACCGCCAAACCGTCTTCGCCGGGCTCGAGAGTGAGCCACACCGGCGCATAGAGGTTCTTCTCGGGCCATGTGCCCGTGAACAATGCGCCATCAACCGTAGAGATGTCTTCATACCTGAGCCTGACATAATCTCCCCGCATCAAATCCCGCGGATCAACCGGCGCTGTCTTGAGGATGACTTCGTCTCCGTCGCGCAGGATCGCCGCCCGTCCCTGAATCATAAGGACAAGGCTGCCGGCCAGGGCAACAGCACAGACTATGGCGGCAACGACCGGATTGACGCGACGGCGCAGCAATTGGCCCAGAGCTGTCATGACAGTTTCCCCCTACTGGTCTTGAAGCGTTTCTCAATCTTCATCACCGCGAAGGCGATGGCGGCCAGCACCAGCCCGCCCATGAACAGGAATCCGGAGCTGCCCATCAGCGAGCCGAGCGTTTCCTCAACGACATAGATCGTTTCGCAGGCGAAGGCGAAATATCCAACTCTCCGAATCAGGCGGTTTTCGCTGCCGGCAATAGCGATGATGGCGACACTGGCGATCAGGATCACACCGGCCAGCAGCATTTCAACCGTCAGACTTGGATTGGAGAGATTGAGCTGAGCAAAACCCAGACCGCCGAGAAACAGCACGGCACCATAGGTCGAAACCACTCCGTGCCGTTCAATCGCAATTGCCGGGCCGGGCAGAACCATGGACCCGATGCCAAATATGATGGCCCCGATCACCGCGAGCACCTGGCCGGGATCGAAACCCGAAGTCTCGTCAACGACCCAGATCACAAAGCCGATCAGCAACAGCGCGCATAGATGTCCCGTCAACTTCGAGCGCGACCGCCAGGCTGCAACGGCGATCAGCAAGATCACGGCCAGGACCGAAAGATATCCTGAAACGTCAAGCGCATCAGTTCCACCCGGTCCAAACAGCGAAGGCTGGGCCAGCAGGTATCCAAATCCCAGAAGTCCGGCACAGATTGCTGCCATCGCGGATGAAAAGGCAAAGGATACCAACAGCGCACCCGCCGTCCACAACAGCATGAACGCCGTTTCGTCGCCACTGATATGGTACATCTGCCCAACCAGAGCGACGCCCGCCCCATAACAAAGCAGAGTAAAGACCAGCGCGGCTTCCGACACCCAGTAGGCCGAGCGCCGCACGGCAAGGGCGGCAACGGCCAACCCGCCTGTGACGAACAGCAAGATCATCAGGACGCGAACCGGTCGGGCAATCGCCTCCCAGTTTGCAGCCACAAGCGCGATCACCGCGCCGCCCAGCAGAATTGCCGCAAGCACCGCAAGAACGCCCGACAGGCTGAAACCGGTATGGCGGCGATCATGATCCCTGAGCAGGACCTCGCCCTGTCCGGCATCGAGAAGCCCGGCCTTGATCCACTGGTCAATCTCGCGGGAGAGGTATCTGCGCAACATGCGATTCTTTCCTTGAACAAGCCGGGACCCAGATTACATCAAGCGCGCCGCCGGACAACGACGGCATTAGAGGCACACTGCCTCCATTTATACCAGCGCTGCACAGCTATGAGGCAAAGACAGTCCAAATACGGCTCAGCTATGCGTATACGGAATGCCTTCTATGAGATTATTGCACTGCACAAATCGATTGAATGCCCCTATATTCAAAACATCGGAACGCCACGGTGGTGAGCCGAACAACAGCAGGACAGAGGATGACAACGATGAAACTGGTCAACTCCTTCGCCAGCTGGCGGAAATACCGCGAAACATGCGTCGAGCT
>CAXBIE010000143.1:0-9001 GCA_963975635.1 uncultured Hoeflea sp. | reverse complement strand
CGATCCTGCTTCCGGCGTCTGGCGTCATGCCGACGCGGGCTATGACATCGCGCTCGATTGCGCCCGCGAACACGGGCTGAATTTGCCTGGTATTTTGGGATAGGGCGCGTCGCGGTTGGTCTTTCCGGCGGCTGCATCAACACCGAAGCCAGTGCGCGCGCAACAGATTGTCCGTATGTTGGGGCTGCTGCGTAACCTGCGGTTTATGGCAGTGGCGTAAAAAAGGACCACATCACTCCGCCGTCCATCCGCCGTCGATCATCAGCGATGCCCCGGTCATTAGTGCGGAGGCATCGCTCGCCAGGAAGACGATAGGCCCCATCAGGTCCTCCACCTTTCCGATCCTGTCGAGCTTGATCCGGGACAGAACCTCGGCCTTGAAAGATGCGTCCTCGAAATAGGGCTTGGTCAGCGCTGTTTCGATGAAAGTCGGGCACAGCGTATTGACCCGAATACCATGGCTGGCGAGTTCGATCGCCATGGCTTTGCTAAAACCCTCCATAGCCCATTTTGTCGCGCAATACAGCGACCGGTCTGCGCTGCCGACATGGCCCAGCTGCGAGGACATGTTGATGATCGAGCCCGGAATGCCTGCCGCTATCATCCGCTTGGCGACCGACTGAGCGGTAAAATAGGCTGCACGCACATTAAGGCCCATCATCAGATCAAAATTCTCCGGTGTCGCCTCCACAAAGGGGCCGGGCCTGTTGGTGCCAGCATTGTTGATCAGGATGTCGAAGGGATCTGCAGCCTCGATGGCGGCCTTCATGGTGTCGAAATCCGTCACGTCCGCGACAAGCGTGTCCGCTTCCCAGCCCTTGTCCCGGAGCGCCGCCGCCAGATCGTCAAGCGTTTCGGCTGTGCGGCCGCACAATGTGACCAATGCGCCTTGGGCAGCCAATGCTGTTGCAGCGCCGATACCAATGCCTCCGGCAGCACCGGTGATCAACGCCCGGCGTCCATCAAGTCGTTGGGGCGGCGGGGACGGCAAGGCAATCGGCATGGGAATTCCTTAACTTGTGACGGGAGGAGGAGGTTGCAGACTACGCCGCAAGGGATGGTCACATCTGTCCCCTCGGCAATTTGCGTGATGCCAGCCGGTCTCCATGATGGTGGTGGCAGCGGGTCATTAAAGTTATCTAATTGTAGGATGATAGTGACAAATTCGACGAAGTGAAGAGCGATAATAGGGTGCTAATTGCCAATTGACTAATTTGCGACAGGTGGATAGTTTTTAATTGTCCTACAAATAAGAAGGCGGCTGTGAGTGATGTCCAGAGTAATTCCGGGAGGGGAGCCCGCGAAAGGGCTAAGACAGATATGATCGTGCGGCATCCGGATAGCCATTCCGCACCCTCATCAACGGTGAGCGGAAAGGTTGATCATAGCCACGTCGATATCCAATGGATGTCGGTGCCCGGATTGCTTGTCAGTACAGGGTGGGGACTCATCTGATTGCAGGCTTTCGGCATTTTCAAGTTTGAAGAATTGTTGCGCAGGACCAGGCATGGAGGCTGTCCTTGCGCAATCAGGGAGATGATTGCCACACGCGGTGGCATCAGGGAGGGTGCGAAACGCACCGAAGGAGGAGAAGAACATGAAACTGGGAACCGTAATTTCATCAGCAGTATTGGGTGCGGCATCATTGGCGCTGATAGCTGCAGCTTCAACCACTGCGCTTTCACAGGAATTCAATCTGCGCATGCAGACGCATTACGCGCCTGAAACCGTTTCAGGCAAATTGGCGCAGGGTTTTATCGACAATGTCGAGAAAATGTCTGGTGGGCGTGTCAAGATTGAAATGTTCTGGTCATCCGCCGTGGTGGCCACCGTTGAAGGTTTTGATGCCGCTGCAACCGGCATTCTCGACGGCGAGATGCATGGTGGCGCTTATCAGACCGGCAAGAACCCGGCGTTCCAGTTTGTTGGAGATCCGATGGGGGGATATGACAACCCCTATCAGCTCTACAGCTTCTTTTATAATGGCGGCGGTCGTGAAGCGGCCAACAATCTATACGAACACTACAACATGCACCTTGTTGGCTGGTGGGCTGGTGGCCAGGAAGCCATGTCCTCATCCAAGCCGTTGCGTGGTCCAGAGGACCTGAAGGACTGGAAATTCCGGTCACCTCCCGGCCTTGAGACCGAGATCTTCGCCGAACTTGGCGCATCTCCGATCGTGATGGATTTCACCGAGGTCTTCACCGCGCTGGAAACAGGCATCATCGACGGTGCTGACGCATCAAGCCTGGCCAATAATGTTGGACTTGGTCTTTACGACCTCGTCAAGCATGCCACATTCCCTGGCTTCCACTCGATGCCGGTTGATCATGTGACCTTCAATCTCGATGTCTGGAACAGCTTCCCCGACGACATCAAGGCAATCATTGAAACTGCAACTCAGGCTCTGGCCCTGCAAACAACAATGACCTTTGATATCGCCAACCTTGAAGCTGCTGCCAAGCTCCAGAGTGAAGGCGTGACCCTTTACGACTGGAGCCCGGAAGACCGGGCTGAATTCCGTGCCGGCGCCATGCGTGCATGGGATGGCTGGGCTGAGAAGACACCCGAAGCCAAGGCTTTGGTTGAAGCCCATCACGCCTTCCTGCGGCGCACCGGCAAGATCAAGTAAGGTCGCGCAGGGCAATCCTGAATTGACAAGAGGCGGGCCCCGCCGGGGCTCGCCGGCTTTCATGTGATGAAAAAATAACAACAGAGGGTTCAACGATGGCAGAACTCGGGGAGAGCGTATGGTTGGGGCGGCTCCGCCAACCAATGCGCAAGCTGATGATCTACAGCACGATTGCCACTGCGGCTCTGGCGCTCTTTTTGATTGCCGGAAGCTTGTTTTTTGGCACTGGTATCGGCCTGAAACAATTTCTGTCTCCCAGCGAAACAATCTCGGTGGCCATAACCATGATTGCGGGCACCCTGTCGCTGCTGTCCGCCAGCATCTATTTGTCAGACACGCGTGGCATGATCGAGGCTAAATCCGACGGTTTCTTTGATGCTGTCAGCCTGATTTGCTCGCGCCTTGCCATGATTGCTACAGCTGCAATTGTGCTTGTGATGTTCTACGAAGTTGTTTCGCGCTACGTCTTCACAAAGCCTACTCTGTGGGCCAACGAGCTTTCACTCTGGATCGCGGGATTTGTGTTCTTGCTTGCCGGGCTCTACGCCATGCAACAGCGAAGCCACATCCGGATCTACGTTGTCTACGATCTGTTTCCGCGCTGGCTTCAGAAAACGTCCGACATCGTTTCGGTGCTGTTGATCTGGGCATTCACTTTCATGCTGATCTGGGGCGGCTACAACGAATCCCGCGACAAGATATTGCGCTGGGAAACGTTCGGCACGGCCTGGGATCCTCCGATCCCAGCCACCATCAAACCAGCCATTTTGTTCATCATCCTGTTGGTCGCCATACAAGCCATTTCCAATCTGATTGCGGACTGGAACAAGATGCCCGAACACCATTCGCCAATGGACGAGATTGACGAGAGCGAAATCGAAATCATTCGCCGAAGCATCAAGGACTAGTATGATGGATATTGGTACACTTTCGCTTTTGCTTCTGCTTGGTCTCTTCGTGCTCCTGGCAATGGGCATGCCGCTCGGCTTCGCTTCTGCTTCGCTTGCGGGCGCGGTGCTGCTGATGAAGTTTGGTCCAGATCTGCTGTTCCGGGACTTCGGACGCGGACCCTTCGCGGTCCTTGGCCAGGCGATTTATCGGCAGATGACCAATTACGTGCTGATTTCTGTGCCCCTCTTTATCTTCATGGCGGCCTTGTTGGAGCGAAGTGGCATCGCCAGGGACATGTATTCGTCACTTAATGTCTGGCTGTCCCGCACCCGTGGTGGCATCGCCATTGTTACCTCGGTTATGGCGGTCATCATGGCTGCCATGTCCGGCATCATTGGCGGTGAAGTCGTATTGCTGGGGCTCATTGCCCTGCCGCAAATGTTGCGCCTGGGTTACAATCAGGACCTTGCTATCGGTACTATCTGTGCCAGCGGATCGTTGGGAACCATGATCCCGCCCTCGATCGTCCTCATTTTTTACGGTCTGATTACCGAGACCTCGATAAAGGCGCTGTTCACCGCCTCTTTCCTGCCTGGGTTGATGCTGGCATCGTTCTTCATCATCTACATCATCGTGCGCACGCGCCTGAATCCCGACCAGGCGCCGCTTCCTGAACCCGACCCCGATGATCCGCAGGGCCGGGAGAAGTCGCTTCTATTTGGTGCCTTCGCCACAATCATGGTGATCGGCATTACGTCTTTGCTGCTGGTTCGGGCGTTGTTCCAGACCATTACAGGTGGCAATGCGATCCTGGAAGGTGTTGATCCCATACCGCTCGGCATGGTGGCCGATCTTCCCTATCTGATTGGAGTGCTCATTTGTGCGGCCGCGCTGTTGCAGTTCGGGTTTGGTCGTGAACGGGCTTTGACCGGATGGGCTATGGGGAAAGGGCTTGTGGCGCCGATCATCGTGATTGGTGTTGTGCTCGGTTCGATCTATGGCGGTATTACCGGTATAACCGAGGCTGCGGCGATGGGTGTCGTCGCGGTGTTTGTGATCACCCTTGTGCGCGGTGAAATGAGCTTCGATGTGGTGTGGGATTCGTTGATGCGGACCATGAAGTCGACAGGCACGATCATCTGGGTAACAGTTGGCGCGGCAGCGCTGGCCGCAGCCTACACTCTGGTTGGCGGTCCGACTTATGTCGCCAACATGATTATCGGCGCCGAATTGCCGACGATGGGCGTCATCCTGTTGATGATGCTGATCTTCCTGATCATGGGCATGTTCATGGACTGGGTCGGGATCGTGTTGTTGATCATGCCGGTTTTCCTGCCCATCGTGCAGCGCTTGCCTGTAGAGGAGATCGGATTTCTCGGTTCAATCGACCCCAAATATGTGGCGATCTGGTTTGGCGTGGTTTTCTGCATGAATATGCAGGTGTCGTTCCTGTCACCACCGTTCGGACCGGCAGCGTTTTACCTCAAGTCGGTTGCTCCGGCGCACATCTCGTTGACCGCTATTTTCCGCGGCTTCCTGCCATTTATCGGGCTGCAACTCCTGGCATTGTCGATGTTGCTGATTTTTCCTCAGATCGTGACCGTTTTTCTCGGGGGGTAAAACAAAGGCGCCTCCCGTATAAATAGGGAGGCGCCTGGTTTTTTCGGGCCAACGTTCTGCTTCAGCGCCGCGTCCTGCGATCAGATGCCGCCGAGGCAGATATATTTGATCTCCAGATAGTCATCGATGCCATATTTCGAGCCTTCACGGCCCTGGCCTGACTGTTTGACGCCGCCGAACGGTGCCACTTCGGTCGAGATCAGCCCTGTGTTGACGCCGACCATGCCGTATTCCAGCGCCTCGGCCACCCGCCAGACCTTGGTCAGGTCATTGGCGTAGAAATAGGATGCAAGGCCGAATATCGTGTCGTTGGCCTGTTCGATGACGTCTTCCACGGTGTCGAACTTGAACAGCGGCGCCACCGGACCAAAGGTCTCGTCGCCTGCCACCTGCATGTCGCGGGTCACGCCGGTGAGGATTGTCGGTTCGAAGAAGGTGCCGCCGAGTGAATGACGATTGCCGCCGGTCAAGACCTTGGCGCCCTTCGACTTGGCATCTTCGATGTGTTCGACAACCTTTGTCACCGCATCTTCGCTGATCAGCGGTCCGGTCGTCACACCGTCGCCAAAACCATCGCCGATCTTCATCTTGCTCACGGCCACGGCGAGCTTCTCCGCAAATGCATCATATACATTTGCCTGGACATAGATCCGGTTGGCGCAGACGCAGGTTTGGCCGTTGTTGCGGTATTTCGAGATCATTGCACCCTCGACCGCAGCGTCGAGATCCGCATCATCGAACACGATAAACGGCGCGTTGCCGCCAAGCTCCATCGAGGTCTTCTTGATCTGGTCCGCCGACTGGCGCATCAGGATGCGGCCGACTTCGGTCGAGCCGGTAAAGGTGATCTTGCGCACCTTGTCGTTGGAGCAGAACTCCTGGCCGATGGCAGCGCTCGATCTCGAGGTGATCACGCTCAACAATCCCTTGGGCAGACCGGCATCTTCTGCAAGCTTGGCCATCACCAGAGCCGAGAGCGGCGTCTCGCCGGCGGGCTTGGCCACAAATGCACATCCAACGGCCAGTGCCGGTCCGAGCTTGCGGGCGATCATGGCGTTGGGGAAATTCCAGGGCGTGATCGAGGCGACCACTCCGACCGGCTGCTTGAGAACGACGATGCGCTTGTCGGGCTGATGGCCCGGGATGACGTCGCCATAAACCCGCTTGGCTTCCTCGGCAAACCACTCGATGAAGCTGGCGCCATACAGGATCTCGCCCTTGGCTTCGGCCAGCGGCTTGCCCATTTCAGCTGTCAGGATCGCGCCCAGATCGTCGGCATTGGCGACCATCAGGTCGTAGAGCTTGCGCAGAACGGCGCTGCGCTCCTTGCCGGTCTTCCTGGCCCAGTCCTTTTGCGCCACATAGGCTGCGTCAATCGCAGCCTTGGCCTCTTCCACACCGAGATCCGGCAGGGCGGTGATGACTTCGCCGGTGGAGGGGTTGAGAACATCGAAGGTCTTGCCGCTCGGAGCGGTTTTCATCCAGGAGCCGCCGACATAAGCCGAGGTAACAAGTAGACTTGGATCTTTCAGCATCTCTGCGAGGGGTTTGCTGGTCATCAGGCTGTCGCTCCAATTTCTGAATGAACTTCACGGATGGACGCTTCGAGAAGGTCCAGTGCTTCCTGGAAAACCGGGTCCTGAATGGTTACCGGTGACAGGAAGCGAATGACATTGGCATAGACGCCGCATGTAAGAAGGATCAATCCCTTTTCCAAAGCACGGGCTTTCACCGCATTGGTGAAATCCGGGCTCGGCTTGCCGGTTTTGACGTCGTTGAACTCGATGGCGTTCATGAAGCCGGGGCCACGAATATCAACGATTTCAGGCACATCTTCGCGGATCGCCTGCAGCCGTTGTTTGAGGCGGTTGCCAAGCTGCATGGCGCGGTCGCAAAGCTGTTCTTCCTCGATCACGTCAAGCACGGCGTGGGCGGCGGCAATGCCGATCGGGTTGCCGCCATAGGTGCCGCCGAGACCGCCTGGATTGGCCGCATCCATGATGCTCGCCCGCCCGGTGACTGCTGCCAGCGGGAAACCGCCGGCCAGGCCCTTGGCCATCGTCGTCAGGTCGGGCGCAATCCCATGGTGTTCCATGGCAAACATCTTGCCGGTTCTGGCAAAGCCGGTCTGGATCTCGTCGGCGATCAGCAAGATGCCGTGCTTGTCGCAGATCTCGCGCAGCTGCTTGAAGAACCCGGCAGGCACTTCGTAAAAACCACCTTCGCCCTGAACCGGCTCCAGAATGATCGCCGCCACCCGCGCCGGATCGACATCGGCCTTGAACAGGGTCTCCAGTGCAGCCAGCGACTGCTCGACGGAGACGCCGTGCAACTCGGCCGGGAAGGGGGCGTGATAGACATCGCCCGGCATCGCGCCGAAACCCGCCTTGTAGGGAAATACCTTGCCGGTCAGGGCCATGCCCATGAAGGTGCGGCCATGAAAGCCACCCGAGAATGCCACGACTGCCGGGCGGCCGGTGGCGGCGCGGGCGATCTTGATGGCATTCTCGACGGCTTCGGCGCCGGTGGTCACGAACACGGTCTTCTTCTCGAAATCGCCCGGCACCAGCTTATTCAGCCGCTCCGCCAGATGGACGTAGTTCTCGTAAGGCACGACCTGATGGCAAGTGTGGGTGAAGCGGTCGAGTTGAGCCTTCACCGCCTCGATCACCTTGGGATGACGATGACCGGTATTGACCACCGCGATTCCTGCGGCAAAGTCGATATAGCGGTTGCCCTCGACGTCCCAGATTTCGGCATTCTCGGCGCGATCCGCATAGATCTGCGTCATCATCCCGACGCCTCTGGCGATGGCGTCGGTCTTGCGGTTCTGAATGGCGGTATTCTTGCCCATTTCTCGACTTTCTTCGTGTTACGGGGCGCTGCTGGCGAGAAAATCACTTGCTGCCGCGCCCAAAATGGCCGGATTGGCCAATTTGTCTACGTCCGGGGAGGAGATTCCATGTCCGGTATATCGCGTTCCCGGCATCTCGCAAAGCCGTCCTGATCATTCAAGCGTCTGCATTTTCAGTCAGCTCCGCTTTCAGCGGCTACAGATGCCTGATCCTGGCGTCGCCATGCAATCCACCACGGGCGCGGCTGCGGTGCACCACCTTGGGAATGTCCGGCAGCAGGGTGAAGCCGTTGTCTGACCAGATGTCCGAGCCGCCGTGATCAAGCGTGACAAAAAACGCGGGCAGGTCACTGGTCAGTGTGATGCTGTCACCGCCGTCTTCCACATGAATATCCGGCTTTGGAAGGCTGTATTCCTTGGGACGGAGTGGCAGGTAATCATTCTCGCCAATGTGAGCCCCGTCGGGGGCCTGCCAGCTGAAGTTTAGGAATTCGTCATTGCTGAGCGCGCTAAGCGGAATGCGCGCAATCTCGACTGCCTCATTGGCAGGGCAGGGGCATGCCCACACACCGGCTTCCGCTATAAGCCCTGCCAGTGAAACCCGGCATGCGGTCACATGCAGGTTCACGGTATCTGGCGTATCATTGATGGCCCAAAGCACGATCTCACCGGCTTCGTGGTCCGGCTGAGCCGTGACCAGCACCGGAGCATTGAATTTTCGCGCGAGGTACTGCGTGAGTTTCCAGCCGCCGCCATATTCGAGCGAAGCCCAGCTCGCCACCGGCCACGTGTCATTGAGTTGCCAGTAGAGTGTGCCCATGCAGCGAGGCTTGGATGACCGCCAGAACTCGATTGCCGTCTTCATCGCCATCGCCTGACTAACCTGGCTGAGCCATGTCATGTCTTCGAATTTCTCGGGAAACCGGAAGTAGCGCGCCAATGTTTCAACAATGCGACTGTTGCCCCCGTGATTGCGCTGGTGAACATCCATCACCCTGGAGGAA
>CAXBIE010000142.1:0-9021 GCA_963975635.1 uncultured Hoeflea sp. | reverse complement strand
CTCCAGTCTCCTCGCAAAGCCCCGAATGGACAACCTATTGAAACCTCACATCTAGGCCCGGATCTGACACGCCTTCAGCGATCAATGATTGGCCAGTGCGGTCTGCTCGTCCCGCAGGCGGCGGACCTCGCGGCTCTTGTTGAGTACCGAGGCGATGATCACGCCGATGGCCACCGCGCCGATCAGCAACGTGCAGACAGCATTGATTTCCGGCGTCACACCCAATCGCACCTGGGAATAGATCTTCATCGGCAGCGTGGTGGCGCCGGGGCCCGAGGTGAAGCTGGCGATCACCAGATCATCAAGCGACAGGGTGAAGGCCAGCATCCAGCCGGAGATCACGGCCGGCAGGATCACCGGCAGGGTGATCTGCAAGAATGTGGTGACCGGGCCGGCGCCGAGATCCATCGCCGCTTCCTCGAGCGAACGGTCGAAGCTCATCAGCCTCGACTGCACCACGACGGCAACGAAACACATCGAGAAGGTGATATGCGCCAGAGTGACGGTCCAGAAGCCGCGGCCAAAATCCACCGCGACAAACAGCAGAAGCAGCGACAGGCCGGTGATCACTTCCGGCATCACCAGCGGCGCGAAGACCATACCGGAAAACAGAATGCGCCCGTTAAACCGCGTGTAGCGGGTCAGGGCCAGTGCGGCGAGCGTTCCGAGAACCGTTGCGAAGGTGGCTGACACCAGCCCGACCCTCAGGGTTACCCAGGCCGCATCCATCAGGCCCTGATTGTTGAACAGCTCGCGATACCATTTGGTGGAGAATCCGGCCCAGACGGTGACCAGCCGGGATTCATTGAAGGAATAGATCACCAGAATGACGATCGGCAGATAGAGAAACGCAAAGCCGAAGACGACGGAGGCAATGTTGAAGCGCGACCAGTTGGTGTTCATCGGCCGCTCTCCTGGGACTTGGCCTGCGCCTGCTGGAAGAACATGATGGGGACCACCAGGATCAGCAGCAGCAGCACGGCCACGGCCGAGGACACCGGCCAGTCCCGGTTGTTGAAGAATTCACTCCACAGGGTCTTGCCTATCATCAGTGTGCGCGAGCCGCCGAGCAGATCGGGAATGACGAATTCCCCGACGGCCGGAATGAAGACCAGCAGGCAGCCGGCGATAATTCCCGGGATGGCCAGCGGAAAGGTGATTTTCCAGAAAGCGGTGATCTGCGGGCAGCCAAGATCCTGTGCCGCCTCGATCAGCGTATAATCCATTTTCTCGAGCGCCGAGTAGACCGGCAAGACCATGAAGGGCAGATAGGAATAGACAATGCCGATATAGACCGCGGTGTCGGTGTTGAGAATGATCAGCGGCTCGTCAATCAGCCCGATTGCCATCAACAGCTGATTGAGCAGCCCTTCCGGCTTGAGAATGCCGATCCAGGCATAGACGCGGATCAGAAAACTGGTCCAGAACGGCAGGATCACCAGCATCAGCAGCGTCGGGCGCAAGGCCTGCGGCGCACGCGCCATGCCATAGGCCAGCGGGAAGCCGATCAGCAAGGTCAGCATTGTCGAGATGAAAGCGATCTTGATCGACGAGATATAGGCGTTGATGTAGAGCGCGTCTTCGGTCAGCCAGAGGTAGTTGGAAAAGCTGAATTGCCTGAACGCGTCAACGAGGCCGGAAATGCCGTCTGCCAGATCGATGGTCGGCGCATAGGGCGGCATCGCCATCATCGGCTCGGATAACGAGATCTTCAGCACGATGCCGAACGGCACCAGGAAGAACACAAGCAACCAGGCATAGGGAACAATGATGACCAGGCGGCGGGTGATGGCGGAAACAAGCTTCATCGCATTTCCCTCAGTTGCTCAGCACAACGCCGCTGTCGGGTTCAAAGGATATCCAGATCTCTTCGTCGTAACTCATTGGATCTTCGACGGTGCGGACCGCATTGAGAAGCGAGGCCTTGACCACGTCGCCGCTCTTGAGCTTGATGTGAAACACGGTCATGTCGCCGAGATAGCCGATATCCCACATTTCGCCGACTGCAGCGTTGACCCCGCCTTCGGGCCTGGTGCGCGAGACACGCAACTTCTCCGGACGGATGGCGAAACTGGCTTTGTCACCCGGCGTCATGGCCTGCTGGGCTTCCGAGCGAATGACCATTCCATCCGGGGTTTCGATGTCGATGACGCCACCGCTTGATCCGGTCACCTCGCCGCGGAATATGTTGATGTCGCCGATGAAGCTGGCGACGAATTCCGATTTCGGCGCTTCGTAGATTTCGGCAGGGGTGCCGATCTGGATGATGCGGCCAAGATCCATGACAGCAATCCGGTCGGCCATGGTCATGGCCTCTTCCTGGTCATGGGTCACGACCACGAAGGTCAGGCCGAGATCCTGCTGCAGATCCATCAGTTCGAACTGGGTTTCCTCGCGCAGCTTCTTGTCGAGTGCGCCGAGCGGTTCATCGAGCAACAGCACCTTAGGGCGCTTGGCGATGGAGCGGGCAAGGGCAACGCGCTGACGCTGGCCGCCGGAAAGCTGATGCGGCTTGCGCTTGCCGAACTGGTCGAGCTTGACCAGCTTGAGCATGTTGTTGACGCGGTCGTCGATTTCGGATTTCGCCATGCCGTCCTGCTTGAGGCCGAAGGCGATGTTCTTTTCGACACTCATATGCGGAAACAGCGCATAGGACTGGAACATCATGTTGACCGGACGCTTGTAGGGCGGAACGCCTGCGAGGTTTTCACCGTCGAGCAGGATCTTTCCCTCGGTGGCATTCTCGAAGCCAGCCAGCATGCGCAGAAGCGTGGACTTGCCGCAGCCCGAGCCGCCGAGCAGGGCAAAGAATTCCCGCTGAAAGATGTGCAGTGTCAGGTCCCGGACCGCGACGAAATCACCGAATTTCTTGGTGATGTTCTCAAACGCGATATAGGGGCGCTGGTCCGGATCATTCCATGGTTCAAAGCTTCGTCTGATGCTGCCCAGAGATTTCATGCCCATTTGTCCCCATGGTCACGAGAAATGAAAACCCCCGGCCCTTGCGGGACCGGGGGTGAAGGGTTTGGCTCACTGACCGGTGACGACCTTGGTCCAGGTCCGGGTCATGACGCGCTGGGTGCGCTGATCCTTTGGTGAGGTGGAATACAGACGGCTGATCGTTTCCTCGTCGGGATAGATGGCGGTGTCGCCGATCACATCCTCATTGAGGAACTCCTTGGAAGCCGCATTGCCATTGGCGTAGTAGACATAGTTCGACGCCTTGGCCATGGCTTCGGGTTTCATGATGTAGTTGAGGAATTCATGTGCTTCTTCGACATGGCTGGCGTCGGCCGGGATCGCCATGTTGTCGAACCACATCAATGCGCCTTCCTTGGGAATCACATACTCGATGGTCACGCCCTGATCGGCTTCGGCAGCACGGTCGCGCGCCTGCAGGATATCGCCCGACCAGCCCACGGCCAGGCAGATGTCGCCATTGGCGAGCGCGTTGATATACTCGGACGAGTGGAACTTCTTCACGCTCGGACGGATGGTGAGGAGGAGTTCTTCAGCCTTGGCGATATCGTCGGGTGAATTGGAATCGGGATCGAGACCGAGATAGTTCAGCGCCGCGGGAATGATTTCCTCGGACGTATCAAGCATGTAGACGCCGCAATCGGCGAGCTTGGCGATGTTCTCCGGCTTGAACACTATATCCCAGGAATTCAGCGGCATGTCTCCAAGCCGTTCCTTGACCTTGTCGACATTGATGCCGACACCGGTGGTGCCCCACATGTAGTTGATGGCGTGTTCGTTGCCGGGGTCATATTTTTCGAGCCGCGCGCTGATGGCCGGATCCATGTTGGCCAGGTTCGGCAGCTTCGACTTGTCGAGTTTCTGGAACACGCCGGCCGTGATCTGGCGCGCCAGGAAGGTGCCGGTCGGCACCACGATGTCGTAACCGGTGGAGCCGGCGAGCAGCTTGGTTTCCAGCACCTCGTTGGAATCAAACACGTCATAGACAACCTTGATGCCGGTTTCCTTGGTGAAGTCCTCGAGGATCGATTCATCGATGTAATCGGACCAGTTGTAGACGTTGACGACGCGCTCCTGCGCGGAAGCGAGCACTGTCGATGCAGCAAGCATGACGGCCGCTGAGATTAGTCGGGTTTTCAGGGTCATTCCTGTTCCTCTCGTTATAATTCGTTCCCACCACCGGACCGGACCCGGCTTATCGTTGCCGTGTGCCCGTCCCTGATGGTTCCGCGCCGATGCCAGATGGTCGAAAGGCCTGCGGACCTCCAACCCTATGAAGGATTTGGCGAAGCCACAAGAGGGGATCGACGTGTTGTTGTGCAATTGCGAAGTGTAGCAAAAGCCCGGGCCGGGACTCTGGCTGAAGACTGTGCCGCCTACTGAAAATCAAAGGCGGAAAGACCTGTCACCATCTCGTCTAGCCCAAGCGGACGGGTGATCGGCGGCTCGGCCCGGGCCAGGCAACCGACGCGCTCGCAGAGCCTGCAGGCCGGGCCGACATCAATGGTGACGGGTTGGGCTGTCTTGCCGCCGGTCATCGGCAGCGCGCCGCCATAGACAATTTCATCACGAAAACCGATATCGCAGCCGAGCAGAATGGCGGTACGGCGGGGGCGCTCGGAGAAGGCCCCCTGCGGCCCCTCCAGCGTTCGCGATATGGTGATGAACTCGGCGCCGCCAGGCAGCTCGACTGCCTCGACCAGCACTTGCGACGGCTGAGAGAACGCCGCATGGATCGACAGTTTGGGGCAATTGCCGCCAAAGCGCTGCTGCGGAAAGCCTTGCGCGCCGGCGCGGCGGAAGCGGTGACCTGCGACATCGACCTCAAGCATGAAGAAAGGCACGCCCTCGAGGCTCGGGCGGCACAGGGTTGTCAGCCGGTTGGCAGCCTGTTCAAACGAGACCCCGAAGCGCGATTTGAGCACATCTATATCGTAGCGTGCCCGCTGGGCGGCGGCGTGAAAGGCCTGATAGGGCATCATCACCGCATGGGCTGCATAGCGCGCCAGCTCGAACCGGGCGATGCGGCGGGCCTCGTCGCTCGACAGCTTGAGATCGTTGATGCCTGCGGCGATGGCGACATTCATGCGGATCAGCGAGGCTTCCATGGCAACTTCGCGCAGCTGGTCGAACGGCGACAGGCGCTCGGACAGGAACAGTCGCTGGGAATGGCGGTCGTAGCGGCGGCGCCAGTTGGGCATGGTGGCAACTGGCAGCGGACGCACGACCACCCCGTGCTCGCTTCTGAGCCAGGCCTTGAGCGCGCCCATCAGATCATCGCCGGGCTTGAGCAGCTGATGGAAGGCTTCCGCTTCCTCTTCCAGCGCCGGATGATGATTGGGCCGGGTTTCCAGGACCTCGCGGACCTCGTCCATTGGCAGCCGCGCGCCCGACAGCGCCGGGCTGTGACCGTCGCGGGCCAGCATGGCAGACAAATCAGACAGGCGTTCGGCCTGCTCGCGGTAGGCGCGGTGCAATTTGAGAATGGCGGCGCTGGCATTGGGTGCGGCCTCGGCAATCTCGACCACCTCCTGGTCGCCAGGCAGTTCACCGCTCAGCAGGGGATCGGCGAAGACTTCCTTGAGGCTCGCCAGCGTCGTTCCACCGCCCTCCCCCTGCAGCTCCTCCATATCAATCTTGTAAACGCCGGAGAGCTTCAGGATCAGCTGAACCGTCAGCGGCCGCTGGTTGCGTTCGATCAGATTGAGGTAGGACGGCGATATGCCAAGCGCTTCCGCCATCGCCGTCTGGGTCAGCCCCTTGGCGTTGCGGATGCGCCGGATGCGCGGACCGGCGAAGATTTTCTGTTCAGCCATAATGTCGATCTTTACAGGTTTTTTACAGCCGTTTGCCGCAGCTTTCCGGATTTCACTTTTTACAATTGTGACAAATTTACAGTGCCGATTAGTCAAAGACAAGACAGATTGACCTCAATTATCGGCTGAAAATGTTGAATTATCTCGCTTAGTGTGCGGCGCAATGTAAATTCAGTCACATCGAAGGCGACAAAAGAGCTCCCAAGCTTCCCCGCCCGAACCTGACACTTGCAGACTGGAGACAAGACATGACTGATTTTTACAACCTGGTTCCCACCGCTCCCGAAGGCCGCTATGACGGTGTTGAGCGGCCTTACAGCCCTGCAGACGTTCAGAAGCTTCGCGGCTCGGTCAGCATAAAGCACAGCCTCGCCGAAATGGGCGCAAACCGTCTGTGGAAGCTGATCCACGAGGAAGACTTCGTCAATTCGCTGGGCGCCATGACCGGCAACCAGGCGATGCAGCAGGTTCGCGCCGGGCTGAAGGCGATCTATCTTTCGGGCTGGCAGGTTGCAGCCGACTCCAACACCGCCTCGCAGATGTATCCCGACCAGTCGCTGTATCCCGCCAATGCGGCGCCGGAGCTTGCCAAGCGGATCAACCGCACCCTGCAGCGCGCCGACCAGATCGAAACCGCGGAAGGCAATGGTCTGTCGGTCGACACATGGTTCGCGCCGATAGTTGCCGATGCGGAAGCCGGCTTCGGCGGCCCGCTCAACGCATTCGAAATCATGAAGGCCTTCATTGAAGCCGGCGTTGCAGGCGTTCACTATGAAGACCAGCTGGCATCGGAAAAGAAATGCGGCCATCTCGGCGGCAAGGTTCTGATCCCGACCGCAGCGCATATCCGCAACTTGAACGCCGCCCGGCTTGCCGCCGACGTGATGGGCACGCCGACACTGGTCATCGCCCGCACCGACGCCGAGGCCGCGAAGCTCCTGACCTCCGACATTGACGAGCGCGACCGTCCGTTTGTCGATTATGACGCCGGCCGCACCGTCGAGGGCTTCTACAACATCAAGAACGGCCTCGAGTCCTGCATCGCCCGCGCTGTTGCCTATGCGCCGCATTGCGACCTGATCTGGTGCGAGACCTCGAAGCCGGACCTGGAACAGGCGCGCAAATTCGCCGAGGGCGTGCACAAGCACTATCCGGGCAAGCTGCTGGCCTACAACTGCTCGCCGTCGTTCAACTGGAAGAAGCATCTCGACGACGCGACCATTGCCAAGTTCCAGCGCGAGCTCGGTGCGATGGGCTACAAGTTCCAGTTCATCACGCTGGCCGGTTTCCACCAGCTCAACCACGGCATGTTCGAGCTGGCCCGCGGCTACAAGGACCGGCAGATGGCGGCCTATTCGGAGCTGCAGGAAGCGGAATTCGCCTCCGAGGTCAACGGCTACACCGCGACCAAGCACCAGCGCGAAGTCGGCACCGGTTACTTCGACGCCGTTTCGATGGCGATCACCGGCGGCAAGTCCTCGACCACCGCAATGGGTGAATCGACAGAATCAGCCCAGTTCAAGCCGGCCGCTGAATAAACCGGCATTTCCTCACCCGCGTGGTTTGCGGGTGGGGGACCCTTGAGACGACCCGATCACAAACCCCGTTAGAGGAGAAATGCAATGACACCCCAGACCCGAGTCAAGGAACGCGCGGAAGAGCAGTCTTCAGCCATGGATTCCGACCAGCAGGCAGCGATCCGCATGCTGGCCAACGACCTGCACCGCCTCAATCATTCCGTCATGAAGGCTGTTGATGCCGGCGTGTCGGTGGAGCTGGTCCGCTCCGCGCGTCACCATGGCGGCGAAGGCAACTGGGGCGACCTGCTGATCCCGGTGATCGTCACGCAAGGCAAGTAAATCAGGCCGGTCACTGCGGGCCGTTCAATCAGTGCCCGCAGATCCTGCCAACACGTTCCGGGCCCCTGTTCCCGGATTTGCCTCCAGGCAAATTATCTCCCGCCGTGGTTTGCTCCACGGCGGGTTTTTGATTCCACCGGGCGTGGTTTGCGCCACGGCGGGCTTTTGATTTCGCCGGGCACGGTTTGCGCCTCGGCGGGGTTTTAATTCCGCCGGGCGTGGTTTGCACCACGGCGGGTTTTTGATTCCGCCGGGCATGGTTTGCGCCACGGCGGGATGTCCATGCCAACCGCGTCAGACGATGACAACCGGACGGCGGGTGCGGGCGATGGCGGTGATCCGCATCGCGCCGAAGGCCAGCATGGCGGCCAGCGCGATGGCGGCGACCATCGGCAGCGGCGTGCCGTCGAAAAACGGGCCCGCCAGCATGGCCATGAGACCGCCGGCCAGCATCTGCAGCATGCCGCCGAGTGAAGAGGCAAGACCGGCGATGTCGCCATGATCATCCAGCGCCATCACCATGGCCGTGGGGATGACCAGGCCGAGGCAGGCATTGGCGCAGATCAGCATGGCGACCAGCAGGGCAAACTGATCGAAGCCGCCCCAGACCAGCGCCACCAGCGCCACGGTGACCGCGAGGAAGCCGCTGACCGCCCAGTTGACCACCCGGTCCGGGCCGAATTTTTCACCGAGACCGGCGGCAAGCTGCGAGGCGGAGAAAAAGCCCGCGGCATTGGCGGCGAAGGCGAGGCTGAAGCCGGTCGGCGTCAGGCCGTAATGGCCGGTATAAACGAAGGAGGCGCTGGCCAGAAAGATGAAGAAGCTTGCCATGCCGAAACCGCCGACAAAGGTCAGCCCCATGAACACCGGATCGCGCAGCAAGGTCCGGATGCCGCCAAGCAGTGCTGCGAGCCGGACCGGAGCCCGGTGTTGCGGCGCGAGCGTTTCGGGCTGCAGCAGCAGCGTGATCAGGATCGAGGCGCCGGCGGCGGCGGCAAGCGTGGCAAAGATCGCCCGCCAGCCGGCGATGGCGATGATGCCGGAGCCCGCCAGCGGCGCCAGCATCGGCGAGACCGAGATGATCAGCATCACCAGCGCCATCAGCCTTGTGGCCTGCGGGCCGGTGTGCATGTCGCGGATGATGGCGCGCGGAATCACCATGGCCGCGGCGCCGCCAAGCGCCTGCACCACGCGGGCGGCGACCAGCGCGTTCATGTCAGGCGCCAGCGCGCAACCGATGGAGCCGGCCACGAACAGCACAAGGCCGGCGATCAGAGGCGGCTTGCGGCCAACCACGTCGGCCATCGGGCCGTAGACCATCTGGGCCAGGCCGAAGGCGATGAAATAGGCGGTGATGGTGAGCTGCG
>CAXBIE010000141.1:0-9021 GCA_963975635.1 uncultured Hoeflea sp. | reverse complement strand
TCCATTCTGTCGGTGAAAACCTCTGCAGGTTATCACTGTCCCCGGTGAAGCAGCCGGTACATTCCATTAGCGGTGGTTCACAGCAAACGAGAGATTTCTGACAGAACCTCACTAACCGGACATTCCGGCGCCAGTGCGTGTTTTGGCACTCGCTTCGACACGGACGGAGGTAAGCGAATGTTCTCTACACCCCAGGTTACTGCTTTCGCCCCGATCGGAGGGCCCGCAATTATTTCTGAGGACGGTCTTTTCGTTGCGCCTTTAGCGGTTTCTTCTCAGCTGGCCCTTTGCCCAGCAGACGCAGGCAAAAACCAGAATGGTGGCGGGGATCAGGTTGTTGAGACGCCAGTTTTCTCGATCTGCAAGAGTTGCTCGCGCAGGTAATCGCTGAACGCGGCTGTCAAAGCGGAAGCAGGTCGGTGTGCGGGAAGCAGAAGCGCGACGCTGCTGGTGATCGCGGGCGCGAATCTGCGAAACACGACCCCCGGAGCCGGACTGGTGGCGGCCGTAATCCGGTCAACAACCGCGCCGCACAGGCCCGCACCGACAAGCGGAAGAGAAGGCAGATGTGTCCTGAGCACAAAACGCCGGTTTGGTGTCGCACCACATTGGGCAAATGCCCGTTGCGTTGCGAGGGTGTCGGGGTGATCACTGAAAAGCATTGCCATCGGATAGTTTTCCAGATCGGCTGGAGTGAGAACATCCTTGTTGGCAAGAGGGTCCCGTTCCGGAAGGGCAATCACGCACTCGAGTTTGAAGGGTTCGATCTTGATCGAACTGCGCTGAGGCGGGGTTTCGGCCAGCCCGATGTCGAATTCCTGCGAGGCGATCATGTCCTCGATGACCTGCGAGCTGCGCATGACGAGGTCGGCTTTCACGTCGGGCCTTCCCTTGAGAAATTCGGCCAGGACCTTCGGCAGGAAGAAGCCGGAAGATGCGGGGTGGCACGCTATACGAAGGCTGCCCCGGTCAAGCGTTCCGAACTCCGACATCGCCCTTACGGTCCGGTCCAGCCGGTCGAGAACCTCCTCGGCTTCCTCCAGGAAGTAGTGCGCTTCCGGCGATGGCGTAAGCCGCCCGTGCTCGCGGACAAACAGGTTGAAACCAAGCTCCTTCTCGATGTTGGCAATCATCGTGCTGACGGCAGGCTGCGTGCGAAAAAGCGTGCGGCTTGCCTCCGAGATTGACCCGCTGCGCATCACTTCGCGAAAGGTCTGAAGTTGTCGAATGGTCAGGTTGGGCAGCATGATATAAATCCAATTTATGGCCTGAACAATATTTTAGATTTGGCTTTATGGCCAGTCCTGGATGATCGTCTCCCTGCGGTTTCAATTGGGGGTGACATGATGGATCGTTTCGCAGCCGTCTTGCTGACCGGGCTGATCTGTCTGGTTGCACTTGGACAGTTTTTTCAGGTGATCACACGCTACGTTTTCCAGATCCCCGTGATGGGCCTTGAGGAAACGATGCTCTATCCGACGATCTGGCTCTACATCTTTGGTGCGATCAACGCGTCGCGCGAGAACACCCATATCCGCGCCAACGTGCTCGAGATCTTCCTCACATCCGAACGGGCCCACACGATCCTGGCTATTGTCGGCGAAATCATCAGCCTGATCGTCGGCCTTTGGATCCTCGGCTGGGCCTGGGACTACACCAAGTACGCATGGCGCGTCTGGCGCGAAAGCCCGACGCTCTACATCCCGACCTTTTACTCGGATGTCGCGCTGCTCGTGGGCGTGACACTGATGATGCTCTACACCGCCTGGCATCTCATCCGGCACCTCCTCACCTTGAAGTACGGAACTGTCGCATGATCGAGATCGCGCTCATTGCAATCGCTATTCTGGTGATCACCCTGACCCTCGGCGTGCCGCTGCCCTACTGCTTCGGGGCTGCCTTGATGGTCATGTATTTCATCGGCGATGTGACGATGAAGGGCATGATGCTGTGGGGCGTTCAGCAGCTCGGGAATCCGATCCTGCTGGCGATCCCGCTGTTTGTGCTGGCTGGCACGATCATGTCCGAAAGCGGCATCGCGGCGTCACTCTTAAGGTTTGTGAACGCATTCGTCGGCCACGTCCGCGGCGGCCTGGGTGTCGTGGCGGCCGTCAGTTGCGCAGTCATCGGCGCCATTTCGGGGTCGGGTCTCACCGGCATTGCCGCCATTGGTCCGATCCTGATCCCGGAGATGGAAAAGCGTGGCTATCCGCGGGAATACGCGACCGCGCTGATCGCCAACTCATCGATCCTGGGGCTGCTGATCCCGCCTTCGGTCACGATGATCGTTTATGGCTGGGTGACCGACACCTCGATCCTTGCCTGCTTTCTTGCAACGCTCGGGCCGGGTCTTCTGATCATGCTCAGCTTCTCGATCATGAACCTGTGGATGAGCCGCAAGTTCAACCTGGTACTTGATGACAAGCCGACCTTCGGCGAGCTCTCCACCGAAGTCGCCAGGCGCGGCATCCACGCCTTTCCGGCGCTGTTGATGCCCGTCATCATCCTCGGCGGGATCTACGGCGGCATCATGACGCCGACCGAAGCCGCAGCCGTTGCCGTGATCTATTCGGTGCCGGTTGGCTTCCTGGTCTACAAGGGCCTGCGCCTCTCCAATTTCCTAGCGGCCGGCAAGGAGGCCGCCACCGCCGTCGGCGCGATCATGTTCATGATCCTCTTTTCCATGATCCTGAGCCAGATGTTCGTCTACGAAAGCATCCCGCAGCAGATCGTGTCGAGCATTTTCCTGATCACCGAAAACAAGGTCCTGCTGCTGATCTTCATCAACATCCTGCTGTTTCTGGTCGGCATGGTCGTCAACGACGTGACGGCGATCATCCTGATCGCCCCGCTGTTGCTGCCACTGATGACCGCCATCGGGATCAGCCCGGTCCAGTTCGCCGCGATCATGGGCGTCAACACGGCGATGGGCGGCGTCACGCCTCCCTATGCCTCGATCCTGTACCTCGGCGCCCGTATCGGCAAGGTCAAGGTCACCAAGGTCATCCCGCCGGCGATGTTCCTGATCGTCACGGGCTATGTGCCCGTCGTGTTCCTCACCTCGTTCTGGCCCGACCTGTCGCTCTATTTGCCGCGCCTGTTCGGATATTGAGGCCGGCCTTCTTCAGACCATCAACCCACCAAAAGGAGAAACTCATGAAAACCGCAATCCTTGCCACCGCCCTTGCGACCCTGATGGCCGCATCGCCCGCCCTGGCCGAAACCCTCAAGATGAGCCATGTGCGCCCGCAGGACGCCACCGTCGATGTCGAGCTGCGCGCCTTTGCGGCCTCGGTTTCGGAGGCCACCGGCGGCGATGTTGAAATACAATTGTTCCCGGCCTCGGCGCTTGGCGACTACACCACCGTGCAGGAGCGGATCAGCGTCGGCGCGCTCGACATGGCGACACAGCCTGCCGCCGCCGCCGCCGACCGCCGCATGCAGATCTCCTCGTTTCCCTACATGGCCGAAACCTGGGCGCAAGCGCGCAAGATCTACGGCCCCGGCGGCGTGGTGCGCGATGTCATGACCGGCCTTTATGCGGAACAGGACATCACCATGCTGGCTGCCTATCCGGTCTATTTCGGCGGCATTTCGCTCAACGTGGAAAACCCCAATCCGGCCAGCACCGGGCCGAACGGCATCAAGGTGCGGGTGCCCGGCATCAAGTCGTTCCAGCTGACCGGCGAAGCACTGGGCTACATCCCGTCGCCGATCCCGTTCTCCGAAGCCTTTACCGCCGTTCAGACGGGCGTCGTGGATGGCGTCATCGGCTCGGGTGCCGAAGGCTACTATGCCTCCTTCCGCGATGTCACCAAGACCTACATCCCCGCCAACACGCATTTCGAGGTCTGGTACATGATCATCTCCAACGAGAGCCTCGCGGCCCTTTCCGCGGAAGATCAGGCCGCCTTGAAGGAGCAGGCGGCGGCATTCGAGGCAACCCGCTGGACCGTCGCCGAAGCCGATCAGGGCCGCAACGAGCAGCGCCTGGTTGACGAACTGGGCACCACGGTGGCCAAGCTCTCGGACGAAGACCTTGCCGCAATGTCCGCAAAGGTCCGCGCCGATGTCTGGCCTGCCGTGCTGGAGGATGTCGGCGTCGAATGGGGTCAGGCGATCCTGGACAAAGTGGCGGCTGCTTCCAAGTGAGAGCCAATACCGGGGTGGCGATGGCCGCCACCCCGGTGAACCTGTGAGAGACTTTCCATGACTTCGGACTATGCCATAATCGGCGGCGGGATTGTCGGCCTCTCGACAGCCTGGGGCCTGCTCAAGCGCGGTCTCCGGGTGACTGTTCTGGACGGCGACGATGGGTCTTTCCGCGCCAGCCGGGGCAATTTTGGCCTCGTCTGGGTACAGTCCAAGGGCATGAACCAGCCGCGCTATGCGCAATGGTCGCAGGCCTCTGCCGCCGCCTGGGCCGATTTCGCCGCTGAACTGGGCGATGCGACGGGGCATGATCTGGGCCTTGAGCAAAGGGGTGGCTACGACCTCCATTTCTCGGAGGAGAGTCTCGAAGCCACCGTCGCGAAATACGAGATCCTCAAGCAAAAGCTTGGCGGCAACTACCCCTACGAGGTGCTCGGCCACAATGCCCTGCGGCTTGAGGAACCGGCAATCGGTCCCAGGGTCATGGGCGCAATCCTGCATCACCAGGACGGCCATGCAAATCCGCTCAGACTGTTGCGCGCGCTGGCCGACGATGTCCGCCGCCTTGGCGGAGTGATCCTCAACGGCAAGCGGGTTACACGCGTCGACAAGGCCGACCTGTTCCGCATTTCCTGTGACGATGGCACCGAAGTAGAGGCTCGCAAGACGGTTCTTTCCGCCGGGCTTGGCGCTGCCGCGCTGGGACCGATGATGGGCTTCAAGGCGCCGATCAGACCGCAGCGCGGGCAGGTCATGATCACCGAAAAGCTTCCCAAACTGATTAATCGCCCCTCGCTGATAGCGCGTCAGGTCGACGAAGGCGGCATTCAGATTGGCGCCACCAACGAGGAAGTGGGCCTTGACGACACGGTCACGCAGCCCGGCCTGTCCGGGCTCGCAGCGGAAGCGATTGCCGCCTTTCCGGTGCTGGCAAAGGCCCAGCTTGTGCGCAGTTGGGGAGCCTTGCGGATCCTGTCGCCCGACGGATTGCCGATCTACCAGCAAAGCCCGGACATGCCGGGCGCCTATCTCGTGACCTGCCACAGCGGCGTCACCCTTGCCGCGGCCCATGCCCGTTTCCTGCCGGACTGGCTCGAAGGGGCGGACGCCGCGCCCGATTTGGAGGTGTTCAGTGAAGCCCGATTCAACGTTTCGTGAAATCGGCCCGCAAACCGATCGGGTGACCGTTCGCTTCGGCTCCAGCGAGCTTTCCCTGCAGCGGGGCGAAAACCTTGCCGGTGCCCTGCTGGTGGCCGGCGTGATGCCGTTTCGCCATACCCCGGTTTCGGGCGCGCCGCGCGGACCGTTCTGCATGATGGGCGCCTGCTACGATTGCCTGGTCGAAATCGACGGGATCAACCGCCAGGCCTGCATGCTGCAAGTGACCGAGGGGCTCCAGATCGAAAGGCCGTCGATCAAGGGTGCCGGCAATGCATAGCGCCGACCTGATCGTCATTGGCGCCGGTCCCGCCGGCATGTCGGCGGCCCGCCGCGCCGCCGGTTCCGGATTGTCGGTCCTGCTGCTCGACGAACAGCCGGCGCCGGGCGGGCAGATCTACCGCGATGTGGATCGCGCCAGCAAAACCCGCGGCGCCATTCTTGGCAGCGATTTCACCGACGGCCGGATCCTTACGCGGGGGCTGGCGCACGACAACATTACCCACCTGAGAGGTGCGGTCGTGTGGCAGATCGAGGAGGCAACCCGCGTCAGCTTTACCCGGAACGGCAAGGGTAAATTCGCCGAGGGCAGGCGCATCCTGCTGGCCACGGGGGCGCTGGAACGGCCGATGCCGGTGCCGGGATGGACCTTGCCGGGCGTGATGACCGCCGGCGCGGCACAGATCCTGCTCAAGCAATCGGGCATTGCCTGCGAGCGTGCCGTCCTGGTGGGGTCGGGGCCGCTTCTTTATCTCGTCGCGACCCAGATGGTGCGGGCCGGTGTGCCGCCCCTTGCCCTTGTGGAGACACAAACGAAAGCCGATCTGGCACGATCGCTGCGACATGTCGGCGGTGCGTTGCGCGGTTGGCCCTATCTTCTCAAGGGACTCCGGATGTTATGGGAATTGCGCCGCGCCGGCATAGCCCGCCATGTCGGCGCTTCTGACATCGCTATCGAAGGCGACCGGAGCGCAAGCGGCGTGACGTTCCGCGTTGGCGGCATCGAGCACCGGATAGCCTGCGACACCGTGCTGCTGCACCACGGCGTCGTGCCGAATACCCAGGCTGCGCGATCCATCGACATTCCGCACCGATGGGATGACCCACAAAACTGCTTTGTACCGGAATGCAACAAATGGGGGCGTACGGCCGTCTCCACCGTTTTTGTTGCAGGCGACGGGGCCGGCATTGGCGGAGCAAAAGCCGCGGCCCTTGCAGGCGAGATCGCTGCGCTCGAAATGGCCTGTGATCTGAGCAAGATGACGAAAAAGGACCGTGATGCCGAAGCCCGTCCGTTGCGAAGGGGCCTCGGCGCTGAATGCGCCGCCCGGCCCTTCATCGACGCCGCCTATCCGCCCTATGCAGGCGCCCTTGCGCCGGCCGATGACACCATCGTCTGCCGGTGCGAGGAAGTCACCGCCGGCGACATCAGGCGCACGGCCGGGTTGGGCTGTCTCGGTCCCAACCAGGCCAAGGCCTTTGTCCGCGCCGGAATGGGACCCTGTCAGGGCCGCTACTGCGGACTTTCGGTGACGCGGATCCTGTCGGACACCAACGGCATTCCGCCCGATGAAACCGGCTATTACAGGATCCGCCCGCCGCTCAAGCCGGTGACATTGGGCGAAATCGCCGCATTGGCGGAGCATGAAACAGCTGAGGTGGGAAAATGATCGAACGGCTGGAAACCGGACAACGCATGAGCAAGATCGTCAGGCACAACGGCGTCGCCTATCTGTGCGGGCAGGTCGGGGATGGCGAAACCGTCGCGGAGCAGACACGCGACTGCCTGTCGCGGATCGAACGGCTTTTGGCCATAGCCGGATCTTCCCCGGACCGTATCCTGCAAGCGATCATCTGGCTGTCCGACATGAAAGATTTCGACGAAATGAACGCGGTATGGGACGCCTGGGTCGCGCACGGCCACGCGCCCGCCCGCGCTTGCGGCGAAGCGCGATTGGCGCGTGACACACTCAAGGTCGAGATTATTGTGACTGCCGCATATTAGGTAATTTCCCGGTAGAAGCGCCCGAAGGTCTAAAACAGGATTGTGTAATAGTTCCGTGGCCTTCTAGTCGCGCCCTGCTTACCTGCGCGGTCCGAGGTCCTGCGCGTTGCATCAATGAGCGCTTTGACGCAGCTCATGTTCGTCGATCAACGACCTATTCAGGTCCGATTTGGGCCGGATGTACCAGTTCCAAAAGCCTGACCTGACGCCTAGGCAGGGCCCGCTAGGGAAATCGGTGCGATGGCGTCGAATGGCCAGTATCACCACTCTTCACGGGAGTGGAATGGCAGAACCTATCAGGTCGAAGTATTGGATGATGGGTTCCAACTCGATGGCAAGCGGTACCGGTCGCTGAGCGCCATTGCCCGGAAGATCACTGGTGCCCATTGGTCCGGACCTCGGTTCTTCGGATTGGGATAAGCCATGAAGAGGGTCCGTTGTGCCATCTACACGAGGAAATCATCGGAGGAGGGGTTGGACCAGGAGTTCAATTCGCTCCATGCCCAACGTGAAGCCTGTGCCGCCTATATCGCCAGCCAGAAGCATGAAGGTTGGATTGCCCTACCGGAGCACTATGATGATGGCGGCATCTCTGGTGGCACGCTGGAAAGGGCAGGGCTCAAGAAACTGCTCCAGCATGTGGATGAAGGGCTGGTCGACCAGATCGTCGTCTACAAGATCGACCGGCTCACGAGATCGCTCGCGGATTTCGCCAAGCTGGTCGACCGGCTGGATGCAGCCGATGCGTCGTTCGTGTCGGTGACACAATCCTTCAATACCGCGACCAGCATGGGCAGACTAACCCTCAATGTGCTTCTCTCCTTCGCCCAGTTTGAACGCGAAGTCACAGCGGAACGGATCAGGGACAAGATCGCAGCTTCCAAGAAGAAGGGGCTTTGGATGGGAGGCGCCATCCCGTTGGGCTACGAGCCGGATGGACGAACATTGAAGATTGTACCGGAGGAAGCTGAGACAGTCAGAACGCTCTATGATCTCTACCTTAAGCATCGTTCGATCCTCGCGGTGGTGGATCACGCCAACAGGCTGGGGTTGCGTGGCAAGGCAAAGGCTAGGAAACGGAAAGAGGTCAACAAGCGGTCTGACGAAGATGGGGCCGACGCCGCAACGCATTCTATCAATCCGGGTGCTTGTGGTGTCACCTTCGAACGCGCAGCACTTCACTACCTGCTGACCAACCCGGTCTATGCCGGTCGCATCCGGCATAAGGAGACAATCCACGAGGGGCAGCATCCGCCAATCATCGATCCGGATGTTTGGGTTCGGGTCCAGGAGCATATGAAGGAAAGTGCCGGCCGAAAGCGTGGTGAGGGGAAGGATGGGTCAATCATCAGCCCTCTTGCCGGCACGCTTGTTGATGAGACCGGTGACAAGCTTACACCGAGCCACGCCAGCAAGAAGGGCAAGCGCTACCGCTATTACGTCTCAAATCGGCTGCTCAACACTGCCGGGAAAAACGAAAGCAACACAAAAACCGGCGGCTGGCGGCTGCCTGCCAAGGCGCTTGAAGATCAGATCGCCAAGGCAACCTTGTCCCACCTTCGCAATCGGCTTCCTGTCGATCTGCTGATCAATCCCGCGGCTGAGGCAATGTCCAACATTAGTAGCCACCTCGATTTGCTGGATGCGCAGACGCGCACAAAAGGTCCGAACAGCATCCTGTCCTGCATCGAAAAGGGAACCGTCAG
>CAXBIE010000140.1:0-9166 GCA_963975635.1 uncultured Hoeflea sp. | reverse complement strand
AACCTGACTGCCGAAGAGATCCTGTCGCAGCTTCTGGTGGCCCGAGACCGGTTGGGCGACTTCCCCCACAAGGACACCCCGCAAGGCGCCATCGTGCCGAGCGAAGGCCGCAAGGTCACCAATATCGTGATGATGGGCATGGGCGAGCCGCTGTACAATTTCGACCATGTCAAGCAGGCGCTGCTGATTGCCTCGGATGGTGACGGCCTGGCCCTGTCGCGCCGCCGCATCACACTCTCCACCTCCGGCGTGGTGCCGGGCATCGTCCGCACCGGCGAGGAAATCGGCGTCATGCTGGCGATTTCGCTGCACGCCGTGCGCGATGACCTGCGCGACGAACTGGTGCCGATCAACAAGAAATATCCGCTCAAGGAACTGCTGGACGCCTGCCGCACCTATCCCGGCGTCTCCAATGCGCGCCGCATCACATTCGAATATGTGATGCTCAAGGGCGTCAATGACAGCCTGTCGGACGCCAAGGAACTGGTGCGCCTGCTCAAGGGCATCCCGGCCAAGATCAATCTCATTCCGTTCAACCCGTGGCCCGGCTCGGCCTATGAGTGCTCGGACTGGGAGACGATTGAAACCTTCGCCGATTTCGTCAACGCCAATGGCTATGCCTCGCCGATCCGCACCCCGCGCGGCCGCGACATTCTTGCCGCCTGCGGTCAGCTCAAGAGCGAGTCCGAACGCATGCGCAAGAAAGACCGTGACGAGCTGGAGAACATGGCCCTGCAGGCGATGATGATCTCCGGCCACGGCGCGGACTGAGAGCTGCAGTGCGCGATATTCTCCGCCTGCTCGTCCGGTTGTTTGCCATCGCCTTCGGCTTTTTCATCGGCTGCCTGGCGGCGGGCCTTGCCTATGCGTTTCTCGCCCGGCTGATCCGGCCCGAGGATTTCGGCCGTTTCAGCGAGCTTGAACTGACTGTGACGCTCGTCGTCGGGGTTGTCGGCGTGGCCAGCCTGTTTGCCCGGGCGGCGCTGGTGCCGGCCTTTGTCATCATCTCGATTTTTGAGTTCTGGCGGCGGCGCGACTGGCTCAGCCATGCGCTGGCCGGTGGCGCGATTGCCCTTGCGGCAACCGGCATGCCGCTGGCAATAGGCACAGATACCGCCTCATCAATCGAGCCCGCGCAACTGATTGCCATCCACATCGCCTGCGGCATCATCGGCGCCAGCATCTACTGGCTGTTCGCCGGGCGCAATGCCGGCCGCTGGTTGCCCAGTGAGCGCCACAGCCCCACGGACACGACCGGCACCGGGGCCTGATCAGCGGCTCTGGGTCAGCAGGATCTTGACCGCAAACACCGAGAACACGCCGGCGAAGACATAGTCGACAACGCGCATCACCTGCGGCTTGCGCTTCAGCCAGTCCGCCAGCCCGTGTGCACTGACAACAACCGCGATGGCGATGGGCAATGCGATGACAATCGACAGCACGCCGAGAAAGATCAGCTTGCCGGTGACGTGCGGATCCCTGACGCTGACAAATTGCGGCAGGAAGGTCATGAAGAAGATGATGACCTTGGGATTGAGCAGATTGACCCAGAGACCATTGAGAAACGCCTTGCCCATCGACGCATTGGTCTTGCCGGTCGCTTTTACGGAGAGAACCGAACGGTTGCGCACGGCCTGAATGGCAAGCCACAGCAGATAGCCCGCACCGCCGGTCTTCAGCACCAGAAAGGCCACCGGCGAGGCAACCACCAGCGCCGACACGCCGAAGGCCACCAGCAGCGTGTGAATGGCGATGCCGAGATTGGTGCCGGCAATCGTCATCATGCCGATGGCCTGGCCGTCACGGATGGTGCGGCTCATCCACAATGTCATGTCCGGCCCCGGCGTAATCGCCAGCAATAAAATGGCGATACTGAAAGCGGCAAGGACGGGCAGTCCGGGAATGAAAGTCATGATCGGCTCTACAACTGATGGTAAAGCATCGACCTTAAGCCGCTTTCAGAGTCTTGCCAATCCGGGTCATTCCTTCGACTGGTTCAGGATCGTCGGATCGACGATATCGATGCGTTCGCCGGGATCGATTCCGAATATCTTGCGAAAATCGTCCGCGTCGAGCAATGCCGCAGCCTGAGCAATCAAATGCTGGTTGCGGGCATTGAGAAAGTAGGCATCAGGCGGAAAGAAGCGCGGCATCCTCTGTGCGGCATAGCTGGTCACATCGGCTCTCAGGGAGAGCAGTTTGGCAACAAGTTCCGGTTTGTCGGCAAGCACCTCCCTGGCATGGGCTTCGAAATCGTCAGGTAGCTGAGCCATTCTGTCCTCCGCGCCCGCTGGCGGCCCGTTCATTGGCTTGACCCCGGCACAGGTGTGAAGTTTAGCCTGCCAGGCCGCGTATTGCAGCCCATAAGTGCCATAAAGAAAGATGCTGAGCCAATAGCCCCGGGCCGCTTTCACCGTCAGGGGTGGCGCACCGGCCGCCGCTGTGGCGTAAAGCACCTGATTTGCCAGTTGATGGCAGACTCCGTCTATTCCGTAGGTGAAAATTGTGCCGCGTGCTGCTGAATTTGAGCCTGATTCGGCATTTGGAAGCACCAGGCAATCGGCAACCGTCCGGTCCCCGTCTTTGCTGCCGATGAATCCGGTGGTGTTGCCCGGTATGTTGCCCTTCGGATGAAAGACACCCCAGCAATACCAGTAGGCCTCCTTCGCGCCCTTCACCGCTGCGATATCGGGATAGACGTGCTGTCGACTGTCATAGCTGGTCACCCAGGTATGATCGACCGGCGAGCCGCTGCTGTAGGCGGGCACGACCCAAGCATAGAATGTGGACATCTCCACCCCCTCATTTAAAGTGCATCATCACAATAATACACTTTAAAGGAGAAGTGAAATCGCGACTAACGCGACAGATAGTCCTTGAACTTTTCCGCATAATCCGGATGCCAGCGCGACAGCGGCGGGCGGTTTTCGGTGATGTCGCCGGCGGCCCAGGCGATGCGCTTTTCGTCGGTGGCGCGGTCGACATCATTGTCCGGGCACAGAATGTAGAAATCGCCCTTTTCCAGGCTGTCCATCATGAAATCGACGGTCTGCTCCGGGGTCCAGGCTGCTGCCGGCTTTTCGGTCCGCCCCCGCGAGGTCAGCGGCGTGTAGACAAAGCCCGGAATCAGCAGATGCGCACTGACCCGGCAATCTGCGGTGTTGCGCAGTTCGTGTTCGAGCGCTTCGGTAAACGCCTTTACCCCAGCCTTGGCGACATTGTAGGCCGGGTCGCCCGGCGGGGTGGTGATGCCCTGTTTCGATCCGGTGTTGATGATCATCGCAGGCTCGCCATGCGCGATCATGGCCGGTCCAAACACGCGGGCGCCATTGATGATGCCCATCAGATTGACCTTGAGAACATTGTCCCAATTGGCCTGAGACCCGAACAGGCTGCTGCCGGGCTGAATGCCGGCATTGTTCATCAGCACATGCACCCGGCCAAAACGCTCGAGCACGGCCCTTTCCAAAGCGGTGACGGCATCAAGGTCGCCGACGTCGGTCTTGATCGAAACAATATCGGTGGCGGGATTGGGCGATTCCGCTGCCACGGCCTTTTCCGCCTGGGCAAGCCGGTCCCCGTCATTGTCGACTAGCATGACGCGCATGCCGCGCGCGGCAAAGATGCGTGCCGCGGCAAGGCCGATGCCTGACGCTCCCCCGGTCACAACAGCAACCTTGCCTTTGCCCATTACCGCTTGCAGATCAGTCATACCCGTCTCCTCCCGTGACATTCCTATCCACACAAAGCGATAGAGCGGGAAACAACACTCCGTCAAACAAAATGCCCGCCTGCAGGCCTCTGCCGGGACGTCCAACCCTTGCATGGCGCTGCAAACCGGCTAAAAGTGCCGCAAAATTCGTGGCCCTTGAAAATCAAAATTCGCTTGGGCAAGGCTTCAAACAGAAAGACTACAATCATGGCATCGCACAAGGACGTCAAAAAAGTCGTTCTCGCCTATTCCGGCGGTCTCGACACTTCGATCATTCTCAAATGGCTGCAGACCGAGTTCGGTGCCGAAGTCGTTACCTTCACCGCCGATCTCGGACAGGGCGAAGAGCTGGCGCCGGCGCGCAAGAAGGCCGAGATGCTCGGCATCCCCGACAAGAACATCTTCATCGAGGATGTCCGCGAGGAGTTCGTCCGCGACTTCGTGTTCCCGATGTTCCGCGCCAATGCGGTTTATGAAGGCGTTTATCTGCTCGGCACCTCGATTGCCCGGCCGCTGATTTCCAAGCGGCTGGTGGAGATCGCCCACGAGACCGGCGCTGACGCCATTGCCCATGGCGCCACCGGCAAGGGCAATGACCAGGTCCGGTTCGAATTGTCCGCCTATGCGCTCAACCCCGACATCAAGATCATCGCGCCATGGCGCGACTGGTCGTTCAAGAGCCGCACCGACCTGATCAAGTTTGCCGAAGAGCACCAGATCCCGGTCTCCAAGGACAAGATGGGCGAAGCCCCGTTCTCGGTCGACGCCAACCTGCTGCACTCCTCTTCCGAGGGCAAGGTTCTGGAAGACCCGGCTGTCGAAGCGCCTGAATATGTCCACATGCGCACGATTTCGCCGGAAGCAGCACCCGACAAGGCGACAATCATCAAGATCGGCTTCGAGAAGGGCGATGCGGTGTCGATCAACGGCGTCCGCATGAGCCCGGCGACCATTCTGGCTGAACTGAACAATTACGGCCGCGACAACGGCATCGGCCGTCTTGATCTGGTCGAAAACCGGTTCGTCGGCATGAAATCGCGCGGTGTCTACGAAACGCCGGGCGGCACCATCCTGCTGACCGCCCACCGCGCCATGGAATCGATCACGCTCGACCGCGGTGCGGCGCACCTGAAGGATGAGCTGATGCCGCGCTATGCGGAGCTGATCTATTACGGCTTCTGGTTCTCGCCGGAGCGCGAAATGCTGCAGGCCGCGATTGATCTGAGCCAGAAGAACGTTGAAGGCGAAGTCACCCTCAAGCTCTACAAGGGCAACGTGATGGTCACCGGCCGCGAAAGCGACAAGTCGCTGTATTCAGACGCATTGGTGACCTTCGAGGACGATCTCGGCGCCTATGACCAGAAGGACGCGGCGGGCTTCATCAAGCTCAATGCCCTGCGCCTGCGGACCCTGGCGGCACGCGACCGCAAGAGCTAAGTCCCCAAGACTTGAAGATATGAACGGGCGGGGCTTGAAAAGGCCTCGCCCTTTTTGTTTCCCCTGTGTGCAAACGAAGCTGGCGGATGCGCCTTGTTCACCACCGCCTCCAAGCCTACATGGGTCTCAACAAGGAGCCTTACATGACCTCACCCGCTTCCCCCGTATTCGACTGGACCGGACCGCTCGGCCTGCCGCGATTCACCGGCATCGCTGACGCGGATTTTGCCCCGGCCTTTGAAACCGCCCTTGCCGAGCATGATGCGGAGATTGAGGCGATTGCCGGCAATGAAGAAGCGCCGGGCTTCGCCAACACGGTTGAAGCGCTCGAACTGGCTGGTGACAAGCTGTCAAAGGTCTCGAGCCTGTTCTGGAACCGCGCCGGCACCGACACCAATGACGCGATTCAGGCGCTGGAGCGGGAGATTGCACCACGCATGTCGCGCCATTACTCGAAAATCGCCATGAACAAGGCGCTGTTCGAGCGCGTCGACAGCCTGTACCAGAAGCGCTCCGAGATCGGATTGACTCCGGAACAGGACCGCGTGCTCGAACGGATCTGGAAATCCTTCGTCAAATCCGGGGCCGCGCTCGATCAGACCGGACAGTCACGGCTGGCTGAAGTTGGCGAGACGCTGGCGGGCCTCGGTGCCCAATTCGGCCAGAATGTGCTGGCTGACGAAAAGAATTATCTTCTGCTGCTCGACGAGGGTTCCGATCTGGACGGACTCTCCGATGATCTGCGCGCCGCCATGGCCGCTGTCGCCGAGGATCTCGGCCATGCGGGCAAATATGCCGTCACCCTGTCGCGTTCGATCATCGAGCCGTTCCTGAGCAGCAGCGCGCGGCGCGATCTGCGCGAAACAGCCTTCAAGGCCTGGGCCGCGCGTGGCGCCAATGGCGGCGACACCGATAACGCCGCGCTGATCTCGCAGATCATTGCCTTGCGTACAGAAAAGGCCATGCTGCTCGGCTATGACAGCTACGCCGCCTACAAGCTCGACGACACCATGGCGAAAACGCCTGAAGCGGTGGAAGCGCTGCTCGGCGATGTCTGGGCCCGCGCCGTCACCCATGCCGATGTTGATCGCGCCGAGCTGGCCAAACTGATCACCGAGGAAGGCGGCAACCATGACGTCGCCGCCTGGGACTGGCGCTATTACGCCGAAAAGCTCAAGGCCCGCCGGTTTGATTTTTCCGAGGCAGAGCTCAAGCCCTATTTCCCGCTCAGCCGGATTATCGAAGCCTGCTTCGATGTGGCAAACCGTCTCTTCGGGGTCACCATGACCGAACGCAAGGACATCCGCGGTCCGCATCCCGATGCCCGCGTGTTTGAAGTCAGCGATGCCAACGGCAAGATGATCGCTACCTTCATCGCCGACTATTTCGCCCGGCCCTCGAAACGCTCCGGCGCCTGGATGAGCGGCATGCGCAGCCAGCACAAGCTCTCCATGCCCGACGGCAGCACTGGCGAGATTCCGATCATCACCAATGTGATGAATTTCGCCAAGCCCGCCGCCGGACAGGAAGCGCTGCTGTCGCTCAACGATGCGCGCACGCTGTTCCATGAATTCGGCCATGCGCTTCACGGCATGCTGTCGGATGTGACCTATCCGTCGCTGTCCGGAACGTCGGTCAGCCGTGACTTCGTCGAACTGCCATCACAGCTCTTCGAACACTGGCTGACAGTGCCGGAAATTCTCGAAAAACACGCGCGCCACTACAAGACCAACGAGCCGATCCCGCGCGCGCTTCTGGACAAGGTGCTTGCCGCGCAAACCTTCAATGCCGGTTTCGCCGCCGTCGAGTTCACAGCCTCGGCGCTTGTCGACATGGCCTGGCACACAGCCGGCGACAAGACCGATCCGGCAACATTTGAAGCTGAAACCCTGAAAAAGCTCGGCATGCCCGAGGCGATCGTCATGCGCCACGCCAGCCCGCATTTCCTGCATGTGTTTTCCGGTGAAGGCTATTCGGCCGGCTATTATTCCTACATGTGGTCGGAAGTACTCGACGCCGATGCCTTTGCCGCTTTTGAGGAAACCGGAAATCCGTTCGACCCCGAAATGGCGGAGAAGCTGCGCACCCATGTCTATTCGGCCGGCGGATCGCGCGATCCGGGCGAGCTCTATCAGGCCTTCCGCGGCCGCATGCCCGATGCCACCGCCATGCTGGAAAAGCGCGGGCTTGCCTGAGCCCGCGACACCGATCCGGCGCCGCGATTGCTTCACCAAGCCTTTTTCGGCGTCCGGTCGTCCGACAGCGATTGCTGCGATCTTTCAATGATCGCCTCGATCGCATCGGCAAGGTGGATTTCCGCAATATTGTAGTCGTCTCTTGCCACCCGGAGCCTGTGGGCCTCAAGCAGCACTTCGGCATGAGACGAGCCCGCCGGCGGCTCGAACCGGTAAGCCGCCAGCTCGATCAGGAAACCCAGCGGATCGGTGAAATAGATCGAATCCATGAAACCCCGGTCCTTGACGCCGCTGTGTTTGATGCCGCGCTCGTCCAGCCGCTCGACGGCTTGCGAGAACGTCGCCTTCGACACATTGATGGCGAGATGATGCACCGCGCCCGGCTCTGTCGACGTCCGTGCCGGGTCCGGTTTGCGGCTTTCATCGGTAAAGATGGTGATCAACCGTCCGTCGCCGGGATCGAAATAGAGATGGCTTTCCGAAGCCCGGTCGAGATTGGGCTGTTCGAAGACGAAGGGCATCCCGAGCACGCCTTCCCAGAAGTCAATCGAGGTCTGCCGGTCCGCCCCCACCAGTGTGATGTGGTGGATCCCCTGTGCCTGTAATTTCCGCATTCTTGTCTCCCGCTGCCTGTGACATCCCGCATTGATAGCGCATCAGCCCGCGACGGTGAAATTGCAGCTGTCATCAAATCTTGATCATCTGTTCATCAAACCGAGAAACAGCCGTCGATGACCTTGCGGCTTGTCCTGGTCCGCAGGACCTGCCGCCGCCGCATTATCGAGGCCTATTCCTCGCCCTCGAAAATCTCTTCGATCGGCTTGCCGAACAGCTTTGCTATCTTGAACGCCAGTGGCAGCGACGGATCGTAGCGCTCCGTCTCCAGCGCATTGACGGTCTGGCGTGACACATCGAGCTTTTCGCCCAGAACCGCCTGCGACCAGCCGCGCGCGGACCTCAGATTCCTGATAGAATTCTTCACTCAAATGATCCGGTTTCGCGTTTGGTGACAAAAGCCGCCGTCACGCCATAGGCAACCCAGGAAATCGGATTGAGCCAGAAAATTGGCAATGCGGGCGCATCGACATAGCTTTCCAGATACCCCCACCCCGTTGCAATGGCCAGAACCACCGCCGCACCGGACAGCAATGCCTTGACCTGTATCTGGCGCAGATATTCATCGATCTCCTGCATGTACCGCCAGTGAATCCAGAAGGTGGATAACAGCGCAATTATCGGCACCAGCGCCAGCGCGGCCAGAACCGTTCCCGGCAGATCGATGCTGGCATCCAGCCAGACCAGCCCCAATGAACCGCCCAGAAATATGACCATCGCCGGAATGAAGGCCGCATAATAGCGCCGGGTTACATGTTTCTCGTCCATAATCATCTCGCTTTTTTTGTAAAGCCTCCTTTACATAAGCAAGTCAAATGCACGTGTCAAGCATCCTTGACATATGCAGCCCGGCACCGCAAGATATCTTAAGAAACCGGGAGCTCAGCCATGGATTCACCAGCGTGATATGGTGGATCCCCTTTGCCTATACCTTGCGTATTCCTGTCTCCCGCTGCCTGTGACAGGCCTCATTGAATGCGCATCAGCCCGCGACGGTGAAATTGCAGCTGTCATCAAATCTTGATCATCTGTTCATCAAACCGAGAAACAGCCGTCACACAAGCTTGCGACTTGTCCTGGTCCCCCCTCATCGGGTTTTGATCAACCAGGAGAAGCCAAATGTCTCTTTCCCGTCGCAGTTTTCTTGTTTCAGCCAGCGCCACATCGCTGGTCACCGCCTCAGGCCTCGCCGCTCCCTCTTACGTCC
>CAXBIE010000139.1:0-9196 GCA_963975635.1 uncultured Hoeflea sp. | reverse complement strand
TCTTGAACCAAACCGGCGCGGCAGAATGGTTCCATCTAGCCATGAAGCGCTCTAATAACCGCGTTGCTGTGAAACGCGCTCCCGGATTGCGCATGAGACGCAGTCCGGGACGCCCCGGAAGCGGAGGCCGGAAAACGGCCGGACGGTCAGCGGTCCCTGACCCAGACCGGATCCGATTCCCTGCCGGGCATCTCCTGACGCAGGGCGCCAAGCACCAGGCCGCTGAAAAGTGCAACAATCGTGAGGGCAAGCACTGCAAGAGCTATGGTCATCATGTTTGTCCTTTCGTCGCACCAATTCTTGATGCAGACACCATGACAAATCCTCAATGAACCCAGGCTGAATGCTTATATGGCTAATGATTGGTGAGCCGGATCGTTCAGAACAGATGCACCGCGCCGGGAACCGCCAGGCCGAAATCCGGACCGCCGGGACGTGGCGGCGGCAGACTCTCCAGCATTGCATGGATGTCCTGGTCACTGGTTGCGTCGTCGAGCTGGGTGGTCCAGACCCGGAAGGATGACAGCTGGTAGGAGCCGAATGAGGTGATCATCGCCACATCCGATGCGTCCGAACCGCGCACCATCAGGATGCGGCCGATACGGGGCACATTGTAGCGGGCATCCACGGTGTGCCAGCTGCCGCCCAAAAACACCTCGAACCAGGCGCAGAAATCATCAAAGCCGGAATCGGGCACGCCGATGTCGCCGAGATAGCCGCTGGCGTAGCGCGCCGGAATGTTCATGGCGCGGCAGAGACTGACGCCGAGATGGGCGAAGTCGCGGCAGACGCCGGATTTTTCCTCCAGCACGTCGCGTGCGGTCTTGTCCGGCCGGCCGAACTTGTAGCCGAAGGTGACATGGTTGTGGACGAAGGTGCAGATCGCCTGCACCCGCGGCCAGCCCTCCTGGGTGTTGCCGAAATTGGCCCAGGCGAAGTTGCCGAGGCTGTCGGAGTCGCAATAGCGGCTGGCGCCGAGGAAATCGAGCGTGTCGCTGGGCAGATCCTCGATCCGGTGCTGGACAGCGAATGTCGGCCAGATGTCCGGCACGCCGCTGACTTCGGCGACGCAATCGGACCAGAAGGTGGTGCGGCCCTGGTCGGCGACCGCCCGCGAGATGCGGTTGCCGTAATGATCCACATAGACCGAAATCGGGGTCATGCTGGTTGTGCGGACAAAATCCGCACCGATCAGCCGTCCGTTGAACTCCGTGTGCGTTGACAGGGCCAGCAGCATCGGAACCGGTGCCGGGCAATCAACCATTATCTCAAAACCAAACCTGATCAGCATGTGGACACCTTATCTCATGAACCGGTGCAACGGCTTGATCGTTGCTTGGTTCCATAGCCGGCGCCCGAAATCGTGACCCCGATGCACGCGCCCGGGCGCGCCACAGACACTATGGCACGGCTTTACAGCCAGGGTGATATTCTTTTTCGCACGTGCACAATTTGTTGGGATTTACAGAGCGGCCGCGAAGCCGGCCGGCAAGAATTGTCTTTGATAAACCGCAATAAAGGCGTATGAATTGTAGCAATCAATACAGGCACCATGTGGCTACCTACGGCTTGAACTTCCGGCCACCGTGTTTGCATCTCGACCAGGCATTGAAAAAAGATCGCTCCGGACGCACCAGTGCTGCGCCGGGCGCAGACAGTATTGGAATTGATCTATGACTAAGAACGTCTTCACAAAGGGACAACAGGTTGCTCTGCAGTCGCGCGTCGGACTGTCACCGCGGACCCCGATGGAATTCACCGTCCTGATGCGGTTGCCCGACAATCAGGGCAAGGCGCAGTACCGAATCCGCAACGAAGAGCAGGGCCATGAGCGTGTCGAGCAGGGCAGCAATCTGGAACTGGTTGCAGCCGGCAGCAACGCCTAGCGTTGCGATCGAAACGGATGGGTCACATCTGTTTCGCTCAGACAATTGTCGCCCAGGGCCGCTGGCGCTTCGCCGGGGCATGAGCCGACCATATACCTCCACAGGATGCGTAAAACTCCGGATGCGGCCAATCCCGGCTGCCTGGATGATACGCCTGAACAGGAACTGACATGGCCAAGGGTCAAATGAAGTCGAACAAGGAAGTTCGCAAGCCGAAGAAGGACAAGGCTGCGGCGAAAGCCACCGCGACGGTCGGCACTGCGGTCAAGCAGCTGGAAACAAATCCGTTTCAGAAAAAAGCCAAGAAGTGACCGGGCCCGCACGCCTGCGGAAGCGGGCAGCGCAATGATCGGATTTCCCAATCAGATGCGCAGTTTCGATGAAGAGGCGGGCACCATCCGCTTCTCCGGCTATGACGGCGTGATGGAAGTCCGCTTTCTGCTGGAAGCCCCGGCGCTGGAGCAGATCGCCGGTCTCGAACGGTCGCCCGACACCGATTATCTGGCCGCCTTCGACCGGATTCGCGGCAAGATCGATACCGCCGCCGTGCGCGCCTACAAGAAGACCCGCAAGAACCTGATCCGCCTGACCTCCGCCGATTTCTGAACAGGATTGCCGTCCCGGAATCCAATCATCGCTTGAAGCTCTCCTGCCGGCATGACAAAAGGCCATGCAAAGAGGGTTTTGCCATGCGCATCGCGTTTTATCCCGGGTCCTTCGACCCCATGACCAATGGCCATATTCATGTGCTCGAGCAATCGCTGGCGCTGTGCGACCGGCTGGTTGTCGGCATCGGCGTGCATCCGGGCAAGACCCCGATGTTCTCGTTCGACGAGCGCGCAGGCATGATCAGCGAGGTGGTTGCGGGCCATTTCCCGCAGCGGGCGGGCGATGTCAGTGTCGTTGCCTTTGAAAATCTGGTGGTCGAGGCGGCGCAGGATGCGGGCGCAACGGTGCTGGTTCGCGGACTGCGCGATGGCACCGATCTCGACTACGAGATGCAGATGGCGGGGATGAACCGGGCCATGGCGCCGGCGATTACCACCGTGTTTGCGCCGGCTTATCCGGAATCCCGCCACATCACCGCCACGCTTGTGCGTCAGATCGCCCGGATGGGCGGCGATGTCACGCCGTTTGTTCCGGTTGTCGTGCACACAGCGCTGAAAGCGCGGTTGTCCGGCAGCTAACAGCTTTCGCCGTGGCGTTGCCAAGCCCACGGCGGTGTGTCAAACGATTGCCGCCGGGCCTGTGACCCCGGCCGCCGCACTTTAACATGGAGCCATCATGCGTTCTTCACGCCTGCTAATCGCCGCGACCCTGGCCCTCGGCCTGGTCTCGACATCCTTTGCCAATGCCGCCGAAATGCTGACCATCAAGCTGGGTACCGGCGATGTGGTCATCGAACTCGCTGATGACGTGGCGCCGCAGCATGCCGCCCGCCTCAAGGCGCTGGCCGATGCCGGCGAATATGACAATGTCGCCTTTCACCGGGTGATCGACGGTTTTATGGCCCAGACCGGCGATGTCCAGTTCGGCGACATGGAAAACGGCTTCGTGCCGCAGCGCGCCGGCACCGGCGGTTCGTCGGAACCCGATCTTGCGGCCGAGTTCTCGGACAAGCCGTTTGAGCGCGGCACGGTCGGCATGGCCCGGTCGCAAAACCCGAATTCGGCCAATTCGCAGTTTTTCATCATGTTTGCACCGGCCCCGCATCTCAACGGCCAGTACACGGTCGTCGGCAAGGTGACCAAGGGCATGGAGCTTGTCGACCAGATCAAGCGCGGCAGTGCCAACGCCAATGGTTCGGTGGACAATCCCGACCGCATGATTCAGGTCCGCTCCGGCGGCTGACGAATTTCTATACCAATCAAAACAGGAGAGACCCCATGGCGGAGATCAAGGATCCCGAAAACACACTCATCATGGAAACCACACAAGGTGCGGTGACCATCGAACTGCTTCCCGATCTGGCACCCGACCACGTTGCCCGGATCAAGGAACTGGCCCGCGAAGGCGCCTATGACGGCGTGGTGTTTCACCGCGTGATCGAAGGCTTCATGGCGCAGACCGGCGACGTCAAGTTCGGCAAGTCGGGCGGCAAGGATTTCAACCCCGGACGCGCCGGCATGGGCGGCTCCGACAAGCCCGACCTGAAGGCTGAATTCTCCAACATGAACCACGCCCGCGGCACCTGCTCGATGGCGCGGTCGCAGAACCCGAACTCGGCCAATTCGCAGTTCTTCATCTGCTTCGACGATGCCGGCTTCCTCAACCGTCAGTACACGGTCTGGGGCCAGGTCACGTCGGGCATGGACAATGTCGACAAGATCAAGCGCGGCGAGCCCGTCCAGGATCCCGACAAGATTGTCTCGATGAAAGTTGCGGCTGACGCCTGACACTTGAATTGATTCCGTTCCCGGCTTCAGATAGATTTTCTGCAGTCGGGAGCGGAACATGGGTATTGTAACAGCAGCCTTTGCGCAGGACACTGTCTCCGAAGCGGCCTGTTCCGGTTTTTCGGATGCGTTCCACCGGCTGATGTTCGATGCCCACGACCAGCTCTCCAGATGTACTGATGCCAATGGCGTCTATGCCTTTGCGACACTTGCATCCCTGGCGTTCGGCGCTTTCGTCATCATAGATCTTCTGGTCGCCATCGTTCGCCATTTCGGTTTCGCTGCAAATGATGCCGGCGATCTCGGCATGAATGACCAGGGCGGTGTCTGGATCACCTCGTTCAAGGCGATCGGCGTTATCCTTTTCGGAATGGTCGCGGCTTGGCTGGTGGCATTTTTCGCCGCGATAATCGATTTCCTGCAGATGGCGCCGCACACGGCCGTGGCAACCGGGGTGTTGTGGCAGGTGACCTATGCGCAATTGCTCGCCAGATTCGGCCCGACCGTCAAGGATGAGGGGGATCCGGATGCCGCCGGGAGCTCAGCCGCACCCGTACAGCCGGAACCAGCCGAAGTGCAGGCCTCGACCGAGGAGGTGGCGGAATAGGCTGCAGCGACTTATATTGTTCAATGACGCGCAAAATGGTCAGCGTGTCCTCCGGCAGAAACCGCCTATGCAGAGGTATGGAAAAACAGGTGATTTGAAATGGCTGTGCTTCTTTCCGACGTGTTGATGAAGCGATCGCGGGACCGGGGGCCGCGCCCGTTTCTGACGCTTGCGCAAATCAGAACCGTCATCACGCAATCTGTCAATTATCCGACCCATGACGGAACCGACCCGGCTAGCGCCCGGGCATTGCTGTTGTTCCAGACCACGACGCAGCAGACCTGGCTGGTCATGACCGACCGGCGACTCTACTGCATTCTCGATGACCGCCGCAAACCTGCTCCGCACATCAACTGGTCAATGGCAATGTCCGAAGTGGTCAGCGACGGCGACTTGCAGCTTGAAATCTCGTTCGACGAACAGACTCCGGTGAGCTCCAAGTCCGGACTGGTGCATTTTGGCCCAAAACACCGGAACTGGCTCTACAGCAAGAAACTGTTTGCCAGCGAGCCGATTGCCCTGCAGCTGGACCGGTTTTTGCGCGGCGGATGATTTCCTGATACCTGACCGGATCTGATTCCAGACCTTGTGGTGATTTTTCTTGCGCGTAGACCTTTTTGATTTCGACCTGCCCGAGGAGCGCATCGCGCTGCGGCCGGCGGTTCCGCGCGACAGCGCCCGGATGCTGCGCGTTGATGCCGGCGGCGCGCTGGCCGATCTCGCGGTTGCCGATCTGGCCGATCTGCTCGCGCCCGGTGACGCGCTGGTGTTCAACGACACCCGGGTGATCCCGGCACAGCTGGAAGGTTTTCGCAGCCGCGATGGCAACCAGCAACGCATCTCGGCGACGCTGCACATGCGTTCCGGCCCTGACCGCTGGAAGGCTTTCGTGCGGCCCGGCAAGCGGATCAAGCAAGGCGACCGGCTGCATTTTGGCGGCGATGGCGCCACCTGCCTGTCGGGCGTGCTCGATGCAACAGCGGGTGAGCGGGGCGAGGGCGGCGAGCTGGAGCTGATCTTCGACCTTTCCGGCCCGGCGCTGGATGAGGCGATCATGGCCACCGGGCACATTCCGCTGCCGCCTTACATTGCCTCCAAACGCGGCGAGGATGTTCAGGACCGCAAGGACTACCAGACAATTTACGCCCGCGAGGATGGCGCCGTCGCCGCTCCCACCGCCGGGCTGCATTTCACCGACGCGCTGTTTGAAAAACTCGATGCGCGCGGCATCGCCCGCCACTTCGTCACGCTGCATGTCGGCGCCGGCACCTTCCTGCCCGTCAAGGTCGATGACACCAGCGAGCACTTGATGCATTCGGAAATCGGCCATGTCAGCGCCGAGACCGCCAAGGCCCTCAATCAGGTGCATGCGCGCGGCGGACGGGTGGTCTCTGTCGGCACCACGTCACTCCGGCTGTTGGAAAGCGCCACTTCCGAGGACGGCATCATCAAGGAATGGTCCGGCCCGACCGATATCTTCATCACGCCGGGCTACGCTTTTCGCGCCGTCGACGTGCTGATGACCAATTTCCATCTGCCGCGCTCGACCCTGTTCATGCTGGTCTCGGCCTTTTGCGGTTTCGAGACCATGCACAAAGCCTACCGCCATGCCATCGACAATGAGTACCGTTTCTATTCCTATGGCGATGCCAGCCTGTTGTTCCGGAGCACCTCGTGACCACTGAAAATTTCCAGTTCAAGTTGCTCGCCACCGACGGCAAGGCGCGGCGCGGCGAAATCTCGATGCCGCGCGGCACAATCCGGACGCCGGCCTTCATGCCGGTGGGCACCGGCGGCACGGTCAAGGCCATGTATATGGACCAGGTCAGCGATCTGGGCGCCGACATCATCCTGGGCAACACCTATCATCTGATGCTTCGCCCCGGTGCGGAGCGGGTGGCGAAGCTCGGCGGTCTGCACGAGTTTGCGCGCTGGCCAAAGCCGATCCTCACCGATTCCGGCGGGTTTCAGGTGATGTCGCTGTCGGCTTTGCGCAAGATCACCGAGCAGGGGGTCACATTCCAGTCGCATATCGATGGCTCGCGCCACGAGATGAGCCCGGAGCGCTCGATCGAGATCCAGGGCCTGCTCGATTCCGACATCCAGATGCAGCTCGACGAATGCGTGCGGCTGCCCGCAAGCGAGACGGAAATCGAGCGCGCCATGGAAATGTCGCTGCGCTGGGCCGAGCGCTGCAGGACCGCCTTTGGCGATCAGGCCGGCAAGGCGATGTTCGGCATTGTCCAGGGTGGCGATATTCCGAAACTGCGCGAGCGGTCGGCCCTGGGCCTCGCCGGGCTCGATCTCAAGGGCTATGCGGTCGGTGGTCTTGCCGTCGGCGAGCCGCAGGAGGTGATGCTCGACATGCTCGATGTCACCTGTCCGCTGCTGCCTCCCGAAAAACCGCGCTACCTGATGGGTGTCGGCACGCCCGACGACATGCTCAAATCGGTTGGCCGCGGCATCGACATGTTCGATTGCGTGATGCCGACCCGCGCCGGCCGCCACGGTCTGGCCTTTACCCGCCACGGCAAGATCAACATCAAGAATGCGCGGCACGCCGAGGACCATCGTCCACTCGACGAGGAGAGCAATTGCCCGGCGGCGCGCGACTATTCCCGCGCCTATCTGCATCATCTGGTCCGCTCCAACGAGATTCTGGGCATGATGCTGATCACCTGGAACAATCTGAGCTATTATCAGGATCTGATGTCAGGCATCCGTGGTGCAATCGAGGCGCAGCGCTTCGAAGATTTTTCCGCCGGGACGCAGGAACTCTGGGCCAAAGGCGATATCGCGCCGCTGGGGTAGGGGGAGGGACCGCCATGAAGCTGTTTGCCATTTTCCTGGCGCTCATCAGCCTCGCCGGACTGATCTTTGGCTGGTGGGGTCTGGAGACAATCTCCGGCAGGCGTCACTTCGATGAAATGGCCGGCATGATCCCGCTCTTTACCGGCATCATCTCACTTGTCCTGCTGATGGTCGCGACAGTGGTCTACTATTTCGCCAGCCGTTAGGGCCGTGCCGCGCTTGCACACTCTCCGTCATGCCGGACACCGATCCGGCATCCAGCGACCCGGTGTCTGCCGGGTCAAAGGACTCTTTCAGCCCAAGGACTTGGGCTGACTGGACCCCGGATCAAGTCCGGGGTGACGGGATTGATGATTGCCACTCGTCTCCATGCATGCACGTGTAGCTTCAAACTTGATGACCAATCCTACTCAGCCCTCAGACAGCATCCAGCGTCTTCTCGCAATGGGACGGGCCGCCCTTCGGATCTGTGCGGTCGGAGACGGCGCGGATCGAGGTGATGGTGTAGTCTTTGGCAACCTTCAACTCGACGACGCATGGCCTGCCGCGGCCATAACCGCCCCGCCAGGTGTAGAGCGTCGAGCCACCCGGTCCTGCAGTGTCGGAAACCTGTGGTCCATTGGCCGCAAAGAAGCTGCCGGCCGACTTGCCGTTCCAGCGTTCCTGCAGCGGATTTGAAGCCACCGCAGCAGTTGTGCAAGCCGAAAGGGCAACGGCAAGAGCGGACAGAATTGCGGGACTGAATCTCATGATCGCGAGTTCCTAAACGTTCTGGTGATAAAGCATGACGACAACCAACCGCCGCCGCGCCTCGTCATAGCGGATTCGAGGGCAGGGGAAAATTGTTTGTCGGTGACCGGACTGCACCCATCTTCGGGAACGGTCTGGTCTGCAGCCGGGGAAATCGTGTTTACTCTGCAACCGGGGACGCCTAGTCTCGCGCCCGACACGCCAGAGGGCCAGACCTGTTTGTCTGGGCCCGCTGCCTCATCAACTGACGTAGCGGCCCATGGGGTGGCGAAGGAAGGCAATGGAAAGATGAAGACATTCGCTCTTGTTCTGGCGTGGGTAAGTCTGGCGGGGATGATCTTTGGCTGGTGGGGTGTCGAGACCGTCGCGGGACGCCGGGCTTTCGATGAAATGGCCGGCATCATCCCCTTCGTGACAGGCGTCGCCTCCTTCATCCTGCTGCTCATCTCCGCCGCGCTTTATTATTTCGCGAAGTCATAAGCCGCTGATAGGGGGCGTGGCGTTGGCGACGGTCTCCTTCTACCCTTGTGGGAGAGACTTTGAAGCGATTGCCATAGGCAAGAAATCAACGAAGTTGATTTCAGCGCACGAGGGCCTGAGCGCGTCGCCGTGCGAAGGCTATTCATGGTCTTGGTGCGTAGCGCCAGGTCATGGACTTTTCATGTGAGCGGAAAAATCCGGACATGGGAATCCGCCCCCTCTCTTGGAATTTCTAGCACTTAGCTGACGCTAAGGTGCTGAAATTC
>CAXBIE010000138.1:0-9458 GCA_963975635.1 uncultured Hoeflea sp. | reverse complement strand
GCACTGACGGCTGCCTGCAATTGAAAAAGACCGGGGCGGGCGCGTTTGAGGGCACGGTCGAGCAGGGCGCAACCCTCGGCAATCTCGTCGCTGTTCCACAGGCCGCGGTCCTGGCTGTCGAGCGCGATCATCCGGCCCGTCCCGTCCAGCCGTGCCACAGCGCGCGAATGGTTGAGCAGCATTAGCGCCAGCAACCCCTCACATTCAGGATCGTCAGGAACCAGCTCCAGCATCAGCCGTCCTGTGCGGATGGCCTCAAGGCACAGATCATGGCGAAGCGGCCCTGGTCCGGCGGTGGTGGAATAGCCCTCGTTGAACGTCAGGTAGATCACCGACAGCACGGAGTTGAGCCTTTCGGCCCAGTGTTCCGGCTCCGGGATCTCGAAGCCGATGCCCGCCTTGGTGATCTTGTGGCGCGCCCGCACCAGGCGTTGCGCCATGGCGTCTTCGCGGTCGAGGAAAGCACGTGCGATTTCCCGCGTTGTCAGTCCGCACAGGGTGCGCAAGGTCAGGGCCACTCGTGTCTTTGCGTCCAGCGCAGGGTGGCAGCAGGTGAAGATCAGCCGCAACCGCTCATCCGGAATGTCTGTGGGTTCATCGCTGTCGACTGTCTCGTGATCGAGCTGGATCAGCAGACTGTATTCTGCCGCCTTTCGGCTGAAGTTGCGCGCCCGCCTGAACCGGTCAATCGCCTTGCGCCGTGCGGTTTGAAGCACCCAGCCGGCCGGTGCCGCAGGCAGTCCGTTTCGCGACCAGTGCACCAGCGCCGATTCAAGGGCTTCCTGCAGGCAGTCCTCGGCGAGCTGAAAATCTCCTGTGTCGCGCAGCAATGCACCCAGCAACCGGCCCGTGTCTGTACGCGCGAGAGCTTCAATCGCCTCGCGCGCACTGGGTTGCTGTTCGCAGAAGTCCGAAGCCATGTGGCCTATTCGATCTCCATCACCGGACGGACTTCCACCGATCCGTGTTCTGCGGACGGAATCATCGCTGCATATTTGATCGCGTCGTCGAGATTGGCGCATTCAAACATATAAAACCCGCCAAGCTGCTCCTTGGTTTCGGCAAACGGCCCGTCCATTGTTTCGGTCTTGCCGTTGCGCACCCGCACGGTTGTCGCCGTCGATGTCGGCTGAAGCGCCTCTCCGGCCAGCATTACGCCATCGCGTTGATAGGTCTCCGTGGCCTTGCGGTAGCCCTCCATGTAGGGGTCGAATTCCGGAGTGCCATAATCGGGTCCTGCTCCGGGGGCGGCGTAGATGAGTGCAAGATATTTCATGTCTGTTTCCTCTTCCTGAAATGTCCGGGCCCGGTTCGGGTCCGAGTTTACGTCAAGGGGACGAACGCACCGACCCCGTTTCGACATCGCTCGGAAAATAAATTACCCGGCCAACTGGCTGATGACGATTCCGGCCATCGAAATCAGCATCAGGAGCCATGCCAGGAACTGCCTGGCGGCGGCGACGTTACTCAGGCCATGCCGGAAAAGGTGCTCGCAGAGCGTAATCTCGCCTGTTCGTTGTCGAACATCGAGCGCTGCCCGATGTTCGTCCGGGTCTTTGCGGAAATCCGCCAAAATCCCCGGGTAAGGGATGGGTACCTTCCATCGGCAGGGCGATCAGTCGATCCATGATGCGCTGGTGAAGGGATCTGTTGTAGTCCAGAATGTCGCAAGCCCGCACACCGGGACGGTGTCAGCCGCGCCCGGTCCACATTTTCCACGCAAGTTGCCGGCCACTCTGGTGTCAGCGAGACGTCGCTAGTTCTTGCAACAGATTTCGACCGGTTCATTGGCGGTGATCTGCACGTTGAGCAGATCAACCAGGGATTTTGGATCACCCATTCCAGCGCCCATGATCACCGGCACGGCCACGGGCGATGGCGGTGTCGCAGAAATGGTGATGTTCTGCGGATTGTCGAGATAGGTGTTCGCCGCAGCAGAAATCTGCTTCTGCAGGTCGGGAATGCCAAGCCCGCCCAGCATCAGCGGAAGCATCCCCTTCAGCGCTCCACGCATGTTGTCTCCCGTCAGGCCCTGTTTCTTCCCGGCGAATTCCAGCGCCCGTTCCGTGACCGAGGCATCGTCGAAACGAATCGATGCCGATTTGAAACTGAGTTGCTGCAACATGCCCAGCATCGCAAATCCCATCGCCTGCTGTGCGGCCTGCGGGTCGGGATTGGCGGCGGCCGCAACCTGCGCCTGCTGCATCGCCTTGACAAACTCAAGCGTGTAGCCAGAAATCTGGATTGACATAGCCAGACTTCCGACGTCATCGAGCGTGAGCGAATATTCACTCACATCAACCGTTCCCGATTCCACCTCCCAGGACCCATTGAATTTGAGGTCACCGGTCAGTGTGTCATAGCCAAGCTGTTGAAGTGTGTCCCTGGTCTTCGGGTCATCGATCTTGCTGGGGTCAATTTTCAACCCGGATCCGTCCATCAGCATGTTCACCTTGGTGCCGCCGTCAGGGCGTTCAACGGCCAGATCCAGTCCGGACATCGAAAAGACCTCGGCGCCATTGGTCTCGACACTGATTGTTCCGGTGGAAAAGCCTTCATAGAAGAGAACATCATTTACAGAACTCATCTTGCCATCGGCGGATATGGTCAGGCCGGTCATCTCGATGTCTGAGACTGAAAAACGGGTTGGCCCGTCTTCCACATTCACATCCGAGAAGGCTGCCGAATCCACCGCGTAGCTGCCATCGCCCATTTCCTCAACGCCGTTGAAGGTAATGTCGCCGAGTTTGAACGGAGGCTGGCCGGGGGCTTCCGCGGTCACCGATTTGAGGACGACCGTGTTGCCGTCCGGCTCGATAGCCGAAAAGCTCAGCTTGCTGCCGTTCTGCTTGCTCATAGCCGACAATTTGGTCGCGAAATCATCGGCATCCAGAGCCATCACCGGGGTTGCGATGGCGAGTGAACCAAGAACTGTCGATAAAAACAGCTTCTGCTTGATGCGGGGATGAAATGTCATGTGAGGTCCTTCGTTTGCTAAAGCAGAGCGGCCGTGCGGCGGGATTGTTACGTCTTGACATCGAAAATTAGGGCGCACGCGCCAAACCGTCTACATAACAGCATGGCTTAAGCGGCAGAAAAATGGCGCGTGCCTGGTGTCCAGCCGGAAAGCTGTGCCTCCCATGAGGACTTGACCATGCCGCCTCTTGCTCCGAATCACCGCTTCCTTTAACCCCACCCCATGGGAAAAAGCCTGCTTCCGCCCGGTGGGGGCGACCACATACAAGCCGTTGACCTGAAGAAAGCGCTCGAAGAGCGCTATCTGGCCTATGCGTTGTCGACCATCATGCACCGGGCATTGCCTGATGTACGCGACGGCATGAAGCCTGTGCATCGCCGTATCGTCTACGCGATGAACGAAATGGGGCTGAAATCAGCCGGGTCTTTCAAGAAATCCGCCAAGATCGTCGGTGAGGTGATGGGTAACTTCCATCCGCACGGCGACCAGTCGATCTATGATGCCCTGGTGCGGCTGGCGCAGGATTTTGCGGTGCGTTACCCCTTGGCCAACGGTCAGGGCAATTTCGGCAACATCGACGGTGATAGCGCCGCTGCGATGCGTTACACCGAATCCAAGATGACCGCGGTGGCCGAACTGCTGATCGAGGGCATCAACGAGGACGCGGTCGATTTTCGCGATACCTATGATGAGGAAAACAGCGAGCCGGTGGTGCTGCCCGGTGCATTTCCGAATCTGCTTGCCAATGGCGCCACCGGAATTGCCGTTGGCATGGCGACATCGATCCCGCCGCACAATGCGGCTGAACTCTGCGATGCGGCGTTAGCATTGATCCGCAAGCCGGACGCAACTGTCGAGGATCTGCTTCAATATGTCGAAGGTCCGGATTTCCCCACAGGCGGCATTGTCATCGACAGCCGTGAATCGATTCTCGAGGCCTACAAGACCGGCCGCGGTGGATTCCGGGTCCGGGCCAAATGGGAGGTCGAGGACACCGGTCGCGGCGGTTACCAGATCGTCGTCACCGAAATGCCCTACCAGGTGCAGAAGTCGCGGCTGATCGAGAAGATCGCCGAACTGCTGATTGCCCGCCGGCTGCCGCTGCTCGATGACGTGCGAGACGAATCCGCCGAAGATGTCCGTCTGGTGCTCATCCCCAAGAGCCGTGCGGTTGATCCGACGCTTCTGATGGAATCGCTGTTCCGTCTCTCGGATCTCGAAAACCGCATTCCGCTCAATCTCAACGTGCTGTCGATGGGCAAGGTGCCCAAGGTGATGAACCTGGTCGAGGTACTGAGCGAGTGGCTGGCGCATCGCCGCGAAGTGCTGCAGCGCCGCTCGCGCCACCGGCTGGCGGCAATCGAGCGGCGGCTGGAACTGCTGTCGGGCTTCCTGATTGCCTATCTCAATCTCGACGAGGTGATCCGCATCATCCGCGAGGAGGATGAGCCCAAGCTCGAACTGATGAAGACCTTCGAGCTGACCGATGTCCAGGCCGAAGCCATTCTCAACATGCGGCTGCGCTCTTTGCGCAAGCTGGAAGAACTCGAAATCCGCAAGGAGTTCGACGGCCTGACCAACGAGAAGGCGGAGATCGAAGCCTTGCTCGCCTCCGATTCCAAGCAGTGGCAAACTGTCGCCTGGGAAGTCGGCAAGGTCCGCAAGACCTTCTCCAAGGAAACCGAGCTTGGTGCGCGCCGGACAAAGTTCGCCGAAGCGCCGGTCGCCGATCTGGCGGCCATCGAGCAGGCGATGATCGAAAAAGAACCGATCACCGTGGTGATTTCCGAGAAGGGCTGGATCCGCGGCATGAAGGGCCACATGGCCGATTACGCCGGGTTGCAGTTCAAGGATGGCGACAAGCTCAAGATTGCCTTCCACGCCAACACCACCGACAAGCTGGTGATCGTCACCACTGGTGGCAAGGCCTATACACTCGGCGCTGACAAGCTGCCCGGTGGGCGTGGCCATGGCGAGCCGCTCAGGATCATTGTCGACATGGACAATGATCAGGCCGTACTCACAGCCTTTGTGCATGACCCAGTCCGCAAACTGCTTGTGGCATCAACAGCCGGCAATGGCTTTATTGTCGCCGAAAGTGACATGGTCGCCAACACCCGCAAGGGCAAGCAGATCATGAATGTCAGCCTGCCGCAGGAAATGAGGCTGTGCGTGCCGGTTGCCGGTGACCACGTTGCCGTCATTGGCGAAAACCGCAAGATGCTTATTTTCCCGCTTGAGCAATTGCCTGAAATGAGCCGCGGAAAGGGTGTTCGCCTGCAACGCTACAAGGATGGCGGCGTGTCCGATATCCGTTGTTTTGCGATGGAGGATGGTCTCACCTGGGAAGACAGCGCCGGCCGCATGCACAACCGCAAGAAGGAAGATCTGCTCGAGTGGATCGCCGACCGCGCCCAGGCAGGCCGGCTTGTGCCGAAGGGCTTCCCAAGGTCCGGCAAGTTCAGCTGATCAAGGCTGCATTTCGCGCCATCCCGATCCGCCCGAAGCCCGGCAGTTTCAGTGCCGGGCGCATGATGTCGATGCCGAAGACCAGACCGCCCAGGCGCAATTCCACGCCGTAGAGCGTTCCCACGGCAAGACCGGCATATCCACCGAGCGAAAGCTCAAGATTGCGCCAGTCGGGGGAAAGCGTGACGTACTCGCCCCAGGGCCGGTAGTCTCGGCCAACCGCTTCTGGCGGCAGCGCCAGGTCAAGCTCAGGCACGGATCTGAGCACATGGGCGATAAAGGAATTCGAGTTCGGGCCTGGCCAGATTGTGTAATCCCCACGTTCCGCGAAGGGGTAGGCGCTCACTGCCGCTTCGATCCCCGGAATGAGCCGAGCCGCATCGTCACCATAAAGGGCAAGCAGGATCTCCGGCGCATTGGAGTACCAGCGGCCGTCAGCGGGATAGGCGTTGGTGCGGATCGGGCTGCCCCAGCCGACCTTGTCATAGCGATTGTAACGCTGGGCTCCGGCGGCTTTCGTCACAATCCAGCTGTGAACCGCCAATGCACCTTTCAAGCCCCCGGTTCGCGCCGCCATCACATAGACAGCTGCGCCGGAGCTTTCTGCTGCTGCCGGCAGAATGCCTGATGATGACCAGTCCGCGGCTCGCCAAGAGCCTGGCTGTGAACTGGCTGCGCGCACAGCCAGCGAGGCCAGGGCCGGTGCAACGAAGCACAACAGGACGATAAGCAGAAATTTCTTCATTCCGGGCAAGGCGCAATCCATGCGGTTTCGATACATACAGTTGATCACCGACATGAGACCAGATTAGGGCGCAAACCACCGAGAAAAAGGGAAGGGCGGTCAGGTCAGCATCACAGCGGGTGGCGTGGCGCCAGCGATCTGGCCGCACGCCGGTGGGAGATCAGCTGCCACAGTGAATGCGCGACCAGGGCCACAACGATGATCGCCCCGCCAATCAGGCCGATACGCGTAGGCACCTCGGAGAAAATCATCCACATCCAGACCGGCGCCAGAATGGTCTCCAGCAAATAGAACATCGCCACCTCCGGCCCCGAAATATATTTCGGTCCTGTGGCCAGGCACCAGAACGCCACGGGAATGACAAGCAGACCATTGAGCGCCAGCCAGCCGGGATGCGGGAGCACGATGGCTGTGGGACCGCCGATGATCGCCAGGCCCACGATGCAGGGCACGATTGCCGCAATCAGCGGTGCAAAGCCCATTCCCGTGCGCGCCTTGCGGCTGATGGTGATGATCAGCGACAGTAGCAGCGACGTGAACAGCGCCAGCCCGTTGCCGATCATGTTGCCTGCCTGCAGGCCGTCCGACACGATCAGGCCGACGCCGATGATCATGGCGGCCATTGCCACAAAGGTCTGCGGCTTTGGCTTCTCGCCGATCAGCAGCCAGCCCATCAATGCTGAAAACATCGGGTTGAAGGCGAGAATGAACACCAGGTTGGCCGTCGTCGTGTGAAACACCGCCAGCATGAAGCTGATCGCGGCAATGCCATAGAGGCCCGTCACCAGCAGCCCGGTGCGCCCGGGGATGATTGGGGCGCGATTGGAGGTGAAAAGCCGCAATGCGGCCCACATCACCAGTGCGGCGAAAAATGTCATCCCGCCGCGCGCGGCCACAACTGACCAGGCTTCGCCTTCGGACAGCTTGATCAGAGGGATATCGATGGTCAGCGCCAGCCCGCCGAATGCTGTGATCATCAGTCCCTTGCGATGCTCGGCCGCCTGCTGGATATGATCGGACATTGAATGCGGCCTTGCTGGGGGACCCGGGCGTCAGTCGTATCTGATTTCGGTCTGGATCGGGGCTGTCGGAGGGAAGTGCGTGGAAGGCGGGACAGGTGGTTACGGTTGATACCTTTGCCAGCCCTGCGCCATCAGATGTTCCTGTGGCTGGAAACGGGTCTTGTATTCCATCTTGCGCGATCCCTTGACCCAATAGCCCAGGTAAACATGCGGAAGTCCCAGGTTTTGGGCGCGCTCGATATGGTCGAGGATCATGTAGGTCCCCAGCGACCGGTCGGTCACGTCGGGATTGAAAAACGAATAGACCATCGACAGCCCGTCACCCATCCTGTCGGTCAGCGCCACCGCCAGCAATTCGCCGGTGGGCTGCTCCTGCAAGCCATCGCCCTCGGTTCTCACCCGGTATTCGATGATGCGGCTGTCGACATGGGAATCCTCCACCATCATCGCATAGTCGCCGATGCTCATGTCGGCCATGCCACCGGTCTGGTGGCGGCTGTCGAGATAGCGCCGGAAAAGCCTGAACTGTTCACTTGAGGGCTCGGCATGGTACTCGGTGGCAATCAGATCGGCATTGGCAGCCCGGTTGCGCCGCATCGAGCGAGTCGGTTTGAATTCGCCGGCCAGAATACGAACGGAAATGCAGGCGCGGCAGGATTCGCAGGCCGGGCGGTAGGCGATGTTCTGCGAGCGCCGGAAACCGCCTTGCGTCAGCAGGTCGTTCAGTTCCTTGGCCTTTTCACCCACCAGATGGGTAAATACCTTCCGCTCGCTCTGTCCCTCAAGATAGGGGCAGTCTGATGGTGCGGTCAGAAAAAACTGCGGCGAATTGATGGGTTGGTTCATCATGTCATGGGTTCGGAACGGGTCAAAGTCCATAATACCATGGCGCAAGTAACGAAAACGTCAACCATATGATGATCACAAGCGGCGTACCTGCGCGAAGAAAATCGCTGAACCGGTAGTGCCCGGGTCCCATAACAAGAAGATTGGTCTGGTATCCGATCGGTGTGGCGAAAGAGGCGTTTGAGGCAAAGATCACTGCAGCAATGAAAGGTTCGGGTGGCGCGCCCATCCCCTTGGCAATTCCCAGCGCAATCGGCGTGAACAGCACTGCCGTGGCGTTGTTGGACAAGACATTGGTTAGGGTAGCCATGACCAGAAACAGTCCCGACAGGATGACGCCCGCCGGAGCGCCTGCCATCAGGCTCAGCGAGCTTGAGGCTATCAGCGCCGCGCCGCCGGTGGATTCGAGCGCGGTGGCCAGCGCCACCGAAGATCCGACCAGCAGAAAGATCTGACGGTCAAAGGCACGGCCGGCCTGGAGGATTGAAAGGCAGCCGGTCAACAGCATCAGCACAGCGCCCGCGACCGCAGCCACCACAATCGGCACGATCGAGAAGGCCGACAGAAGCACGATGGCCGCAAAGATTGCCACCGCGATGCGCGCCTTCCGGGATTGCGGCACCGCTTCCGCCGAATGTTCGAGAAGCAACAGGTCATGATTGCCCCGCAGCAGTTTGATCGCTTCCATCGGTCCGCCGATCAGCAGCGTGTCGCCGGGTTCCAGCCGGATGTCGGACATGGCCGAGCGCGCCATTCTGCTTTTGCGCTGGACGCCGAGAACCGAGATGCCGAATTGCGGCCGCAGCCCCGAGAGCTGGATGGTCCGCCCGGCATAACGCGAACCCGGCGAGATCACCGCTTCGACCAGATGGTAGTCGGGACCGGGTGGCGGCTCGTTTTGTGCCTCCTCGGAGGCGTTTTCGTCATTTTCCAGCCCAGCACGTCCCCGTGACAGCGCTTTGGAAAATGCCCGGCGGGTTCCCGTCACCACCAGCGTGTCTCCGACCGACAGGGTGAGATCCTCGAACGGCGGAAGCACAGGCACATCGCGGCGCTGCAGCAGCCGCAGCGTCAACTCGCCAAGCCCCGGGAACATGCCTGCCTTGGCGGAAATCCCCACATAGGGATGATCCCTTGTCAGCGTTATCTCGCCGATGAACTGCGCGCCGGATTTCGCCCCCGCAGTCAGTTCGGCTTTGCGTTCGGGCAGCAGCCGGGGAAGCACGCCAAGCACATAGGCGCCGCCGACCAGCGCCAGGATGATGCCCATTCCGGTGATGTCGAAAAATCCGATCTCGAAGCCATAATCGCGCACAACCCCCGCCACCAGCAGGTTTGTCGAGGATCCGATCAACGTGGTCATGCCGCCGAGAATTGTGATGAAAGACAGCGGCATGAA
>CAXBIE010000137.1:0-9539 GCA_963975635.1 uncultured Hoeflea sp. | reverse complement strand
CCGGGGCAGGGCCGGTTGAGGCACGCACGATCAGCTCCACCGGCCAGATCTCCTGCACCGGTTCTGTCTCCACACCGGAGATGATATCGACCAGCCGCTCGCAGATACGCGCGCCTGCAGCCCGGATCGACGACCGGGTGGTGGTCAGCGGCACCGTGAAACGTTCCGGCTTGAGGAACGGGAATACATCGTCATGGGTGATGATCGACACATCGTCGGGCATCCGCAATCCCAGCTGATTGAAGGCGCGCACCATGCCCAGTGTCGTAAACATCGAGGCGCTGAGAACCCCTGTCGGGCGTTGGGCGGGATGCGTGTCGCGAAACAGCGTCATGGCGATGCGGTAGCCGTTCTCCTCGTTCATCGCCGCTGAATGGTGTTGCAGGCTTTCCAAAGGCACGCCGCAGCTCGCCATTGCGCGCTCGACGCCGTTCAGCCGGTGCACTGCAAAGGCGAAATCGGTGTCGCCATTGACATAGGCAAGCCGCTGGTGCCCCAGTTGCAGCAGCAACCGGGCCGCGTCATGAAAGGCGCCCTCGTTGTCGATGTCGACAAAGGCGTAGCCCTCCGCCGGCTTGAGCGCCCTGCCATGCGCCAGAAACGGAATCCCGAGCTTCTTCATCAGTCCGATGCGCTGGTCGTCATTGCGCATCGAGGACAGATAGACACCATCCACCGAGCGGCTTGCGGCAATGCGGCGGTAGGCCTCGCTCTCGCGCTCATAGGACGCCGGCGTCAGTGACAGATCGACTTCGCGCACCAGCGCGTGTTCGCCCAGGCCGGAGAGGAACTCGACGAAATGCGGGTCGAGATCCACGTTTCGCCCCACCGGCAGCACGTAGCCGATCGAGCCGGCCCGCCCGGTCGCCAGTTTTCGGGCATTCGAATTCGGTTTGTAGCCGTGCCGCTGTGCAGCCTCCAGCACCCGCTTGCGGGTGTGCTCGCTGACTTCCGGATAGCCGTTGAGCGCGCGCGACACGGTGGTCTGCGACAATTCCAGCAACGCTGACAGCTGTTTCAGATTCACGACAGGACGATCCGTTCTTTCAAAGCGCTTTGGAAATCGAACGGCAAACGCCACCCTCCCAAGCCCTCCATCTAATCGCAGCTTTGCTTCAGGCAAAAGTAAAAAAGGCGGGTTGCAGTGCGAAATAGTGCTGCATCGCAGCAATTGCGAGCAACTTCTCCACGGCTTAAGGGAATCCTGCATGCGCCGGAAACTTTACGCTTGACTCAAGCCAGCACACGTAATCCTCTGGCCACAAGCCAAAGCGCTTTGAAGATGTTATGGCGCTGGCTCGGAGAATCCGTTTCGCTTGATGGAGAGGCCAGATATTGGTCCGGAGGAGTATTGATGAGAAAACTGTTTTTGATGAGCGCCGCTGCTGCTGCGCTCACGGTTGGGTCGGCCTATGCTGCCGATCTCAAATTCACACCCGGTGAGGGCGATTTCAACTGGGAGAGCTATGAGGCGCTGAAGGCCACCCAGCTCGATGGCGAGGAAGTCACCGTATTCGGTCCGTGGCTCGGACCTGACCAGGAATTCGCGGAATCGGTGCTGGCCTATTTTGCCGAGGCCACGGGCGCCGACGTCAAATATGTCGGGTCAGACAGTTTTGAACAGCAGATCGTCATCGACGCCGAAGCCGGCTCCGCTCCCAACATCGCGGTCTTCCCGCAGCCTGGACTTGCATCCGATATGGCCAAGCGCGGTTTTCTCTCGCCGCTGCCTGAGGGTACGGGCGACTGGGTCAAGGAAAACTACGCCGCCGGCCAGTCCTGGGTTGATCTGGGCACCTATACCGGCAAGGACGGCAGCGACGATCTTTACGGCTTTTTCTACAAGGTCGATGTGAAGTCGCTGGTCTGGTACATCCCTGAAAACTTCGAGGATGCCGGCTATGAAATTCCGCAGTCGATGGAAGAGCTCAAGGCGCTGACCGAACAGATCGCAGCCGATGGCGGCACGCCCTGGTGCATTGGTCTGGGATCAGGTGGCGCCACCGGCTGGCCGGCCACGGACTGGGTCGAGGACATGATGCTGCGCACCCAGGCGCCCGACGTCTACGACAAGTGGGTCTCCAACGAGATCAAGTTCACCGATCCGGCCGTCATTGGCGCAATCGAGGAATTCGGCTGGTTCGCCCGCAACGATGCCTATGTCGCCGGTGGGGCCGGCGCCGTTGCGACAACCGATTTCCGCGACAGCCCGAAGGGTCTCTTCTCTTCGCCGCCGCAGGGCTACATGCACCATCAGGCGTCGTTCATCCCGGCGTTTTTCCCGGATGGTACCAAGGTCGGCACCGATGCGGACTTCTTCTACATGCCGGCCTATGAAGGCAAGGATCTTGGCAAGCCGGTTCTCGGCGCTGGCACGCTCTGGGCCATCACCAAGGACAGCCCCGGCGCCCAGGCGCTGATCAAGTTCCTGCAGTCTCCGATCGCGCATGAGATCTGGATGGCGCAGAAGGGCTTCCTGACACCCTACAAGGCCGTCAACACCGCCGTGTTCTCCGATCCGACGCTCAAGAAGATGAATGACGTTCTTCTGGGCGCCACCACCTTCCGCTTCGACGCATCCGATCTGATGCCCGGTGGTGTCGGCGCTGGTTCGTTCTGGACCGGCATGGTCGATTACGCCGGCGGTCGTCCGGCCGAGGAAGTTGCCGACGAGATCCAGAAGTCCTGGGACTCGCTGAAGTAACAGCCCGCTCGCAACAGGAGATCCCGGGTTGCCCCCGGGGTCTCCTTTAAAAACCAGTCTGTGGGGGGAGAAGAATGCATCCGGCACTTCAGGGGTTGATCACCATCATCGTCGGCGTTGGCGGATGTATTGGTTATTTCTATTTTTCCAACCAGTTCCTCGACAGGGTTCTGTTTCCTGCCACCGGCAAACATGCCGGTCGCAACATCAATCGCGCCAACCAGATCCGGCCGTGGTTGTTTCTTTTTCCGGCTCTTTTTGCCCTCGGCCTTTATCTCGCCTATCCGGTCTTTGCCACGCTTTGGCTGTCGGTCACCGATCGTGATGCCGGCGGCGCTTTTGTTGGATTGGCCAATTACAGCCAGATGTTCGGCGAACCGAAATTCTGGGAAGCCATGTACAACAACATGCTGTGGCTGTTCATCGTCCCGGCCATGTCGACGGCGTTCGGCCTGCTCGCCGCCCAGCTGACCGATCGCATCGGATGGGGCAACATCGCCAAATCGCTGATCTTCATGCCGATGGCAATCTCCTTCGTTGGCGCTGCGGTGATCTGGAAACTGGTCTATGACACGCGCCCCGCCGGCAAGGACCAGATCGGCGTTCTCAATGCGGTCTGGCTCGGATTTGACGGCGGCTCGTTCTCGCTTCTGATGCTCAAGATCCTGCCAGCTCTGGTGCTGATCGTTTTCTCCGCCTTCCTTGCCTATGGCGTCTACCGGATCGCACGCTCGTTCTTGCGCGGCGGCCACAGCCATTCCGCCACTCCCTGGTGGGGCCTTGTCATGCGCGGCGCTCTGGCGCTTGTCGCCGTCTGGCTGGTCTGGTTGTCGTTGGGGGCTGTGGTCTCACTTGCCGGCGCCACGCTGCCCTATGGCGAGCCGCAAACCTGGCTGACCATTCCGTTCTGGAATTCGATCTTTCTGATGGCTGTTCTGGTCTGGATCCAGACCGGTTTTGCCATGGTTATTCTCTCCGCCGCGCTGCGCGGCATTCCCGAGGAGACCATCGAGGCTGCCGTCATTGACGGCGCCAACCCGTTCCAGATTTTCTTCCGCATCAAGGTGCCACAGATCATGGGCACCATCGTCGTTGTCTGGACAACCATCACCATCGTGGTGCTCAAGGTGTTCGACATTGTGTTCGCCATGACCAACGGGCAGTGGGAAACCCAGGTTCTTGCCAATTACATGTATGACAAGCTGTTCCGGGCCAATGACTGGGGTGTCGGTTCAGCCAGCGCCATGATCATCATGCTGCTGGTCACGCCGATTCTGGTCTGGAATGTTTACAACGCACGCAAAGAAACGCGCTAGGGGAGGTGGGGATGCAAGCACGATCATCAAAAAAATCGCCTCTCGTCTGGGCTGTTCACATCTCGGTTGTACTTCTCGTGGCGTTGTGGCTTTTCCCCACCGTCGGCCTGTTCGTGTCGTCCTTCCGCACCGCCGACCAGATCGCCAATACCGGCTGGTGGGCCTCCATGTTCACACAGGAACGTCAACGCCCGGCGATCCGCATCGAGGGAGACGAGACCAGCGAAGGCGGCAGTTTCGTCATTCAGGGCAATCTCTTCGAAGCCGACGATGTGATCATCAGCCGCTGGGGAACGAGTTCGCGTGAGCCCGAGGCCTATGTGCCCGGCGATGAGGTCGACGTCGGTGACGGCGCACGTCTGACGGTCGCCGCTGATGGCGCATTCCGTCTGTCGGCCCCTCAAAGCTTTGGCGACAGCCGCTTGCCGCGCGTCTTCACCACTGCGGAAGCGCCGCCGGAGTTCACGTTTGAGAACTACCGTTATGTGCTGTTTGACCCGAGCAATCGCGAGGGCATGGCCAAGGCCTTCTTCAACACGCTCACGGTGACCATTCCTGCCACCATCATTCCCATCGTCATTGCCGCCTTTGCGGCTTATGCGCTGGCCTGGATGCGGTTTCCGGGGCGCTCGCTGCTGATTGCCGCCGTTGTCGGCCTGCTGGTGGTGCCGTTGCAACTGGCGCTGATCCCGCTTCTGCGGCTGCACAATGACATCGGTATCGGCAAGGGCTATCTCGGCGTCTGGCTGGCCCACACCGGCTTCGGCCTGCCGCTGGCGATCTATCTGTTGCGCAATTACATGGTCGGCCTGCCGCGCGACATCATCGAGAACGCCCGGGTTGACGGCGCCACCGATTTCCAGATCTTCGTCAAGATCATCCTGCCGCTGTCATTCCCCGCATTGGCGTCATTCGCCATCTTCCAGTTTCTCTGGACCTGGAACGACCTGCTGGTTGCGCTGGTTTTTCTTATCGATTCCACTGGCGAGACCACGGTCATGACCAAGCAGATCGTCGAACTGCTCGGCACCCGTGGCGGCAATTGGGAAATCCTTGCAACATCGGCCTTCGTGTCGATAGCAGTCCCGCTTGTGGTGTTCTTCGCCATGCAGAAATATCTCGTGCGCGGCCTTCTGGCCGGCTCGGTCAAATAACGAGGCTTTAATGAAAACCATGACTCTCGCCGGCAAGCGGCTGCAGACCGGCGCCGAGATAGTTCCTGATGCCGACTGGTGGCGTGGCGGGGTGATCTATCAGGTCTACCCGCGATCCTATCAGGACACCAGCGGCGACGGCATCGGCGATCTGATCGGCATTGCCGATCGCATCGGCTATATCGCCTCGCTCGGCGTCGACGCAATCTGGATCTCGCCGTTCTTCACCTCGCCGATGAAGGATTTCGGCTACGACGTGTCGGACTACACCAATGTCGATCCGATGTTCGGCACCCTGGGTGATTTCGATCATCTGGTCCGGGTCGCCCATGATCATGGCATCAGGATCATCATCGATCTGGTTCTCTCCCATTCCTCCGACCAGCATCCCTGGTTTGTCGAAAGCCGCATGGACCGTGATAATCCGAAATCGGACTGGTATGTCTGGGCAGAGCCCAAACCGGATGGCACACCGCCCAACAACTGGCTGTCGATCTTCGGCGGTTCGGCCTGGCAGTGGGACGGAAAGCGTGAGCAATATTACCTGCACAATTTCCTCACCTCGCAGCCCGATCTGAACTTCCACAATGAGGAGGTCCGCCAGGCCCTGCTTGATGTCGTGCGCTTCTGGCTCGATCGCGGCGTCGACGGCTTCCGGCTTGATACCATCAATTTCTATGTTCATGATCAGGAGTTGCGCGACAACCCGCCGCTGGCCAAGGAACTGCGCAACGATTCCATCGCGCCTGCGGTCAATCCCTACAATCATCAGCTCCACGTCTACGACAAGAACCGACCGGAAAACCTCGATTTCCTCAGGCGCTTCCGCTCGCTTCTCGATGAGTACCCCGGCACCACCGCGGTCGGTGAGGTTGGTGACGCCCAGATCGGATTGCAGATCGTTGCCGACTACACATCCGGCAATGACAAGATGCACATGTGCTATGCCTTCGAGTTCCTCTCGAGCGTACCGGTCACCGTCGAGCGCGTCCGCTCCGTGATGTCGGATTTCATGGCGGCAGCCCCCGAAGGCTGGGCCTGCTGGGCCTTTTCCAACCATGATGTTGTCCGCCATGCCACAAGATGGGGTGACAACGTCAATGACCGCGAACGCTATCTGCGGCTGCTTGCCGGGCTGATCATCTCGCTGCGCGGATCGATTTGTCTCTACCAGGGCGAGGAGCTTGGCCTGACCGAAGCCGATCTGGCCTTTGAGGATCTGCAGGATCCTTACGGCATCCAGTTCTGGCCCGATTTCAAGGGCCGCGACGGCTGCCGCACACCGATGGTCTGGTCGGAGCACGATCAAAGCGCCGGCTTCACCGTCGGCCAGCCATGGCTCCCGGTTCCGCCCGAACATCGCCATCTGGCCGTCGATGCGCAGGACCACGTCCAGGCCTCGATGCTCAATCACTACCGGCGTTTGCTGGCATTCCGCCGCATGCATCCGGCTCTGGCCAAGGGCAGTCTCGAGTTTGTCGACACTGGAGACTCGGTGCTCTCGATGATCCGCCGCGATGGCAACGAAGCCATATTCTGCGCGTTCAATCTCAGCGAGGAGATCCAGGTCATCGACCGTCCGCCCGGTGGGCTGGAACAACTCGATGGTCACGGATTTTCGGGATTCCTGCGTCCCGATACGATCGAAATATCACCTTACGATGCTTTTTTCGCCAGGCTCGGGTGAGGCCAATTCAGGCGTTAGGGGAGGAGACAGCATGGCCGGTTTGAAACTTCAGGGCCTCAAGAAGTCCTATGGCGCCGTCAAGGTGATTCACGGCGTTGATCTTGAAATCCAGCAGGGCGAGTTCATCGTCTTTGTCGGTCCCTCGGGCTGCGGCAAATCCACTTTGTTGCGGATGATCGCCGGGCTGGAGGACATCACCGGCGGAACACTGGAAATCGACGGCATGGTGGTCAATGACGTGCCGCCGTCCAAGCGCGGCATCGCCATGGTGTTCCAGTCCTATGCGCTGTATCCGCACATGACGGTCTATGACAACATGGCCTTCGGCCTGCGCATTGCCGGCCAAAGCAATGAGGAGATCGACAAACGGGTTCAGTCCGCCGCCGAAATCCTGCAGCTCGGCCCCTATCTCGACCGTCTGCCCAAGGCGCTGTCGGGCGGACAGCGTCAGCGCGTCGCCATCGGCCGCGCCATCTGCCGCGATCCGAAAGTGTTCCTGTTCGACGAGCCGCTGTCCAATCTCGATGCCGCGCTGCGTGTCGCCACCCGCATCGAAATCGCCAAGCTCAATGAATCGATGCCGGACACAACGATGATCTACGTCACCCACGACCAGGTCGAGGCGATGACATTGGCTGACAGGATTGTTGTGCTTTCGGCCGGTTACATCGAACAGGTTGGCCCGCCGATGGAGCTCTATGACCGCCCGAAGAACCTGTTCGTCGCACAGTTCATCGGCTCTCCGGCGATGAACATCATACCCGGTACAATCGAAAAGGCCGGCTCCAGTGCCACGCTCGCTGTTGCCGGTGGCAAAGCCGTCGACACCGGCATCGCGGTGCCGGATACGGACCAGGGCAAGAAAGCCTCCTTTGGCGTGCGGCCGGAAGATCTGGTGGCAACCACGGGCGAGGATTTCCTGTTCGAGGGAACCGTGTCGATTGTCGAGGCGCTCGGCGAAGTCACGCTTCTCTATGTCGACGACCTCACGGACGGCGAGCCGATCATTGCCAAGCTGCCCGGCCATCAGAATGTCAATCGCGGCGACAAGCTGCGATTCACCGCAGACCGGGCCAAGCTGCATCTGTTTGATGCCGACGGCAACAGCTACCGCTTTTAGGGCGTTTCACATCTACCGTGCGTGCTCTCATGCCGGCAAAGCAAAAGCCCCATCCTTCCGGACGGGGCTTTTTTTGCAATGTGCGATCTTTGGAACGCATGAAAAAGCCTGCCTGAGACAACCCCAAGCGGGGTTTGTCGTCCATGCCACACGGGCTGCATCGGTTATGTCATTCCGGCCTCAGAGGTAAGATTAGGAGAGCCTAATCATGCAAATTCAGGGTGTTATGGCGCCGCGGAGACACCTTCCATTAAACTTCCCCGTCTATCATAACTCTCAGTCAAAGCCGGCCGGATCAAAGAGGGGCCAGAAGCAAGGGGAAAGTGCAGTGGCTGTTTCGGGGACAAACTATCTGAAGCGCGAAGAATCCTTCATGTACGACCGCGAAGTGCGGTTCAGGATGGAGGAAACAATGAACGACGCGCGCATCGAGTACACAGAGAAGGGCGTCATGCACATGGCGTCGCGGCGCTGCCAGTTGATCGGCATTTCGCTGAGCAGTGCGGTTCTGGGCATCCTCACCCAGTTCAAGGTGCCGCAGGAGTTCTGCCTCAATATTCCCGAGGCACGCATTTCCAGCATCGGCTGTGTCCTGACACGCACCTACACCAACAACACCGTCGAAGTGCGTTTTCTGCGGATGATTTCCGAGAAGGAACTGCATCGTATCTACGTCTTCAGTAGCCATCCGGCCCATCGTGAGCATGTGATGGACGTCCGCTCCTGGTAATCTGCAAATCCATGCATTTCCATTACTGATGGTGATGACCCGGCCCTCCACTGCGGGGATGCTGGGCGCCACCACAGTGATCCCCACCGATAACGCGTCATATATGTGATGTTGCAGGAGCCATGACCGGTTGCTGCGGGCAAACGCCTTCAAGGCGCGCGCGACCCGGTGCCGCACTCTTCGCGGTGACTGGCGCAGCGCCAGAAAACCTCTATGATCACAGCATTCTCAGCTAACCCATGGTGATTTATGGCATCCCGCAAGTCCGGCAAACCGGCTTCAGCTAAACCGGCGCAGGCCGCTGCGCCCAAGTTCCTCGATACCAAGCGCGGCGTTGAAAACTGGACCCAGGCAACCGAGTGGCTGCGGGTTCGCGGCATCGAGGATATCGAATGCATAACGCCGGATTTCGCCGGTGTGGCGCGCGGCAAGATGATGCCCTCGTCGAAATTCACCTCCAACACCTCGCTGTCGCTGCCGTCGGCGGTGTTCCGGCACACGATCTCGGGCGAGTATCCCGAGGAAACCGGCGAGTTCCGCTATGACCCGCTCGATGGCGACCTCAAGCTGGTTCCCGATCTTTCCACCCTTTCGGTGGTGCCGTGGGAAACCGACCCGACCGCGCAGGTGATCTGCGACATGGTCACCACCAAGGGCGACCCGGTCAGCTACACGCCGCGCAATGTGCTCAAGCAGGTGGTCGAGCTCTATACGGCGCGCGGCTGGAAGCCGGTGGTGGCGCCGGAGATCGAATTCTACCTGGTGGCGCAGCATGAAGATCCCAATCATCCGCTCAAGCCGCCGCGTGGCCGCTCGGGCCGGACCATT
>CAXBIE010000136.1:0-9613 GCA_963975635.1 uncultured Hoeflea sp. | reverse complement strand
AAGGCGGAGTCTGGGATTTGCAACCGGTGGCGCCAGGAGGACATTTGATGCGAATGTGGAAATGATAATGGTGCCCGTAATAGGGCCTGATCTTGCTCATGGCAGCCCGGTTACCGGTCCAGCTGTCGCACAGTTTCTTCTTGATACCGGGATGCACGAAAATCCGCTCGACTTCAGGATAGCTCGCCGCGCGCATCAGCAGTCTGGCGTGCGCGGATGTCCAGACCTTGTCATCGACAAACAGCGTATTCTTCTTGAGCATCGACGTCGCAGAGAGGTTTTCGCGTTCAGCCGCAGATAGGGTTCGCGCCGGCATCGGCGTCAACCAGACATCGGCATCGAGACCGACCTGATGCGAAGCGTGTCCCGAAAGCATCGGGCCGCCGCGCGGCTGTGCAATATCGCCGACCAGAAGCCCGGGCCAACCGTCCTGGGCGGCGGCCTCACGCGAGAGCTTTTCAACCAGCGAGATCAGATCCGGGTGGCCCCAGCGGCGATTGCGTGACAACCGCATCGCCTGCCAGGTCGGGCCATCAGCGGGAATGGCAATGCCGCCGGCCAGACATCCCTTGGAGTAAAATCCGATCGGGCTCGCCGGAAGAGCCGCAGGCAGCTTCGCCGCACCGAAAATCTGTTTGGCAGGCTGGTCGGCAGCCGCGGGGGATGTCGCACCGGCAATTGCCAGAACCAGCACCAAGGCAATGGTTGCGGATCGGCGGGCACCTGTCACAAGACAACTGAGGGCGTTCATGGGATGGATCTCCAGGCTCACAGGCACAGCAAATAGCCAACCCGGCTTGCGCCAGACTAAAGCATCCGGGGCTCACGCGGAATCGGCCTCCCGGGCAAAGTGAACCGATACCCTCAAACAGCGGCAGCTTTGTGGGCGCATGACCCCGCCAGGAATACGTCTCGCCCCGGCATTCACACACTCAAGCGGCGGACAATCGCCCGCCCCGCCTCACGGCTTGACGCGAAACAACTGCAAGGGTTTGTCTTGCGTTCCAGCGATCGGCTCAAGCCATGATGGTACGCGACCCTTGCCCAGCTGCGCATAGAACCCGTCTGGGGCGACTTTGGTGACGCTGCCGACCTGCGGATCGGTGCCGCAGAAGGCCACGAGCGTCACGCCGGCACCGCGCAGGAACTTGACCGCGTCCTTTGGACTTGCCATTGCAGCATGCAGTTCTGTGAGCATGCCACCCTGATTGCGGTGATAGGGAGCAGCCAGCACACGATGCGGCGTAAAGCGCAGGATATGAGCTCCGATATTGGAAGGCGAAGCCACCACACCGGCCGGTTCAAGGGCCAATGCCTGCATGGCCTGCGCATCGGTGCAGGTCATTTCTTCCTGCATGGGAAGACTGCCAACCTCTTCGCCTGACACCTTGTTCACACCCATCGACAAAAGCACCCCGGACAAGGCCCAGATAAAGGGAACGGCGGCCAGTGCGGAGCCTGCGAAGACCAGGCCTTTGCGCAGGTTCTTCTGATCGGCATTGGCACGCGCACGCGTCTCGGCGACAAGTGCCGCCATGGGAATGGCCGACAACATGTTGGAAAATACCGCGCCGCGAACCTGCACCAGGGCGATGGCCCAGGACACCGCCAGCAACGCCAGCAACACACCGTAGGCATGTATGTTGCGGCGCTGGTAAATACGGCGCGCGCACAGGCCCATTGCCAGCACCGGCACCAGGTAAAATCCTGCAACGGTCCACGGCTCCTGAGAGATTTGCGCCGCAATCGACTGGGCTTCGCTGACACTGTTGAGCCACATGCTGACCAATAGCGGGTCGAGCGTTGAGAGCGGATTTGCAAGGCACTGCGGCGCGATCAGCAGCGTGGCACCCAGCGTGGCGGCACCGGCAAGCCCCAGCGTTGTCAGGCGGGATGTAAACTCCCTGTGGGAGGTTGCCGCAACAGCAAGATAAAAACTGCCTGCGCCAACCACACCGAGCGCATAGAACCCGGTCGACAGGGCGTCACAGGCAACCTGACTGTAGCGCGCCGGTGGAACGGTGAGAAAGAACACGGCTGTCAAGGCGGCTGCCATGGTCAGCGCAAACGCTGAAGCCGAGGCTTTCATGTCCTTGCCGAGCCAGAGCCACTGGACCGCGACGATGAGGCAGGCGACGATAATATGCGGCGTGGTCTCCACTCCGATGGCAATGGCGAGCGCGGCAGCCAAACCGGCGATTGCATGGGCAACAGGCGGGCGCCCAGGCAGGATCAGGCAAGCGGCGATGATGCTGACCAGACCCAGCTGAACATTGTGGTGGTCGATAGCGCCGGGTTGAAAGCGGTTACCCCCAAACACGAAGAGAAAGGCCAGCGTGAGCGCGATCATTCGGCCGGGCACCCCAGCCAGAATGCCACCGCCCAATGCCACGGCGTAGAAAACCGGCAATGTGGTGAGCAACGGCCAGACAAACAGGGCGGAGGCTTCCGCCATGCCCGGGCTCATGAACAGGGAAAACAGCATGATCAGATTGGCGATCGGCAGGTCGATCAGTCTCGACCAGTGCATCAGCGTGCCACCTTCGAGGCCGAGGCGGTACTGATTGAGATCAAACCAGCCCTGGCCGCCAAGCAGATCCCTCACCTCCATCAGCCGCATGACATCGTCATTGTCGGCGCCAATGTAATCAACGTAAGTGGCGAAGTGCATCACGGATGTGGCAATAACGAGAACTAGAAATGTCACAAGAACCGGCAGATGAAGCGGTGCAAGCGGCGAAAGGTGGCGTGGCCGGTCGACCATGCCTGCGGCTGCGATACCGGCTTCACCGGTGACAGGGCTGGTATTGGTCACTGGGTACTCCAACGCTTGGCTTTTTTCCGAGACATTCAACCTAGCCTTAACCTTCTCAAGAAATAGTAAAGCGACGGGCGAACCTGGCCCGTAACCAACGGGGATTCCCATGACGGACGGTTTGCTTGAAGGCCTCGACATCGCGGTGCTGCTGCCCTGCTACAATGAAGCCGCAACCATCGGCGAGGTGGTGGCAGGCTTTCGTGCGGCGATTCCGAGTGCGCGGATCTACGTCTATGACAACAATTCGAAAGATCAGACGGCGCTGCGCGCGGCTCTTGCCGGCGCGATCGTGGTGCGCGAGCCGCGCCAGGGCAAAGGCCATGTGGTGCGCCGGATGTTTTCAGACATCGAGGCCGACATCTACCTGATGGCGGACGGCGACGGCACCTATGCGCCGGATGACGGCCCGGAACTGATCCGCACCCTGCTGACCGAGCGTTGTGACATGGTTGTCGGTACGCGCCGCGGCGTCACCGATGATGCCGGGCGGCGGGGCCACGCTTTCGGCAACTCGATCTTCAACACGCTGTACCAGGGTATTTTCGGCAAGGATTTCACCGACATCTTTTCCGGCTACCGGGCTTTCTCCCGCCGTTTCGCCAAGAGCTTTCCTGCCGTTTCCGGCGGATTTGAAATCGAAACCGAAATGAGCGTGCACGCCTCGGTGCTGAAACTGCCGGTCACCGAACTGGCGCTTGATTACGGACGCAGGCCGGAAGGCTCTCACTCCAAACTATCAACCTTCAAGGACGGGGCGAAGATCCTCTGGATGTTCGCCATGCTGATGAAGGAAACCCGGCCTTTCACGTTTTTCTGTTATCTCAGCGGCATTACCGCCGGCATATCGATGCTGTTCATGGCGCCGGTGCTCGCCGAGTATTTCAACACCGGTCTGGTGACGCGGATGCCGACATGGGTGCTTGCCATGGCGCTGATGATGATGGCCCTGATGATCTTTTCGGCTGGCGTAATCCTGGATTCGGTGGCCCGGGGACGAGCTGAGCAAAAGCATTTTCACTACATGTCGATCACAGCGGCGCCGCGCAACCGTCTCGATCTAGCGCCCCTGCCGACGCAGACCGACAGTTTTGTCAGGAAACCGCGCAAACTCGCCTAGTGCCAATCGCATTCGCGTGCGTTTCATCGAAGCGGTGGACATGCTCGCTGTGTTTCAAAGTGATGCAGAGCCAACAGATACGCTTTGCAGGACGCAATGGGCCGCAAACACAAATCAGACCTTGAGGCCGCTGACAACGATCCCGACGCAGATAATGAGTGCGCCCATGATTTGGGTGGTGGAGATCGATTCGGACAGAAAAACCAGCGACAGCAATGGAATATAGAGATAGGACAGCGCCATAAACATGTAGGCGCGGCCGATCGGCATGTCGCGGATGACGAACACCCACGCCACGGTTGCCAGTCCGTACATCACCAAAGCAATCCAGAAATGCGGACTGGTGATCAGTCCCCAAAGCGGGCCACCCGGACCACTCAGCGCCTGGCTCGACCGCTTGAACAGAATCTGTCCAATCGAAATGACAAGCGGCACGGCGATGACACCGGCCAGTGTCGAGGTTTTCATCATAACGGGGCGGTCCTGTCTTCCATGAAATAGATGTCACGGCCGATGTCGATGCATTTGAACTGATGCTTGAGAGGCTGGATGGCGCGCAGGAAACTGTGCTTGTAGGGGAAGAAATTGAAGTGCGGGTTGAACGTGTAGATCGCCTCCCGCTCGCGCGGCACCACAATGATCACCCGCTTCCGGGCAACGCGCCGCAACTCGGCAAGCGCCTGCCGGTAATCAAGAATATGCTCGATCACGTGCGTGCAGATGACCGTGTCGAACTCGCCATCTGAAAAAGGCAGCTGCTCAATCGGAGCTTTGATGAATTCGATGCCCTCTTCGCTGAAATGTTCGGGGATGACAAAATCCACGCCGACATAGCGGCGCGGCGTTTCATTGCGGCGCTGCGCCAGGCTCCTGAGCAGATACCCGGTACCGCAGCCGACATCGCAAATGCTGTCGCCGGTCAGATCCGCAGCGATTTCATCGATACAGGCCCCGGAGTTGTCGGTTTCATCATGAACCCGCGGATGCCTGGTATAGAGCGCCTCATATTCTTCCGATGTCAGAAACGGAGCACGGATGCGAAAGTCCGCCAGCTTGTCGATGTGCTTGCCCCAGACCATGCGGGCCAGCCCTGTAAACAGGACCGAATCGCGCAGAATCGGCGGCAGCAGTTCCTCGATGACAAACCTGATCCTGTTGGTCTGTTCCCGGTTCATGTCTTTGCTCGCCCTGTCATTTGATCGAATTGAATAGCCGCCACCCGGAGAATCCAAGTATTTGTCTATATATAACAAATACTTGGATTGCATCACTGATTCACCCGAGAGCGAACAGAACCGGCAACGTGCTTACATGAGGCCTTCGTCCGTTGCAAACCGGCGCCTTGATGACGGGATGGTCCGCTCAAGCATATCTGTCAGACAGTCTCCCAGCCATCATGCTTTGCGGCGCGATAAACGGCATCGATGAATTTCTGATTGCGCACCGAATCCTCAAGCGGAAAGACCTCGTCGTCGCTACCGCCTGCCTTGCGGGCAAAAGCCTCGGCCTGAAGCCTGTACTGGCGCACGCCGCCAAACCGGAAGGTGGTGGCCTGATCATGGCCCCGGCTGTCGACAATCACAGTCGGGTGACCGTAGTCGCCGGAGTTGAACGGGCAGGTAACCTCGATATATCCATCGTCGCCATGGAACACCATGAGCTGGCGGGCCGCCATCTGGGTGGAGCAGTAAAAACTCATTTCGAATCCGTCGAACTCGGCCTTGACGCTGGCATAGCGATCGGTTCCGAAATCCGGATCCATCTCCACCGTTGACTGAACCCGCAACGGCTCCTTGCCGGTCGAGAACCGGGTTGCGACCGTCGGGTAGACGCCGATATCGGGCAATCCGCCGCCGCCGAGCGAAGCATCGTTGCGCATGTTGGAGGGGTCGGTGTTGTAATAGCTGAAAGCGCCCTGGACGTGGCGCAGTCGGCCAATGGCGCCCTCGGAGATCAACGCGCGAACCTTGTGCCACTGTGGATGATAGGTGACCATGAAGGCTTCGCTGACCAGCACCTTGTTGGCGTCGCGGGCGGCGATCAGCGGTGCGATTTCACCGGCATGCAGCGAAATCGGCTTTTCGCACAGCACGTGCTTTCCGGCCTGAGCCGCCTTGATCGCCCATTCGATATGCTGCGAAGTAGGCAAGGGGATGTAGATGCCATCAACCTGATCAGACGCCAGAAGCTCCTCATAGGAGGCAAACGCCAACGGCACGCCGAACCGGTCGGCCACCGCGCGGGCGCGGGCATGATCCCGGCTGGCGATCGCCGTAACCACGCCGTTCTCCGAATCCTGCAGTTGCGGGATCACGTGATCACGGCCGATCTTGGCGGTTGATAAAATTCCCCATCGAAACATGTTTTTCTCCCAATATGCGGTATGCAGCACTGGTCTCCGGCGCCGCCAATCAGCGGCCATTCAAGCCCGCTTGATGCGGGTTATGTCAACAGCCGGGTTGCATTTGCACGGAGATTGAAGGGATAAGAACAAAAATTGACAATTGAGCGGCTCAGCAAGATCTGACGTCCTGCCCCGGCACCTGCGGCACCGGTGCGGGTTGACCCCGGCGGGATTGTAAGCGAGGACTTGCATGCCTCCGGTCAGGCCGAGCCCTGACCACCAAACCGAAAGCCGAAATCCGCTTCATGAAAAAACTTACATTCTTCCTGTTTGCGGGCGCTATCGGATTTGTGGTGGATATGGGCGTGCTCTGGCTGCTTCTCGAGGTCAAACTGCTTGATCCGTTCAGCGCCCGGGCGCCGGCCATCGGAGCGGCGCTGGTGTGCACCTATCTCATCAATCGCACCTTCACCTTTGGCGCTTCGCACCGGAAAGTGGCTGCCGAAGGCGTTCGCTATGGCAGCGTCGGCCTGATCTCCACACTGATCAATTATTCGGTCTATTCGGGTCTGCTGCTGATTCTGCCCAGCCTGTCTCCCTATGTGGCGGTGATCTTCGGTTCAGGCTCAGCCACCACCTTTGCCTATCTTGGCTATTCCCGTTTCGTGTTCGGTCCGGGGCCGGATGTGTAAAGCCCTTGGCGCTGTTCAAAGCGCCAATGCCGCGCGTTACTTGTTTGATGCGGCGCGTTCGCGGATCTCGGCAAATGTCCAGTCGACAAGCAGTTCCCCATCCTGCCAGACCGGTTGCAGCAGGTTCTCGCGCTCGCCAATGTCCTTGAGCGGCATGGCCAACAGTTTGCCGTTTTCGCGCACAACCGCCTGACGGTAGCGTTTTGACGCCTTGCCGGGATCCGTCTTGGGGTTCTTGTTGATGCCGTGCCACTGGCCGTCATCGTCAAGCCGGGCATTGGCCTTCATGGCAAAGCGCAACGTGTCGCGATTGACCTTCTGCAGCAGGCCTGCCCCCATGCCGAAGGCGATGTTTTCAGCCGACCATCCCTTATCCTCAAGGCGGCCGAGAATGAGCCGGATGGTTTCCGGGGTGACACCATCGCCCTGAATCACCCGCACCGCCGGATTGAGCACCTTGTAGCCCTTGGCGTTGATCGAAAAGCCGAAGATTTCGCCGAGCATCTGCACCGTGTCGACCGGCACCCGGGTGGCGTCGCCCGAATCGGGGCGGACCACCAGCGTGCCGCCCGAGGCCTCGACTTCGGCCTTCAGCTCCTCGCCCCAAATGGTCTTCACGGCGCGATAGAGATCATAGGAATCAGAAACGACGGCGACCAGCTTGCCGGGTCCGGCGAACTGGGTGAGCATGTTGCGGTAGGCTTCGGTTTCGCGGTCCTCGCCCCAGCTGGTCATGGTCGAGTGCTCGGCGGCGGGAATGGAGAAACCCGCCATCTGCTCGTGATAGAAGCGCCGCGCATAGACCAGCGCGCTGACCGTGTCGGTGCCCATGAAACTGACGAGATGGGCGACGCCACCGATGCCTGCCTGCTCCAGCGATGTGGCGCCGCGGGCGCCAAAATCATGCAGGCGGAAAGGCAGCACGTCATCCGGCGCATCACAGGTGCGCTCCAGCGAGGCGGCGATGATCTGGCGCGCCCCGTGCGAGACGGTGGCAACCGTGGAGGGATACCAGACCGCGCGCAGAAGGGCGGTCTCGATGAAGGTCGGCAGCCAGAAGAAATCCGGGTCGGTGTTCCTGACCTGCACCAGCGGCGTGCCGGTGGGTGCAACCATGCCCTCGGGCAGCGCCTCGATCAGCAGCGGGAAATGGCCGTCATGACGGGTGACGATGGTTTCGAAACCCTCGCGGTGAAACGGCAGACCGTGGGCGGTGATCATTTCCTCGGCCTCGTCGACATCGGCCATGGTGATCTTGCGGGAGAGATAGTCCTTGAGGAACATCTGCAGCCCGAAGAACAGCACATGATCATGCTTGCCGCCGGGCCGGGCCTCGATATAGGCCGAAATCGCCGCGGTTTCGGGCGGATACTGCGCGAAATGCGAGTATTTGTAGCTGTCTGAGTTGAGAATGAGGTTCATGATACGCACTACGCTCCGCCGCCCTTTGTGGTTCCGGCAGAATGCAATTTCCCACACGGATTCGGCAAGGGCCCGCGGCCAATTGATGGTGCACCGGCGCGTTTTCTTGTTGCACCGGTAACGACTGCGCCTCGGATCCGGGACGCCTGAATCGCAAATTCCTGCAAGGGACTTGCAAAGCCGCGTCACCAGCGGTAGTGGGAGATGTTACGTTATTACATGACGTATCGTTTTAAGGTGAAGAGTTATCTTCCACAAATCGAGGTTCCAAATATGCAAGACACTTTCATGGACCGGTACGGCAGGAGTTTCGGGATTGCTTGCGCGTTCCTGATGGCGGCAACGGTGCTGACAGGCGGAACGGCAGAGGCCGCTTCTGACAAAAGCCACAGCCACGCCCACGCCTCCGGGACAAGCGATGACGTCTATCGAGGCTATTTCGAGGACAGCCAGGTCAAGGCCCGGACACTTTCAGACTGGGGAGGAGATTGGCAATCCGTCTACCCCTATTTGCTGGACGGATCGCTTGCGCCGGTATTGGCCCAAAAGGCCGAAACGGGCGATAAAACAGCCGAGGAATACCGCGCCTATTACGAGACCGGTTACAAAACGAATGTCGAGCGCATCGTTATCGATGGCAACATTCTGACATTTTACCAAGACGGCAATCCCGCACAGGCCCACTATGTTTCCGACAGCCATGAGACCCTGACCTACCCAAAGGGCAATCGCGGCGTGCGCTACATCTTCAAGAAGACTACCGGCGATGACGCTGCACCGATGTTCATCCAGTTCAGCGACCACGCCATTGCTCCCACCAAGGCGGGTCACTTTCATCTCTACTTCGGCGATGATCGCGCCGCCCTGCTGGAAGAACTCACCAACTGGCCGACATATTATCCATCAGACATGACAGCGGATGATATCGTCGGGGAGATGCTGGCGCACTGACCGCTTACGGCAAGGCAGTGATCACCTGAAACAAAAGCGGCGCTCCCTGAAACAAGGAGCGCCGTCTGATTATGCCTGTGTCTCAGCAAGCCCGAAACCGGGTGCTCGTGCAGTTAGCCCCTGAGCACGCCGCCGGAGGATTTCTCGACATTGGCGATGACGGATTTCGCCAGCTTGTCGAGGTCCTCTTCGGTCAGGGTGCGGTCGCGCGGCTGGATGATCAGCTCGATGGCGACCGATTTCTTGCCTTCGCCGAGCGACGGGCCTTC
>CAXBIE010000135.1:0-9955 GCA_963975635.1 uncultured Hoeflea sp. | reverse complement strand
AAAGCAGCCTTGGCAGCGATTGTATTTCCGGCAACATGGGCGATGATTGCCAAAAAGGGAGGCCTGTGATGCGGGAAATTATCGAAGAGGTTGAACACCGGCGCGAACAGGCCCGGCTTGGCGGCGGCCAGCACCGCATCGACGCGCAGCACGCCAAGGGCAAGCTGACGGCGCGCGAACGGCTCGACGTGCTTCTCGACGAGGGATCGTTCGAGGAATACGACATGTACAAGACCCATCGCTGCACCGATTTTGGCATGGAAGCCCAGGTGTTTCCCGGTGACGGGGTGATCACCGGCTGGGGCACCATCAATGGCCGCCCGGTCTATGTGTTTTCCCAGGATTTCACCGTCTTCGGCGGCTCGCTGTCGGAGACCCATGCGGAGAAGATCTGCAAGGTGATGGATCTCGCCGTGCAGAACGGCGCGCCGCTGATCGGGCTGAATGATTCCGGCGGCGCCCGCATCCAGGAAGGCGTCGCCTCGCTCGGCGGTTATGCCGAAGTGTTCTGGCGCAATGTGCAGGCCTCGGGCGTGATCCCGCAGATCTCGGTGATCATGGGCCCCTGCGCCGGCGGCGCGGTCTATTCGCCGGCGATGACCGACTTCATCTTCATGGTGAAAGACACCAGCTACATGTTCGTCACCGGCCCCGACGTGGTGAAAACCGTGACCAACGAGATCGTCACCGCGGAAGAACTCGGCGGCGCTTCTACCCATACGAAGAAATCATCCGTGGCCGACGGCGCCTATGACAATGACGTCGAGGCACTGATCGAGATCCGCCGGATGTTCGATTTCCTGCCGCTGTCGAGCCGCGAGACTCCGCCGGTGATCCCGACCGCCGACGCGCCCGACCGGATCGAGAATGCGCTCGACACACTGATCCCGGACAATCCGAACAAGCCCTACGACATGCGCGAAGTCATCGCCCGGGTCGGCGACGAAGGCGATTTCTTCGAGATACAGGCCAACCACGCCAAAAACATTCTGTGCGGCTTCATCCGCCTCAACGGCTCGACCGTCGGCGTCGTCGCCAACCAGCCGATGGTGCTGGCCGGCTGCCTCGATATCGATTCCTCCAAGAAGGCGGCACGCTTCGTGCGCTTCTGCGACGCCTTCAACATCCCGATCCTGACGCTGGTCGACGTGCCGGGCTTCCTGCCGGGCGTCGGCCAGGAATATAACGGCATCATCAAGCATGGCGCCAAGCTCTTGTTTGCCTATGCCGAGGCCACCGTGCCGAAGGTTACGGTGATCACCCGCAAGGCCTATGGCGGCGCCTATGACGTGATGGCATCCAAGCACATTCGCGCAGACGTCAACTATGCCTGGCCGACGGCGCAGATCGCGGTGATGGGCGCCAAGGGCGCCACCGAGATCCTATACCGCTCCGAGCTCGGCGACCCGGAGAAGATCGCGCGGCGCACGGCGGATTATGAGGACCGTTTCGCCAACCCCTTCGTCGCCGCCCAGCGCGGCTTCATCGACGAGGTGATCATGCCGCACTCGACCCGCCGCCGCGTGGTCCGCGCCTTCGAGATGCTGAAGACCAAAAAAGTCACCCAGCCGCTGCGCAAACACGACAACATTCCGCTGTGAGGAGCCAACACTTTGCCCACGGTGTTCGAATGGAAAGGCTGGAAATTTCTATTCTACAGCCTCGACTACGCCGAACCACCGCATGTGCATGTGCGAAAGGACCGAAAAGAAGCTAAGATATGGCTAGATCGCGTGGAGGTAGCGCGCAACCGGCGCTGCACCGAACAGGACCTGGCAGCTTTGCTGCGGGTGACTGAAAAGAACAGAACTGATTTCCTGGAGAAATGGCATGAACACTTTGGAAGTTGACCTGGAGCGGCTGGAGCCGGTGAGCGTCACTTGCGACGCGACGCATCTGCATGTGACGCTCGGTGACGGAGTGATCATCACCACGCCGCTGTGGTGGTACCCAAGGCTGCTGACCGCTACTCCGGAACAGTTGAACCAGGTGGAGCTGTCTCCCTACGGCATCCACTGGCCGGCCATCGACGAGGATCTCAGTGTCACCGGCTTGATTGAGGGCCGCAAGGCGCACGGTGCCACCCCTCCCGCAGAAGCTGCAGAGTAAGGAACAAGCCATGAAGATCACACGCGCCGGGTCGACACCATCGGGCAAGGGGCCGGAGGATTACTTCACCGGCACGGTTCGGCTCGACAAGCTGTTTGCGGCGGAAGCGCCGGGGCGGGTTCAGGGGGCGGCAGTGACCTTCGAGCCGGGCGCACGGACGGCGCGGCACACGCATCCGCTGGGGCAGACCATCATCGTCACCTCCGGACTCGGGCGGGCCCAGCGCGTGGGAGGGCCGGTCGAGGAGATCCGGCCGGGCGACGTGGTCTGGTTCGAGCCCGGCGAAAAACACTGGCATGGCGCCTCTCCGGATGTGGCGATGACGCATATTGCCATTCAGGAAGCGCTTGATGGCGTGGCGGTGGACTGGCTCGAGAAGGTGGAAGATGCGGATTATCTTGGCTGAAGCGGCGGGCGGCGAGCGCTCACGCCAATTTGACCGGATGTCCGGGGCGGAGGGCGGCTGCAATTGCCGGCCATCCGGCCTATATGCTGTGGCGAGACATTTCTCGCCAACAAGGACCCTATTTGATGACTGAAGAAAACAAGTTCCCGCCTGAAAACAACCTGCCTGCCGGCTATGAACCGGCGAAAGTGTGGGAATGGAAACAGGGCAATGGCGGCCGTTTCGCCAATATCAACCGGCCCATTTCCGGCCCGACCAGCCAGAAGGATCTGCAGGTCGGCAAGCATCCGTTGCAGCTTTACTCGCTGGCAACGCCGAACGGCGTCAAGGTGACGGTGATGCTCGAGGAGCTGCTGGCAGCCGGTCATTCCGGCGCGGAATACGACGCCTGGCTGATCAATATCGGCGAAGGCGACCAGTTCGGCTCGGGCTTTGTCGACGTCAATCCGAATTCGAAGATCCCGGCGATGGTTGACCATTCGACGCCGGAGCCGACGCGGCTGTTCGAAAGCGGCTCGATCCTGCTCTATCTCGCCGAGAAATTCCGCGCCTTCCTGCCCAAGGAACACCATGCGCGCACCGAGGCGCTCAACTGGCTGTTCTGGCAGATGGGATCCGGCCCGTTTCTGGGCGGCGGCTTCGGGCATTTCTATGCCTATGCGCCGATGAAGATCGAATATGCCATCGACCGCTTTGCCATGGAGGTCAAGCGCCAGCTCGACGTGCTCGACAAGCGCCTCGCCGACAATGAATTCATGGCCGGTTCCGAGTACTCGATTGCCGACATGGCGATCTGGCCCTGGTACGGCACGCTGATGCAGGGCAATGTCTACAACGATGCGGCGGCCTATCTCGACACCGGCATCTACACCAATCTGAAGCGCTGGACCGACCAGATTGCCGACCGCCCCGCCGTCAAGCGCGGCCGCATGGTCAACCGCTCCTTCGGTGAGCCGTCCGAACAGTTGCGCGAGCGCCACGACGCCAGCGATTTCGAGCTGCGCACCCAGGACAAGCTCGACGCACAGAATGAAGGCAAGGGCTGATGGCAAAACTGCCTGAAATGACCAAACACCGCGGAATCCCGTCCGGCCTGCCCGGCACGGGGTTCCAGTTCACCATCCGCCGCGCCAATCCGCGCGGCGTGACGGCGATCATCAACCGCCGCCGCATGGCCGACCGGACGCCGACGGAAAAGCTTGCCGATATGGCGTTTCTGCATGCGCTGTGGCACCGGTTCGGCGACGAGCCGTTCGAGCGCGGCAATCTCGATGCGGGCCGGATCAGCTGGCTGTTCGGGCGCGAGATCGTGCCGGCCGAAGAGCCTTTCGATACGCAGTCCTATACCGCCATGCTGCGGATTGACGAGCGCGTCGGGCGGGCAAGCATGCCCGCCGCCTTCGAGGATGTGCTGGAGGTTTAGGGGGAATTCCTCTCCCCCCTTGAGGGGGAGAACGCAATTTCGGTGGGTTGGCCACAGGCCAAACGCCAGAAATTGCAAGAGAGGGGGTTGGGTTGAGCGGGGACAGGCTGCGCAAATTCGCAAAGTCCATGCGGCGGGACCCAACCGATGCTGAATATGCGCTCTGGCAGCTGCTTCGGGCGCGCAGGCTTGGCGGGATGAAGTTCAAGAGGCAGGAGCCGCTCGGCCCCTATATCTGCGACTTCGTCTGCCACGACCATAAGCTGATCGTGGAAGCGGACGGGTCGCAACACGCAGGTTCGAAGAGCGATGCTGATCGGGATCGGTACTTTGGAATGAAGGGGTTCAGAACTCTGAGGTTCTGGAACGAGGACATACAGGAGAATATCGATGGGGTCGCAGAGCAGATCATTCAGGCAGCAGCGGGACGCTAGGCCCCCTCTCTTGCCTTTTCCAGGCACTTGCCCGGGCATGGCCCGCGCAAATGCCGGAAAAGGCTTTCTCCCCCTCCAGGGGGGAGAGGCGCTGTGATGTTTTCCAAGATCCTGATCGCCAATCGCGGTGAAATTGCCTGCCGGGTGATCAAGTCCGCACGCGCCATGGGCATTGCGACGGTTGCGGTTTACTCCGACGCCGACCGCGATGCCGAACATGTGCGGCTGGCCGACGAGGCCGTGCACATCGGACCTCCGCCGGCCAACCAGTCCTATCTGATCCCCGGCAAGATCATCGAAGCCTGCAAGCAGACCGGCGCCCAGGCCGTGCATCCGGGCTACGGGTTTCTCTCCGAGCGGGCTTCGTTCTGCGAGGCGCTGGAGAAAGAGGGCATCGCCTTCATCGGCCCGAAGGTCAAAGCCATCGAGGCGATGGGGGACAAGATCACCTCGAAGAAGATCGCCGCCGAAGCCGGCGTTTCCACCGTGCCGGGCCATATGGGGCTGATCGACGACGAGGCGCATGCCGCCGAGATCGCCGCCGGGATCGGCTATCCGGTGATGATCAAGGCGTCGGCCGGCGGCGGCGGCAAGGGCATGCGGATCGCCTGGAACGACGCCGAGGCGCGCGAGGGGTTTTCCCGCTCGAAATCCGAAGCGGCCAGCTCATTCGGCGATGACCGGATCTTCATCGAGAAATTCATCGAAGAGCCGCGCCACATCGAGATCCAGCTGATTGCCGACAGCTTTGGCAACACCATCTATCTGGGCGAACGCGAATGCTCGATCCAGCGGCGAAACCAGAAAGTCGTTGAGGAAGCGCCCTCGCCTTTCCTCGATGAAGCGACGCGGAAAGCCATGGGCGAGCAGTCGGTGGCGCTGGCCAAGGCCGTGGATTACCAGTCGGCCGGCACCGTCGAATTCATCGTCGACAAGAACCGCAAATTCTATTTCCTGGAGATGAACACCAGGCTTCAGGTCGAGCATCCGGTGACAGAGCTGATCACCGGCGTCGATCTGGTCGAGCAGATGATCCGCGTTGCTGCCGGCGAGAAACTTCCCTTCGCCCAGGACGACATCAGGCTGACCGGCTGGGCGGTGGAAAGCCGGCTCTATGCCGAAGATCCGTACCGCAACTTCCTGCCCTCGATCGGCCGGCTGACCCGCTACCGGCCGCCGCAGGAAGGCAAGACCGGCGATGTGACCATCCGCAATGACACCGGCGTCACCGAGGGCTCGGAGATCTCGATGTTCTACGACCCGATGGTCGCCAAGCTGTGCACCCATGCGCCGACCCGGCTTGAGGCCGTTGATGCCATGGCCGATGCGCTGGACCGGTTCGAGGTCGAAGGCATCGGCCACAACCTGCCGTTCCTGTCTGCGCTGATGCAGCATCCGCGCTGGCGCGAGGGGCGGCTGTCGACCGGTTTCATCGCCGAGGAATACCCCGATGGCTTCGGTCCGGTGCCGCCCGATGAGGCCACCGTCGAGCGCTTCGCCATCGCCGCCCTGCTGCTCAGCCATATCCACGGCGCACGCAATGCACAGATTTCCGGCGCCCGCTTCAGCCAGGCGGAAAAGCGTGCCCACGAGGACAAGGTGGTGCGGATTGCCGGCCAGGAAATCACCGGCCATATCGACGACACCGACGATGTCTTCATGCTGCGCCTGCCCGGCCGCGAGCCGATGGCGGTGGCGACCGACTGGATGCCGGGCGCACGGCTGGCGATTTTCGACATCGACGGCGACCTGCATGCCATCAAGGTCGAGCCGGCCGACGCCGGATGGCGCTTGCGGCAGCTGGGCGTTGACGTTCGGGCGCAGGTGTTTTCCCCGCGCGTCGCCGAACTGGCGCGGCTGATGAAAGAGAAGGTCGCGCCCGACACGTCGGGCCTGCTGCTTTGTCCGATGCCCGGCCTGATCGTCTCGATCGCCGTCAATGAGGGCGACGAAGTCCAGGAAGGCCAGACGCTGGCCGTGGTCGAGGCCATGAAGATGGAAAACGTGCTCAAGGCCGAGCGCAAGGGCGTGGTCTCGCGCATTCCGGTCAAACCCGGCGACAGTCTCGCCGTCGACGAGATCATCATGGAGTTCGCGAAATGACCAAGACCACCCGCGACTGGCTGGAGCTTGCCACGAAGGATCTCAAGGGCAAGCCCATCGAAAGCCTGAACACCGCGACGCCGGAAGGCATCACGCTGAAGCCGCTCTACACGGCCGAGGACCTGCCGGACAGTGCCGCAGGCGAGCTTCCCGGCTTCGCCCCGTTCACCCGCGGCGTGCGCTCGACCATGTATGCCGGCCAGCCCTGGACCATCCGGCAATATGCCGGCTTCTCGACGGCGGAAGAGTCCAACGCATTCTACCGCAAGAACCTCGCTGCCGGGCAAAAGGGTCTGTCGGTGGCCTTCGATCTGGCCACCCACCGCGGCTATGATTCCGATCATCCCCGCGTCACCGGCGATGTCGGCAAGGCCGGCGTGGCGATCGACTCGGTCGAGGACATGAAGATCCTGTTCGACGGCATTCCGCTCGGAGAGATGAGCGTGTCGATGACCATGAACGGCGCCATCATTCCGGTGCTGGCGATGTTCATCGTCGCCGGCGAGGAACAGGGCGTCGAGCGGTCGGCGCTGACCGGTACGGTGCAAAACGACATCCTCAAGGAGTTCATGGTCCGCAACACCTATATCTATCCGCCCGAGCCCTCGATGCGGATCGTCGCCGACATCATCGAATTCACCGCAGCCGAGATGCCGAAATTCAACTCGATCTCGATTTCCGGCTACCACATGCAGGAAGCCGGCGCGACGCTGGCGCAGGAGCTGGCCTATACGCTGGCCGACGGCATGGAATATGTCCGCGCGGCACAGGCCAAGGGCCTGAGCGTCGACGCATTCGCCGGCCGGCTGTCATTCTTCTTCTGCATCGGCATGAATGTGTTCATGGAAGCCGCCAAGCTGCGCGCGGCGCGGCAGATGTGGTCGAAGATCATGACCGAGTTCGGCGCCAAGTCCGAGCGCTCGAAGATGCTCAGGACCCATTGCCAGACCTCGGGCGTGTCGCTGACCGAGCAGGATCCCTACAACAACGTCGTTCGCACCGCGTTTGAAGCCATGGCCGCAGTACTCGGCGGCACCCAGTCGCTGCACACCAATTCCTTTGACGAGGCGATCGCGCTGCCGACGGAATTCTCTGCCCGCATCGCCCGCAACACCCAGCTCATTCTGGCGCATGAGACCGGCGTCACCAATGTCGTCGATCCGCTCGGCGGCTCCTATTATGTCGAAAAGCTGACCGCCGATCTGGCCGAGAAGGCCTGGGAGCTGATCGCCGAGGTCGAGGCGCTCGGCGGCATGACCAAGGCGGTGGAACAGGGCCTGCCGAAGATGCGCATCGAGGAGGCCGCCGCCCGGCGGCAGGCGCGGATTGACCGGGGCGAGGACGTCATCGTCGGGGTCAATCGCTTCCGGCTGGCCGACGAACCGCAGGTCGACATTCTCAACATCGACACCGACAAGGTGCGCGCCGGCCAGGTGGCGCGGCTCAAAAAGATGCGCGACAGCCGCGACCCCAAGGCGCATGCGGCAGCAATTGCGGAGCTTGAAAAAGTCGCCGCCACCGGCAAGGGCAATCTGCTCTCGGCTGCCGTCGGGGCGGCGCGGGCGCGGGCTTCGCTGGGCGAGATTTCCGATGCGATGGAGCGCGGCTTCGGTGGCCGCCACCACGCCATCACCAAGGTGATCGGCGGCGTCTATGAAGACGTCTATCACGACGATCCGGAATATCAGGCAATCCGGGGCCGCATTGCCGACTACACATCCGACAAGGGCCGCGCGCCGCATGTGCTGGTGGCCAAGATGGGCCAGGACGGCCATGACCGCGGCGCCAAGGTGATCGCCACGGCATTCGCCGACATGGGCTTCAAGGTCGATCTCACCGACATGTTCGAAACACCGGCGGAAGTCACCGACAAGGCCATCGCGCTGGGTGTCGACGTAGTCGGCGTCTCCTCGCTCGCCGCCGGTCACAAATCGCTGGTGCCGGAGCTGATCACCCGGCTCAAGGACAAGGACCGCGCCGACATCCAGGTCGTCGTCGGCGGCGTCATCCCGGAACAGGATTACGCGTTTTTGCGCGAGGCCGGCGTCGCCGAAATCTTCGGCCCGGGCTCCAATGTGCTGGATGCGGCAAACGCCGTGCTGGCGCGGATTTCGGGGCTGAAACGCAACATGTGAGACGGCTTCAAGGCCCCCTCATCCCCAGGCCAGGCGGCCCCTCATCCGTCAGCTGCGCTGACACCTTCTCCCACGCGGGGGAGAAGGGAGCCATGCGCGGCGGCCGGCGGGTGGCACCTCTCCCTTCTCACCCAGTGGAAGATGGTGGATGAGCGCTGAGCGACGCGCCGGCTTTCGATACAGACACCGAAGCCAGCAACGGGCACCCTCCCTTCTCCCCGCCGTGGGAGAAGGTGGATCCGGGCGTTCCGTGAACGCCCGGAGACGGATGAGGGGGGCCTTGCCACTTCCAATGACGAATGAGGAGCCGAGAGCCGGCACCCATGACGAGCCTACCGCCAATCCTGCCGCAGCGACCCATCCCGCGCAAAGGCGATGATCGTTGCGCAGGTCACGTCAAGATCACGCATCACGTCGTCGTTCCAGAACCGCAACACCCGGAATCCACGCGCTTCGAGCTCCGCATCGCGGGTCCTGTCGCGGACGCTTCCGGCATGCTGGATCCCGTCCAGCTCGACAATCAGCCTGGCTTCCATGCAAATAAAATCCGCAATATAGGGCCCGACCGGCGCCTGCCGCCGGAACTTCAATCTGTCGAGCCGCCGGTTGCGCAACGCGCCCCACAGCCGCTGTTCTGCCTCGGTCGGTGCCCGGCGCATGGCGCGGGCGAAGCCGCGCAGCCGGTCGGTGTTCGCGCCCATCGCGAAATCCCCCTCATCAAGCACCGCGAGCCCCCATTCGCAGGCCGCGTGACTCACCCTCATCCGTCTGCGCCGGTTCACGGAACCGCCGCATCCACCTTCTCCCTTGAGGGAGAAGGGAGGCGAGATATTTTTCGGCCAATCGTTGATTTTGTAAAGCTCCGGGGTCAGGTCTGGCGCCCCTTCCTTCTCGCGTCATGGTGGACGGATGAGGGAACGCAGCCTGGTGCCCGGGGCAAGCGCCCCCTCATCCGTCAGCTGCGCTGACACCTTCTCCCACGCGGGGGAGAAGGGAGGCATGCGCGGCGGCCGGCGGGGGCACCTCTCCCTTCTCACCCCGTGCAAGATGCTGGATGAGCGCTGCGCGACGCGCCGGCTTTTGGGAAATGCACCGAAGCCAGCAACGGGCACCCTCCCTTCTCCCCGCCGTGGGAGAAGGTGGATCCGGGCGTTCCGTGAACGCCCGGAGACGGATGAGGGGGCCATTGCATTTTCCAATGACGGATGAGGGGCTGGGACCCGGGGCGGGCTCCAATGTGCTGGATACGGCAAATGCCGTGCTGGCGCGGATTTCGGAGCTGAAACGCAACATGTGAGACGGCCTCAAGGCCCCCTCATCCGTCAGCTGCGCTGACACCTTCTCC
>CAXBIE010000134.1:0-10211 GCA_963975635.1 uncultured Hoeflea sp. | reverse complement strand
GGACGCCGGCGGCGACCTTTTTCAGATGCGGCGACGACATCACCCGTTCGCGCGGCGCCATGGCCTGACCTGACCCGGATTGTGCAGCGGATTTGGCCTCGTCCTGATCATCGTTGAGCTTGCCCAGCACATTGGCGAACATGCCTTTGGAATCTTTCCGGCTCATGTGCGTCCCCATGCATTTGTCAGCAGATCCTCGATCTCTGCATTCACACCATTGATCGATTCCATCGCCCTGTCATAGGTCTTGGGCGCCGAGAACCGCGAGCGCTGCACCTCGTACAGGCTCTGTTTCCAGGTTAACGCATCTGCCACGGCTGTGGATTTTATCACCGTGTTGAGCAGCAGATCATTGCCGAAAACCTGCCGCATCAGCGCCATCATATTCGCCTGCGGATGGTCGTTCGGCTCGAATTTTGTGATCAGGAATTTGGCAAAATCCCACTCGGCCCGTGTGCCCATGTCGTTGAGGATCTGCATGTAGGATCCGGCCAGCTCGAGAAATTTCGCTGTCGAGTCGACATCGAGCATGTGGGCGGGAACCGGAATGAGAACCCCGGTCGCAGCCGTCAGCGAGGACAAGGTCAAAAAGTTCAGCGACGGGGCCGAATCCATCAGGATGACGTCATAATTGTCCTCGACCTGGGCAATCGCCTGGGCCGCACGCAACAGGAATTCGGTACCGCCGGACTTGCGCATTTCAAGCGCCACGGCGGTTTCGAACTCGGTGAGTTCGAGGCCGGCGCAGATCACGTCAAAGCCTTCGATATGGGTCTTGTGGATCAGCGACTGGGTTGGCACCGGGTCGTCAAAGCGGATGGCGGAATAAAACGTGTCGCCCTCGCGCGGATCGAAATCGGCGAGAGATCCGTGCAAGGCGGTCAGCGAGGCCTGCGGATCGAGATCGATGGTCAGCACCCGGTAGCCTCTCAGCGCCAGATAATGAGCGAGATGAATGGTGGTCGAGGTCTTGGACGAGCCGCCCTTGAAATTGGTGACGGCAATCACCTGGCAGCTCTCGCCGTCGATGCGGCGCGGATTGATCCATTTCTTGCGGCCGTTTTCGGCCAGCAACATGCGCAGTTCGAGAATCTGTTCGACGGTGTAAAGCCGCCGGCCATTGCTGGTGACTTCCGGTTCAGGCCCCCTGCCCTTCAGCGATATCTGCCGGATATAGGCTTCCGTCACCCCCAGCAGGTTTGCCACTTCCGAAGAGGCAAAGGTCCGCATGATGCGGTGCGCATCGGGCGGAAACTGCGCCAATGACAAATTGCGCAAAGCGTAATCCAACTTGTTGGAAAACGTCTGCATGAAGTCCAGACTGTTTAGATGCCGAGTCAACGCGCTGCTCCGTGTGTGTTACGCCTCTGTATTGCCCGGTATGGTTAACAGAAGGTTAAACACTGTGTGACTACGCAAAAAACCGAAAATTTCGCAATTTGTCGTAGCCACAGGTAACTCGATTCGGGAGCGGCTGCAAAGGCCTGATGATTGCCCCGGCTGGCTGCAATTTTTCAAGTTCCCCGCGGGGAACTTTGGCACGGCACAGGTTTCGCAAAGGGACATTTTCGGATGCTGCCGGACGATCGATCACCGGTTCCCCGCGGGGAACCTTCCGGCAAAAACGCAATCCAGGCTGACAAGCGCAACCCGCAAACGCGTTGTCACGGATGCCGCAAATGTTGTGTTTCTGGCGGCTGATGAAACGCTTGTGAGCGCACTGGCCTGGGCCGGTAGCCGCGCTTGCGCTTCCGGCGCATCAGGTCGAGAAACAGATCAACCGCGTCATTCTCGTTTTCAAAGTGATGCATCTTGCTCTGACCGCGCCTGCCGATGCGGCCCCAGCTTCGTGTCAGGCAGGCGTCACCGAACAATGTTGCCGAGATTTCCATGGCGTAATACCGGGCCATGTTGCTCGAGGCTTCGGTGCGTTCGATATAAATGCGGTAGGGCTGGACGATCATGCCGGCATTTTCGAACGTCTGCGTGCGCAGGTCCAATGAGTTCGGTGAATCAGTCGTGCCAGATCGATTCATCCTTGTGATGGGTGTTAGAGGCAAATCCGCTCATGCTGATGCCGAGTATCTGACGTCTCCTCTCATGAGAGTTCAGACCAAGATCGAAGGGTCATGCATCGATGAGCCTGTGCAGCCTCAGCGCCGTCTCAAAAATCATGGCCTGCCGCTGAGCTGTGTATCCATTCTCATCGGGATTTTTTGCCGAGCCCCGAGAACGCGATCACCAGCCAGCCGCCGATCATTGCCATGCCTCCGGCCGGCGCTGCCATTGCGAACAACCGGGTGCCGATAAAATGGCGCATCAGCAGATCGCCACAAAACAGCACGAGCCCAATGCCCAGAAGGCCGGCACCGGCAGTCCGGACCCGGTTGGGATTGTCAGCAAGGCCCAGCACCACAAAAAGCGGCGCATGAAACAACAGGAACTGGGCAGCGGTGGCGACATTGCCGCCGCCGCTATGCGCAGCATAGGCTGACAAGGCAACGCCTGCTGCTCCGATCAAGCCGCCAACAGAAATGAAAATGCTCATGGTCTGGATTCCAGTCTTTTTGTGCAGCCAATGCGTCTCAACAAGAGTCGCATCAGATGAACCGTCTGATTATCGGAGGTGTCCACAAAAGGGGTCACACAGACTTCGGTGAAGCGCAATCCGAAATCACTGCTGCCGCTTTGTTGCTGCGCAGGATGCCTTCCCGCCGCCGGACTCATTCCACCATGAATCTGGAGCTGAAAGGAAGACTTGCTGCTCCAATGGCCTTTGGCGAGGGGTTTATGATCCCGGCCATGGCTTTCGATCCTGGCGCCACGCTTTCAAGCTGTTCGCAGATTTTCTGGCAGATGTCCTGGGGGGCGTAAGACGACAGGACGATCGTGTTCATCTCGACGAACTGGGTCAGGGTTTCGAATGACAGCCTAATCCGCTCGACCAGCTCAGCCTCCCATACTTTTTGCGTCTCTCCATAATCGGGCCATTGTGAAGACCGGTCCCAAAGGGCGTCGGTGGAAATATCCTGGCCGTGAAGTTGGGTTTCCAGGCGGCGGATTCCGACATCAAAACTCAGCGACGAATTGCCATGGTAGATCTGGTGGTTGAGAATTAGGCGGCTGTGCAGCTCGGCGCCAAGATAGAAGAACAGGTAGTCCGAAAGCGGTTTGGCTGCACCAAACATGCTCTCGCCGCTGGCCGCTGCGGTAATGTCGTTCTGCACAAAGACCGGAATGCCGATTTCGCTTTCGATTTCCTCCTGCAGCGCTTGCTGCCGCAACTGGTAGTCATCGGTCTTCAGATTCTTGTCGCGCTTTGCCTCGGGGAAGGCCAGGCCGATGCCGGCGAGCCGGCCACCTGCGCCCTCCGGCAGCTTCCTGATTGCCTCATTGATCGTCTGCAGAAATTCCGGATGATTGGATTTCCCTGATTGCCCGTCGTTTGGCAACATGCTGTGAAACCGGACAGCGCCCACAAAATCGATCAGCACAACTTCGGTGTGTTTGTAGCCCATGCTGATGCCGACCGAATAAGCCCCTTCCGGGTTGAGTGAAATGGGAACAGTCGGCGGGCCAACACGGCCGCGTTCCTTCAGCGCTTCGCCCTTGGAGACCAGTCCTTCCTTTTCCAGGGAACGGACAAGAACCGACACGGTCTGGGCCGACAGTCCGGTTTTCTCGCCGATCTCGAACCGCGATATGCTTTCATTCTCCAGAAGCAGCGACAGCAGCAACCGCTCATTGTAGCTGCGGACGCTGACGGAATTCAGTCCGGTCGCCCGGTCTGCGATGCGCAGCGGATTGGGTGGGGCAAATCTCATGTCAGGCAAGGGAGCACCTTCCGTCATGAAATTTCCGGCAGGGGTTTCCCCGTTTGCGTGGCTGCGCCCTACTCACTGTCACGTGTCCATCCGATCGCCTCGACCTCCTGGGCAAGCGCCACACCCAGGGCTTCATGCGCCCGGTCATTGATGTGAAACCCGTCAAGCGGATCGCACTCGACCACGGATCCGGCATCGAAGAAATGCACTTCCAGCGAGTCGGCAATGATCTCGAACTGCAAGGCAAGCTCGCGCGATTTCCGCTGCGCGCCCGAAAAAATCGGCTCCCATTCCTTGATGTCATCAAGCATGGGAGGAGGGGAGACGACCATGATCTCCGGCACCGTTCCCTGCGGTCCCGGCGTGAGCTCCTTGATGTCGTGGATCAGGCATCCGATGCCCATGGCCACCTCGGAGGCCGGTTGGTTGAAACGCGCTTTGAGATCATTCGTGCCCAGCATGATGATGATCAGATCCAGGATCATATGGCTTTGAACGCAGGGGGTCAGGTAACTCCGGCCGTTCTTGTGCGCGCCTTCTATGGGATCATCGCGAACCGTGGTTCGCCCGCTCAGGCCTTCCTCGATGACATGCCAATTCGGCCCGAGTTCCCGCCACATGACCCCTGGCCATCTTTGAGCCGGGCCGTATCTTTGCAGCGGTGTCCCGCCAGGCACCTGGCCATGTGTGTTTGAATCGCCAAAGCAAAGTATGGATCTCATCGATCTTCCAAGCGGTAATTATGTAATATTTACAGACTCTTAGGGTGGCGTTCAAGGCGGCTGGCCTGCCTTGAAGGATGCCACCTCGTTGCGCAGAATGCAAGCTCGTCTAATTATCATTCAAAGTGAATATCTATTGACAGCGTCGAAATGTCATGTTTTTTGAGGGGCAGGAGGAGGTCCTGAAAATCTGGATCTGGCGGATTTCGAACCCAAGGGGAACGGAATTTCCGCCGCGTCGGGCGGGTAGCGCGACGCAATCGAAACTGCAGCTGACGCGGCAGGTTCGATTGCATTGACGGCTGCCCGGATGTCCGGACGGTTACCGGATTTTCAGAAGGCCTGCCTGACTGTCCGCCGGAAACCGGCCGGATGGAATTTTGAGCGCAAAATGGAGGACTGCTCAATGAAGCTGACACTGAAGACTTTCGCGACTACCATTCTGATGGCCACCACCGTCATGATTGCCCCGTCTCTCTCCCAGGAGGTGGCTCTGATGGACGGCGTGACGGCACGGGCCGGTGACAATCCGGTTGTCGAGGCCGGCACATTCAAGAAAGACGGCCCATGGGTAATCGGCATGAGCCATTTTGGCGTCAATGCAAATACCTGGACGGTCCAGGTCGCCCACGAGACGGAAGCGGCGGCGGCGAAAGACGATCGCATTTCAAAGCTGATCATTCTTGATGCCGGTTTTGACCAGAAAAAGCAGGTTGCCGATATTGAAGATCTGATTGCGCAGAAAGTCGATGCAATCATCGTGCAGCCGGTGACCTCCACATCCGCAGACGCCTCCATCGCAAAGGCCGTTGCAGCCGGCATTCCGGTGGTGCTTCATACCGGCCGCACCGAGGGTGATGCCTACACCACCGAAATCCAGGGCGGGGCCGAGCATTTCGGCAAGGTCATGGGCGATTTCCTGGTCAAGGAACTGGATGGCAAGGGCAATATCTGGGTGTTGCGCGGACTGGCCGGGCATCCCGAGGACACCAACCGCTACAACGGTCTCAAGCAGGCGCTCGAGGGGACTGAGATCAAGATCATCGCCGAAGACAATGGCGACTGGCAGTATGACAAGACCAAGAAGCTGTGCGAAACCCTCTATCTCAACAATCCCCAGGTCGACGGCATCTGGTCTTCGGGCGCCGACATGACACGTGCCTGCGTTGATGTCTTCAAGCAGTTCGGCGCAGAAATCCCGCCGATCACAGGGGAGGGCAACAATGGCTTCTTCGGCCAGTGGATCACCGACGGCTTCAAATCGGTTTCGTCCGAATACAGCCCGGCGCAGGGAGCCGCCGGCATCCGTGCCGCCGTGGCGCTGCTGGAAGGCCAGGAGCTGAAAAAGCACTACGACTACAACCCTGAAGGCTGGGATGTCGAAAAAGCCAAGGCCTATTATCGCGATGACCTTTCGGCCAATGTCTGGTGGCCGTCTGAACTGAGCGAAGAAAAGCTGCAGGAACTCTACGGCAAGAAATAGTCCTCCCGGGACTTCCCGCCGGAATTCGCATCAAGGCAATTCCGGCGGGGCTTTTGCGCTTCGCGTTGCGCCCGGTTTCCGGGCCCACATGTCCGGGGGATGTCGTGACAAACCTGATCAAAATGTCGAATATCTCGAAAGCGTTTGGCGGCAACGTCGCGCTCAAGGGTGTGTCGCTGGAACTTATGCCCGGCACTGTTCACGCGCTGATGGGCGAGAACGGGGCAGGGAAGTCGACGCTGATGAAGATACTGGCGGGCGTTCACCGGCCGGACAGCGGAGAAATCTCCAGAAACGGCCAGAAAGTCGACTTCACCCATCCCAAGGATGCGCTGGATTTCGGCATTTCGACGGTTTTCCAGGAACTCTCGCTTCTCGCCAATCTGACGATCGCGGAAAACATGTTTCTGGGGCGCGAGCCCACCAGCCGCTTCGGACGCATCAACTATGCAAGAATGGCGGCGGAGACGACCAGGGCGCTGAACGGACTCGGTCTTGATCTCGATCCCGGCACACTCGTCGCCGAGCTCAGCATTGCCGAACGGCAGTTTGTCGAAATCGCCCATGGCATAAAGGCCGATGCCAGCATTTTCATTCTCGATGAGCCCACCGCCGCGCTCAACGCGGCAGATGTGGAGGTGCTCAACACCAACATCCGCCGGCTCAGGGATGCCGGCAAGGTGATTGTCTATATTTCCCACCGGATGGACGAGATCTTCGAGATCTGTGACACCGTCACCGTGCTCAAGGACGGTGAACTCGTCGCAACGCAATCGCTGTCTGACATGACGCCGGATTCCCTCATTGCCATGATGGTCGGCCGGGAACTTGAAGATCTCTTTCCGGAACGGACAGAGCAGTCCGGCGATGTCCTGCTCACCGTTGAAAATTTCCGGATCAATGCCGGTTCAAAGCCATTGGATCTGCTTGTTCGCCGGGGTGAGATTGTGGCGCTGGCCGGGCTGGAAGGGCAGGGCCAGCAGAAGCTGCTGCGGTCCCTGGTGGGTCAGCATACACCGGCGGGCGGAACCGTGACGATTGACGGCAGGCCTTTGAAGCTGCCGGTTCCGGTGTCCACCGGGATTCGCAAACTGCAAGCCATGGGCGCAGGATTCGTGCCGGAAGACCGCAAGGAGGAGGGCCTGTTCCTGGGGCTTTCCATTGCCCACAATATCGCCATTGGCCTGCATGCCGCCCGTCCTGACATGGCGATTGCAAAACCCTATCGCCAGACCGTTGACGCGGCGATGGCCAGCATGAATGTCAAGGCGGCCAATGCGGCGGTTCCGGTCGGTTCGCTTTCGGGTGGAAATCAACAGAAGGTGCTGCTCGGCCGATATCTTGCCGCCAAGATGAGCCTGCTGCTCATCGAAGAGCCGACCCGCGGCGTCGACATCGGGGCCAAGTCCGAAATCTACAAGCTTTTGCGCGAATTCACCGCAAGCGGCGGAGCCGTTCTTGTTCTGTCACGGGAGACAATCGAGCTCATCGGCCTGTGCGACCGGATCTACATTGTTCACGACAATACCGTGGTTGACGAAATCCGCGCCTCGGAGGCGACCGAGCACAAAATACTCAACGCAGCCCTGACTGCGTGATTTTCCGCACACGGCGCGACGATGAAAGAAGATAGAACACGATGAAACCGAGTGAACTCATCACAGGCAGGAATTCCCGCCAGGGATTTTGGGGGTTGGCGCTGCTGATGGCCGCCGGCCTGGTCGTCTGGCTGGGCGCGACGACAGACCAGTTTCTCAACCCCGAGAATCTGCAGAATCTGGTGGCGCAGGCGATGCCGCTGGTCATCACCGCGATCGGGCAGATGTTCGTGATATTGCTGGGCGGCCTTGATCTGTCGGTCGGCTCGGTGATCAGTTTCACCACAGCCATTCTTGCCCTCGACGGGCCCGGCTATGTCCTGATTCCGGCCGTCTTCGTGTTTGCCGGCCTGATCGGCCTGGTCAACGGCGTTGTCATCACCCGCCTCAATGTCCACCCGATCATCGCGACCCTTTCCATGCAGTATATCGTGCTTGGCATCACCCGCGCACTCCGGCCTGTCTCCGGCGGGACGGTTCCGGATCTGGTGATTTCCTCCGTATCGGGGTCGTTCCTCGGGGTTCCGATGCCGGTGTTCTGGGGCATTCTGACCATCCTTCTGGCGATGAAGCTGCTCTATGGGTCCCGGTTCGGGCTGCATCTGTTTGCCATCGGCGGCGGCATCGCATCGGGGGCTGATCAGGCCGCCCACAATTTCGGCATCTCCGACAAGCGCAACATCACGCTGGCCTATGTCATCTGTTCCTGCTTTGCGGCGCTGGCGGGAATTTTCCTCGCCGGACGCATCGTATCGGGAGATCCCAATGTCGGGCTGTTGTTCGAACTGGATGCGATCACTGCGGTGGCGATCGGGGGAACCCAGCTCTCGGGCGGTACGGGAAGTCTCCACGGCACGGTGATCGGGGCAGTGGTGATGTCGTTGCTGGCCAACGGAATGAACCTCTCCAACATCTCGCCCTTCATTCAGACGGCCATCAAGGGCAGCATCCTGCTGTTCGTCGTCGGCCTTCAGTCACGCAAGAAAATTGGACTTTGAGATGACGGCGTCCTTCACACATTCCTTGCTTCAAAGGGTGCTTCGCATCCCGCCATCCTATGTGGTTTTTGCTGTTTTGCTGGTCATCTTGTCGATCACCCGGCCACACATGCTCAACCTCAACATCATGGGCATCTTCATCCGGCAGGTGGTGCCGCTCGGCATTCTGGTGCTGGGGCAATTGCTGGTGATGCGGGTCAAGAGCATCGATCTGTCGGGGGGAGGGGTCATCCTGCTGATCAACTATTACATATCCTCCGGCATGTTTCCCGACGGGTCGATCGGCTTCTTCATCGCCATTGCGCTGCTGACCGGCATGGGGATCGGCCTGTTCAACGGCTATATGGTCGGCAAGAGGCGGGTGTCCGCCGTCATCGTGACATTGGCGGTGAGCATTGTTCTTGTCGGATTTGTGCAGTTTCTGGCGAGCGGCAAGCCACCCGGCGATGTCCCAGCCAGCTTTGCCGAGATCTACAACACCAAGCTTGGCCCGGTTCCGGCACCGGTGATTTTCTGGATCGGGCTGGCTTTGTGCATGGCGCTGTTTCTGTCGAAAACCATCTTCGGGCGCTATGTCACCTCGGTCGGCGAGAATGCTGAAGCCGCCCATTTTTCGGGCGTCCCGGTTGAACGAACGGTCATTCTTGCGCACACGCTGGCAGGTCTGATCGCGGCAATTGCCGCGCTGGTACAGACGGCTTCGATTGCCGTCGGCAGCGTCAGAATCGGACTGGACCTTCCCATTCTCGCCGTGGCGGCAACCATTCTGGGCGGTGTCGTTTTCGGCCGGGGCGAGGGCGGCGTCTGGGGTCCGGTTTTCGGGGTTCTGTCCTTCGCGCTGCTGTTCGTGGTGATGACCACTTTCGGCATCCAGGACCCGGGAAAACTCGTCGCCCAGGGCGTCATCATCCTGCTTGCCGCCATATTCTATGGCCTGCGCACCAGCAAATCCTGAACCACACGACTGTCGAACATCAGAGGAACGCTTCATGTCCGAAAAGAAATCCATCCTTTGCTTCGGTGACTCGCTGACATGGGGGTGGATCCCTGTGCCGGAAGGGGCTCCGACCTATCGCTACCCCCGTGAACAGCGCTGGACCGGCGTCATGGCCGCGCAGCTGGGCGATGGCTACCACGTCATCGAGGAGGGACTGAGCGCCCGGACAACAATGCTCGACGACCCGACCGACCCACGGCTGAACGGCAGCGCCTACCTGCCTTCCGCCCTGGCCAGCCATCTGCCTCTCGATCTTGTCATTCTGATGCTGGGAACCAACGACACCAAGTCGTTCTTCCACAGAACACCCTACGAGGTGGCGCTTGGCATGAGCAAGCTGGTCGGCCAGGTTCTGACAAGCGCCGGCGGCGTCGGCACACCTTACCCGGCGCCCAGGGTTCTGGTCGTCGCGCCGCCGCCGCTGACACCCATGTCACACCCGTATTTTCAGGGAATGTTTGGCGGCGGTCATGAGAAAACCGGGCAACTCGGCCAGCAGTACAAGGATCTTGCCGACTTCATGAAGGTCGACTTCCTCAATGCCGGTGACTTCATCACCACGGATGGATGCGACGGAATTCACTTCACG
>CAXBIE010000133.1:0-10352 GCA_963975635.1 uncultured Hoeflea sp. | reverse complement strand
GGCGCCGGAATCATCATCGCCAGCGGCGTGTTCATCATCTGGCGGGAGCACCGGACCGAGCTGTAAAGCGGTGCCTCACGGCTCAAGCCGCCAGCTGTAAAATGTCCTCGCTCAGATCAATTCTGACATTCATGGACATCTTGGTAAACGGCCGTTTCGCACTTCGTAATCGAGCGGCCTCTTGTTCGCTATTGCCGGGAGCCCGGCTCCTCTCGTATCACTGTTCATGCGACAACATGCCAATCGCCGCCTTCTCTTGTAAGAAAGCGGCGATCAGATCAGGTCTGTGACGGAGCGCCGGTTACTTCGGGAGCAGCACTTTGTTGACCACGTGAATGACGCCATTGGACTGGTTGACATCGGCAATGGTGATCTTGGAAGCGCCGCCGCTTTCATCGAAGATGTAGAGGTTTTTGCCCTTGATGACGGCCGTGAGCGCATCGCCGGAAACCGTCTGCATGTTGTAGCGGCCACCATTGGCCTTGGCCATGCGGACAAGGTCGGTGCTCGACAGGTCGCCGCTAACCACATGGGCGGTCAGCACCTTGGTCAGCATGTCCTTGTTCTCGGGCTTCAACAACGTATCGACCGTGCCGTCGGGCAGCATCTCGAACCCGGCATTGACGGGCGCGAACACGGTGAAGGGTCCTGCGGTCTGGAGCGTATCGACCAGATCAGCAGCCTTGACGGCTGCAACCAGCGTCGTGTGATCCTTGGAGTTGACGGCGTTTTCAACAATGTTCTTTTCAGCGAACATGGCCGCGCCACCAACCATCGGATTCTGCGCCATCGCAGACGTGGCGCTAAGAGCGGAGGCGATGGCGAACAGGCCGGCGAATGCAGTCTTGCGTGCGAGTGTCATGTTATTTTTCTCCCTGTGTTTTGATCGGACAACCAGATAGACGGCAGCTCGGGACAAAAAGTTTCAAGGGATGAAAAAAGCCAGGCTGGCGTGACAGTGTCAGACCTGTTGCACCGCCCATTGCTGCGCGGGCCCCCGCCGGCGTCGCCCCGCTCGACTATCCGGCCACCATCCGTGCCACACTTCCAGGCTGGCTGATCTGGAACGGGATCCCCGACGCACTGACTTTCGTCGGCGCCGGAATCATCATCGCCAGCGGCGTGTTCATCATCTGGCGGGAGCACCGGATTCAGCACCACTAAACCGAAAGCTTCCGGGATCATGATGAAATGACATCGGCAGATTTCGAGCATTTTTGACGCGCCGTACCGGATGGAACTTCTGCATCCGCCGTACGTTGGGCTCCGAATCCCAAAAGGAGTTGGCATGTCCAAAATCACCACTATCAATCCGGCGACCTATGAAGAAATCCAGTCTTACGATGCGATGTCGGAGGCTGAGGCAATCGAGCGTGTTGAAGCGAGCCACGAGGCATTTCTCGAATGGCGCAAACTGTCTCACACCGAGCGCGCGCCCTATCTCAACAAGATCGCTGACAAGCTGCGTTCAAACGCCGACGAACTCGCCGCCTTGATGACTCGGGAAACAGGCAAGCTGCTGAAAGACGGGCACACCGAAGTTGAAATCTGTGCGGCGATACTCGAATACACGGCAAAGAAGGGTCCTGAGGCCCTCGCCGACGAGGAACGCACGCATGGCCCCAAGGGCAAGCGTGGCGTGGTCACATACCAGCCGATCGGCGTGATTTATTCGATCCAGCCTTGGAATTTTCCGCTTTACCAGCCGGTCCGCGTGTTGGCCGCCAACCTGATGGCCGGCAATGGCTGCGTTCTCAAACATGCCAGCATCTGCACCGGCTCAGGCCTCAGGTTGCGCGAACTGTGCATTGAGGCCGGCCTGCCCGAGGACCTGTTCCAGGTTGTGCTGATCGACCACGACACCTCCGACAAGCTGATCGCTCACCCGAAGGTCCGCGGTGTGACAATGACCGGCAGCGACGGTGCCGGCCGCCACATTGGCGCAGAAGCCGCCAAGGCGCTGAAGAAAACCGTGCTCGAACTCGGCTCCAATGACGCCTATCTGGTGCTTGAGGATGCGGATATCGAGACAGCCGTGAAATTCTCGGTGATGGGACGGCTCTACAACAATGGCGAAACCTGCGTGTCGGCCAAGCGCTTCATCGTTACCGACAAGGTCTATGATGCCTTTGTCGACGCCTTCGTCGCAGAGATGAAGAAGATCACAATGGGCGACCCGACCGACGAGACAAGCCAGCTTGGCCCGTTGTCAAGTCAGGATCAGTTCGACACCGTCAAAAGCCAGGTCGAGGAAAGCGTTGCCAAGGGGGCGAAGATCCTCTGCGGCGGCGAAGTCCCCGACAGGACCGGCGCTTATTATCCAGCCACTGTTCTCGGAGACCTCACCCCGGGCATGCCCGCCTATGATGACGAGATCTTTGGACCTGTCGCCTCGATCATCCGCGCCAGGGACGATGAGGATGCCATGCGTCTGGCCAATGAAAGCCGTTACGGCCTTGGCGGCGGCATTTTCTCCAAGGACGAGGACCGCGCGCTCAAGCTCGCCCGCGAGCATTTCGACACCGGCATGATCCGCATCAACTCGTTCGGCGCAGCGGATCCCAACATGCCGTTTGGCGGCGTCAAGGATTCAGGCTACGGCCGCGAACATGGCGGCTTTGGCATGAAGGAATTCGTCAACACCAAGGCGATTTTCCTGCCGTGACCATGTGCAGGCGCGCCCTATCCGGCGCGCTTCAAACCCCGTCAAAACCCAGCGTAAAATCTGATCTTTGGAGTGAAGTATGAGCATGAATATTCTTGTTGCCGGTGCAACTGGCAAAACCGGCCGCAAGCTGGTTCAGGACATTCTCGATCTTGGCCATAAACCCACGGCGCTGGTTCGCGAAAGCTCGGATACCAGCAGCCTGCCCGCAGGTGTGGAACTGCGCAATGGTGACCTGACCGATCTGCAGGAGGACGTCTGTGAGGGAATGGACGCGGTGGTCTTTGCAGCCGGCTCCGGCGGCTCAACAGGTCCTGACATGACCGACAAGGTGGACCGCGACGGAGCCAAGCGCCTGGTCGATCTGGCGTGTGAGGCAGGCGTAACCCGCTTCGTTATGCTCAGCTCTGTCGGCGCAGACCAGTCCAACCCGGAAGGCGACTTGGCTCACTATCTCAAGGCCAAGCATGAAGCCGATGAACATCTCAAGGCATCAGGCCTCACCTATGCCATCCTGCGTCCTGTTGCCCTCACCAATGACGGGCGCAGCGACAAGGTTTTGCTGGGCGATGATGTCGACAAAAGCGCCAAGGCCCACCGCGCCGATGTGGCTCATCTCCTCGCCGAAGCCGCGACCAAGGGCCGGTTCGACGGCATGGCGCTGGACATGCAGTCCGCCTGATCGAGCGGCGCGGCGGGGAAGGTGCAGCGCCCCCCGCCGCGCTCAAATCCTAGCAGCCGATTTGCCGCGGGCCCGCTTCAGCCGCCGTAGCGCTCCGCCGTCAGTCCCTCGAACGAGATTTCCGGTGTCTTGCCCAGCACCACATCGGCAACCGCCCGGCCCGATCCGCAGGCCATGGTCCAGCCCAGCGTGCCGTGACCGGTGTTGAGATACAGATTGTCGTAGCGCGAGGCCCCGAGCACCGGCGTGCCGTCCGGCGTCATCGGCCGCAGCCCGGTCCAGCCTTCAGCCTTCGAGATGTCGCCACCCTTGGGGAACAGGTCGGAAATCACGTGCTTGACCGTGTCGGTGGCGTGCGGGCCGAGACGGTTGGAATAGCCGGCGATTTCTGCGGTGCCGGCCACGCGGATGCGGTCACCGAGCCTGGTGATCGCCACCTTGTGGGTCTCGTCCATGATGGTTGATTGCGGCGCGAAGGCGTCGTCGGTCACCGGCAGCGTCACCGAATAGCCCTTTACCGGATAAACCGGCAGATTGATGCCGATCGGCTTGAGCAGCCTCGGACCATAGCTGCCCAGCGCGCAGACATAGGCGTCGCCCTCGATCCGCCCGGCGATCTCGGTGTCAACGCCGGCAATCCGGCCGTTCTCCACTGCGATCGAGCGTATCGACTGGCCATACTGGAACTCGACGCCCATCTCGGCGCATTTTTCCGCCAGCGCGATTGTGAACATGCGGCAATCGCCGGTGCGGTCGGCGGTCAATTGCAGGCCGCCGACAAATTTGTTGCGCACCTCGGCAAGCGCCGGCTCCACCGCAATGCAGGCGTCGCGGCCCAGAACCTCGAAAGGCGAATCATACTCCGCCAGGATTTCCTGATCGGCGCGCGAGCCCTTCATCTGCTTGGCCGTGCGGAACAGCTGCAGCGTGCCCTGCGCGCGCCCGTCATACTCGATGCCGGTTTCCTCGATCAGCTCGGGCATCACATCGCGCGAATAGTTCGAGACCCGCACCATCCGGCCCTTGTTGAGCCGGTAGCTCTCGTCATTGCAATTTTGCAGCATCTGCAGCCCCCATTTCCACATGGTGGGGCTGATCAGCGGCCAGATGAACAGCGGACGCCGCTTCATGAACAGCCATTTCAGCGCCTTCAGCGGAACGCCGGGCGCCGCCCAGGGCGAGGTCATGCCGTAGCTCAGCTCGCCGGCATTGGCATAGCTGGTTTCCAGCCCCGGCCCGCTCTGCCGGTCAAGCACCACCACCTCGGCGCCACCCTTGGCCAGATAATAGGCGGTGGTGACGCCAATGACGCCGGCTCCCATAACGACAACTCTCATGACTGGCAGTCCTTCCCGGCTTTTGCGCGCATTCCTGAAACCATAGCGACGCCGCGATACTATGGCATACCAGCACCAGCGCAAGCGACGCCCGCGGGCAGTGATATGAGCCGGATGGTTTGCCACGTCAGTCTGCAATTCCGACTTACCTTGCAGGTGCAAGCTGCTGTTGCGTGGTGTAGAGCAGACGGCGATGACCATGCCGCATGAAAACAGCTGAGATCCCAGCCCTGCCTGTAAGGACCCCGAAAATGGCCAACGAGGACACCAGACTTTCCAGCCCGGCCGCCCTGCGCAACCGCGGCCCGATTGCCGAACTGCTGCGCCCTGTGCTGCCCGAGAGCGGAACTGTGCTCGAGCTTGCCAGCGGCTCCGGCGAACATGTCATTCATTTCGCCGGCCTGTTTGAAAACCTGGTCTGGCAGCCCTCCGATCCGTCACCGGAAGCCCGCGCCTCGATTGAGCACTGGGTGAAAGCCGACGGCCTGAACAATGTTCTGCCGCCGCTCGACATCGACGCCTCAAGCCACAGCTGGCCGGTCGAACGCGCCGACGCGATGATCGCCATCAACATGATCCACATCAGCCCCTGGCCGGCAACACAGGGCCTGCTGGCGGGTGCGGGCAGACTGCTGCCAAGTGGCGCTCCCCTCATCCTCTATGGCCCCTACCAGCGCGAGGGCCGCCCGCTGGTCGCCAGCAATGTCGAGTTCGACACCAGCCTGCGCGCCCGAAACCCCGACTGGGGCATCCGCCTGCTCGAGGATGTGGCGAACCTGGCCGAACAGTCGGGCCTGTCTCTGACATCGGTAACGGAGTTGCCCGCCAACAATCTCGGCGTGGTGTTCACACGGCAGTGAGGCGATGCAGCCCGTATTGCCTGTGCCATCAGTCCTCTTCCCGCCCCGCCCGTTTCCGGCTATTCCCTCTCCCCCATGCGCAACACCGATCCGATAGCTGAAACCATCACCGGCCGCCTGACTGCATTGCAGGCATCGCAGCGGCTGTCGGCATGGTCGTTGATCGTCAGTTTTCTCGGCGACGCCATCGGCCCGCGCGGCGGCGAGGTTTCGGCAAGCACCTTGCAGAGCCTGATGCAGCGGCTCGGCATCGGTCATGGCGCGGTTCGCACCGCGCTGTCGCGGCTGGCTGCCGATGGCTGGATCGAACGTTCACGGGAGGGCCGCAACAGTTTCTACCGGCTGTCAGCCGATGTGGCCGAGACGGTGCTCAGCGCCGAACGGCGGATCTACGCCGCGTCCTCACTGCTGCCGGCCGATACGCCGATATCTCTGGTGATAGCGCCCGAACCGCTGTCCGAAGCCACCCTTCGCACGCTGGACAGCTTCGGCGCGCTGCAGCTTGCGCCACAGGTGCTGCTTTGTTTCACGCACGGCCCCGGCCTGCCACCCGCCTTGCGCCCGCCCGGGGCGACCATCGCCGATGCGCAATCACTGACCGCCGGTGCTGCACTGCTGGAAACCATGGCCGAAGCGCGGCAGGCCCGCGAGATCGGGGAGTTGCGGCTGGCCTATCTGCCGCTCAGCGCCGCGCTGGATCAAGATCCCTCACCCGAAGACGCCATGGCGCTCAGATGCCTGATGATCCATGAATGGCGGCGCCTGGCGCTGCGGGTGCTTCCCGTTCCCGCCGATCTGCTGCAGCCCGATGATCCCGAACCTGAAACCCGCGCGCTCATTGCCGCGATCTATGCCCGTCTGCTCGCGCCTTCCGAAGCCTGGCTCGACGCCAATGCCGCGACACCCTCCGGTCCGCTGCCGCCACCGGACGCACGGCTGGGCGCACGCTTTGCCGGCCTCTGATCCGGACTACGTGTTACACGATACGCTTGACATTCTTCAAGTCTGTAACATATAAGATCCTTCACAGCGGAGGATCTCTTAATGTACAGCCAGGGCCTGATCGGCGCGGATTCAAGCACCACGGAATCGGAAGAGTTTCTCGAAACCTTCCAGGCGCGGGTTGACCGCGAGGAAAAGATCGAACCCAACGACCCGATGCCCGAAGGCTATCGCCGCACCCTGGTGCGCCAGATCGGCCAGCACGCGCATTCGGAAATCGTCGGCATGCTGCCCGAGGGCAACTGGATCACCCGCGCGCCCTCACTGCGCCGCAAGATCGCGCTGCTGGCCAAGGTGCAGGACGAAGGCGGCCACGGCCTCTACCTCTATTCCGCCGCCGAGACGCTGGGCGTCTCCCGCGAGCAGATGACCGAAGAGCTGCTGTCGGGCAAAGCCAAATACTCCTCGATCTTCAATTACCCGACGCCGACCTGGGCGGATATCGGCGCCATTGGCTGGCTCGTTGACGGTGCTGCGATCATGAACCAGATCCCGCTCTGCCGCTGCTCCTACGGCCCCTATGCCCGCGCCATGATCCGCGTCTGCAAGGAAGAAAGCTTCCACCAGCGCCAGGGCTACGAGATCATGATGACGCTGGCCAAGGGCTCCGACGAGCAGAAGCAGATGGCCCAAGACGCGCTTAATCGCTGGTGGTGGCCATCGCTGATGATGTTCGGGCCGTCGGACACCGACAGCACCAATTCCGACCAGTCGATGAAGTGGAAGATCAAGCGCTTTTCCAATGACGAGTTGCGCCAGAAATTCATCACCGCCACCGTGCCGCAGGCCGAATATCTTGGCCTCAGTGTACCTGATCCCGATCTCAGGTGGAACGACGAGACGAAACTCTACGACCATGGCGAGATCGACTGGGCCGAGTTCAAGGCCGTGGTCAGGGGCGACGGCCAGATGAACCGCGACCGCTTGCGCGCCCGCAACAAGGCCTGGGACGACGGCGCCTGGGTGCGCGAAGCAGCGCTCGCCCATGCCGGAAAACGCACAGACATGAAACCGATTGCCCGGGAGGCCGCAGAATGACAACCGAACTCACACCGCTCTGGGAAGTCTTCATCCGCCCGCGCAATGGCTTGCACCATCGCCATGTCGGCTCGCTGCATGCCGCCGATTCAGCGCTTGCGCTGCAGTCGGCCCGCGACGTCTATACCCGCCGCGGCGAAGGCAATTCGATCTGGGTGGTCCGCTCGTCTGACATCGCGGCTTCCGACCCCTCCTTCGCGGATGCCAATTTCGAGCCCGCCGACGACAAGATCTACCGCCATCCGACCTTTTACGAGATCCCCGATGAAGTGGGGCACATGTGATGAGCGCCACCTTTGCAAGCGCTGACGCGGCCACGGTCCGCGCCATCCTCGAACTTGCCGATGACGGCCTGATTCTCGGCCACCGCCTGTCGGAATGGTGCGGCCATGCGCCGATGCTCGAGGAAGAGCTGGCACTGGCCAATATGGGACTTGATCTGCTCGGCCAGGCCCGCGCACTCTATGCCCATGCCGGCGCGCTCGAAGGCAAGGGCCGCGGCGAGGATGATCTCGCCTTCCTGCGCCGCGAGCGCGACTATTGCAATTGCCTGCTGGTCGAACGCGAAAACCGGGATTTCGCCCACACGATGGCTCGGCAGCTCTATTTCGCAGCCTTCATGCAGCCGTTCTGGCGCGCCGTCGCTGCCAGCTCGTCCGACGAGACGCTGCGCGGCATCGCCGCCAAGGCCGACAAGGAAATGAGCTATCATCTTCGCCACGCCGGCGAATGGGTGATCCGCATGGGCGATGGCACGGCCGAGAGTGCCGCCCGCATGGCGGACGCCGTCGATGAGCTGCACCGCTACACCGGCGAGCTGTTCATGGCCTCGCCGGCCCGTGCGCAGGCGATCCGCGATGGCCTGCTGCCCGATCCGGAAAGCATCCGCGCCGAGTGGGACGAGACCATCGCCACCGTGTTCGCCGCCGCGAAACTGACGGCGCCGGAGATCCGCACCTGGCAGAAGGGCGGACGCGACGGCATTCATGGCGAGGCCATGGGCCATCTGCTGGCCGAGCTGCAATTCATGCAGCGCGCCTATCCCGGCCAGACCTGGTAGATGCCGTGAACCAGACGCCGCCCATCTCCGGGGATCAGACTGCGCCTGTGACGGATTTCGAGCTCGCCCGCGCGCTCGAGCTGGCAAGCGCCGTGCCCGATCCGGAAGTGCCCTGCGTCACCGTGGCCGATCTCGGCATCCTGCGCTCGGTCAGCCGCGACGACAGCGGCCGGATCGTGGTGCGGCTGACGCCGACCTATTCCGGCTGCCCGGCGGTGATCGCCATTGAGATGGCGGTTCAGACAGCCCTGCTATCTGCCGGAATTGATTCGACAATCGAACGTGTGATCTCGCCGGCCTGGACCACCGACTGGATATCCGACGAGGGCCGCGAGAAGCTGCGCGCCTATGGCATCGCCCCGCCGGTGGGCGGTTCCGGCGGCAGGCGGGCCTTCTTCGCCGAAGACATGATCACCTGCCCGCGCTGCGGTTCGCCGCACACCAGCAAAATCTCCGAGTTCGGCTCCACCGCCTGCAAGGCGCATTACCGCTGCGACGACTGCGCCGAACCCTTTGACTATTTCAAGTGCATCTGAGGAAAGACCAATGGCCGCTCCGCGCTTTCACACCCTCGAAATTGCCGCTGTCCGCAATGAAACGCCGGACGCCGTGGCCATCACCTTCGCCATTCCCGAAGACCAGAACGACGCCTTCGCCTTTCTGCCCGGGCAATATCTGACGCTGCGCGCCGATATTGGCGGCGAGGACATGCGCCGCTCCTATTCGATCTGCTCGCCGCTGCAGGAACAGGGCCGCCGCACCGTCGGCGTCAAGCGCATCGCCGATGGCCGCTTTTCCGGCTTTGCCCAGACGCTGAAAGCCGGTGACCGCATTGAGGTGATGCCGCCGCAGGGCCGCTTCACGGCTCAGATCGGCGGCGAGCATAATTACCTGCTGCTGGCCGCAGGCTCCGGCATCACGCCCTGCCTGTCGATTGCCAAATCGGTGCTGGCCGGCGAGCCGGACTCCTCCGTCACCCTGCTTTACGCCAACCGCAATTCCGCAAGCGTCATGTTCCGCGATGATCTCAATGATCTGAAGGACCGCTACACCACCCGCTTCACGCTGCTGCATGTGATGGACGAAGAGGTGCAGGACGTCGAGATCATGAACGGCCGGCTCGATGCGGAAAAGCTCGAGTCCCTGGCAAGCCACGGGTTGATTGATCCGGCAAGCACCGACGCCATCTATATCTGCGGCCCCGAACCGATGATCCGTTCGGCTTCCACCGCCATGGCCGCCATGGGGGTGAGCGACGACCGCATCAAGTTCGAACTGTTCACGCCGGCGCCCGGCGCAGCACCCGCCGCAGCCCCCAGGCCGAAAGCCGCCAATGGCCAAGGAACGAACGGAGCGACGCACGGCGCTTCGGTCGACATCATCCTCGACGGCGCCCGGCGCACCATCGAGGTCAATGCGGCCACCGACACGGTGCTCTCGGCTGCAACCAAAGCCGGCATGGACCTGCCCTATTCCTGCGCCGGCGGCATGTGCTGCACCTGCCGCTGCAGGATTGTCGAAGGCTCGGCCACCATGGATGAAAATTTCTCGCTAGAGCCCTGGGAAATCGAGGCAGGGTTTACGCTCTCCTGCCAGGCGCGGCCGGACACGGACCGGCTGGTGCTGGATTTCGACGCGCAATAGCGGTGACACGTCGGGGACAGCGACTGTCTTGGTTTCAGTTACGACATTTGAACAGTTGTGTCGT
>CAXBIE010000132.1:0-10643 GCA_963975635.1 uncultured Hoeflea sp. | reverse complement strand
GCCGATCAGTCGCCTCAACTTGGCCCCGGACAACCTATTGAGGCTCCACATCTAGCGCTTGAGGTGACGGGTCAACCGCTGTTCCAGCTTTTCCCAGATGTTGCGCAAGGCCTCGACGATGACGAGATAGAACACCGCTGCCCAGATATAGGTCTGGAAGTCGAAGGTGCGGGAATAGGCGCGCCGGGTTTCGCCCATCAGGTCGAACACCGTGACGATGGCGACAATCGCCGAGCCCTTGATCATCAGGATGATCTCGTTGCCATAGGGCCTGAGCGCCACGATCATTGCCTGGGGCAGGATGATGCGGTGGAAGGTCTGGAACCGGGTCAGACCCAAAGCGGCGGCGCCCTCATGCTGGCCGCGGGTGACGCTCTCGATCGCGCCACGCAGGATTTCAGCCTGATAGGCGGCCGTGTTGAGGGTGAAGGCAAACAGCGCGCAATTCCAGGCGTCGCGGAAGAACACCCAGAGGCCGATGGCCTCGAACTCGTCGCGGAAACTGCCGAAGCCATAATAGATCAGGAACAGCTGCGCGATCAGCGGCGTGCCGCGGAAGAAGTAGACATAGCCATAGGCGATCGAGGAAATGATGCGGTTGGATGACATCCGGCCGAAGGCGATCGGAACGGACAGGATCGCACCCAGAGATACAGATATGGCAACCAGGGTCAGCGTGACGCCGAGGCCGGAGAGAAATTTCGGACCGTAGGTGGTGACCTTGTCGATGTCCCAGGCGTCAAACAGCCACAGCACAAGGGCGATACCGGCAACAATCCAGGTGCCGAGCAGGGTGGCGCCGAGGATGCGCAGGCCGGTCCAGCGAAAGGCTTTGACCGGGGGCGCGGGCTGCGGCGGGATCAGGTCGTCGGCGATGCTCATCGGTTGACCCCCGAACGCCGGACCCGCGTCTCAATCTTTGAAAATACCACCGATGAAGCCATCGCCAGCGCAAGAAACAGGAGGCAGGCCGTGCCATAGAAGAAGAACGCCTCCTTCGTGACCTTGGCGGCAATGCCGGTCTGGCGCAGCGTGTCGCCAAGGCCGATCACGGAGATCAGCGCGGTGTCCTTGATCAGGATCATCCAGAGATTGCCGAGGCCGGGCAGGGCGATGCGAACCAGCTGAGGCAGGATGATCAGCCGCATGGTCTTGCCCGGGCGCAGGCCAAGCGCGTAACCGGCCTCGTACTGGCCTTTGGGGATCGCCTTGAAGGCGGATGAAAGCACTTCCGAGGCGTAAGCTGAAAACACCAGCGACAGGGCTATGGTGCCGGCGATGAAGGAATTGATATCGAAGCCGCTTTCGAATCCCAGCGCAATGGCCAGCTCGCGGACCGCGATCTGCAGCCCGAAATAGATCATGAAAATGGTCAGCAGCTCCGGCAAGCCGCGAAAGATGGTGGTGTAGATGTTGGCCGCGGTTCGCAGCGTGCGGATTTCGGTCTGCTTCGCCAGGGCCAGAAACAGCCCGATGATCAGCCCGATGGGGAGCGTACAGAGTGCGAGTGTTATGGTGACGAAGAACCCTCGGGCGATCTCGTCTCCCCAACCGGTGTCGCCGCACGACAGCAGCGATCCGTCCGGCAGCAGGTTGAGCAGCCCGACAGGGCCACAGAACGGATCGAACAGCGATATAAACGCGTATAGATGCCCACCCAACGTTGCTGTTGGTTCCATGCTGTCCCCTGATCCTTGCCGCATTTTTGCGGTCTTGGAGTGCAGCGGCGGACGACAGGTTCGCCCGCCGCTGGTTCGCGGTGTTTACCGGTGATTGACCGGCTTAGTCGCCATAGACATCAACGTCGAAATACTTGTCGTTGATGGTCTTGTAGGTGCCGTTCTCGCGGATCGCGGTGATGGCTGTGTTGAACATGTCACGCAGCTCGGTTTCGCCCTTGCGGATGGCAATGCCAGCGCCTTCGCCGTTGATCACCGGATCCGGTGTCAAAGTCCCGAGCAGCTTGCAGCAGGTGCCGGCGTCGGACTTGAGCCATTCGGAAAGCACGATGACATCGTCGATCACCGCATCAACACGACCCGAATCGATGTCGAGCTTGTACTCGTCCGGTGTCGGGTAAAGCTTCAGTTCGGCTGACGGCAGCTTTTCTTCGGCATAGTTGGAGTGGGTGGTCGAAGACTGTGCACCGATCACCTTGCCTGCAAGGCCAGCGTCGGTTGCCTCGGTGATCGGGCTGTCCTTGGGCACGGCAATGGCAGGCGGGGTGTTGTAGTACTTGTTGGTGAAGTCGACCTTCTCCTTGCGCTCCTCGGTGATCGACATCGATGCGATGATGGCGTCGAACTTGCCGGCGAGAAGAGCTGGAATGATGCCGTCCCAATCCTGGGTGACGAATTCGCACTCGACCTTCATCTCTTCGCAAAGCGCCTTGGCAATGTCGATGTCGAAGCCGACAAGGCTGCCATCGGATTCGAGGTTGTTGAACGGAGGGTAGGCGCCTTCAGTGCCGATGACGACTTTCTTCATGCCGCCATGGCTGGCTGCCTGTGCTGCAGCGCCCATCGACAGGATGAGTGCGGCAGCGGAGACTGCCAGGGTAATGCGTTTGGAAATAAACATAGGTGTCCTCTCTGTTGGCCGGATTGCGGCTTGTTGACCGCCGCATTCCAATGATCGCAGGTGATCTTCACCGCGCTGGGATGAATAGTCCCACTGTTTCAAGGATGATTGCAACAGAAAATAAGAACTTACTTAAGGTCAATTTGGGTAAGATCCGGGGGCGTTCTTCGAGGGCCGGCCCCGGCGAGCAGGTGCTCAGTCTGAGCAAGACCGGCGGCGCGGAGTTTCAAGCGGCAAAAAGCCGATTGAAGAGCTTGTGACCTGCTTTCGGTGCGCATCCGCACCGAAGGCAGCTTTCAGGCCTTGTCGATCTTGGCGTCAGCATCAAGGCTGTTTTCCACATGGATTACGTAGAGCGTTGCCAAAACCGAGAGGATGCAAGAGCTGAGCATGACGAAGATCAGCGGGTAAGGCCCGGTCTCGGCAGACAGAATCGCGCCGGCGAGCGCGGACAACCCCGCACCGCCGCCGATCATCATGGCGCCTCCCAGGCCGGAAGCCGAGCCTGCCAAATGCGGGCGGACGCTGACGATGCCGGCATTCGCGCTTGGAAGCGTCACCCCATTTCCGAGGCCGAGGAAGAAGATCGGGCCGAAGAAGGTCAGGGGATGCCAAAATCCGGCAAGAAACAGGACCAAGGTCAGGATCATGCCGAAGGTTGAGATGATGCAGCCGGTGACCATCATGCGGTTGAGGCCAATCCGGCTGGCAAAACGACCGGACAGGAAGTTTCCGGTCATGTATCCCAGCGCGATAAACATGAAATAGAGGCCGAGCTCGGATGGCTGCATATCGAGAATTCGCGTGGCCACAAACGGCCCGCCGCCAAGAAACGAGAAGAATGAGCCCGACGCAAACGTCGCAGTCAGAGAATATCCCCAGAACCGGCGTGACCGGACGAGCTCCGGATAGGCGCCGAACTGCTTGAGCATGCTGGGCGAGCGATTGCGGTTGGTTTCGCCCAGATCGGTCAACAGGAGGAACAAAACCGCCAATCCGAAGATGAAAAGAAGCGCAAAGACCGATTGCCAGCCAAAGAGCTCTTCCATAACGCCGCCCAGGGCCGGGCCGACCATTGGTGCGAGCGTCATGCCCATGGTGACATAGCCAATCATCGAAGCGGCCTGCTCGGTGCCGACGATATCGCGCACGATGGCGCGTGAAAGCACCATGCCGGATACAACACCGGCCTGGAGCATGCGAATCGCCAGAAAGGTTTCGATGTTGGGTGCGAAGGGGGTGAGGGCTGTCGCGACGAGGAAGATGATGAGGCTGACTATCAACACCGGGCGCCGGCCGTAGCGGTCGGACAAGGGGCCGATGATCAGCTGCAACAGGCCGGTCACCGCCAGATAACCAGATACCGCAAGCTGAACCAGAGCATAATCCGCCTGATAATAGGTGGCGATGCCCGGCAGCGACGGGAGAATGAGATTCATATTCAACGCACTTAGCCCGGCAATCACCACGAGCGTGGCAATGTGAGGCGGTGTCGTTCGGTCAAGGAAAACTGTTTTTGTCATCAGCTGTGTTTTGTGGCTTCAGCGGCGGCGATGCAAACAAAAAACCGTCTTGTGTGGTTTTCTTGCTCGCACGCACGTTCTGGTTGAGGTATTGCGGGTTCGGGACGATTGCATGGAAGGCGAATAGATTCTACTTTGCGGTCTCGAATGGAAAACTTGGATTCAATAGATTTTTAGGGTATTTTTTTAATTCTATTGTTTGGGGTGGGTGAGGTTACATGTCCGGCAACGGCGAAATCGACCAATGTCCGTTCTGCAACGCGGTGTGGGGCGATTGCTCGCATGTCCAGTTGCTCGTGGCGCTGGACGCTGAAGCATCGTACCACAGGACGACGCAGCTATATGTCTGCCCGTCGTCCAATCGCCAGTCAGACACCTCTCCAGAAAAGCCGGCTGCTGCTGGGGAGCCAACCCGGAGCGTTGACCAAGACAAGAGTAGCTTCCGGTCATGGCGAGTGGCGCGCTGAGGCGCGGCTTGCGGGTTTGGCGGCGCTTTTGATTCGTTCGCGGTAAAGCGTGTAGAGACCCGAACCGATCACGATGATGCCGCCGGTGATCATGAAGGCATCCGGATATTCGCCGAATACCGTCATTCCAAGCAACAGTGCCCAGAGGAAACTGGTGTAGCGAAAGGGCGCGATAAAGGAGATTTCGCCTTCCCGCATCGCCATGATGATGAATTGGTAGCCGATCAACAACAGGCAGGCGGCCAGGCTGATCAGGCCGAGATCGGTTGTGGAGACCGGTTTCCAGCCGCCCATGGGCCCGATCAGCAGCAGACCGGCGACTGCCACCGCGGCTGCGGTGATTGTCGACAGGAACAGGGACGGGATTGCCGGGTTGACCTTCCTGGTGGCGATGTCACGGGTGGCGGCGAAAAGGACGGTTCCGACAATCATCAGGGCGAACGGGGAAAACCCTTCGAGCCCGGGGCGAACGATGATCAGCACACCGGCAAAGCCTGCCAGAATAGCGCCCCATCGTCTCCAGCCGACCGGTTCGCCCAAAAACATTGCCGCGCCCATTGTGACCGCCAGAGGCAATGCCTGAAGAATAGCGGATGCATTGGCGAGAGGAATCTGGGACAGGCCCAGCAGAAAGGTGAGTGTTCCGCCGATCTCGCCGACGACGCGTAACGCGATCCACGGATCGCGCAGAACCCGAAGCGGGCGAAGCGCCTTGCGGTGCCTGGCCAGCAGAAAAATCAGCAGGGTGGCGACAACTCCGCGCAGGAACATCACCTGTGCCACGCTGATGTCGCCGGTCAGCAGCTTGACGATGGAATCATTGAAGGTGAAGCCTGCCATCGACAGGGACATGAACAACGCGCCGCGCATATTCGAGGAAAGGGCCATGATGCATCCGGAAATGGCCGGCATGGAATCGCTGGCTCGTGCCGTATCCTAGCATCGTTGCCGGAGCGGACACAGTGGCTGCTCATTGCCGGTGCATCACTGAAATTGATCAGTCGCGGGCTTCGATCCAGCGGATCAATGCAGCATCGTCGCTATCGATGATGCTTCGGGCTGTTCGGCGGCCAACCGCAGCCCCGAACTTGTAACCATGGCCGGAACAGGCCGAGACGACTGTGGTTTTACCGAACCGCCGTGCGATGAAATGCTCGTCATGGGTAAAGGTGTAGGCGCAGGACACCACATCGGTGATGCGGTATTCATCAAGCCGGGCGAAGCTTTGCGTGAAATGCGACAGGATCTGCCTGCCTTCCTCCGGCTGGACTTCGCGGTTCTCGTCCGGATTTGGGTTTTTCACCTTGTGCATGCCGGTGCCGAATTTAAGACCGGCGCCACGGACCGGCGGCAGAATGTATCCGTCGGAGGTCCCGCCGGTTTCAAGGATGACGGGAGACGCAGCCCAGGCTTCAGCCAGGTCGGCCGGTGGTTCGAGATAGGCCACCGCGGTTCGCCACGGGGTCAGTTCGGACTGCAATTGCGGAACCAGACCGGGAGCCCAGGCCCCGGCGGTGATGATGATCCGGTCGAAATTGAAGCGCTCTTCATTGGCGGTCAGGAGTTCGCCTGTGTCGTGGTCCAGCGAGCTGATTTCCGTGTGGTCGCGGACCTCGCAGCCATTGGTTTTGAGCCATGTGGCAAGATCGGCGGCGATGTGGCGGCACATCAAGGCACCGCCTTCGGGGCTGAAGGTCACTTCGGAGATGCTTGCCGTATCCAGATAGGGATAGCGTCTGAGCGCTTCCTCAAGCGGCAGTGTCTCGTGTGGGTCGCCTTGATCGGCCAGGCCCTGACGCATCTGGTCGCCCATGTCGCCGGGATAAAGCGAAACCAGCAGAAAACCGCTGGCGACGAGATGGTTGTGGCCGATATCGTCCCACATTTCGGCCCAGGCGTCATAGGCTTCGGTAATGCGGCGCTGGTACCCGCCCTGGCTGCCATAGGCGCGGCGGATGATGCGGTGATGATCCCCTGATGCGCCAAGCGGATTGGGAATCGGCCCGCGCTCGAACAGCGTTGTTTCGACCCCGGATTTGGTCAGCGCCCAGGCTGTGGACAGGCCGGCAATCCCGCCGCCGATGATTGCTACGCGCATGGTCCGGCTTGCTCCGTGGAAATTCAGCCGCCGGTGACGCTCATGTGACGGGCAACGGCGGGCTGGTTGGTGGTCCGGTCAATAATGAAGTCATGCCCCTTGGGCTTGCGGGTAATGGCCTCGTCAATTGCGGTGGACAAGAGCTCATTGCCTTCCGAGGCCCGCAGTGGCGCACGCAGATCCGCCGCATCGTTCTGGCCCAGGCACATGTAGAGCGTGCCGGTGCAGGTGAGGCGGACGCGGTTGCAGCTTTCACAGAAATTGTGAGTCATCGGGGTGATGAAGCCGAGCTTGCCTCCGGTTTCGGCCACGTTGACATAACGCGCCGGGCCGCCGGTCTGGTAGGGGATGTCTTCGAGCGTGAACTGGCGGGCCAGATTGCTTCTGAGCAGGGACAGCGGCATGTACTGGTCGGTGCGGTCCTCGTCGATTTCCCCCATCGGCATGGTTTCGATCACCGTCATGTCCATGCCCTGGCCATGGGCCCATTTGAGCATGTCGGGAATCTCGGTGTCGTTGAAGCCCTTGAGCGCCACGGCGTTGATCTTGATTTTCAATCCGGCGGCCTGGGCGGCGCGGATGCCTTCGAGAACCTTGCTCAGCTCGCCCCAGCGGGTGATCTTGCGGAATTTGTCGGGATCAAGCGTGTCGATCGAGACATTGATGCGGCGAACACCACAGTCGTACAATTCGGACGAGAAACGGGCCAGCTGTGAACCGTTGGTGGTCAGTGTCAGTTCATCCATGCGTCCGGCGTCAATGTGACGGCCGATCTGGCGGACAAATTCCATGATGTTCTTGCGCACCAGCGGCTCGCCGCCGGTAAGGCGGATCTTGCGCACGCCTTTTTCGACGAACACGGTGCAAACGCGGTCAAGTTCTTCGAGCGTCAGAAGGTCCTTCTTGGGCAGGAACGTCATGTTTTCCGCCATGCAATAGGTGCAGCGGAAATCGCACCGGTCGGTGACCGAAACACGAAGATAGTTCACCGCCCGGCCAAACGGGTCGATCATGATCGGTGCAGCGGTGTCTTCCATGGCGGATGATCCTTCATTGTTGGGTGCAATGTCGTCATCCACCGTGGCCGCGTCAAGTGCCCGCGTCAATCGGACCGGGATGAAACAGATTGCATATTGGCCGCACTGGCTTGTGATGGTGCCGGATCGGCTCTAGATCAGCCCTACGAAGCATTTAAGTGAGGATCTGGACCGATGAGCAATCATGAGACTGCATGGCCGAAAGAGCTGCGGGTATCTCCCGACCGTCGGATGCTGACCGTCCGGTTCACCGACGAGCGGTGCTATGAGATCGAGGCAGAGTTGCTGCGGGTACGCTCGCCGTCGGCAGAAGTGCAGGGGCATTCGCCGGGACAGCGGGTGACAGTGGGTGGCAAGTCGGAGATCACTATCTCCAAGGTGCTGCCGGTCGGCAATTATGCGGTCAGGCTGGTGTTTGACGACGGGCATGACACCGGTATCTTCACCTGGGCGTTCCTGTCCGAACTGGGTGAGGCCAAAGAGGAGCGCTGGGCCGAGTATATCGCCGAGCTGGCGGACAAGGGCATGTCGCGGATCTTTTGAGCCATTGGCTCAGGCCTTCCGGTCAGCACCGATATTGGTGCCGGCTTCGGTGTCCAGAACCTCTGCCGCGTCCGATGTGGTCAATTCGCGAATGATGCGGGTCATGACTTCGCCAACCAGATTGCACTCGTCAGTGCTTGCGGTTTTCATGGTGCGGTCGATCAGCGCGGCCTGGATGGCGATTGCTTTCTGTGTCAGCTCCGTCCCTTCGTCCGTCAGTTCAAGCCGCAGCACACGCCGGTCCTGCGGGTCGCTGCTGCGGATCAGGAGCCCGCGTTTTTCCAGCTGCGGCAGCAGCATCGACAGATTCGAGCGGCCAACCAGCAGCTTGTCAGCCAGGTCCTGCTGGGAGATGCCCGGCGTCCGGAACAGATTGATCAGGATATCGAGATGCGGTGGTTTGATGTCGAGCGGCTGAAGCGCGCGCGCCAGTGACAATCCCATCACCTGGCATGCCCGGGCGACGGCGATCCAGTTGTGAAAACGCGGATTGTCCCAGGGCAGGGCTTGCTTTTTGTTCATGGTTGTACAATTCTGTTCATAGTTGAACCAATCAGGGAAACGCACTATGGCATCTCTTGCTGAAAAGGTCACCCGTGCGGTGCTTCGTCTTGTCGCTGCACAATCGCCTCAGAAAGCCGGCGAACTTGCGTTCTGGCTTTTCACGCGAACCCGCTCGACCAAGCCGCAGAGCGACAAGGAACGCAAGGCCCTCGACCGGGCTCAAGCGCGCATGGCCGAGAGCGAGACCGTGCATCTGGTGATTCCGGGCAGCGTTGTCGCAACCCATGTGTTCCGGCCGCAACCTGCGGTCAAGGCCGGTCAAAAAATTCTGCTGGTGCACGGTTACAGATCACGCAGTGACCACATGGTCACGCTTGCCGGTGCGCTTGTTGCCGCGGGGCACACGGTAGTCTGCCTGGATCTTCCCGGCCATGGCGCGTCAACCGGCCGGACCTTGCATCTGGGCAAGGCCGTGGAGGCCATCGATGCGGCCTGGCGCCAGCATGGAGCATTTGATGCCTTCATTGGCCATTCCTTTGGCGGACCTTCGGTGATGGCGGCGGCGGCGGGGTCGATCCTGCACGTGCCGCAGCGGCGTCCGGACCGCATCGTCACCATCGCGGCGCCTTCGGACATGTCCGATGTATTCCGCTGGGCGGGAAAGTTCATGGGTCTTGGGCCTGCAACACAAAACGCGTTTGAACGGCAGGTCTTGCGGTTTGCCGGCCGTCCGCTGTCCGAATTCCGGGTCGACCGGATAATGCATGATATCAAAATCCGGACATTGGTGATCCACGCCGAGGATGACAAGGAAGTGGCCTACTCCAACGCCGAGGCGATTGCACGTACCGGACCGCATGTCAGACTGGTCAAGGCCAATGGCTTCGGCCACCGCCGCATCGTCTCCGCGGAGCCTGTAACACGCGCGGTTGTGGAGTTCCTGGACGAAGAGGCGAGGGATGCTCAAATTTATGACATGCCCCTTCCATGTGGCAGGGAAGGCGATAATGTTGCGGCCACCGACAGCAGGAGACCCCGGAGGCTCGCGTGACAATTCTCAAAACAGTGGCTGAACTCGAAGCGATCTATGGAGAGACGTCGGAGGCATCACTGATCAAGGTGAGCGATTGTCTGACGCACGGCTACCGGAAAATGATGGAAGCCTCGCCGCTCGTGGTTCTGGCCACCAGTGGTCCCGAGGGGCTGGATTGCTCACCGCGCGGCGATCCCGGCCAGGTGATCACGATAAAGGATGAGCGGACACTGATCTTGCCAGACAGGCGCGGCAACAACAGGATCGATTCGCTGCGCAACATCGTCCGGGACGGGCGGGTTGCCTTGCTGTTCCTGATCCCTGGCTCCAACAGCACACTGCGTGTGAATGGCCAGGCGGAGATCTCGGTTGATGCGGACCTGCTTGCCGGCCTGAGCATGGAAGGAAAACCGCCGCGCTCCGCAATTGTCATCACCATTGGCGAGATCTATTTCCAGTGCGCGCGGGCGTTGATGCGCGCTCAGCTCTGGGACAGGGCTGCCTGGCCCGACCTTGCAGAGCTTCCGACAGCGGGGAGTCTGATGCGCGAACTCAAGCAGGATTTCGACAGCCAGACTTACGACCGGGAATGGCCGGCACGGGCAAAGACCAGCATGTGGTGACAAAAAACCGGCTCTTGAAGCCGGTTTTTCAGTTCAATCAGTCGGGATGCCGCACTTAGTTGCGGACAATGACCCGCGTGCCGATATCCACCTGGTCATAGAGATGTTCGACATCTTCATTTGCCATGCGAATGCAGCCGGAAGACATTGCCTGACCGATGGTCCAGGGCTGATTGGTGCCGTGGATCCGGTAGATTGTCGAGCCGATATACATCGCCCGGGCACCGAGCGGATT
>CAXBIE010000131.1:0-11164 GCA_963975635.1 uncultured Hoeflea sp. | reverse complement strand
CGAGCGAGCGGACGCTCAGCCGTTTGCGTGAACTGCTTGAAGGCATGGGCAAGGTTCCGATCGTCTGCAAGGCTTCGCCGGGCTATATCGTTCCGCGCATCCAGGCGCTGGCCATGAATGAGGCGGCGCGTCTGGTTGAAGAAGGAGTTGCCAGTGCAGAAGATGTCGACAAGGCCGTGAAATACGGCTTTGGTCTTCGTTTTGGTGTCCTCGGGCTTCTGGAGTTCATTGACTGGGGCGGCGGAGACATTCTCTATTACGCCACCAATTATCTGCGCGACGCCTTCGATGAGGATCGCTTCAAGGCCCCGGACGTTATCTCGCAGAACATGAAGGATGGCCGCATCGGCCTGAAGACGGGTTCAGGATTCTTCGATTATTCAAAAATGGATGTCGAAGCATACCGCCAGCGCCGCATGGCGGATTTTCTCAAGGCACTTGATGGTGCCGGAGTGACAAGAGGTCCGGTACTCGACGACCAATCATAATAACTCAAGCGGAGGACCAACTCCGTGCAACCAGAGGAGAATGATAAAATGAAACAGACACATCATCTAGGCCGACGCATCGCCGCCACGGCCGTTTCCGGCACCGCGCTGGCGCTGGTTTTCATGGCCGGTGCGGCCAATGCGGAAGAGACGCTGCGCGCAGTTTCCGCCTTCCCCAAACCGCTGGCGTTCTCGCAGAGCTTCCAGGGCTTCGTTGACCTGGTCAACGAGAAGGGCAAGGGCGTCATCAAGATCGACTATATCGGTGGTCCCGAGATGTTCCCGCCCAACCAGCAGGTGGATGCGGTCCGGCGTGGCGTCGTGGACATGCAGTATGGCCCGGCGTCCTATTATCTTGGCACCATGCCGGAAGCAGATGCCTGGGTCGGCTCTACCGTCTCGGCAGCAGATGCGCGCGCCAATGGCGGCTTCGAAATCATGCAGAAGGCATTTTCCGAAAAGCTTGGCGTCAACCTGGTGGCGCACCTCGATACCGGCGTTCAGTTCCACGTCTACACAATCGATGAGCCGAAGCGCACCGAGGATGGCGGCGTTGATCTCGACGGTTTGCGGATCCGGTCCCAGCCGATCTACAACTCATTCTTTGAATCGCTGGGCGCGATTCCGGTCTCGGTACCGGTGCCGGATGTCTACACCGGCCTCGAGCGCCACACCTTCGATGGCTCCGGCTGGCCGATCATTGCGATCAAGGATCTCTCCTGGGACAAGTTCCTGCGCTACCGGATCGACCCCGGCTTTTTCCAGACCGATCTCGCTGTCGTGGTGAATCCGGCCAAATGGGATGCTTTGAGCGACGAGGCCAAGACCATCATCAACGAGGCGTCCGCCGAGTATGAAAAGACATCCTATGACAATTTCCAGACGATGATCTCGGAAACCGACAAGGCCGTTAAGGATGAAGGCATGCAGGTGATAACGCTGGAAGGCGATGCCGCCGCCAAGTATCTTGACGGTGCCTATGACAGCGCCTGGAAACGTATGAAGGAAGCCGGTTCGGAGCATTACGATGCGCTCCGCAAGGCTTACTATAACCGTTGACTTGATCTGCTGGCGGGCGCCAATGTTGCGCCCGCCGGCTTCTTGGCCGCATTGGAGCCATCATGCTTGCGCGTTCTTATGACAGGATAATCAACGGTCTGGCGATCACTGGCGGCATAAGCCTGGTCGTGATCACCATCGCCATCATCATTGACGTAGTCCTGCGCAACACAGGCTTCCGTCCTTCGCAGTCAACCAGTGCGCTGGTCGAATATGTCATGCTTTATTCCACCATGGCGGCTGCCCCCTGGCTGGTGCGCAAGAACGGACACGTGGCCATCACCTCCTTCATTGAGCACCTGCCCGACGGCTTGCGGTTTCTCGTGGGGCGCGCCGTGCTGATCCTGTGCATCATCGTACTCGGGCTGTTGTCCTGGCGCTCTTGCGCGGTCGGGCTGGAGATGCTGGCCTCCAATTCTGTCGACATGCGCTCGATCAACATTCCGTCCTGGGTGCTCTATGCGATGCTTGCCGTAGGATTCGGGCTGATGACGCTCGAATTCCTGCGCATGCTGTTCCGGGGTGACATCTACACCGGCAGCGAGGCCACCCATTGATCCGCACCCGTATTTATGAAGCGAGACTGCCATGATGGAGTGGTATGAGGCGGCCGGTCTGATGGTGGGCGGCCTGTTGTTCATGATGTTCTTCGGGATGCCGGTGGCGATCGCCTTCCTGACCATCAATGTCGTCGGGGTCTATCTGTTCATGGGCGGCATCATTGGCATCGACCAGCTGGTGGCCAACGCCACCACGTCGGTGACCAGTTTTGCGCTGGTGCCGGTGCCGCTGTTTCTGATCATGGGCGAGCTGCTGTTTCACACCGGCCTTGCTGTCCGGGTGTTTGATGCTCTCGACAAGTGTTTTGGCGGCATCAAGGGGCGCTTGTCCTATCTGACGGTCGGTGGCGGCACCATTTTTGCCACCCTGTCCGGCTCGTCGATGGCGAATACGGCAATGCTTGGCACGACGCTGATGCCCGACATGATCAAGCGCGGTTACAAGCCGAAGATGATCATGGGGCCGATCCTGGCCACCGGTGGTCTGGCGATGATCATTCCGCCGTCCTCGCTGGCGGTACTGCTCGGCTCGCTGGCGCGGATCGACGTCGGCGCACTGCTGATCGCCGGGCTGGTGCCCGGGCTGGTGCTGGCCCTGATGTTCGTCGCCACCATCCGGCTGCAAATCGCGCTCGACCCCGATGCCGCACCCGGCTACGCCGCCGAGCGCGCGACGTTCGGAGAGATCCTCTACGCCATCATCACTGACATATTGCCCATGGGCCTTGTCATCTTTGCGGTTGTCGGCCTGATCCTGCTTGGCTGGGCGACACCGACGGAATCAGCGGCCTTTGGCACGCTGGCTGTCGCCATCCTGGCGGCAATCTACGGGAAACTGACCTGGGACGCGATGATCGCTGCGATGAAAGGCACGCTGATGGTCTCGGCCATGATGCTGATGATCATTGTCGGTTCGACAACGTTTTCGCAGATCCTTGCCTTTTCCGGCGCGTCGACCGGATTGATCTCCTACGCCATGAGCTTTGATTTTGGCTTCTATGCCATTCTGGCCTTGATGTTCCTGGTGCTCATCATCCTTGGCATGTTCATGGACCAGCTTTCGATCATGATGCTGACCCTGCCGATCTTTATGCCGCTCGCCTCCAGCTACGGCTTCGATCCGATCTGGTTTGGTGTGATCATGCTGCTGGCGCTGGAGCTGAGCCTTGCGACGCCACCTTTCGGTCTGTTGCTGTTCGTTATGGTCGGGGTCAGTCCTCCGGGCACCACGATCGGCCAGGTGGCCTGGGCCGCCGCTCCCTACATTGCCTGCACGCTGCTGCTGGTACTCATTCTTGCGGTATTTCCCGAACTGGCGCTTTGGTTGCCTGGACTGATGAGGAGTTAGAGAGATGAAAATATGGTATCAGAGCTATGTCGATTACGAGCACGGAGCCGGGTATTGGGACGAGTTGCGCAAGCATCTCGACAAGATTGTTGATCCCGGTACCCAGATCGACATCAAGGGCATCACGCCGCACGACAACTATGCCCATGCCATTGTCGAGTTCCGCTGTGCCCGCGAGGTGATCTGCAACGCCGTGAAGGCCGAGCGCGAGGGCTACGATGCCTTCATCGTCGGGCATTTTCAGGATGCCGGGCTTTATGAGGCGCGTTCCGTGGTCGACATTCCGGTGCTTGGCATGGGTGAGGCGTCGATGCTGCATTCCTGCCAACTCGGGCAACGGTCAGGCATCGTTACCATAAACCGCCGGTTCATTCCGTGGTTCCATCACCAGATCGGGAAATATGGACTGAAAGAGCGCGTAACCGGCGTTCACGCCATGGATTTCGAACCAGGCCAGATCCTCTCGGCTTTCGGATCGGATGAACGGCTGGAAGAGGTTACGGCTCTGTTTGAGGCGCAGGCGAAGCCGTTGGTTGAGCAAGGGGTGGACGTATTGATCCCCGGCGGTGGCATTCCGATGCTCCTGTTTTCGCAGCTCAAGGATCACCGTGTTGATGGCGCGCCGGTGATCAACGGCATCCCGATTGTCGTCAAGATGGCTGAAATGGCTGTGCGCCTGCGCGAACTGACCGGACTTGGGATCAGCCGTACCTCCGATTACGTCAAACCGCCGCTCGAAATCATCGAGGAATTCATGGCTCATCCGAAGGGGCTTTAGATAACTCCCCTTCAACGATGACCGGCCGGTTTGCTCGTCTCTGTCAGGACTTTGGCAGAGGCAAAGAGCGGCCACGTTCTCAGATCCAGCAGTAGCGGTCAGGCCGAACCTGCATTAAAATGAACCCGGATCACCGATCGCGGCAGGCCGCATCCGCTTGGCTGTAGCGTGATGGCGCGATACGTGGGGTCAGGCCGGGATCGGTGCGGGATTAAGACTGTTAGATAGGCTATGTCTAATATTTGATTGCGGATATAAAATATGGCGTGTAAGTTTTGACTGTAAAAAGTTAGGGGTTACAGATGGTTGTCAAAAAACGGGTTGCGATTATCGATGACCATCAACTGTTTCTGGATGGTGCCAGCAATCTGTTCAACTCGCAGGGCGATGAGTTTCAGGTTTCCACATTCACCGATCCGCTGACCGTTTTGTCTTTGCTGGATGAGGGGTTGGACTATGAGGTGATTGTGGTTGATCTTCTGATGGGCAGCATGAATGGTCTGGCCTTTGTCGGTGCCTTGAGATCAAGAAACATCGCCACTCCGGTCCTGCTGCTGTCAGGACTGGATAGTCCGTTGCCGGCACCCGATCTGCTTGCGGCGGGCGCGCATGGCTACATCAGCAAGAAGGCCGACCTGGCTTCGTTCTTCAAGGCAGTCAGAGCTGTGATGGATGGTGGTACGTTCTTTGATGACGAACATTCCGGCGTTGAGGAGTTGCAGGCTTCACGATTGAGAAACTGTGTTTCTGAGAAAGCTGACAGCGAAAGCCGGGCCACGCCGAAATTGAGCGATCGTCAGATCGAAATCCTGCGCCATATCAGGCAGGGCTGGTCAAACAAGGATATATCGGAGTCTCTCTCGATCAGTGAGAATACGGTGAAAAGCCATATCAAGCAGATATTCCGGGAGCTCAATGTTAGCAAGAGAACGGCCAGCATTCAAAAGGCGCAGGTCTATGGCCTGATCTGAGCTGCGTGAGTACAGCTCCAACACGATCCGGATCGTGAAATGGCGGTGCAAACAGCCTTCACATTATCACCTAGCCACACTGTGCAGAATTTGCCGGATGACCTGTGGTTCGACAGGTTTGCTCAAGAACCGGATTGTGTCGTGTTCATCAATCATCTCTGAGGGAAATACGGTGGCGCTCATCAAAATGGCGGGCGTTTCTTCGTTCACCTCTTGCCTCAAGGATTCAATAAGGTTGAGGCCATCGGCGTCGTAGCCGAGTTTCCAGTCGACGATCAGCAGCGTTGGAGATTGGTCCGTCTGTCCCAGGATAGTCATGATTTCCTCAGCGGAGCCGGATGCAAGGACCTGGCACCCCCAGAGCGAGAGCAACTCTGTCATTGCTGCACGAATGGATTTGTCGTCATCGACGAGCACCACGAGAGGCGAACCGCGAAGTGCCTGCTGTGGTTGCTCATTTGCCTTGAGGGCCTTTCGGATGGCGGGCTCACCCGGAAGGACAAGGTTGAAGCTGGTTCCATGTCCCGGTCGGGATGAGAAGCTCAGTTCGAGCTCCAGCAAACGGGACAGACGTCTGACGATGGATAATCCCAGGCCAAGCCCGCTGGCTGTGGTCAGGTCTCTTTCGAGCCGGACATACTCGTCAAATACTCTCGCGTGATCTTCCTGCTCCATGCCGGGACCGTTGTCGTTGATCTCGATGCGGGCATTAGAGCAGTCCTGGCGCACCACAAGATCAACCCTGCCGCCTTTGTGCGTGTATTTGATTGCGTTCGAAACGAGATTGCGGACGATACGCATGAAGAGGACAGGGTCCGTGATCACGGCGATGTCGGCAACGTCGCTGTTAAAGTGAATGCCTTTTTGTGAGGCTATCGGTGTAAATTCGTCAAGAAGGGCAGGCAGCTCGTCCTGAAGCAGGACGGCTTTCGCTTGCGGAACAACAGAGCCGCTATCGAGGCGGTTTATCTCGACCAGACCTTCGATCAGTTCGATCTGGCTGCGCCAGCTGTTTTCGATCTTGGCGAGAAATTCCAGTGCGGATGGTTCGCTGAGTTTTTCTCTGAGCACCTGTATGAAATAACCCTGGGCATGCAGCGGTTGCGACAGGTCGTGGCTTGTGGCTGCCAGGAAACGGGTTTTCTCCTCGTGGACCTTTTGGATCGTTTCATTCTGCTCGACGACCTGCGCCATGAGATCCTGTGTCCGGCGTCCCGAGATGGCTTCGCGTGTGTTGAACTCGGCCCGGGCACTTGTGAACATGCCGAACGCAAAATAGACGAGCGTACCGAGGCCAAGCAGCCGCATCGGCCAGGGGGCCATTGCCAGGACATAAAGTCCGAACGGCACGAGGGTGCAGACAGCCAGGCCGACATAACCGGGCCTATAGGCTGAGCTTGGCAGCATGCCGCCCAAGGTAATGCTGAGCACCAGCAATACTGAAATGAAGATCCTGAACTCGGAGGCAGGATCAAACAGGTATATGGCAAAGCCGCTCCAGACCGCACCGGTCAGGCACGTCACAATGATATGCCCGCGCAAATAGGAAAAGACATTTGCCGCGGTGATACCCGCAGGGGCTGCCAGCCGCGCGTAAGAATAGGTCAACAAGATCATTATGGCCGAAGCGATGGCCCACAGGAGTGCATCGCCCGGATAGCCGGCCAGGGCGAGCATGGCTGCGGCATTCCAGGCGATGAATAGAACGAACATGCAGGAGCTGACGGCGTGGCCCTTGAGAAGCCGGGCCTGCTCTTGCCTGAATTCTATGAAGTCTGAGGGGTCATGCGAGTCCGTCATTTTCACCCCTGGCCGGTAGTGTCGTCTCTCCAAGCGGCGCTCCCTTCAAGACAACAAGTGCTAGCAGTCGAAGGGCGATCGGCACTCCGGCAAAAAACAGCACCAGAATCGCCAGTTGTCCGGGAGAGTTGTTGCCCGTCTTGTCGAAGCCGATGAGATCAAGCGCCGGGAACGCCAAGCCCATCGGAACAACAAATGTCATCTTGGAAGCCGAATTCTTGATCGCGAGAAAAAGTCCGGCAAGCCGGTTACGTCCGTCCCGTTCTCCCTCATAAACAATATCGGCCAACATTGAGGTGGGCATGACGGCATCACAGCCGAAGGCAGCACCGATCAATATACAAACGACAGCCACACCGTAGATTTCACCCTGGCCAAGCAGCGTGGCGGCTGCCAGTGCGAGGCTGCACAGCACGATGGATACGGCCCATGTGTGTTTCTTGCCGATGCGGCGCGACAGCACTATCCAGACGGGCAGGAACAAGGCGGTTGAAAGGAAGAGCAGCCCCATGAAGAGGCCAATGAGGTGAGGCGTGCCAATCACATGGGTGATGAACAGGACAGTGAGACCGGCGGTCAGTGAGTTGGCCGTCTGAACGATCAGAAACCCAAGTGTGAGATACCTGTAGGGAGGGTTTGTCGAGATGGTTTTGAGTGCCAGTACAATCCCCGTCCGCTTGCCGGTTACTGTTCTTTGATGGTCAGGGACGAACAGAAGAAAGAGAACGAGCCCAATAGCGCCCAGAACTGCAATGGCTTGTGCGATTACCACCAACGCATCCGGAATTGGCAAGGTCAGCACAAACGCAATCGATGCTGCGGAAATTGCTCCGACAACCTGGAATGCTGCCTTTGAACTGGCGAGCAATGAGCGCTCGTGTGTATCCGGTGAGATTTCGAGCCCTATCGAGGAATAGGGCACATCAAGAATGGTGTAGAAGAGGAAATACAGTCCGGCGACAATAGCGAGATACAGTGCCGATGTGTTCTCCGGTGGTACCAGCAATAGCCAGGCAAACAGACAAAAGCCCGGGACCCCCAACACAATCCAGGGTTTGCGGGGACCGAACCTTGACCGGGTTTCGTCGCTGAAGTGTCCTATGATCGGGTCAGTGACCACGTCCAGAATACGTCCCGCCACGAAGATCGCGCCGACGACCGAAAACCCGAGGCCGATTTCCGTGGCATAGAAAGTCGGGACGTACATGACCAGCGCCAGTCCTCCCATGGCAAGAGGTGCTGTAATAAAGCCAAAGCAAAATATTTGCCGAATGCTCATGATCGGACTTTTTTTGCCAATTAGGTTTGTTTTTTGATTCATGAGCGGCGTTCCATCAAGTTTATATTGGCATTTAGATTTGTAGAAATGCCATATTGTTCCGAACAAGCCTCAGAAATACATTATAATTTCTCTGTCAGATTCAATTTTCATGTATTAACCACTGAGGCCGGTTTGATTCGCAACCACCCTTTAGGGTGATTGTCGGTGCTTGGAGACTGACATATTCTATTAACAATCGGTAAACGTCTTAACCTGCGTTATCGGGGCCAGGGGGTACTATTTATCGATCGGATTGCGATTCGTCGATGAAATGAGCTGGGCAATTTTGGGGGTGCATCATCTTGCAAATCTAGTTTGCGAGGATGGTTTTCCGCGTCTTGTTAAACCCTTCGGTGGCTTCGGTAACGGCTGAATCCAAGGGGCCTCCAGTGTCAGAAGATAACAACATTCTCGTAAATGGTGATTTTGAACAGACGACCGCCGATGAGGCGACGAATGCTGTCGATCACGGCACTTTTTTTACCGCCGATGCGATTGACGGTTGGGAAGCGACCGAGGGGCGGATCGAAATCCAGGAAAACCCCAGTTTTCATAACTCCACTCCGAAGGATGACACAGGAATCCTATCGTCCGGAGCGGTGTTGGAGCTCGATAGCCACGATTACCGAACCGGATGTTGGCGCGGAAAGCGCGACAACGCCGACAGCACGGTCGTTCAGTCCTTCAGCCTGGACGAAGCCGGTTCTTTTGAACTCGGTTTCAGCTACGCCGCTCGCGGCAATGTGTGCACCAGCGACTTTTCCGTATCGATCCTCGATGCGAATGGAGCCACTGTCTTTTCCCAGGAGTTCTCGGGGCGGGAAGGCAATCTTGACGTAGCCTGGCAGCGCTTCAGTGAGGACATAGACCTGGATGCCGGCGATTACACGCTGGCCTTTTCATCGGCTGAATATGCCGACCGGGACACCATCGGCGCGTTAATCGACAATGTCAGTCTTGTAGATACCGGACCGGATGCGGTCGATGACGCCTATACGCTTGATCTTGGTACCAGCGAGATCCTCGATGTTGCGGCCACCATTGGCACCGACACGCGCGACGTGACGCTGCTGGACGAGGATTTCTCAGGCGAGCGTCATCTCAAACGTCTGGACACGGTTGTTTCCAGCGATATGGCTGGCGTGGATGGTACGGCGTTTTCCAATGCCTGTTCCGACGGCGTACTGCTTTTTGAAACCGTGGATACCTCGACGCTTGATGCGGTCTCATTGTCCTTCACGATCGAGACCGATGGGCGCAACCGCTCCGGGTTCGAGACCGGCGGTCGCTATGGCGATTACGTTCGCGTCGAGATCAGTGTTGATGGTGGCCAGTTCATGCTGCTCGACATGTTCGAAGTGCGCCAGGAAGATCTCGGTTTGCGCGGCGACCAGCAGACTTTCGTCGGCAGTTTGACCGGCCAGACCTTTAATTCCGACAGCAGCGCGTTGTCCTATGTGCTGCCCGAAGGTGCGGCCAGTGTTCAGCTGCGTTTTATCTCCGAATTGTCGTCGTCTGACGAGATCATCAAGTTTGATGATGTCCTGATAAAGGGCGAGGAAACCTTCGAGACGGGCTATGCGACGGGTTTGCTGGCCAATGATACAGATGGCAATGGCGAAGCGCTTGAAGTCGTGTCTGCCGAGGGGACTGGACTGTTTTCTTATGTCGATGAAGATGTCACGGCGCTCGAGGAGGATTTCGACGATGTCGGCAGACATCTCGATCGACTCGACACTGTTGAAGACAGTGATCTCCGGGCGCGTGATGGCGTGGCGCAAGCCACCTCACGCAGTGACGGGGAACTGGAATTCGCCGAAGTCGACATCGCCGGGCTTGAGGGCGAGACCTTCGCGTTCTCGCTGAATGCGGATGTTCTTGGTTGTCAGCGATTTGAATCTTACGGCTGGGCGCGTGATTTTGTCGTGGTTCAGGCCCGCTTTGATGATGGTTCCTATCAGACGATTGACACGTTCGACGTGGAATGGCGCTCGGGGCAGCAAATCTTCGTTGGACGCACCAGCGGGCAGGAGGTTGCTGTCAGCGACGGTTTTGTCGACCTTTCCTATGACCTGTCGGCGCTGGCAGGCGATGCCGCCACTGCTCAATTGCGGTTGATCGCGGAAGTTACCTCCCACGGTGAGATCTTCGAGGTCGATGACGTTTCGCTGGTTGGCACGCAGTCGGTGCGCTCGGGCGCAGGCATTGCAACAATCACGCTTGAGAGCGGCGCCATCGTCACCATCAAATCGGATGGAAGCTTTTCCTACAACGCCAATGGTCAGTTCGCCTATCTGGCTGAAAACGAAGCGACCAACGACAGCTTCAGCTACACGGTCCAGGACGCCAGCGGCAACACGGACACGGCGACCGTCACGATCAGCCTCATTGGCACCAATGAGGCTGTGATTATTGTCTCTGCCGACGCAGTTGGTGGCGTTACCGAGATCATGGATACCGCCATTGGTGAAAACGCTAAGGTGCTGTCCGATACGGGCACAATCGGATTTTCCGATGTCGATCTGATCGACACCCATACGGTTTCGGTCACCCCGCCGGCTTCGGCGACCGACAGCATCAGTGGTGCCGTTGCCTTGCGCGGAACGCTGACCGCCCTGATCGTGGACGATACGCCAAGTGATGGCGCAGGCCAGGTTACCTGGACGTTTGAGGTTGACGACAGCGCCATTGATGACCTGGCCCAGGGCCAGACCCTGACGCAGGTCTACACGCTGACCATTGATGACGGCGAGGGCGGCGCAGCCTCCCAGGACATTACGATCACCATTACCGGCACCAATGATGCCCCAGTCATCACAACGGCTGCTGGCGGCAATGA
>CAXBIE010000130.1:0-11274 GCA_963975635.1 uncultured Hoeflea sp. | reverse complement strand
ACAAGTACCACCGGCTGTCGCTGGAAGAAGAAGCTGGCCAGGACAACACCGGCGTGCGTCTGGCACTCTACTTCCAGAGAGCCGCGCCCGAACTCGATTCCGCCTATGGCATTCTTGCCGATACCGCTCTGTATGAAGTGGTGCGCACAGCACTCGGCATTCCCGCCGAGATTGCCGCGTCCGATATCGATAAGCAGGCGGACATGCTCAATGACCGCCTCGACATCGAGGACTTCAAGGATCCCGAGAAGCTGAACCTCTTCATGCAGCGGTTCACCGCGCTTTGGGAGCTCGACAACCCGTCAGGCGGGTCGGCCAGCTCAAGTCTTCTGCTTGGGTCTTCCACCGGGTTCGGCATCTCGCCGGAATTGATGCTCTCGATCAATAATCTCAAACTCGGGGGCCGCTGATGCAGAGTTCGCTTTACGTTTCGCTATCATCGCAGATTGCGCTTGAACGTCGCCTGACGACATTGGCTGACAATGTCGCCAACGCCAACACCACCGGTTTCCGGGCGACCGAGGTCAAGTTCAACGAGGTTTTGGCCAATACCGGTTCGACGGATGTTTCCTTCGTCGACGAGGGGCAGGACTATCTGACAACGGCCAATGGCGGCTTGAAGAGCACCGGCAGTCAGTTCGACTTCGCTATTCGCGGCGACGCCTGGTTCATGATCGAAACGCCCACCGGCAACATGCTCACCCGTGATGGCCGCTTTACCCTCACCCCCACCGGTGAATTGGTCAATGTCGATGGATATCCCGTGCTTGATCCGGGCGAAGCCCCGATCCAACTGGATCCCGATGGCGAACCCCCCAAGGCTGGGCGGGATGGCGGCCTGACACAGGATGGGTTCAGACGTGGAGCAATCGGCCTATTCGCGGCCGATTTCAGGGATGGCTTCATCCGCAAGGCTTCGCTCGGTATCGTCCCCACAATTCCGCCCGAACCGGTTCTTGACGCCGACAGTGCCGGTCTGGTGCAGGGATATATCGAAAATTCAAACGTCAACGCCCTGGCCGAGATGAGCCGCCTGATTGTGATCTCGCGTGCCTTTGAAAATATTTCGGCAATGACAAAATCGACCGAGGACGTCTTCAGGGAAGCGATCCGGACATTGGGAAGCGGTCGATGACATTGATCTTGCATCTGTTGTGTAGACCATCGGCGGCCTTGGAGTTTGGCGCACCATGAGCGGGCGATCAGGGTTGGCGATGCTTGCCGACAGCGTGCGCAGTTTTTCCAGTCCCGAAGGCGCCTACGATATCTCGGGCACTGTCACGTCTGTTGCGCCAGGCCATTGCGTCGTCGCCGGCCTGTCACGGCATGTGCGGATCGGCGATTTTCTGACATTCCGCCATGGCGAGACTGCCAAGCTGGCCGAAGTTGTCAGTCTCGGACCGGACGAGTTGATCGCCTGTCCGGTTGACGGAGCATCGCAGGCCAATATCGGCGAGCGGGTCTGGCGGCGCGGTCCGTTCCGTCTGTCGCCCGACAAGAGTTGGTGCGGCCGTACCATCAATGCGCTCGGTGACCCTGTCGATGGTCTCGGGCCGCTCAAACAAGGTGCAAAACCGCGCCCGGTGACGGGAGCCGCACCGGCATCAATGTTGCGTCAGAGGGTGAATAAGCCTCTCAAGACGGGCATCCGGGTCGTCGACGTCTTCACGCCGATGTGTCAGGGACAGCGGCTTGGTGTCTTTTCCGGCTCGGGCGTTGGAAAATCCACACTCCTTTCGATGTTTGCCAAAGCCGCCGATTTTGATCGCGCCGTGGTCGCGCTTGTTGGCGAACGTGGCCGTGAGGTCCGCGAGTTCATCGAGGATACGCTTGGTCCGAACATGCAAAAGACGGTCGCAGTGGTTGCCACCAGCGATGAAAGCCCGATGCAGCGCAAACTCGCCCCCCTGACTGCCATGGCGATTGCCGAGCATTTCAGGGATGCCGGTGAAAATGTGCTCCTGATCGTCGACAGCCTGACGCGCTTTGCCCATGCGCTGCGTGAAATCGGCATGGCCGCCGGCGAACCTCCGGTCGCCCGTGGCTACCCGGCGTCTGTTTTCACCGCCCTGCCGGGATTGCTTGAGCGTGCCGGACCTGGGCCTGAAGGTGCAGGTGCAATCACCGCCATCGTTTCGATCCTGGTGGACGGCGACAATCACAATGACCCGGTGGCGGATTCAGCCCGAGGCATTCTCGACGGCCACCTCGTGCTCGATCGCGCGCTTGCCGATGAAGGCCGCTATCCGCCGGTCAATCCGCTGACCTCGATTTCCCGTCTCGCCCGCAAGGCCTGGCGTGGCGACGAGGAAAAGCTGGTGATGCGTCTCAAAGCGCTGATCCATCGTTTCGAGGAAACCCGCGACCTGCGGCTGATAGGCGGCTATCGGGCAGGATCTGATGCTGAACTGGAAATGGCGATCAAGCAAACGCCGGTGATCTACGAGACATTGCGCCAGACGCCGGAACAGCCTCCGAGCGCTGATGCATTTGCCGAACTCGCGGATGCAATGAAAGCCGCGGCCGGCTTGCCCGTTTCATCGCCCGCCAAGGAAAGGACGAAACAGTGACCGATGTAGAGAAAGCTGAAATCGACGCCGTAGAGAGCGAAGAAGAAGCGCCTGTTCGCAAGACTTCCTCGCGCGGTAACGGCGATCGCCTGGTGGCGGTTGCCGGTTTCCTGTTGGCCACTGCTGCGGCATTTTTTCCTTGGTACGTTTTCTTCAATCAGGAAAGCTTCGGTATTGCTCCCATGGGCTATACTGAAACCCGCGACTTGCCGGAAATCGGCGGACGTTCATTCGTCAATGTATCCCCCCTTGCCATTCCTGATGAAAAGGACGGCACCGCGGAACCTTCGGCCTTTGACCCGATCACCACTGCGACGGTGTCCAATCTCGGCGACGAAGGGAATAGTACGGCGCCCGCAACGGCGGTTGATCCCAACAAGAGCTTTCCCGGCAAACCGCGCTACAAGCTCTTGCATGTTGCCAACGGAAGGGCGCTCATCGAGGATACATCGGGTATGTACATTGTTCGCATCGGCTCTGTCCTGCCCGACAATTCCCGTCTTGCCACCTTGGAAAAGCGTGAAGGCCAGTGGGTGATCATCACATCAAACGGCGAGGTCATACAGCGCTGAGCGGGCGCGTCTGCGCCTGCGTAATCCGCCTGACGGTCTCGAGAAACCTTCGATGGCATTGAGCGCAATGCATGTCGTTCGAGCATTGTCCTGTTACTGCATCAATACGCCAATGCCGTTGAAGCAGCGTATCCGGGATAAGCCCTGAGGCGGTGCAATAAACTCTCCATATTCATGGTTTCCCGGCTGCGTCGGGTTGCAGGTTCCGGCAAATTCGCTTGGGTTGGCGGCCTGGGAGCAGCCGCCGTGTCATCCCTGCCTGCGGACGGGCCGGGCGCCGCCGCTACTGCGATCCCGCTATGCCTCCGAATCACCCCGAAAACATGCGTCGGGTACGGAGCTTACTGAATGGTTAATTCCCCGTAAGGCACACGCAAGATTAACCACCTAGTCTCTGGGCTTGTTAAGGACAGGGAAAATCCATGCAGCCGATTCAGCTTTTCGAACTGGCATCCAAGCAATCGCACTGGCTCACCGTGCGTCAGACTGTTGTTGCCGGAAACATCGCGAACGCCAATACGCCGGGCTACGGGACCCGAGATGTTGCTGCTTTTGAAGCCGTTCTCGACCAGACCCAGCCGCAGGCTCGCATGGCGGCAACTCATCCAGGACATATTCAGGAAGACCCGATGCGCGGTTCCATTCGCAGCGAGAGCTTCGGTGATGTCGACGTGCAGCCTTCGGGCAACTCGGTCAGCCTGCCTGAGGAAATGAGCAAGACCGGAGAGATCAAGCGCATGTACGAACTCAACACAGGAATGGTGAAGGCCTTTCACCGCATGATGCTCCTGACTGTGAGGCGCTGACCATGCCCGTTGATCCTCTTTCGCTCGCCTCCCGCATCGCTTCATCCGGCCTGAACGTCCAGGAAACCCGGATGCGCATTCTGTCGGAAAACCTTGCCAACGCGCAGTCCACCGGCAACACGCCTGGTGAAGACGCCTATCGCCGCAAGACGATCAGTTTTTCCTGGGAGCTTGACCGTGCCACGGGCGCGACCCGCGCCGAAGTCGCCAAGATCGACGATGATCCAAGCGAATTCACCATTGAATATGACCCGGGAAATCCCGCGGCCGACAGCAATGGCATGGTCAAACTGCCCAACGTCAACGTCTTGATCGAGCTGGCCGACATGCGTGAGGCCAACCGGTCCTACGAAGCCAATCTTCAGACCGTGAAGCAAACCAGGGAGCTGATTTCCATGACAATCGAACTGCTGAGGGCCGGTCAATGATTGACAAGATTTCTGGCCTGTCAGGCCTGTCAGCTATGTCGGGCCTTGGTGGTCCGCGTGAGACCAATATGGCCAGCGCCGCAGCAATGCCGGGCATGCCGGCGGTGGCCGGCGCGCCGGCCCCGGGTTCATTTGCCGAGACGATGAAGAACCTCGGTGAAGGCGTCGTAACCAATCTGAAGGTTGCTGAAGGACAGTCGTTTGCCGCCATGCGCGGCGAGGTCCCGACCCGTGAAGTCGTCGACGCCATCATGTCGGCCGAACAGTCGCTGCAGACCGCAGTCGCGATCCGCGACAAGATGGTCACTGCTTATCTCGAAATCGCACGTATGCAAATCTGAGGAACACGCCATGAAGGCTTTGGCCATCGCAGCTACCGGCATGAATGCCCAGCAGCTCAATCTTGAAGTAATCGCCAACAACGTGGCGAACATCAACACAACAGGCTTCAAAAGAGCCCGCGCCGAGTTTTCCGACCTGCTGTATCAGGTCGAGCGGAACTCCGGGGTTCCCAACGCATCCAACCAGGCGATCGTACCCGAAGGTGCCCATATCGGACTTGGCGTGCAGACGTCTGCAGTCCGTAATTTGCACATTCAGGGCAGCCTGGTCGGCACCTCGAACAAGCTGGACATGGCGCTCGTCGGGCGCGGCTGGTTCCAGATTGAAACGCCCGATGGTGAGACACAGTACTCAAGGGCAGGTGCGTTCAACACCAATGCCGATGGTCAGCTCGTGACCATTGATGGCTATGTGGTTGTTCCCGGCATCACCTTCCCTGATGAAACCAGTGACGTTCAGATCTCCCGCACCGGTCAGGTCCTGGCTCGTATTGGTGACGAGGTTGAACTGCAGGATCTGGGGCAGCTGACATTGGCGAATTTCGTCAATGAAGCAGGCCTGGAGCCACTCGGCGACAACCTGTTCCGCGAGACTGTAGCTTCCGGTCCCGCAATCGAAGGTGTTCCTGCTGATCCCGGCTTTGCCCATATCCAGCAAGGATATCTGGAGGCGTCCAATGTTGATCCAGTCAAGGAAATCACTGACCTGATTTCCGCGCAGCGCGCCTATGAGATGAATTCCAAGATCATCCAGGCGGCGGATGAAATGGCGTCCGTCGTTTCCCAGAACCTCTAGGTCAAAAAGGATAAGGCAGACATGACGTTTCGCCCAACATTGCCTTGGCAAGGCCTCTCTCGAGCGGCTCTTGTTGTGCTCGGCCTGCTGTGCGCCATGCCATTGGCGCACGCAGGACGAGGTACTGCAGTCGTTCCCGAACGAACCATCTATCCTGGCGAAGAGCTCATGGAGAGTTCGGTCCGCGAGGTCGAAGTGACCAATCCGAACCTTCGCGGCGGCTACGTCGAAGTGACAAGCGAAGTTTTGGGCAAGGTGACAACCCGCACATTGCTGCCGGGCCGGACCATTCCGGTTGCGGCATTGCGTGATTCCTGGGCTGTTGAGCGCGGCAAGACTGTTCCGCTCGTCTTCAGCGGGAGTGGCCTGATGATCACCGCGATGGGGACGCCGCTTGAAAATGCGGCGATTGGCGATTTCATCCGTGTTCGCAACATCGAATCCGGAGTTATCGTTTCCGGAACAGTGATGGAGAACGGCAGCATACGGGTGGCGGTGAAATGATCCGTAAACTTGGCAAAATAGTCGGCATCTGGATCGCCATGTTCTGTCTGGCCGGTTCCGGGCCTGGCCCGGATTTCGGGGCTGGAACTGGAGCCGAAACCGGAAATGGCACGGGAACGGCAACCAGCCAGGGTGCCGTAGACTCATTTGCAACCGGGGCAGGTCTGAGCTTTATCCGCCCCGCCGGTGCCGCTTCACGTATCAAGGACATTGCGTCCCTGCAGGCCGGTCGCGATAACCAGCTGATCGGCTATGGCCTCGTCGTCGGATTGCAGGGCACGGGCGACGGTTTGAGAAACTCGCCTTTCACCGAGCAGTCGCTCCGCGCGATGCTGCAAAATCTCGGCATTTCCACCGAAGGCGGTGCATCGCGTGTCAACAACGTTGCCGCTGTCATTGTAACGGCCAATCTGCCGCCCTTCGCAAGCCTTGGCTCGCGCATTGATGTCACGGTTTCCTCACTCGGCGATGCAACCTCGTTGCGCGGCGGTACACTCATCATGACCTCCATGTCGGGAGCCGATGGCCAGATTTACGCCGTCGCCCAGGGATCTGTGATTGTCTCGGCGATCAATGCCCAGGGCGATGCGGCAACCTTGCAGCAGGGCACCGCTACCGCCGGACGGTTGCCTGGTGGCGCCATCATCGAACGCGAGATCCCTGCCAAGTTCAAGCAGGTCGATGGACTGGTTTACCAGCTCAGGAATCCGGATTTCACCACTGCGGTAGGTATGGCTGATGTCATCAACGCCTTCTCGGAAGCGCGCTATGGCAGCGCCATCGCAGAGGCACAGGATTCCACCTCGGTCGCCGTCCGCAAGCCTGCGCGCGCAGATCTTGCCAGGCTGACGGCCGAGCTGGAAGGTTTGGTTGTTGAGACGGACACACCGGCGCGCGTGGTCGTCAACGAACGAACCGGGACGATCGTCATCGGCAATGATGTGCGCGTCTCCAAGGTTGCTGTCAGCCACGGCACGCTGACCGTGCAGATCAACGAAATGCCCACAGTCGTGCAGCCCTTGCCTTTCTCCGACGGCGTAACGGCGGTTGAACCGCTCACTGACATTACGGCCGGTATTGATGGCGGTCAGATTGCCATGATCGAGGGGCCTGATCTGAGAACTCTTGTCGCGGGCCTTAATTCGATTGGTGTCAAACCTGATGGCGTCATCGCCATTCTGCAGGGCATCAAATCGGCCGGCGCATTGCATGCCGAACTGGTGCTGCAATGAGGGGAGGCGGTCATATTGGCTCTGGCAAATGGGGACGTGGCGCGGGCGCAGCGGCAATCATCGCGCTGGGCGTGATTGCGCCGGGTGCCCTGGCGCAACAGGCGCCACCGCCCAGCCTCGAAGACGAGATCCGGGCATTTTGCGGCAACATTGCCGATGCCGCGCGTGACCAGCGATATCTGCTGCAGAAGAAAGAACTCGAAGCACTGCAGGCGGATGTCGATGAGCGCATGCGCCAGCTTGAAGAAGGCTCCGCCGAATACAAGGAGTGGCTGAAGAAGCGTGAGGATTTCATGCAGGTCGCCGATACCCAACTGGTCGAAATCTACAAGAACATGGCGCCCGACTCCGCCGCCAAACAGCTGGAAATCGTCAAGCCCGGCATCGCTTCCGCCATCATCATGAAGCTTAGCCCGCGACTGGCAAGTTCGATACTCAACGAGATGGATACGAAAAAGGCTGCCGCCTTGACCAGCATTATCGCTGCTGCTGCAGCAGCCGAACAACCCAAGGATCCGTCATGATTAGGGCCATCGCAATCACTGTTTTTGCACTCACGCTCGGCGGATGCAGCTCACAGACATTAAAAGAAATCGGCAGGGCGCCTTCGATGAGCCCGGTCGGTTCAGGTCTTGCCTATGGTGAAACGCCTCAAATGGCTGCCTACCCGAAGCAGCCGGCAACACGTTCCGCCAGCTTCTCGCTCTGGGACGACCGGCGGTCGAAATTGTTTCAGGACGCTCGGGCCGTAAGTGTAGGCGACATTCTGACCGTTGATCTGGCGATCAATGACAAGGCCAGCTTTGACAACGCCACCGACCGCAGCCGCAAGAATTCAAGCGGCATCAATGCCGGCTGGAATCTGCCCATCATTGCCTCGATCGGGTCCAATGATGTGGCATTCGGCTCGGACACTTCGACCAAGGGCGCAGGCACGACCGCACGGTCGGAAAAGCTTCAATTACGCGTCGCGGCAGTGGTGACAGGCATCTTGCAGAACGGCAATCTTGTTATCAGCGGCAGCCAGGAGGTCCGGGTCAACCACGAGCTTCGTATTCTCAATGTTGCGGGCATCGTGCGGCCTCTGGATGTCGATCACAACAACACTGTAGCCTATGACAAGATCGCCGAAGCGCGTGTCTCCTACGGCGGCCGCGGACGGCTTACGGAAGTCCAGCAGCCTCCGGTCGGTCAGCAGCTCGTCGACATTTATTCTCCGATCTGACGGTTTGATCCATGGCACTGACTGAATTCGAAGAAGAAGACGGCGGTAAAAAGAAGTCCGGGCTTATCGTCACCATCGCAATCGTGCTTGTTCTCAGCGCGGTTGCTGCAGGCGGTGGCTGGGTTGTCGGCGGCCTGATCGCACCGCAGGTTGATCAGCCGGAGGCGGTTGAGGCACAGCCTGCGCATGCTGAGGATGAAAAAGAAGGGGATCAGGCGGAAGACAAGGTGCGGAATAACGTTGTTGCGCTTGAGCCTATCACCACAAACCTGTCATACCCTTCGGACAACTGGATTCGAGTCGAAGTCTCGCTGGTGTTCGCTGATCTGCCGGATGATGCGCTTGCCGATCAGATCCACCAGGATATTCTTGCCTATCTGCGCACCGTGTCGCTTCAGCAGATAGAAGGGCCGCGCGGCTTTCAGTATTTGCGCGAAGACCTGCGTGAACGTGTGAAATTGCGGTCGGAAGGCCGCGTTAACGACCTCCTTCTGAGGACATTTGTCATCGAATGATTCGATTTCTCTCAGCCTTTGCGGCCATGATGGCATTTGCAACGGCGGCCTACGGCCAGATCATAGACCCGAATTTGTTGCAGGCACCGGTAGACGGTTCTGTTGCAAGCTGGATCATTCGTACCTTCGGTCTGCTGACGGTTCTGTCGGTGGCGCCCGGTATTCTGATCATGGTGACCAGCTTTCCGCGGTTTATCATCGCATTTGCCATCCTGCGATCGGGCATGGGGCTGGCCACAACGCCCGCCAACATGATCCTTGTCAGCCTTTCGCTCTTCATGACCTTTTACGTCATGGCGCCGACATTTGATCAGGCTTGGGAAAAGGGCATCAATCCGCTTCTGGAGAATCAGGTGACTGAAGCTGAAGCGATCGGGCTTATCGCCGATCCCTTTCGTGAGTTCATGCTGGTCAACACGCGGCCCAAGGATTTGACACTTTTTATTGATATCGCCGATGAGCGTGGCCAGCCTACCGAGACCAGCGGCAAGATAGATATGCGCGTGCTGGTTCCCGCTTTCATGATTTCCGAAATCAGGCGCGGCTTTGAAATCGGCTTTCTTGTTGTATTGCCTTTTCTGGTGATCGACCTGGTGGTGGCCACCATCACGATGTCGATGGGTATGATGATGCTCCCGCCGACGGCGATTTCCCTTCCTTTCAAGATATTGTTCTTCGTCCTTATTGATGGCTGGAACTTGATGGTCGGAAGTCTGATCCGGTCCTTCGTCTGAAGTCTTGTCCGCGCTTTGATGCGGTTTGCCCCGTGACGCATTCGTCAACGGCCGGTCCCGCCACGCGCCGCGTTATGGTAAACATGTCTGCAAGACATTAACTCGATGTTTACTATATTGATATTACTATAAATATTGGCTTCAAGTTAATCACTTCGAAAGCTAGTGCTGGGATTATGTTACCGACATGACGGGAAGGAGCACCTCTGCGAAGCCAGAGGGTTCTAACAGGCATGATGCCGCACCGCATGACCGGTAAATCCATAAGCCCGGTATGTCCCTCCTCAGTATTGCGTAATTTTAAGGGACAATCCCATGACTAGCATCATGACTAACTCCGCAGCCATGTCTGCGCTCTCCACCCTGCGTTCGATCAACAATGACATGGAAAGCACGCAGAACCGCGTGTCCTCCGGTTACCGCGTTGAATCGGCTGCGGACAACGCCGCTTACTGGTCGATCGCAACCACAATGCGCTCGGACAACAAGGCGCTTTCGACGGTTCAGGACGCTCTCGGCCTCGGCGCTGCCAAGGTTGACGTTGCCTACACCGGTATGAACTCGGCCATCGACGTGGTCTCCGAAATCAAGGCAAAGCTGGTTGCGGCCCGCGAGCCTGGCGTTGACAAGACCAAGATCAACAAGGAATTGACCGAGCTGAAGAACCAGCTTACCTCGATCTCGGAATCGGCTTCGTTCTCCGGCGAAAACTGGCTCAGCAACTCCGAAGCCACTGCATCCGGCACCAAGGAAATCGTTGCCGGCTTCAACCGTGACTCGGCTGGCCTGGTCTCGCTGACCACGCTTGGTGTTGACTCCAGCTCGACCACGCTGATCGGCACAGACAACGAAGGCCTCGGCATTCTGACCAAGGATATCGATGCCGACCTGCTGAGATCCACCACCACCGGTACGGCGGCGCTCTACCGCCTGATCGACACGGGCGCCGGGGCGACTACGTCAGCGACAGGTACACTCATTGAACTGACCTCCGCGACCACCGATGCGCAAGTTGACGACATGATCAGCACTGTTGACTCGATGCTGTCCCAGATGACGGACGCAGCCTCCAACCTCGGTGCTGTCAACAAGCGCATCTCGATGCAGGACGATTTCGTTGCCAACCTGATGGACTCCATCTCCAAGGGTGTTGGCCGTCTTGTCGATGCGGACATGAACGAGGAATCAACCCGCCTGAAGGCTCTGCAGACACAGCAGCAGCTTGGTATCCAGGCCCTGTCGATCGCCAACAACAGCTCGCAGAACATCCTGTCGCTGTTCCGTTAAGGAACACGTCAAACTTCCCTTACGGGTTGATCACGCAAGAACGCCGGGGAGCAATCCCCGGCGTTTTTTTAGAATATGCGAAAAAACGAGCGCCCCGGTTAAAGCTTTGGTAACCATAATTGTTCATTTTCACCGTCAAGAAACGGTGGGTCGTTGATCAGGGCAACCAATCACGACGGGCATGAAGTCTTGCCATCGTTGCCGGTAACTAAGTCCGGTATGTCCCGCGTAATTTGTCAAAAGGGACAACTCCATGACAAGCAT
>CAXBIE010000129.1:0-11409 GCA_963975635.1 uncultured Hoeflea sp. | reverse complement strand
CGGCTGCCGAACGGTATCTGTCCGAATTCCGGTCGGCGCAGCCGATCTTTTGCCGTTGGTGCGAGAAGAGGAAATGTCTGCACCTAATGGGATGCCATAAGAGCAGAGCCACCCAGAAGACACGACCCTCCCATATAGCCCATCCGTTTTCGTGCGCGGAGGCTCTGGAAGGTTCTGCGGGCCTGGGCCGCCAGCAATGCGTAACCACCAAGGACGATGAACACGTTGACTGTCGAAGTGGCCACAAGAATCAGGAACTGTGGCGTCATCGCTTTCTCGGGGTTCATGAACTGCGCGAGGAACGCCACGTAGAAAAAGATTGCCTTGGGATTAAGAACGCCAACCAGAAATCCGGAGCGAAGGCTGCCTGCACCTGGTGCAGGTGAGGCTGCAACGGCAAGGTCGGTTTCGTTCATTCGCTTTGCGGCAAGGATTTGAGACAGTCCGAGCCATGCCATATATCCGACGCCTACCCACTTGATAACGGAATAAGCCACGCTTGAACTTGCCAGAAGGCTCCCAAGCCCGGCATAGGCAACTGTCATCATGACAATCCCGCCCAGCAGATTGCCAAGGATGCTGAACATGGATGCACTCAGTCCTTTGGAGAGCGATTGGCTGATGGCCATGAAGACGCTTGGACCGGGGATCAGAGAGAGTATCGTGACCGCTGCCACATATGCCAGCCAAACGTCTAAGCTCATTGTGAGTTCCCCTTTTGCATACCATCAAACTATCGGTTCAGGGTGCTGGCGCAACCGGAAACCTGACTTTCACGCAAGGCGGTCGTTCTTAAAAATGGCTATGACAGGGAGCTTCGCCGCGCCATTCGCGGATTGCTTCAGCGCAGGCGTTCCAGATTTTCTCGAAGAGTTCCCGCGTCGGCAGGGCTTCGCAGGCACAGGCGCAAACCAGGGCAAAATTGTCCTCCCGGGGCAATTGCTTTTGACCTCAAGGGACTAAACTGCGGTCAGGCCGACACGAGCTTGGCAAGTTCAGGCGTGGCCCGTGCGGCTGGCGCACTGATGATCGAACCGATGATGCGCTCATAGTCACAGCCGTGTTTGTCCGCAAGCGTTCTCCACCATTCGTCGGTCTCGAAGATGGCGCGCGCCTTGGCGACATGCTCAAGAGCCAGGTCCTGCTCTCCCATTGCCGCATGACATTGTCCGACATAGAGCTGGCCGAACGCATGGTCCGGATATTTTTCGACCACGTTCTTCATGTAGTGCAGCGCGATGTCGTAGCGCTGGATCCGCATGTTGTAGTTCTCGACGAAGTTGACCCGCAATTGGGTTTCGTAGGCAAAGGCCTCAAGCTTGACCGGGTCGATGCCCGGCGCCCGGATGACTGATTTTGTTGCCACGAAGTTTTCGTTGGCGGTGTTCTCGATATATCCGTTCTCGACGCAGATGTCATAAAGCCGGCTGCCGAAGATCGGAATCGCAAGATAGACATGGATCCAGTCAAAGCCGTTCTCGAGCAGCATTTCCAGCGTTTCCTGGCGATGCTCGTCCTGCTCGCCGGGCAGGCCGGTGACGATGAAGACGTGTGATCGCACACCGTGTTTGCGCAGGGCTTCGACGGCAGGCTTGATCAGTTTCTTTTTCAGCGGCTTCTTGATGATGTTGTTGAGCACATGATCCGACCCGGATTCCACGGCCAGCGCCACTGCCGATACGCCTGCTGCGGCCAGCAGGGACGCCATTTCGTCGTCGATAGCATAGACCGCGGCGCCATTGGGGAACTCGCAGCGTATGCCGAGCGTGGCCAGTTCCCGCAGCAACCGCCTGGCGCGTTCCTTGTCGTGGAAGAAGTGATCATCCTCCAGCATCAGCACCGTCATGCCGAATTCGTCACGCATACGCTTGGCGTCGGCGACAACCCGCTCAACCGACATGAAGCGGACATCGCGGCCGTGCAGCGACGGGTTTGAGCAGAATACGCACAGGAACGGGCATCCGCGCGAGGTATGGATGGCCATCTCCCGCTTCGGCTGGTCTGTGTAGCGCTTGTCGATCCCGCGTTGATTGTAATTGTCGAGATCGATGATCGAATAGTTCATCGGCGGGATATCATCGAGATTGGCGATGAAATCATGCGCCGGCATCTTGCCCTTGGCGACGGAGGCGCGGTCAATCCAGGAGCGATGGGTGGCAATCACCTCCATCGGATCATCTGAATCGATCAGTGCCTTGAGCGGCAACTCGCCTTCGCCCTTGCAGATGGCGTCCAGATCCGGACAGGTATCGAGCATCAGCTTGTAGGCAGCCGAGGGAAGTCCGCCCCCCGCAATGGTGAGGATATCGGGGTTGAAATCCTTGACCCCCTTCACCAGGCTCTGGATGTAGCCTGACGATGAGTTGAAAAGCGCAGAGACGCCCACGATATCGGGGTTGAAATCTTCCAGCACCGCTTGTAGCTCGGCGTTGAAGACTTCCTGGTGCGAATCCACCGTCTGGGTTTCCACCAGCCGCTTCAGCGTCACATTGAGATCGACCAGCCGCATTTCACCCAGCTGCTCGCAATGCTTGGTCAGGTAAGCCTGCATCGACAGAATTCCGTAGGGAATGGTGAAAGCCGGCAACACCGCGGCGCGATGCTGGTCAAGATAGTCGTTGGCGTTGAAATAGGGTGGAATGATAAAAAGCAGCTTTTTCACTGGTCGGACTCCCGGTGGTGCGCTGGATCAATTGGAACTGTCTGCTGCGCGTTCGTGATCGTCATTACAGACGTCCCTCGAGCAACTCGATGGGGAACATCATGTTGCCAAGTATATTGTAGTACTCGGCCGCAGATTCGGCACCGCCGATATCCATGTCGAAACTGAGCTCATTGTTGTGGAAGCCGATAAAAGGCGGGATGTCGGGGCGGTATTTGAATTTGGGTTCGAACAACGCAAGCGCCTTTTTCCCGCGCCATTCCTTGATTGCCTGCCGATAGCCGGACTTCCTGGCTTCGAAGGCTTTGCGGCTATAATGGGTCTCGCAGTTGCGCGCACAGGCCTTGATGAAGTTTTCTTCCCAGGCGGTGATTTCGATGCCCTGTTCCTGCTTGAAGGCTTCGATGACGTGGCCGATCTGTGCTGTGAGTCCCAATTCCATCGGAAACGGAAAATTGGCCGCCTCCAGTTCTTTATCCATTTCATTGCGGAAAACCTTGAACAGCTTTTCAGCCACCTTTTCGTCGCGCAGTCCCATCGTGTTGGATTCCTTGCAAGCACCAAAGACCGACATCGGGCGTTCGAAATAGACAAGGCCTTTGGCCACCATCAGGGTGCGGCAGATGTTGTCGTAATCGACAATCGGATGACCAAAATACTCATTGTTGAATGTGGTGCGGATGTCCTCCATCAGACTGCGCTTGACCGCGCCGTGATAGACACCGAAGGCACACATCGGCCGATCCGAAGCTTTTTCCCAGAAGAACAGCTTGCGCATCATGTCGTCTTTCTTGATGCCGACCAGGTGGCTGCCACTGGGCATCTTGGTGAGTTCAGGCCCGGTGCGCACGTCAGGCCATGTGAAATATAGCCGTCCCCAGGTCATTGCGTCCACATTTGGCACGACTTTCCTGGTGACACGGATCACTTCACACAGCTTTGGATCGAGATAGTCGTCATCCCCGATGTAGCTGACCCATTCTGCGGAGGATTCCGGAATGATCCGCTCCCAGTTTGCCCGCATCGACAGGACCTGGTCTTCAGGTGGCAGCAGCTTGAGCCGCTGATCGTTGCAATCGGCTGCAAACTGCGCCAGCGGTGCAGCATCGTCGGAATTGTCAGCCAGTATGATTTCGAAGTCCTGCCGGTCGCAGGCAAGCATGTACCGAACCGCCGACATGGCATAGACTTGCCTGTTGCGGGTCGGAATACAGATGGAGAGCACGGTCATGCTGCAAATTCCTTTCTCGCCGAAACCACGTGCTTGACTGGCATCAGGAGAGCTTCTGCAAATCGGTAGAACTCCGCCGGTGTCTTGACTTTCTCAAGTCCGGCTTCGCGGACATACAAGGTGTCCTTCACGACTCCGCAAACCTGGTTTTCCGTTGGTGGCGGGGTGAACGTCTCGGGTGGGTTGAATTGGGAAGCCCAGACCCCGCCCTCAAAGGCTTCGAAGCCAAGCCTGAGTCCCTGAACCTTGAGCTTGTAGTCCTCAGCTGTTCGCGAGGTCTGGCATTCCTTGATGGCGGAATGGACGAAATTCTCCTGAAATCCCGCATTGTCGACGCCATATTTGCGGCAGAACCACCAGGTCGTCGCCGCGATCGATGAAAAGATGGCCAGCCCGGGCAATTTGGGCGAGAACGGAAAATCGTCTTCCTGGATCGGCTGACCATCACCGAGGTCGCGATAAAAATCGTCTACCAGCTTCTGCATGGCTTCAAATGACTGGGTGCTTGCCGAGTTCGACGCGACACATGCTCCAAGGACTGAGAACGGGCGTTGACAGAAAACCATCGCCTTTGCTTCGGTCACGACCTTGCAGGTATTGTCGAAATCCACAGTCGGATGTTCGAAATAGCGGTCACTGAACCTCCGCTTGATCCGCTCCATCAGCGAGCGGCGGACAGCGCCATGATAGATGCCGAACCCGCCGATAGGACGACTTTCGCGTTGGCTCCAGCGATACAACTGGTCTTTTATGGTTTTCCTGTCGGGAATATGGGTGCCGTGACCCATCGGAATTGTCGCAAGCGTGGCAATTGCCCTGTTGTCAGGCCAGTTGTAGCTGATCCGCGACCAGGCGACGACTTCAAGCTCTGGCTGTTCACGTTCATAGCGCCGGATCAGCTGCAACACACTGGGGTCAATATGGTCATCATCGCCGATCATGCAGACCCAGCGCCCGCGGACCTCGGGCATTGTCCGCTCCCAGTTGTCGACCATCGACAAGACTGTCGCTTCGGGCGGCAAAAGCCTGAAGCGGCTGTCGTTGAGCTGGGTGCGGAAGTAGTCGTCGAGAATTGCGGCGTCGTCGGAGTTGTCTGCGACAATGACTTCAAAATCGGTTTCTTCGGACTCCGCAATGGCCTTGATGGCTTCGATGCAATAGCGCTGCCTGTTCCGTGTCGGGATACAGATCGTGAAATACACCAAAATTGAAGCTCCTGTTTGACATCAAACGCCCAATGTTAACTCGCAAAATTAGCTTGTGTGACGCTGACCCGTTATGCCGGCCCTGCAAGCAGTCTTGGAGCGGGGTGGTATCCCTGGATCCGCACTGCTGCATTTGCCGCGCACAGCGCAGAGTGTGCCTTGCCCACACCGCCACCCAAATGGGGGGTGGACAATCTTCATTCTGCCGCGACGGGAGAGGGCAGGCGTTTGGCGCCAGGCGCTTTCACATCAGGATTGAGTTTGACGACTTCGCGGAACCGCTCCAGCAGCATCGGGCGATGCGGATCGATATTGTCGGGTAGGCAATGGCTGAGCTGGCCGCAGCTGCCGCAGGTGCCGTTCTCGCAACGCTTGCCTTCAAGATGCTGCAGCCTGAGCGCGTTCATCTTGTCGGAATTCCAGACCTGCTTGATCGACTGCTGCTTGACGTCGCCGATGATCAGATCGCGCGACCAGTCGAGGAAGCAGGAACTCACCAGGCCATCCGGATTGACCGACATGGAATAGAAAATATACGGGCAGGTCTCGGTGTTGCTGACTTCCTGCTGATAGATGCCTTTTTCGATCTTTACGCCGGTGTGCTTCTCGATGTCGAACTCAGGCCAGCAAGGCGCGAAATTCTCGACGAAAATCCGGTCGCAATGGTCGCCGAATGTGTCGAAGAATTTTTCCCGCTCGCCCGGCTGCAGCAGCTCGCCCGGGATCTTGATCGAGATTTCCATGTCGCCCTTGTTGGCGTAGACCCATTTCACATTCTCGACGAAGCGCTCAAAGTCGAAATTGAACTTGGTGAAGCGCTGGTAGGTATCATTGCTCATGCCGTCGACGGAAATGTTGATCTTGTCGAGGCCGGCTTCGATGACGGGACCGACGCGCTCGGGTGTCAGGAAGGTGCCGTTTGTGGTGGTGTCGATATATTCGACATGGCCACTTTGCTTGGCATAGGCGATCATGTCGGCAAGGCGCTTGTTCAGAAACGGCTCGCCGTCCTTGTACATCCGCAGCACCTTGATCGGTTTGCTGAACTCGCCAAGGTCGTCAATGATCTTGGTGAACAGGTCATATTTCATCGCGCCCTGGAACCGGCCGGTATCGGCGATCATGTCGCGGTGCCCGGTGGGGCAGAAGGTGCATTTGAAATTGCAGGCGCTCGAGGGATCCACGAACACCACAAACGGTGTCTCGAGCGGAATCACGGTTTCAAGCGCAGTCCTGTCTTCGAGATTGATCCGCGGTTTGAGCTGAGCTTTCATGACCGTGTGTCCCTTTTTGACCCTTCAACGACAAAATTTGGCACGCCAACCACCGCGGAAGGATCGCGCGGATGGGGCTGGTGAGTGCCGAATTCGAGCAAGTCGCGCCGTCCGTACCTGTCAGCGATGCTTTCGGCGAACTGGCGAATACTCACAGGCAAACCTGAACAAATGTTGATTGCGCCAACCTGACCAGCGTCAATCGCGCCGGCAAAAACCCTCGCACCGGAGACAGGCACAACACTCAAGGCAAGGCCCGGAAAAGCTTCGGAGTGTTATTTGCGGCCACTAGACTTGTCCTGTTCGGGGGTGTGATTCTCTCATGCAGTGTCGCACAAGGTGAGCGGTCAAAACATGATGAAAAACTCCCCGTCAGCTTTCGGGCGAGACGCGACGGGACATCCCACATGGGCTGCCTACAGGCAGCGTGCATTTGATGAGGTTCCAACCCGCAGGCAAGCCCGCGCGCTTTTGCAGGAGCTCGCTGGCCAGCCCTGCCTTGCAGCACCGGTAGCCCCGGATGCGCCGCTGGTGATCTATGGCGCCGGAAATTTCGGGCGCATGGCGCTGGATTTTCTCAACGATGTCGGCATCGAAGCGGTGATGGTGATCGATGCCAAGGCTGATCAGCTCCGCGGTTCAAAAGCCTGGTCTGGTATTGACCTGCGAACGCCGGACGAGGTTCCCGAGCAGCTCAAATCCGATGCCTTGCTGGCGCTTAGCGTCGTCACCAGTCCGGTCTTGCCTCTCCTTGAGGGGTTGCAGCAACAGGGCTGGAAGCGCTGCGTGCCGTTTTACGACGTCGCCCAAAGCTTCCGCCCGAAACACCCCTTGTCCAACGGCTGGTTTGCCGAGCCATTGTCGGCTTCTGATCTGGACGCTGTGGGCGAATGTCTTGATGGGTGGGACGACGACCTTTCCCGGGCGCATCACCTGATGTTCCTTGCCTGGCGGCTGGCGCGACAGGAGTGGCATTTTGTTGGCGTTACCGTGGACAACGCCAACCGTTTCTTCATCGAGGAAGTGCTTGGTGCGGTGAAGCCGGACGACCTGTTTCTCGATGGCGGCGCTCATCATGGCAGCGTCTCCGAGGCTTTTCTTGCGGTCAGCGGCCCGAACAGCCACATCGTTGCATTCGAGCCAGATGAGGCAAATGCCGATCGCTTCGCGGCCTGGTGCGCAAACCAGCCCGGGCAGGTTCGTGCGCGCATCGAGCTCAGGCGCGTCGCGCTGGATGCTCTGTCACGTGACCGCAGGTTCCATGGTGGACTTGGCTATATGTCGCAGCTCACCGGGGATGGTCCGGAAACTGTCGTGACCCAGACCATCGATGCAGCTGACCTTGATCCCGGCTTCGTCAAGCTGCATCTGGAAGGCGGCGAACTCGATGCTCTCAAGGGCAGCCTTGCAACATTGACCCGGAGCCGCCCGGTCATTGCCGTCACCGTCTACCACAATGCCGACGGCCTATGGCGCACGGCCCGGTGGATGCGCGAGAACCTGAAAGACTATTTGCTGCTCATGCGCACCCACAGCTGGTGCGGAACTGGCGCGGTGATCTATGCGATTCCTGATGAACGGAAGCCGGTATCATGAGTGATGTGCAGGCTGTGACGCCGGGATTGATTTATGATCTCGGAATGAACAATGGCGATGACACCGGCTTCTACCTCAAGCGCGGCTTTGACGTGGTGGCCGTCGAAGCCAATCCGGCATTGTGTCATGAAGCCGAGCAACGCTTTGCCGAAGCCATTGCCGCGGGCAAGCTCACGATTGTCAAGGCGGCCATCGGCGATCACGACGGCGAGGTGACCTTTCACGTCAATCTCGACAATCACCACTGGAGCAGCACCGATATCAACTGGGCCGGACGCGATGACAGCGCCTGTGAAGCCATCACCGTCGCGTCTCTGTCCCTTGCCTCGATCTATGCGCGTCACGGCATTCCCCATTTCATGAAGATCGATGTCGAGGGTGCCGATTTGATGGTGCTCGAACAGGTGGTCAAGGGTTCCGCCTTGCCCGAATTCGTCAGCATTGAGGATTGCCGCTTCGGTTTCGACTATGCGCGCATCCTGTCCGGCGCCGGCTATGAGAATTTCCAGCTGGTCGATCAGTCTGCGGTCGGTGGAAGTCGTGATCCCGTTAGTGGACATGTTTTTCCCACAGGCTCGTCCGGCCTTTTCGGACCGGATCTTCCCGCCATCTGGGAGCCCTATCCGGAATTTGTCGAAACCTATGCGACCACCGTTCGCACCCGTGAAGGCGTTCGCCTTGCTCCCCGCACCCGCTGGTGGGACATTCACGCCGCACGGCATGCCCAACACAAGGAAAAGACCCCGTGAGCCAGGAAGCCGAATTCGCCAATTATGTTGACAGCAATATCCTCTCGGCCGCCAGCGATCCGGGATTTCGCGGCCTGTCCCAGGTCTGGGTCCGCGAGTGTATCCGCCACAATTATGCGCAGAACTTCACCTGGCTCGGGCGTCCGATCATCCAGGTTCCGCAGGATACCTATGCCTATCAGGAACTGATCTGGAACTACCGTCCGGACCTGATCATCGAGACCGGCATTGCCCATGGCGGCTCGCTGGTGATGAGCGCCTCGATGCTGGCCATGCTCGATTATTGCGATGCGGTGGAGGCCGGCACGGTGCTTGATCCGAAGGCCAGCCGCCGCAAGGTGGTCGGCATCGACATCGATATCCGCGCTCACAACCGCGCAGGCATTCTGGCGCATCCGATGCAGCACAAGATACAGATGATCGAGGGATCATCCATCGACAAGGCAATTGTCGATGAAGTCCACGCCATCGCCGCCGGCTACGAGCGGGTGATGATCTTCCTCGATTCCAACCACACCCATGAGCATGTGCTGGCCGAACTGCACGCCTACGCGCCGCTGGTCTCGCAAGGGTCTTACTGTGTTGTCTGGGACAGCGGTGTCGAGGATCTGCCTGCCGACATGTGCGCCGACCGGCCATGGGGCAAGGGCGACAACCCGAAGACTGCGGTTCATGCCTATCTTGCCGGCCAGCAGGAGGCGGACCGCCGCGGCAGCGACGGAGAGGCGCTTCGATTTGAAATCGACCATGTGATCGAAGCCAAACTGATGATCACCGCTTCCTCGGACGGTTTCCTCAAACGGGTTTGATCCAAAGGACTATTCAACAGCCGCGTCCTATCGGTGATGTGAAGCCGGGAAGATCGGGCCTGAAAGGGAGCGGTATTTCCGTCGAAGATCCTTCTTCCGCAGCTGCTGGGAAAAGCTTGGTTACCCGGTCTTGAGCGCTGCCATCTGGCGATAGCTGGCCATCAGGTCGTTGAAGCGCTCGCCCTGGATGGCGACGTGCTGGCGCAGCGCTGCCGCTGCGGCCTTGGGGTCGTTGCGTTCAAGCGCAGCAAAGACGTCCCGGTGCTCGCGCATTGACTGCGGCATGCGGCCGGTGGCGCGCAGTTGCAGCCGCCGGTAAGGCTGCAGCCGCTTGTGCAGCCGTGCCGCCTCGCGGGCCAGAAAGCGGTTGCCGCTGGCCTCATAGACCAGATGATGGAATTTCTCGTTCTCGCGGTAATATTCGTCGAAATCGCCTGCGGAGATAGCGGCTTCACAGGCCTCGATTGTTTTGCCGATGGCAAGCATCTGGCTTTCGGTGACGTGGCGGGCGGCCCGGAAACCGCACATGGCCTCCAGTTCGGCCATGACTTCAAACATTTCCACCAGTTCGACAAAATCCGGATGCCGGATGAAGGCGCCGCGTCGGGCCTCAAGCGTCAGCAGGCCAGAGGCGGCCAGCGACTGGAATGCCTCGCGCAACGGTGTCCGCGACACCCCGAACTGTTCGGCAAGCTTGACTTCATCAAGCCGCTCGCCATCGGCGAACTCGCCGGTGACAATCATCTGCTCGATGCGCTCGCGAATGGAATCTGCAATGCGTGTGCCCATGATTCCATCATCTCCAATCTGCGCCAAAATGCAAACCCAATGTTTTTGTATACAAGAGGTTTGACATTGCATCCAGAAAATGGTCCCCTCAGCCGTTGCCAGAGCCGGAGGAGGTTCTGCGAGCACAATTCTTTGGGAGGAAGACATGAAACTAACAACAGCGTTTGCAGGCGTATTGGCCGCATCCATCGCCTTTACCGGTCTCGCGCAGGCCGAAACCCTCAAGGCATCGCACCAGTTTCCGGGCGGCAAGGGCGACGCACGCGATGAAATGGTCCAGCTGTTCGCCAAGGAACTGGCCGCGGCTGATGTCGGCCTTGATGTCCAGGTCTACCCGGGCCAGTCGCTGTACAAGGCGAAAGAGCAGTGGGGCGCGCTGACCAAGGGCCAGCTCGACATCACCTCGTTCCCGCTCGACTACGCATCGGGCCGCGTGCCGCAGTTCTCGGCAACTCTGATGCCAGGTCTGGTGCGCAATCATGACCGCGCCAAGCGGCTCAATTCGTCGCCCTTCATGACCGAAATCAAGAAGCTGATCGAAGACAACGGCGCTATCGTCATTGCCGACGCCTGGCTCGGCGGGGCTTTCGCATCGAAGAAGAACTGCATCACTTCGCCTGAAACCATCAAGGGTCAGGTCACCCGCGCTGCGGGCCCTGCCTTCGAGCAGATGCTGGTCGGCGCCGGTGCATCGATCTCCTCGATGGCCTCATCGGAAATCTACACCGGCATGCAGACCGGTGTGCTTGATGCCACCAACACCTCGTCGGGATCCTTCGTCTCCTACCGCATCTACGAGCAGGTCACCTGCCTGACAGAGCCGGGTGAGAACTCTCTCTGGTTCATGTATGAGCCGATGCTGATTTCCAAGGAAACCTATGACCGGCTGACACCTGAGCAGCAGGCCGCCGTCATGGCGGCAGGCAAGAAGGCCGAAGAATATTTCGACAAGGAAGCAGCCGGCCTCGACGACAAGATGGTCGACGCCTTCAAACAGGCCGGCGTCGAAGTCGTGTCCATGTCGAAGGATGATTACGATGCCTGGCTCGCGATCGCCAAGGAGACTGCCTACAAGGAATTTGCCGAAAAGGTTC
>CAXBIE010000128.1:0-11509 GCA_963975635.1 uncultured Hoeflea sp. | reverse complement strand
CAGCACCGCTATCGTGTTGTTCGGTGCCAAGGGGTTTGATGCAACCTCGACCCGTGAGATCGCTGCGGCGGCGGACGCCAACATCGCCTCGATCGCCTATCATTTCGGCGGCAAGGGCGGTTTGCGGCTGGCCTGCGCCGAGATGGTGGGCAACCGGATTCAGGCTGTGGTCGGTCCGGCTCTGCGTTCGCTTGATCCCGGCGAGGACCCATCGGCGGCGCAGGCGGCATTTGAACGAGTGATCATGGCTGTGGCCGATTTCATGCTCGGGCAGGTGGAGGCCCGCGACATTGCGAGCTTCATGGTGCGCGAGATGGGTGTTCCCGGTCCCGTGTTCGACAAGGTCTATGCGAATTTCCTTCTGCCGGTGCATCGCCGCCTCTGCGTGCTTTTGGGACTGGCCACCGGCCATGACCCCGAAAGCGACCTGATCCGCCTTGGCACCTTCAGCATTGCGGGTCAGGTCGTCTATTTCCGTATCGGCCATGCCATCGTTGCCCGGCGAATGGAGTGGAAAGAAGTGGGGCCGGGTGAAGTTGAGGCGATCAAGGCGGTGATCCTGTCCAACATACGCGCGTTTGTTGAAACCCACAGAAAGCAAAGCTCATGATGTCGTTGCTATGCGCCATTCCCTTTCTCGCCAGCTTGTTCGTGGCGTGTGGAAGTGCCGGCCCGCTGGCGGTCGGCTATGTCGAGGGTGAATATGTGCTGGTGGCACCGATCGAGACCGCGCAGATTGTCGAGCTTGCGGTGAGACGCGGCGACCGGGTCACACAAGGCCAGGCCCTGGCGCGGCTTGAGAAGCGGGATGCGGAGATTGCGGTGGCGCAGGCTGCTGCCGGGCTGGCGCAGGCCGAACGGCAACTGGCCAATCTGCAGGAGGGGCGGCGGCCGGAGGAGATTGCCAGCATTGTTGCGTCATTGCGCTCGGCACAAGCGCAGGCCGCCGAAGCCGAACGGGTGCTGGAGCGCCAGTCGGATCTGCTCAAGCAGGGGATTGCCACGCAAGCGGCCTATGATTCCGCCTCGACCGCCCTGGAGCTCAACCGCGCCAAGGTGAGTGAACTCGAGGCCAATCTGGCGGTGGCGAAGCTTCCGGCCCGGGACAACGAGATCAAGGCGGCGCAAGCTGCCGTGGATCAGGCCAATGCGGTGCTGGAATCGGCTCAATGGCGGCTCGGCAAGCGGGTGTTGTCGATACCGCAAGCCGGTGTGGTCTCCGATATCATTCGCAACACCGGAGAGGTGGCCGGACCGCAAGCGCCGGTGCTGTCGGTTCTGCCCGACGGCGCGCTCAAGCTCAGGGTCTATGTGCCCGAGAGAGCGCTGTCGGGAATTGCCGTCGGCAAGGTGCTGCTGGTGCATTGTGACGGTTGCGGCGAGGGAATGCGGGCGACGGTGAGCTATGTCTCACCCGACCCGGAATTCACACCGCCGGTGATCTACTCGCTCGAGAACCGGCAGAAACTGGTCTATCTGGTGGAGGCCCGGCCAAATGACGGCGCCTGGGCCCTTGCGCCGGGTCAGATCGTCGATGTTGATCTGGAGGGAAACCTCCAGTGAACGCCATCGAGGTCAACGGGCTGGTCAAGCGTTTCGGCGACAAGACGGTTGTCGATCATGTGTCGATGTCGGTGGCGCAAGGGGAGATCTCGGGATTTCTGGGTCCGAACGGATCGGGCAAGACGACCACCATCCGCGTCATGTGCGGGCTGTTGACGCCCGATGCGGGCGAGGGGCGGGTGCTGGGTTACGATATCCGCACCGAAGGCCAGCGGATCAAGCGCGAAGTCGGTTACATGACACAGCGGTTTTCGTTCTACGAGGACCTGTCGATCGAAGAAAACCTGACCTTCGTGGCCCGGCTCTACGATCTCGATCCGGTTTCCACCGTGGTGCGGGACACACTGGAGGATCTGGGGCTTGTGTCGCGCCGCAAGCAGTTGGCGGGAACCTTGTCCGGTGGCTGGAAACAGCGGCTGGCGCTTGCCGCCTGCATCATGCACAAGCCGAAACTGTTGCTGCTCGACGAACCGACAGCGGGCGTCGATCCCAAGGCGAGGCGGGAGTTCTGGGACGAGATCCATATGCGCGCCAGCGCCGGGCTGACGGTTCTGGTCTCCACCCATTACATGGACGAGGCGGAGCGCTGCCACCGCATTCACTATATCTCCTATGGCAAATTGCTGGCCAGCGGCACCGTGCCGGAGGTCATCCGCGACGCGGCCTTGACGACCTTTGTCATGGACGGCGACAGAACCTCTGAAGCAGCGCATATGCTGCAGGGCATGGAGGGCGTTGATCAGGTCGCTCCGTTCGGCCTCACCCTGCATGTGGTTGGTCACGACAGGGGAGCGTTGAAGGCTGCGGTCGAAAAAGCGGCAGCGGCGACCGGCGTCGATTACCGGGAAGGCAGCACAAGCCTTGAGGATGTGTTCATCCAGTTCATGGGCAAATCGACGGACAACATGGCATGAGCGCAATGTTCTCGTTTCGCCGGCTGATGGCCATCATCACCAAGGAAAGCATCCAGATGCGGCGCGACCGGATCACGTTTGCGATGATGCTCGGTGTGCCGCTTATGCAACTGGTGCTGTTCGGCTTTGCCATCAACAATGATCCCAAGGGCCTGCCTGCGGCGCTGGTGACCACCAGTCAGGACCATTATACCCGCGCCATGGTCTCGGCGATGGAAAACACCGGCTACTATCGTTTCGATCATGTGGTGGCGAGTGCTGCAGAAGCCGACCGGTTGATCCAGTCCGGGGCTGTTTCTTTTGTTGTCACCGTGCCGTCTGACTTTGCGCGCCGGGTGCAGCGCGGCGACCATCCGCAGATCCTGATCGAGGCCGACGCCACGGATCCGTCGGTGGCGTCGGGCGCCATCTCGACGCTTGGCACGGTCGCGGCGCAGGCATTGCTGCGCGAACAATCGGCGGAAGCGGCGGCTGCCGTTCAATCGACCGCCGCGCTCGAAGTGGTCGTGCACAGGCTCTATAATCCCGAAGGGATCACCCAGTACAACATTGTGCCGGGTCTTTTGGGGGTGATCCTGCAGCTGACCATGGTGATGATGACATCAATGGCGCTGACGCGGGAAACCGAGCGCGGCACGATGGAGAACCTTCTGGCCATGCCGGCAAGCCCGCTGGAGATCATGCTCGGCAAGGTGTTGCCGTTTCTTGTGGTCGGCGGTGTCCAGGTCCTGGTGGTGCTGACGGCAGCCAAGTTCCTGTTCAATGTGCCGTTCGTCGGTTCGCTGACACTGTTGCTGGTCAGTATCCTGATCTTTGTTCTGGCGCTGGTGCTGCTGGGATACGCGTTTTCGACACTGGCGCGAACCCAGATGCAGGCGATGCAGCTGACCTTCTTCTTCTTCCTGCCATCGCTGCTGCTGTCGGGATTCATGTTCCCCTACCGGGGCATGCCTGGCTGGGCGCAAATGCTGGGCGAGATATTTCCGCTGACGCATTTCCTCAGGATCATCCGGGCCGTCATGCTCAAGGGGGCCGATTTGCAGGGCGTGGCTACCCCTCTCACCGCACTGGTGATCTTTGTCGGGGTGTTCACGTTGCTGGCGCTGATGCGGTTCCGCCGCACGCTGGACTAGCTTCAGCTTGGGGTAGCCCGGCATTTGGCGGTGACGTCGAGCGACGGATCATAATGGGCGGCCCTCACATCCATCAGTCCCAGGACGGTGTGGAACAGATTGTCATGCGAGGTGTCGTCTGCAGCATGGCTTTGGAGGCATTCGGTTGTTGTGCCGAACAGGTTTGAATAGCTTTTCGACAGCCACATCACGAATGGCACATGGGTTTGTTCTTCGGGCGCGAACAAATAGGGCATTCCATGCAGATAGAGGCCTTTTTCTCCCAATGACTCGCCGTGATCCGACATGTAGATCAGTGCCGAGGCAATGCGGTCAGACCGTTCGGCCAGCAGGTCTATGACCTGGGCCAGCATCCGGTCGGTCGCCACGATTGTGTTGTCGTAAGCGTTGCGGATTTCCGCTTCGGTACAATCGGCAAACTCGGCTGTGCGGCAATCGGGCCGGAACAGCCGTTCCTGCTCGGTGTAACGTTGGTAATAGGCAGGGCCGTGGCTGCCGAGTTGATGCAGCACCAGCGTCGCATTGCCACTGACGCTGTCGAGCCAGGGGCCAAGCGCGTCGACCATGACCTGATCGCGGCACTCTTTGTCTACACAATAGCGTGGATCATTTTCGGTTGAGAAATTGCGCAATCTGGTCCGGCTGGCAACGCCCTTGTCGCCGGTGTTGTTTTCCCACCACTCAACAGAACCACCGGCGTGAGCAAGCACGTCGAGGAGGTTTTCCTGGGCGAGGCCCTTGTCGTGCGAGTAGTCTGCACGGTCAAGCTGAGAGAACATGCAGGGAATTGAAACTGCGGTTGCAGTTCCGCACGAGGCCGTGTTGCGGTAAAACACGATGTCGCGTTTCTCGAGTTCCGGGTTGGTGTTGCGCTCATAGCCGCCAAGGGAGAAATCCTGGGCACGGGCGGTTTCTCCGGCGACAATGATGGTGACGACCGGTTTGCGGGCTTTTTCAATGATTGTGCCCTGCCTTGCGTCAAGGTCCAGTGGTGCGGCCACGATGGTTCTGTTCCGGTCTTCGTGGATTGCAAATTTTACCGCGCTTATGATCGGGGATATCGGGTTCAGTGTCTTTATGACGAGGCGGTTGTTGCGCATCGTGGAGGCGATCGCGGGATATTGCAGAAGTGTCATGGTGGCGGCGAGCAGCAGCATCGGCACGATGACGGCCAGGTTCCATTTCAGTTTGGCGCCAAAGGTCCGGTGCCGGATGCGAACCACGGCGATCAGAAGCGACGGCAGGATCGCATAGATCAGAAAATGCAGGAGAAATGCCGGCGTCATAAGGTGACCGGCCTCGGCTTTGGTTGTTTCGGCTGCATTGCGGATCATGTCGGTATCAATGATGGTTCCGAACTTCTCCATGAACCAGGACGCTGAGGCAGCAGTGATTATTGCCAGAATGTAGATCGGCTTGGTCACATATTTGACGGTGACGCTGATGCAAAGCGCGATCAACAGGGCGGAGATTCCGATGGAAAAGGCGATCAACGCCAGGCGGTGCTCGCCGAAGGCCTCGATTGTCCTGAGCCAGAAGACCTTGTTGACAACAAGAATGATCCAGGCGGCGACAAAGAGCGCAAGGGTGGCGCTACCGACGGATGGCCGGACGAATTTCATGGCAGATTTCCTAAGGATTAAACGGATGTTTTGATGAGGGAGACCGGCGGACGCTAGGGCGGCGGAGCCGTCAACGGTATGGAGATCCGAACTTCAAGTCCCCCCGATGGAGAGCTTCCAAGCTCAAGCAGGCCACCGAAGGAGTCGACTATGTCGCTTGAAATGGCGAGGCCCAGCCCGGCTCCCAATTCGGACTGATCCAGCCGCTGATCCTTTCCGCTGGCACTGATTATGCCTGCCTGGTCAAGGCCGGGGCCGTCATCACTGATCCGGATGACAACTGCATCACCTGCGACTTCCGTGTCGACCAACACCTGGCTGCGGGCAAACCGCACCGCGTTTTCCGCAAGATTACCGACCAGCTCATTGAGATCGTCGGCATCGACCGGGACTGCGACGGTTGCCCCGATATCGTTTCGCAGTTCCAGGTCTTCGCCTGCCGGAGTGCGCTTGAGTGCCCGGAAGATGCCGTCAACAACCGGCTTGAGTCGTGTCCGCTCCTGGCTGCGTCCATGGCGCAGACGGGCGCGGGCAAGCTCGCGTTCCATATGCCGGCGCATGCGGTGCGCGAGTTCGGAAATGTCGTCGGCGATGTCCGTCTCGCCTTTGGCGCGGAGCCGCTCAATGTCACTGGTCAGGGCCGACAGTGGTGTTTTCAGGCCATGGGCAAGATTGGCGGCGCGATCCCTTGCGCGGCTGATTGTCAGGTCCTGAGCGTCCAGCAGGGCGTTGACCTCTTCGACGAGCGGCGCAATTTCCTTTGGCACCCCATCGGCAACCAGCCGCTTCCGGGTTCCGTTGCGGACGGCGCTGACACCTGCCAGGACGTGATGCACCGGTCTCAGCCCCTCACCGATCTGGAGCAGAAAACCGAGCATCAGAACCGAGCCCAGAATGGCCAGAACCGGCGCAAGATCCTTTGCAAACCCGGTGGCAAGCGCATTGAGTTCAGCCCGGTCAATGGCAACCGAGAGGCGCACTTCATGGTCGCCGTCCGGCGCAGACAGCAGCACCATTGTTTCATGGGCCAGCAGGTTTGATTGCTGCGGTCCCGGCAGGTCATGGATATGGGTCTGGCTGGGCTTCAGCACGTCGCCCGGAACGCCCAATTGGGTGTCCCACAACGATCTGGAGCGAAGTTGTGTGCTTGTTGTCAAATCATCGACTTGCCAGTAGAGGCCACCAAAGATTGCCTGGAAGCGCGGATCCACCGGCTCACGCAGCAAGGATATTCCCGCGTCGGGGGTGATGCGCAGGTTGCCGACAAGCTGATTGAGGTGGGTATCGAGCTCCTGTCCAACGCGGCGTTCGAGATGCCGGGTGAACAGGGCAGACAGGCTGAATCCGGTCACCAGCAGGGCTGCGGCGAGAACAAGGGCAGCAAAGGCCAGCAGCCTGAAACGAAGGGATCTGACCGGTTTCATTGCACCGGCTCCGGATCTTCCACGATATAGCCGAAGCCGCGGCGGGTTTCGATCAAGGCGACGGGCAGTTTGCGCCGGACGCGGCCGACCAGGACTTCCACAGCATTGGATTCACGTTCAAAATGCACCGACTGCAGATGCTCGGACAGCTCCTGCTGGGAGACAACGCGGCCCTTGTTGAGCATCAGGTAAGCCAGCAGGCGGTATTCCTGCGGGGACAGGTTGATCGGAACACCGCGAACACTCAGGCGCATCTGCCGCGTGTCGAGTTCTGCTTCCCCGACGGTGATGACGGCATTTGCCTGTCCGCCCGAACGGCGGATGATGGCACGCAGTCTGGCAGTCAGTTCCTCCATGCGAAACGGCTTGGGCAGATAGTCGTCAGCGCCGGCATCAATGCCTTCCACACGCTCGGTCCATGCGCCACGCGCCGTGAGCACCAGAACCGGGAAATTGCGCCCCGCGGCGCGCCAGCGCTTGAGGATGGTCAAGCCGTCCATGCCGGGCAGGCCAAGATCGAGTATGGCAGCCGCGTAGCTCTCGGTATCACCCAGGAACCACGCCTCCTCACCATCGGATTCACTGTCAACCACATAGCCTGAGGTCTCCAGGGCGGCGGTGACATCCTGGCGGATGCGGGTGTCATCTTCGATGAGGAGAATACGCATGATGCTCAGTCTTCGTCTTCAAGGCCGAGGATCTCAGCAGTCCGTGCATCAATCTCATATTCAAGGCGGCGGCCATCGCTGTTGATTATATAGATCTCGTAGATTGGCCGGCTCTTTTCATATTCGAACTCGATCTCAACGATCCTGCCCTTGATCTGTGGCAGGACCTTGTCGAGAATTTCTGACAGGGGCAGGACTTCGCCTCGCGCGATGGCGCCATCAAGATTGACCCGTGAGTGCCGATCGTCGTCATCCGCATGCGTGGGCAGCGGCGCAAGCACGGTCATCAGCAGCAAAAGGGTCAGGATGGTTTTCATCGGGCCACTATCGTGGTTTGAAAATGACAAAACGCTGACAGCTCTCATCAGCGGCTTGTCATCATGGTCCTGCGACAAGGGGCGGGTCAACGGGCCAAGGCCCAATACACTGTTTGAAGGAGAGACACCATGAAGATGATACTTGCCGTTACGACCGCCATGGCGGTGCTTGCACCTGCCATGGCATTTGCCTCCAATGATTGCCCGAATGTGCCACGTGATCAGTGGATGAGCGACGCCGCCATTACCGAAAAAGCCAAGCAACACGGCTATGATGTCCGTTCTATCAAGGCCGAAGATGGTTGTCTTGAAGCCTATGCGATGGACAAGAACGGCAAGCGCGTCGAAGTCTATTTTCATCCAGGTACTGGAGACGTGCTCAAGGTCTCCGGCAACGACTGATGAGGGGTGCTGAAACCACGATGGAAACCGGCGACATCCAGTCGCCGGCGACCGTCCGGGTGTGGGACCCGCTGGTCAGGATTTTCCACTGGTCGCTCGTCGGCCTCTTCACCTTCGCCTTTCTCACCGGCGATGAATGGCAACAGCCGCATGAAATCGCCGGCTATGTCATAGCCGGGCTGATCGCGGTGCGCGTGGTCTGGGGTCTGGTCGGTTCGCGGCATGCACGGTTTTCCTCGTTTATCTACAGGCCATCGACAGTAGCGGGATTTGTCAGCGATACCGTGAGAATGAAGGCGCGGCGCTATCTCGGGCACAATCCTGCGGGCGGACTGATGGTGATCGCCCTGTTGATGGTGATCATCGCAATATCGGCCACGGGATGGATGATGACAACGGACGCCTATTGGGGCGTGGAATGGGTTGAGGAACTGCATGAAGGTGCTGCTTTCACAGCACTCGGGCTGATCGCCCTGCATGTCGGAGGCGTGATTGTCGCAAGTTTCGAGCACGGCGAAAATCTGGTCCGCGCCATGGTGACCGGCAGAAAGCGCGCGGCCGGTCCCAACGATATCGCCTGAGCGTTCTCACGTCCCCCTCGACGCTCGGGTTGACCTGCCAGTTGCCGCCGCGCTGGCAGGTCTTTTTTGTCCCCATTGCCAGCCACATCCGGCTTCGCAGTCACGCTCATCTTCCGAAACCGGTGCTGCTGTTTCTCCGCGTCCGGAATCAAAGGCTTATCGGTTGGTCTGTCTTGTAACTGATGCCTCCCTGAGGCAAGTTTGTGCCGTCCGGTCTGCACAAGCCACAGCTTCGCAGACAGTCTGGGCACAAAACCGGCAACCGGCTGCAGCCAAGTGGAATGTCTATGGATCTCATTGAAAACCGCACCCTGGATGAAATCTCCATCGGAGACCGCGCGGAAATAGAACGGGTCCTGACCCAAGCCGATGTCGCCCTGTTCGCCACGGTTTCGGCCGATGTCAATCCGCAGATTCTGGATGCGGGTGATGAAGACGGCCCGGAACTGCAGCAGGGCATCGTGCATGGCATGTGGGCCGGCACATTGATTTCCGGCGTTTTGGCAACGCAATTGCCTGGCCCCGGAACGGTTCATCTTGGCCAAACGCTGAAATTCCATCACCCGGTGAACGTCGGAGACCGCATCACGGTGAGGGTCGAGGTGGCCGATGTCGACAAGGCCTCGGCCCATGTCAGACTGAATTGCGTGTGCCTCAATGCCGGGGGGGTGACTGTCGTCTCCGGACATGCGGAGGTGCAAGCGCCACGACGAAAAATCAAACGCCACATGGCTCGCATGCCAACCTCTCAGCTCAAAGCGCCGGGTGTCCGGTTCGGGGCGCTGGTCGAACAGGCAAGGGCGCTCGATCCGCTGGTCACGGCCATTGTCCATCCCTGTGATGATCTCAGCCTGGGCGGTGCGATCGCGGCGCGCGACGAGGGCATGATCGTGCCGGTGCTGGTTGGGCCACGCGGCAAGATCGAGGCGGCGGCGGAAAAGGCCGAGCTCGATCTGCACGGGCTTGAGATCGTCGATGCGCCACACAGCCATGCGGCGGCGGAGGTGGCGGTGGCGCTGGTGCATGAGGGGCGTGCCGGCGCTTTGATGAAGGGCAAGCTGCACACCGATGAACTTCTCATGGCCGTGCTCGACAAGAGCAAGGGACTGAGAACCGAGCGGCGGCTCAGCCATGTGTTTGCGCTTGATGTGCCGGGGCAGAACCGGACGCTGTTTGTCACCGACGCGGCGATCAACATCTCGCCCGATCTCGAAGCGCTGAAGGACATCGTCCAGAACGCCATCGATCTGGCCATCGCCATCGGTGTGGAGGTGCCGCTGGTGGCGCTGCTGTCGGCTGTCGAAACGGTGACCGGCAAGCTGCCGTCAACACTGCTGGCTGCTGCGATCTGCAAGATGCATGACCGGGGCCAGATTGTCGGCGGCAAGGTGGATGGGCCGCTGGCCTTCGACAACGCCATTTCGCCCGCCGCCGTCGCCGCCAAGGGCATCGTCTCCGATGTCGCGGGCCATGCCGACATCTTGGTGACGCCCAATCTGGAAAGCGGCAACATGATCGCCAAGCAGCTGATCCACCTGGCAGGCGCGTCGTCAGCCGGCATTGCGCTCGGAGCGCGGGTGCCGATCATGCTGACCAGCCGCTCCGACACCGTCGAGGCACGCATTGTCTCGGCGGCGCTGGCCAAGGTGTTTTATCACTGGCGGCGGCAACGGCCGCTGGGGGTGCCGGGGTAGGGATTTGAAACAGGTTGACTGCGGCTGGTGGAGTTGAGGCTGCCGTGACAAAGCCGTCGTTGCGGTGCAAGTCTGGCACTTGAGGAGACATCAAATGCGAATAGGCGTGATCGGATGCGGGACGATTGCCAGCGCTGTGGTCCACGGGATTGCAGGAGACGGGCATCAGATTGTCGTCTCAGAACGAAGTTCCCGCTACGCAGACGCACTTGCCGAGGCCTATGACAACGTAACAGTCGCCGGCAATCAGGGGGTCGTGGATGCGAGCGAGGTGATTTTTCTCGGGTTGATGGCCGAGGTCGCGGCTGAGGTTCTGGGTTCGCTGAAGTTCCGCAAGGACCAGCGGGCAATCACCTTTATAGCTGGAGCCTCTCTTGAGGAGGCAAACGCGATGGTTCAGCCCGCACGGGCTGTAGCGATCATGATGCCGTTCCCGGGGATTGCAAAAGGTGGAACGCCGATCATGATGCTCGGTGACGTGGACTTGGTGCAGGAGATTTTCGGGCGCCGAAACACTGTTTTCCCTCTGGATGATGCTGATGAAATGGCTGCGTATCTTTGTGCGCAGGCGGTGCTTTCTCCGGTGGCAAGGATGGTCGACGATGCCGCGAACTGGCTGGGTGATCGCGTTTCGGACAAAACGCAGGGTGAGGCATTCCTGAGAGCACTTGTCGCTTCGAGCCTGGCAGGCAGCGGGACAGAGGTTCTGATCGAGGCTCTGAACACGCCTGGAGGCTACAATCAGCGTTTACGGCGGCATATGGAGGAGAGTGGCTTGTCGGCGGCATTGGCAAGCGGACTTGACGCGTTGGAATAATCCAATGCGCTGCCGCGCGTGCTTGAGATTTGGAGCCGACCTTCGGCGGCGTCTGCTTACAGAGAAGGCAGGCTTGTCCTCCATAACCCATTCAGGCGCGTAATATAGCTAGCTGTACTGCGAGCACCATTCATCGGACGCTCTGGGCCGAATTCCGCCCCCAATAGGCTGACGAGCACCAGGAAAAACCATCGCCTGCTGTGACGCCATTCGACACGCGCTGCGAGCCGGTATGCATCGAGGAAATCTCTGGTCTCATAGCAAAATTTGACTTCTGCATGTCCGGTTTTCTTAGTCAGTGTACGACAAGGCTGTGCTGCTCCCCATTTACCGCATCAACAGCACCGGCGCCTTGCAGGACCTCAGCATTTCCG
>CAXBIE010000127.1:0-11799 GCA_963975635.1 uncultured Hoeflea sp. | reverse complement strand
TGTGCATGGTCTTCGACACCCTGACCCGCATGGCCGACAAGACCCAGATCTACAAGTATGGCGTCCATCAGGTTGCTCATGCCTATGGCAAGACGGCCACCTTCATGCCGAAGCCTGTGTTTGGCGACAACGGCTCGGGCATGCACGTGCACCAGTCGATCTGGAAGGGCGGCAAGCCAACCTTCGCTGGCGACGAATATGCCGGTCTGTCGGAAAACTGCCTGTACTACATCGGCGGCATCATCAAGCATGCCAAGGCGATCAACGCCTTCTCCAACCCGTCGACCAACTCCTACAAGCGTCTGGTCCCTGGTTATGAAGCTCCGGTTCTGCTGGCCTACTCGGCGCGCAACCGGTCGGCCTCCTGCCGTATCCCGTTCGGCTCCTCGCCGAAGTCCAAACGCGTTGAAGTCCGCTTCGGCGACCCGACCGCCAACCCGTATCTGTGCTTTGCAGCGATGCTGATGGCCGGCATCGACGGCATCAAGAACAAGATCCACCCGGGCAAGGCCATGGACAAGGACCTTTACGACCTTCCTGCAAAGGAACTCAAGAAGATCCCGACCGTTTCAGGTTCGCTGCGTGAAGCGCTCGAGAGCCTCGACAAGGATCGCAAGTTCCTCACTGCCGGCGGCGTCTTCGACGACGATCAGATCGACAGCTTCATCGAACTGAAGATGGCTGAAGTGATGCGTTTCGAAATGACCCCGCATCCGGTCGAATTCGACATGTACTACTCGGTCTGATTGACCGATACCGGGCCGCTCAGGCGGCCCGGGACAAAAACGCCGGCGGAACCAAATCGGTTTCGCCGGCTTTTTATTAGGTGTGACTTATATTTAAGATCAGTTCTTAAGGCGCTGCTTTAGAAGATTGAGATAGTCCTCATTGTTGTCAGCTGGCCCGGCATCCTTTGCCCTGGTGCATGCGGGCTCATAATCCAGTGCCATGCCGGCCTTGACGCAGGATCCCACCTGCCAGCCCGGCGGCAGTGCGCTCAGATCGACCGATTGCCATTTCGGATGACCCGTCTCGCGCAGCTTGTCCATTCCATTGAGAACGAGGCTTGAGAAATCCGACACCGTAGTGCAGCTCTGGCGGTGATAGGCGTTCTTGCCGGGATCATAGTCATAAGTCATCAGCACCGCCTTGACCGCAACCACATCGACCGGGTCCGTCTGAAAACTGTAGGTCCCAGCGGGAATGCTGGCCTTGATATAGGTCGCAAGCAACGGCGCTTCGGTAATCGGCAGCAGATGGAATTGCGCCGGATCGATGTCGGCATTGGCAAACAGGGAAGCCGGAGCCCCGGCAACATAGAAGAAGGCGTCAATCTCGCCGGCCTGCAGTTTCGGCAAAGCCTGATCGGGATTGAACGGCAGCCGCTCCGCCGCATTCACCTGCAAAATGTCCAGGATCAGCGACGCTGTCAGAAAGGTGCCGCTGTCCTTGACACCGATGGCAACCTTCTTGCCCTCAAGATCCTTCAGACTGGCGATGCCGGTGCGCGCCAATACATGGATTTCCTCATTGTAGAGCGGGAACATGATACGCACGCCGCGCACCGCGTCCTGGACCTCCGGATCATTGGCCTCGAAGGTTTTCAGATATTCCAGCAAATCACTCTGGACGATGCCGAACTGGGTGTTGCGCCGGTTGCGGACCCCGACAAAATTCTCCAGAGAGCCGGCGCTTTCAACCACATTCAGCGTCAATCCGCATTCGCCGCCAAGCGCTGCGATGTCCTTGCCGATGCGGATATAGGTGCCTGTCGGGCCACCGGTCATGATGTTGCGTTCGAATTCGGCCGCATGGCCGGGGTTCGCCAGGAGTATCGCAGCAGCAACAACCAGAAACAGGCTTCGAAGCAGGATTGCAAAGGTTCTCAAGGGAATTCTCCTTATGTCAGCAGTCGCTGTTCAGATCACGGATCAGGTTGCGCAGCGTCAGGATCGGGATGCGGTCGAACACGGCGGCAAGCGCGTCGGTGACGCATTCTCCAGCGGCGAGCATGATCGTCAGTTGCTGCCGCTCGCGCCCGGTCAGTGGGGCGAGGCCCGGTGCCGCTTGCAGGGCTCGGGCGACGGCATCCGGGTCACGCGGTGCCATGCCTGGCGCGTCCTGCAGGCCCACGTCGGCTGGCGGCGTGCCCGCGTCCTCTTCCGCAACCGGTACCGGGGTTTGATTCCCAGTGGTGGTTGCCGTGTCGAGCGTCTGCGCCTCGGTTTGCCGGCTCTGTTCCGCAGCCAGTTTCGTCTGCAAAACGGAAAGGTCACGCTCTGCTTCGGCAAGCCGGCTTTGCAAGTCGGCTATGGTCGCCGCATCTGCGGCATTCCTGTCTGCCGCCGCCTTGATCCGCGCCTTGAGCGTGGCCTGATCCTCCAGCATGACTGTCGTTTTCCGCTGCAGGCGGTCCCGCTCCGCAGTCAGATCCGGAACAACCTCGGTCTGCAGGCGGGCAAGCTCGGCCTCCAGGCGCTGTTTTTCAGCGCCGGCAGCCTGATCGCCCGCATCGCGTTCGGCCTCCAGCGCCGCCAGTTCGGCCTGAAACTTCTGATTTTCTGCCGCCAGCACGTCACGCTCACGGGTGACGGCATCGACGGCTGTATTTTCCGGTGAAGGCGCCTGGCGGCTGCTTGCCGCGAGCCGTTCGGCCATGACGTCAAGTTCCCCGGCCTGCCGGGCTATCGTGGCATTGAGCTCATCGATCTGCGCGCGTGCCAGATCGAGTGCCGCCCCGTCGTCAGGATGGCTGTAACGGAACCCGGCGTAACCGCCAGCCGCACCGGCTGCCAGCGCCAGGATCAGAACAACTGCACGCAACAGACCGCTGCCACGCTTGCTGCTCGCTGGAAATCCACTGTCCCTGCCCCATTGGCTGGTCAAGTTGTTGCCTTCCTCATTTCATCTGCCGGAAAACTTGCGGAAAACCCCAGACACGCAACAGGCATCGCACCGCGTTACAAGCGCACCGGAATTACATCATGCAGACCGCATCCGTACCCGGAAAGGGGTAACGTGAAAAGCAGGACCGCGCAAGCAAACGCCATCAGCAAGCGGCAACTTGTTAGGCACCTCAATTTGTCCATTGTATCTGGAGGTTGCATCCCGATATTTTCAGGCTTGAACACCATGCGTCTGCAGGTCATCTTGTTGAACCGGCTTGCCGAATCTGCAGGCTGCCTGATCACCTGGACGGCTCCGGTCTGCAGCCGAACAGGATCAAACAACCGCTGATACCGTCACTGTTTCCGCACAGACAGAAAGGCTGAAGGAGGGTTACCCATGGACCACTCTGTTGCCGGCGCCCCGGGAGAGAGGCTGGTGGATTTCCACCCGGTTGCGGCCGGAATGCTTGGCAACATAAAGCGCGGCATCCGCATTGCTCTGCAGCTGCTCAGATGACAGCGCCTCGTCATCTGCGTCCTTTGCCGCAAGTCCGATACTGAGCGTCACATGCCGGGCGACGCGTGACCCCGGATTGGAGATGGCCGCAGATTCCACGTTTTCACGAATGCGTTCGGCCACGATGGCAGCCTCCTTCACGCCCAGGCCAGGAAGCAGCACGAGAAACTCCTCACCGCCATAGCGGGCGACATGGTCAACATCGTGCCGGACACTGTTGCGGATAATGGAGGCAACGTCGATCAGGCAACGGTCACCTTCGGCATGGCCAAGGTGATCGTTCAGCTTCTTGAAATCGTCGATGTCACACATCAGCATGACAACCCGTTCGACGCCATTCGGTTCTTCACCCCAGATGTGGTCGAGCGTTTCTGTCATCCAACGCCGGTTGGCGAGGCCTGTAAGCGGATCGGTTTTCGCCAGCAGCTTCAGCCGGTCATTCATTTCGGCCAGTTCCACCACTCTGCGGCGGTCTCGCAGTTCAAAAAGAAATGTCTTCACGGCGAGCAACGTCATGTTGCGCCGTGCCGCAACCATCGCAAAAATGCCAGCAGTAAAAAACAGGGTCGAGGAAATCGCGCTTCCGAGCGCAATTGCGGGGTTTGCCAACTGAAACACGAAAAACAGACTGAGGGCAATAACGGCAATCGTCACTGTCCAGGCCAGCGGAATTCCGAAGATGATGATCGCGGAAATTGCTGTAAAGAGCATGATATGCAGGTTCCGCTCATAGAACTCCCCGCCGGCGTTCACACCAATCAGTGCGACAGACACCAAAACCAGCGAAATCCCGGCGATCAGCGAGAAGCCGTACAGCCACTGTGCGTACTGCCTTCTCCAGACCATGATAACGGCAAGAACGGCAGGCACTATGAGCGCTCCGGGCAAGAGCATGGACGTCGCAACCTCTGCGGGAAGCAGCAGAATGCAGGTCGCCATGGTCATGACATGCAGGACAGCCACCCAGATCATCCACGCCCGTATGACCTTTACGGTTTGCGACCAGGTTCGGGCTTGAAACAGCTCCTTGATCTCGCCTTTCAGGCGAATATCACGGGTACGGAACGTCAGGAGCCGTTCGACTTCCGCCGTGATCGCGGGACGATCACGGACATCAAGGCCGGCCTGATCCTTTACAGATGCAGATCTTCTATTTGGCTGTTCCGCAACATCCATCGGTGTCATCCAGTGCAAACTCCGGCCAGCATATCAGCGCACTCTAAAGATTTGATTGCGGGTGCTCTGTCATTTGCCTGCCAATGTGTAACTATATGGTATTGAGCTGGGGGAATTGTCGCGTGGCAGCGGTTGCATGACTTGTCACTGAGCAAGCGATTTCAACAGAGGTTTGAATTCCATCCGCAGTTTTGCTTTTGAATTCACTTGTCATTTCAGCAGTAATCTTTCATCGGCGCCACATAGGCAGTCGCCGGTGAACCGTGCGTCGGCACCGGCCGTGTTCACATCATCGAAGCACGGCGCAGGGCAAAGGCTCGCTGGCAGCTCCTGAAGCGCAAGAAAGCCGGAGCGGATGGCCCGCCCCGGCTTAGTTCGATTGTGGCGGCAAGAGCCGCGCAGACTATTTCTTGGTCTGGCTGCCGATGAAATCGCGCACGATGCGGACGATGCCACGGCCCAGCACTTTATCGAGCGCCGCGATGAACTGATCAACATGTTCCCGGCCGCAGATCAGTGGCGGCTCCAGCCGGATGACATTGCGATTGTACTCGGTAAATGCCACCAGCACATCGTGATCGCGCAGCAGTTCCGCACCGACAAAGCCTGACAGCGAACCCTTGAGCTTGTCATCGAGCAGCGCCACCATCGGACGCAACAGCGCCGGCAGAGTCTGGCTGAAATCCTGAAACTCCAGACCGACCATGAAGCCGCTGCCGCGCACATCCTTGATGATCTGCGGGTATTTGGCCTGCAGCTCTTTCAGGCGCTCGATCAGATAGCCTCCGACCCGTTCGGCATTGCCGATCAGATCCTCGTCATACATGACATTGAGACCCTCGATCGCGGTGACACAGGCTTCGCCGATGCCGCCAAAGGTCGCCTGGGCGTGGATCATCGCCGTCTTCGGCGTGCCATAGGCCTTCATGTAGACCTTGCGCGACGCGATCATTGCGGCCATCGCCGTCTTGCCGCCGCCGAGCGATTTCGCCAGCGCGGTCACATCGGGCACGACGCCTGCTTTTTCAAAGGCGAAGAAGTGACCGGAACGGCCCATGCCGCATTGCACTTCGTCAGCGATCCACAAGACGTCATGCTTGTCACACAATGCCCGCAGCTCTTGCCAGAATTCGACCGGCGCCTCAATGATGCCGCCGCCGCCCTGGATCGTCTCCAGCACGATGACCCCGATTTCCGGATCAGCCTCAAAGGCATTGCGGATGGCGTCGATATCGCCAAACGGCACCTTGACGGTGTTGCCGGTGAGCTGGAACTCGCCGCGATAAAGTTCCGAATCCGTAAGCGAAAGCACGCCCTTGGTCTTGCCGTGAAACGAATTGGCCGCATAGACGATCTTCGGCCGCTTTGGCCCTGCAGCACGTTCGGCCACCTTGATCGCCGCTTCCATGGCCTCCGACCCGGATGAGCCGAGAAACACCATGTCGAGATCGCCCGGCGCAATGGCCGCGAGGTTCTTGGCCAACGCCGAAGCATACTGGCTCATGAAGGCAATGGCGATTTCGTGACGGTCTTCGTCCTGAAACTGCTTCCGCGCCTCGATGATGCGCGGATGGTTGTGGCCCAGCGCCAGCGATCCGAAACCACCAAAGAAATCAAGGATCTTCCGGCCGTTCTGATCGGTATAATACATGCCCGACGCGGTTTCGATCTTGATCTTGTGGAAGCCCAGAAGCTTCATGAAATGCAGCTGGCCGGGATTGATATGGTCCTTGAACAGCTCTGTCATTTCAGCGACCGACATGGCCTTTGCATCGGCAACGGTCAGCAGGTCGGGGCGGCTGCCGCGGGGACTCACCGGCCGGTCCAAAGGCTGGGCGTCGGATAGCGGCGGAGCGTCGACTGCGACGCGGGTCGGTGTATCAAGCATTGGTAGGCTCCCTCGGAACGGTTCATTCGGCCGGTGCGACCTGGGCCGCAGCGGACGATCCGCTGCGCGCCTTGGCTGCGCGATATTCGTCATAGGCGGCAATCAACATGTCTTCATCGCGGTACTGCGGCACCCAGCTGAGCTGTCGCTCGCCCTTGGAGACATCGAGCACGCAGTTTTCGTCAGCAATCAGATACTGTTCCGGATCCATGATCGGCATATTGATCAGATCGAACAGATCCAGCGTCCGCTTGACCGCCCAGCCCGGCGTCGGGATCAGCAACGACCTTGAACCGGCATGCTTGACCAGATCCCCCAGCAGCTTGCGCACCGGCGGCGGGTTGATCGAGCCGAGATTGTAGGCCTCGTTCGGCACGCCGGCCTTCCAGGCCAGACGCGCGGCTTCGGCACAATCGAAGACCGAGATGAACTGGTACGGGTTCTTGCCCGATCCGATCATCGGTACCGGCAGACCGGCATCGATCAGTTTGAACAGTTTTTCCAGGATGCCGAGACGGCCCGGTCCGATGATCAGCCGCGGCCGGAACAGCGAGATCGACATGCCCTTTTTCCGCCACTCGGCAGCGAGCACCTCGGTGTCGAGCTTCGACTGCCCATATTCGCCCAGCGGCGCAACAGGATGCTCTTCGGTCATCGGGAATGTCAGCGTATGGCCATAGATCATGTCCGTGGTGAAATGCACCAGTTGACCGGCACCCGCCTTGTCCATCGCTTCGATGATGTTCCTGGTCCCGTCGTAATTGACCGGATAGAAGAAATCGTGACGCTTGGCGCGAACCTGCAGCGGCGAAAGCATCTTTGCCGACAGATTGTAGACCATGTCACCCGCCGCAATCGGCACCTGGGCAACCATCTCAGGCCTGGTCACATCGCAATGAACTAACGTTGCATCCCTGTAGAACGATTTGTTGTCGTTGACGATATCGGCAACCACAACCTCTTCGCCATCCGCGAGAAGTTTCTGGGCAAGATGGCGACCAACAAAGCCGTCGCCTCCGAAAAGAACGTGTTTCATCGGGTAATCTCGTTTGCTGCTATGTTGATGTCTGAGAGTTGCGCGGTTTCATGCTCGGCGGTTGCACCATCGTCGCGGCCGGATTGGGCGATGAGCACCGTACCCACGCAAATGAAGGCGATGCCGGCAATCCGCCAACTGTTGAGGTCTTCCTTGAACAGGACATAGGCGAATATCGCCACCGCCACATAAGCCAGGCTCAGAAACGGATAGGCAAATGACAGTTCAACCTTCGACAGCACATAGAGATGCGAAGCCATTGATATGACAAATGTCGCCAGTCCGGCAAAAACCCAGGGATTGAACAATATCTGGAAGATACGGGCGATGATGGTGTCGCTGGTGAAAGACAAGGTACCCAGCGAAATCATGCCCTGCTTGAGCATCAGCTGTGCTGCAGCATTGGTCAGCACAGTGAAGAGAATAAAGACGATATATTTCATGTCCCGCTCCTGATTAGGATGGACACATCTCTAGGCTTATTTCCCAAACATCGGGTTCACCGGCGCGGTCAATTTTTCCTTAAATTGTAGCTTTTCCCGAAATGACGCGTTTCATACCAGATCCCGGTGAGAGGAACCCACAGCATGACTCCATCTCCCGGGTTTGGTATTACCGGCTCAGGATGAACTCCAGCGACTGCTTCCAGTCGGTCATCCGCATGGGCGTGCCGTGGGAGCCGGTATTGAACAGCACGAATTGCGCCGGATAGTCTTTCGCGCTTTTCTGAATGCGGTCAAAGACCGTTTTCTGATCCTGCCAGTCATAAACCGTATCATAGCTGCCATGGGTAAAGACCATCGGCAATTTGGCCCGCACCGCAGCGCTCTTTGCCAATGCCGAGTCCGGCGCTCCGCCGAGCAGCATCATTCCGGCAAGCCGCGGCACGACCGCCGGATCATTGGCAAGCTTCGAGCAGATGATCGACCCCATGGAAGCACAGGCCAGCACCACCGGCGCCCTGCCCGCCAGGATCAGTTCCCTGACATCGGCGGCACCGGCATCATCAAAACTCTTGACCGACGGAGCCAGATAGGCGCCGCCATTGAGCATCATGAGGTTCTTCACCCGGTTGAAATTTCCGCCGAACGTGTAGTCGTTCATGCCCAGCCGCTGGTCGCCGCCGCGGCCATGCACGAAGATCACCGCAAACCGCGCCCCGGCGTAATCGCCGGTCACGCCGGTCTCGATGGACCTGCCATTGGCCTCATGCAGTGCAAGCCGGCTGTGTTTCTTCACGCCCAGCGACAGATATTTCGACTGCACCCGCCGTTCCGGCTCGATGTCACGGCTGTGGATATCTCGCATCTTGTCATAGTCGACGACAAGGAACGTGCCGCCCTCGGAAACAGACAAAATGCCCGGATAGGCGAAGAGACGATCCTTGTGTCCCTTCAGTTCCAGAGCGGACGCTGCAGAAAACCCGCTGACGTTGATCATCAGGGCAAGCAATATCATCCAATGAACGGCAAGAACGCCGCGCAAAGCTGGAAACCAAATGCTACATAGTCGATTGAAAGAACGGATTCTGGCACACTCCGGCTGATTCGTTTTCACAATCTACATCAGGCACCACGGCAATATGGACGATTCCAACGATCTTTTTTCTGCAAACGGCGCGCCGGTGGCAACACCCGCGACAAAACCGGAAAACACCACACATAAAACAGCTGCGCCTGCCGCCGCGAAACCGGCGCGCCCGGCCGCACCCGCAACGGCATCGAAGGCCGGGGCACCCGCCAGTGGTGACGATTATGATGCCTCGACGATCGAGGTTCTTGAAGGTCTCGAGCCGGTCCGGCGCCGTCCGGGCATGTATATCGGCGGCACCGACGAACGCGCCCTGCACCATCTGTTTGCCGAAGTCATCGACAACTCGATGGACGAAGCCGTAGCCGGACATGCCAATTTCATCGAGGTCGAACTCGACGCCGATGGCTATCTCTCGGTGACTGACAATGGACGCGGCATCCCGGTCGAAAACCATCCCAAATTTCCCGGAAAATCCACGCTTGAGGTGATTTTGACGGTGCTGCATGCCGGCGGCAAGTTCGACAGCAAGGTCTATGAAACCTCGGGCGGCCTGCACGGGGTTGGTGTGTCCGTGGTCAACGCCTTGTCCGATGACCTCGTGGTCGAGATCGCCCGCAACAAGAAACTCTACCGCCAGACATTCTCGCGCGGCATTCCGCAAGGCGGCCTTGAAGAACTCGGCGACATTCACAACCGGCGCGGCACCAAGGTCCGCTTTCATCCTGATCCGGATATCTTCGGCGCCGGGGCGCGTTTCGATCCCGGCAGGCTGTACCGGATGGCCCGCTCCAAGGCCTATCTGTTTGGTGGCGTCGAGATCCGCTGGGTCTGTGCCGCCTCATTGGTCGAGGGAACCGAAACACCGGAAAAGGCCGTGTTTCATTTCCCCGGCGGCCTCAAGGATTATCTCGAGGCGTCACTCGGCAAGGACCACCGGGTCAACCGGGACATCTTTGCCGGCAAGACTGAAAAATCCGGCGGCCACGGCTCGCTGGAATGGGCGGTGACCTGGTATGGCGGCGACGCGTCCATCAGTTCCTATTGCAACACCATCCCGACGCCCGATGGCGGCACCCATGAAGCCGGTCTCCGGATCGCGCTGACCAAGGGCCTGAAAGCCTATGCCGAACTCACCGGCAACAAACGCGCTGCCGCGATCACCACTGACGATGTGATGATCTCTTCCATCGGCATGCTGTCAGTGTTCATCAGGGAGCCGGAATTCGTCGGCCAGACCAAGGACAAGCTGGCAACCGTCGAAGCCCAGCGGATTGTCGAGAACGCGCTGCGCGATCCATTCGACCACTTCCTTGCCGACTCTCCGGCCGAAGCCGACAAGCTGCTCGAATGGGTGATCGACCGCGCCGACGAACGCGTCGCCCGCCGCAAGGAAAAGGAAGTCAACCGCAAGTCGGCGGTGCGGAAGCTCAGGCTGCCGGGGAAACTGTCCGATTGCAGCCAGACCACGGCCGCGGGCGCAGAATTGTTCATCGTCGAGGGCGATTCCGCCGGCGGCTCGGCAAAACAGGCGCGCAACCGGGCCAATCAGGCGATCTTGCCGCTGCGCGGCAAGATCCTCAATGTCGCCAGCGCCGGCCGTGAGAAACTGGGTGCAAACCAGCAGATCGCAGACCTGGTGCAGGCGCTCGGCTGTGGCACAAGGTCAAAGTACCGCGAAGAGGAACTTCGCTACGAACGCATCATCATCATGACCGATGCGGACGTCGACGGCGCCCATATCGCCTCGCTTCTGATCACCTTCTTCTACCAGGAAATGCCGGAACTGATCCGCCAGGGCCATCTCTATCTCGCCGTTCCGCCGCTCTATAAAATCACCCAGGGAGCCAAGTCGCTTTATGCCCGGGATGACGACCACAGGGTGGAATTGCTCGAAACCGAATTCACCGGCCGAGGAAAAGTCGAAATCAACCGGTTTAAGGGACTCGGTGAAATGATGGCCTCGCAGCTCAAGGAGACGACCATGGATCCTTCCAAGCGAACCTTGCTGAAGGTCGGCGTTGACATCAGTGACCCGGAATCCACCCAGGAAACGGTCGACAACCTGATGGGAACCAAGGCCGACGCCCGCTTCCGCTTCATCCAGGAACACGCGGCATTCGCCAACAATCTGGATATATAGGCGGATTTGCAATGCCTGGCTGTTTGCTCAATCGATAGACGCCGTCTGGCTTTTCTTCGCCAGACAGCCGCGGTCCCTGTTGCTCAAACGCCCCCTGCTGTAAACGGTGTTTGCAATTGTGCAGTATTGGGGGACCAGGACGATGAGACAGACAGCCATATCAATTCTGAAAAGAACAACTCTGGCTTCAGCCGTGGTTCTCTTGACAGCCGGCAACGCCGTTTCGGCGGATAGTTTTGGCGCTATTGCATTTTCGCAGGCGACCGGTGGCTATGGCTTTTCCCATGACCATGGAACCCGCCGGGAGGCCGAGTCCCGCGCCATGTCGGAGTGAAATTCCCGCAACCACGGCTGCAAAGTCGCTATCTGGTTCAAGAATGCCTGCGGCGCGGTAGCCACCGGATCCAATAATGGCTGGGGAAGCGCCTGGGCGGGTTCGCGGGACGGAGCTGAGAGAGCCGCAATTGGCTATTGCCGACAGCAAGCCAACAACTGCCAGGTGCTGGCCTGGACCTGCACGCCGCGGTGAATTGCCCACGGCCCAGCAGAAATTTCCATCTATCGATGAAACGCTCTAGGTGTGAGGTTTCAATAGGTTGTCCATTCGGGGCTTTGCGAGGA
>CAXBIE010000126.1:0-11882 GCA_963975635.1 uncultured Hoeflea sp. | reverse complement strand
AAGGTGATGTCTCCGCCATCCTGAGCCACGGCCGGGCGAACCCGGCTTTCAAGCAGCTCCTTGATGGTGGCGACAATGGTCTCGTCACCCTCTTCAAAAAACTCTTCGTCCGAGACAGGAACGCCGTCACCACCAGCAGCCATGATCGGCGCGCCGGACATGAAATGCTCCATGATGGTGCCGAGCACTGCAGGCTTGAGGTGCTGCCAGTCGGGGCCATCCTTGGTGATGGTGATGAAGTCATAGCCGAAGAACACACCCGTCACTCCGGGAATGCCGAACAGCTTGCCGGCAAGCGGCGAGACCATCGCAGCTTCGTCGGCGTCGCGGTAATCGGCGGTTCCCTGCTCCATCACCACCTTGCCGGGGAGGAACTTCAGGGTCGCGGGGTTTGGGGTCGATTCGGTCTGGATGAACATATTCGGTCTCCCTGCCTGGTGCATTGACCGGCCAGTTTAGAATTCTTCAAAACAAGATAAGCCTCGAAAGGCTCGCAATCAAGGGCAGATGCAGATCAACTCAATGCATCAATCTCGTCATCGGTGAGCGCATCAGGGATGACGGTGACCGGAATCGGAAAGGCGGCCCCTCGTCCGGCAATCGATGTCACCAGCGGCCCGGGGCCATCCTTGGCGGAGCCTGCGGCAAGCACCAGAATGGCAATATCCTGATCTTCCTCGATAACCGCATGAATTTCTTCTGTGGTCTTGCCCTGCCGGATCACCACCTCGGGATCAATTCCGATGATCTGGCGCATTTTCTCGCTGGCCTTGGCGAGCGTTGCTTCCGCCTCTTCCATGGCTTCGGCGCGCATGATTTCCTCAACGCCGAGCCAGTGCTGGAAGTCGCCTGGCTCGATCACATAGACCAGAACCAGCCCGCCGCCGGAATTGTAAGCGCGCATGCCTGCGTAGCGCATGGCGCGTTCGCATTCGGGCGTGTCGTCGATGACAGCGAGGAACTTGCGCCGGTGGCCGGCCTCGCGTGAACGTCTTCTTGATACCATGGGCGGGACAATGCCATCAGAGCGGGCTTCCCCGCAAGTGTGTTTTTGAGACTCCCTCGCAAGCCGCGCAACACCGCACATTCACGTCATTGCGCAGTGTTGCGGAACCTGTCAGAGGAAGCCGATGATCTCGCGAACGTCAGTCATGGTCTTTTGCGCAAGCACGTTGGCGCGGGCGCTGCCGTCCTTGAGAATACCGTCGATGTGGCTGGGGTCATCCATCAACCGCTTCATTTCGGTGGTGATGGGTGCGAGCACCTCCACGGCCAGTTCAACCAGAGCCGGTTTGAACACCGAGAACTGCTGACCGGCATATTCCTCAAGCACATCCTTGCGGGTGCGGTCGCTGAGTGCTGCATAGATGCCCAGAAGGTTCTGCGCTTCCGGGCGGCCGTCGAGCTCTTCCAGGGTGTCAGGCAGCGGCGCAGGATCGGTCTTGGCCTTGCGGATCTTCTTGGCGATGGTGTCGGCGTCATCATCGAGATTGATGCGCGAGAGATCGGACGGATCGGATTTCGACATTTTCTTCGAACCGTCACGCAAGCTCATGACACGCGGCGCCGGGCCATCGATCAGCGGTTCGGTCATCGGGAAAAAGCCGGAGACCTTTTCCTCGCCGACCATCATGTCGACGCCAACACCGGCCGCACGGATGCGATCGGAGAAGTCGATGTTGAATTTCTGGGCGATGTCGCGGGTCAGCTCGAGGTGCTGTTTCTGGTCGTCGCCGACCGGCACATGAGTGGCGCGATAAAGCAGAATGTCGGCGGCCATCAGCGACGGATAGGCAAGCAGGCCAAGCGAGGCGTTCTCGCGGTCCTTGCCGGCCTTGTCCTTGAACTGGGTCATGCGGTTCATCCAGCCGATGCGGGCGACACAGTTGAAGATCCAGGCAAGTTCGGCATGGCCGGAAACGGCAGACTGGTTGAAGACGATGTGCTTGACCGGATCGATGCCCGAGGCGATGAACGCGGCGGCGATGGAGCGGGTCTGGGTCTTGAGATCTTCATGCACCAGCTGGGCGGTGATCGAATGCATGTCGACCACGCAGAAGATGCAATCATGCTGGTCCTGCAGCGCCACGAACTTGCGGATGGCGCCGAGGTAATTGCCCAGATGAAGATTGCCGGTGGGCTGAACACCGGAGAAGACGAGCGGCTTGAAACTGGCGGACATTGTGTGCTCCCGCCGGGCTTGTGGAGGGCCCGGGTACCTCGTTGAAATCGGGCGGGGTTATGCGGCGGCAAGGGGGTGAGGTCAAGTGCCTATCGGGGCGGCCCATCTGACCTCAGGGCTTTTTGCGGCGCTTGAGCAGCCGCGCGAACTCACGTCTGTCGAGCGCTCCGGTGGCAAAGGCAAAGCTGAAATACACGGCTGCCCCGGCGGCGACCGTCAGCAGCACCGACACCAGACGGACCAGGAGCGAGGCGTCGAGCAGCAGTTGCGGGAAGGTTGCCTCGACCCACCACAAGAGTGCCCCCATCAGCGCAGAACCTGCGACAATGAGCAGAATTCGCCGGATGGTGATGGCTGCAGGCCGGAACAGGTCGCGGCTCAGAAGCTGCTGACCGAGATACAGCGCAGAGAACCAGCCTGCCAGGCTGGTGGCAATCGCCAGACCCATCACGCCCATCCGGGGGAACAGAAGGAGGCTGCCGGCGATGTTGATGACGACCGACAGGGCCGAGGCCCAAAGCGGCGTGCGCATGTCCTCGCGGGCATAGAAAACCGGGGTGAAGATCTTCATCAGCACAAAGGCCGGCAAGCCAATCGAAAAAGCCGCCAGAACCTGCGATGTGACAAGCGTGGTTTCCCGCGTGAACGCGCCGCGCTCGAAAACCAATGCGATAATCGGCTCGGGCAACAGCGCCAGACCGAAAGCCGCGGGCACGGTGATGGCCATTCCAAATTCAAGGCTGCGGTTTTGAAGATGCTGCGCGTCTTTCATGTCACCGGCCCGCAAGGCACGCGACAGTTCAGGCAGCAGCACAACGCCGATGGCGATGCCAATGACGCCGAGCGGCAGCTGGTTGAGGCGGTCGGCATAGTTGATGATGGCGATGGCCCCATCCTGAGCCGAGGCGATGATCTGGCCAACCAGCAGGTTGATCTGGGTGATGCCGCCGGTGATTGCCGCGGGAAGAGCCAGCCACAGCAAGCGCTTGACGGCGGGCGTCAGCCTGGGCCGAACGAAGCCGAGGCTGAATTCCTCGCGCCGCAGCGCCCAGACAAGCAATCCGAGCTGAAGCAGGCCTGACAGGGTGACCGACCAGCCCATAACCTTGCCGATATCGGGGGCCGCAAGATCGAGATATCCGCATGCCACCAGGCTCGCGACAAGCACCACATTGAGAAGGACCGGAGCAAGGGCTGCCAGAAAGTAGCGTCTGAGGGAATTGAGGATACCTGCGAGCATCGCCACCAGGCTCATCGCGGCAAGATAGGGAAACATGATGCGTGCCAGCAGCACGGTGAGATCAAACTTCTCCGGGTCGGATGCAAATTTGGGAGCGATGACAGTTCCAACCAGGAACGGCATGAAGATCATCGCCAGCGCCGAGATCACAAATAGTGCGAGAAGCAGAACCGCGAGCACCTGCTGGGCAAATTTCTGCGCTGCAATCTGGCCGCCGCCTTCTATTTCCTTGGCAAACAGTGGCACGAAAGCCGCGTTGAACGCGCCTTCGGCGAACAATCTGCGGAACAGATTGGGGAACCGGAACGCGGCATAAAATGCGTCGGCCACGGGTCCGGCGCCGAGAAACGCTGCGATCATGGCTTCGCGCACGAATCCGAGGACGCGGCTCGCCATGGTGGCGCCGCCAACGCTTGCGAATTTTCCGATCAGGCTCATGCCGTTGTCAGCCTTGTGATGCAGAGGCCTTGCCTCTGCGGGTTGAGCCATGTGGTGCGATCATCCCGGCGGGCATCTTGTCCCGCACTTCGTCTTCTTCCTTGGCGAGCACCGCCTTGAGCCGCGCCACAATGTTGGTCTGGCGATTCTCATTGGTGATCTTCATGCCGACCAGATCGCGCACATAAAACGTGTCGACGACTTTTTCGCCGAAGGTGGTGATGTGGGCGGAGGCAATGTCAAGCGACAGGTCCGAAAGCACCGAGGCGACCTCCGACAGCAAACCGGTGCGGTCGAGGCATTCGATCTCGATGACCGTGAACTTGTTCGACAGCGTGTTGGAGATCGTCACCTGCGGCTTGATGATGAACGGCCGCTTTCTCGATTTCCCGCGGGTCTTGCGGGCAATCACTTCCGGAATGTGGGTCTTGCCGGCCAGCACATCCTCGATCATTCGTCCGACCGAGGTGCCGCGCCTGATCTCGTCCTCATCATCCGGCAGTTCACGATTGATCAGGATGGTGTCAAGCGCACGGCCATCGGATGTGGTGAAGACCTGGGCGTCGGCGATATTGGCGCCGGCTGCGGCGCAGGCGCCGGTGACGATCGACAGCAGGCGTGGATGGTCCGGCGACAGCAGGGTGATTTCGGTGATGGCGTGGAAGGCGTGGGTGCGCACCATGGTGGCAAGCTGCTTCTTCGCCTTGTCAGCCTCGCGGACAAAATTGGCGTGACGCACCTGCTCTTCGAGTGGCACCGCCAGCAAATAGGGTTCGTAGTGAAGCTTCAGATAGGCCTTGCGGTCTTTCTGGCTCCAGTCGGACAGGGCTTCACCGAGCTCTTCACGCGCGTGCGCCGCCCGCTCCTTGCGCGAGACTTCGGAAAATCCGCCCGAGAGCATCAGCTCGGTTTCGTAATAAAGCGTGCGCAGCAGCTGGCCCTTCCAGCCGTTCCAGACGCCGGGACCGACTGCCCGGATGTCGCAGACCGAGAGAATCACCAGCATCTTCAACCGCTCGAGTGTGCGGACCTTTTCGGCAAAATCCGAGATCGTCTTGCGGTCATTGAGATCGCGGGTTTGCGCCACCATCGACATGGTCAGATGCTCGGCAATCAGCCAGGCAACCAGTTCGGTCTGGTTGGCGGAAAGTCCCAGCCGCGGGCAGAGCTTGCGCGCCACCTTGGCCCCGGCGGTGGAATGGTCTTCGGGGCGGCCCTTGGCGATGTCGTGCAGAAACAGGGCGACATAAAGCGCTTCGCGCTCCTCTATGCCGGGCATCAGCTTGCTGGCCAGCGGGTGCTCGCGCTCTCCCTCGCCCTTGTCGATATCCGACAACACCGAGACGGTGCGGATCAGGTGCTCGTCGACGGTGTAGTGATGATACATGTTGAACTGCATCATCGCGACAATCTTGCCGAATTCGGGAATGAAGCGGCCCAGAACACCGGCCTCGTTCATACGCCTGAGAATGATCGCCGGTTTGCGCCGCGAGGTCAGAATCGACAGAAACAGCCGGTTTGCCTCTTCGTTTTCGCGCAGCTCGGCATTGATCATCCGGAGCGAACGGGTGACCCTCTTGAGCGCGTCGGGATGAAACTCCAGCCCGCGAATATCGGCGAGATGAAACATCCGGATGATGTTGACAGGATCGCGCTTGAAGGTTTCGGCGTCGGCGAGATTGATCCGGCCCTTGTCCTCGATGAAATCGAGGGTGCCGGGAATCTTGCGGGGCCGGCTGGCAAAACGGCTGATGACGCCGGTCAGGCCCGGCACCTGCTTGGCCTGCTGGTCTTCGAGGCCGGCGCAGAAAATCCGGGTCAGGTCACCAACGTCCTTGGCGACGAGAAAATAGTGCTTCATGAAGCGCTCGACCGCGGAGAGACCGGGATGATCCTGATAGCCCAGGCCCGAGGCGATGTCGCGCTGGATATCAAATGACAGCCGCTCTTCCGATTTTCCGGTCAGGAAGTGCATGTGGCAACGCACCGCCCAGAGGAAATCCTCTGCCTTGACGAACAGATTGAACTCGCGCTTTGACAGCACGCCAAGGCCGACAAGCTCCCTTGTGTCGCGAATGTGGTAGAAATATTTGGAGATCCAGAACAGCGTGTTGAGATCACGCAGGCCGCCTTTGCCTTCCTTGACATTGGGCTCGACCAGATAGCGGGTGTCACCGGCCTTGCGGTGGCGCTCATCGCGCTCGGCCAGCTTGGCGGCGATGAATTCCGGACCGCTGCCCTCAACCACCTCATTGTCAAACCGGTCGCCGAGATCCTTGAACAGGGCGCGTTCGCCACACAGGAAGCGGGCCTCGAGAATGGCTGTGCGGATGGTCATGTCCGACCGCGACAGGCGGATGCACTCGTCAACATTGCGGGTGGCGTGACCGACCTTCAGCCCCATGTCCCAGAGAATGTAGAGAATCCACTCCACCACCTGCTCGGTCCAGGCGGTGTTCTTGTAGGGAAGCACAAACAGCAGGTCGATATCCGAGCCGGGAGCCAGAGTACCGCGGCCATAGCCGCCAACGGCGGTGACTGTCATGCGTTCCGACTTCGAGGGGTTGTCGACCCGGTAGACATGGACGCTGGCATAATCGTAAAGCGCCGAGGTGATTTCGTCCTGCAGGTAGGAAATGCGCATGGCGCAAGCGGTGCCGCCGCCATCTTCAAACAGCATGGTGCGCGCCACTTCGCGGCCCTCGGCATTGACGCGCTTGACCTCGGCCAGCACCGCCATGCGCGCTTCCTGGCTTGCGCCACCATGCTTTGCAGCGATGGCATTGAGCGCCTTGCGCAATTTTGCCGGATCGACAATCTGGTTGAGATTGAGGCTGTCTTCGGCGGCATTGAGCATGAGTAGGGTCCTGGTCACAGTCGGTGTTCGGGCTCGGCGCAACAAGCCGCGGCTGCTATAGCCTGTTTCGCGTGGAAACGACAGCCGCAGCGGAAAACCGCATACGGGCCGGCCCGGTCAGGTGGCGATGCGCTCGATGAACCAGTTGGTAAGCCGCGTCCAGACCTCGTCCTTTTCCGCCGCATCCTCAACCCCGTGTTCAAGATTGGGGTTGTCGTTGACCTCGATGACGAAAACCCCATCATCGGTCTCCTTGAGGTCGACGCCATACAGACCATCGCCGACCGAGCAGGCGGCGCGCAGACCTGTGTCGAGCACCAGTGGCGGCACCTGCGCCAGCGAGAACGACTTGAACCCGCCCTCCAGCGGTTTGCCGCCGGTGTCGTGCTTGACGATCTGCCAGTGTTTCTTGGCCATCAGATATTGCACGGCGAACAGCGGCTTGCCGCCGAGAACACCGATGCGCCAGTCAAAGCTGGTGGGCATGAATTTCTGCGCGATCAGCACCTCGGAATCATGCAGCCAGGCGCCGGCAAGCGCCTTGAGCTCATCCATCGAGGCGACTTTCTTGACGCCTCTGGAAAAGGACGAATCAGGCACCTTGAGCACCATCGGAAATCCGAGAGTATCCGCGGCGCGCTGGAAATCCTCGGGTCCGATCAGCATCACCGTATCGGGCACCGGAATGCCGTTTGAGGCCATCAGCTCGTCAAGATAGACCTTGTTGGTGCAGCGGATCATCGACACCGGATCATCGATCACCGGCATGCCCTCCTGCTGGGCGCGGCGGGCAAACCGGTAGGTATGGTTGGAGATCGAGGTCGTTTCGCGGATGAACAGCGCATCGAAATTGGCCAGGCGCGGCAGGTCCTTGCGGCCGATCGGCTCGACCGAAACGCCCATACGCGCGGCAATTCGCGACCAGTGTTTGAGACTGTCAATGGAGGACGGCGGCAACGCCTCGTCTGCATCGACCAGCGTGGCAAAGGAATAGCGCGCCGGGGCACGCGACTTTGCATCTTTCCATTGCCGCGCGGTATAGCGGGCCATGGCCAGAAACAGCGCCTCGCGACCCGGCTCATCAAGCTTGCCAAACGGCAGAAGACCGATCTTGGAGATCGAGACCCAGTTGCCCTGCTTGAGCGTGAGTTCAAGGATCGGCGCACGGAACCAGTCGAACAGCAGCCTGCCGAAACGCTCCAGACCAGGGTCGGCGCAGGTTCCGAAAAACACCCGCAACCGGGATGGCAGCGGGTCGCCCTCCTGCCCGCGCAGGCCTTTGTTCAGCGCATCCTCCAGTTCGGGAATGGCATTCTCATAAAGCTTGCGCGCCGACAGATCGATGATGGTTTCAACCGACGGAATCACCCGCTGGCCGCGCGCCGCCGCCAGCAGCGAGGCATAGTAGCCGCGGCTCTGATAGGCGTAGGAGCGGGACAGATTGATGATGTTGGGCCGCGCGCCGCGGAACATCTGCGGCCGAGCCAGATAATCCCGGGTTGCGAGCACCTTGTGCTTGGTTGCGGCATGATCGAAACCCGCCAGCGCGGTGGACAGAATTATCCAGTCAGACATTGGCTGCTTTTCCCTTGATGAGCACTGCTGCGCGTAAACCGGTGCGGCCGAAACGGGCTATCCTGTCAAAGACCGCATAGGGAACAGGAATGTTGGCGGCGTCGGCCACGGTCTCTCCGACCTCATCCTCGACCCAGGGGTCATGGACGAAAATATGACGGCCGTCATCACCATGGGCAAGCACCCAATGCGGGACTTTCTTGCCCATCATCAGATAACCACTGACCAGGATGATGGCGACATGGCCTTCGGCCAGACGGGCCCTCAGCCAATCGAGTGTGAAAGCCTCGTAGTGCACCGGCGTTCCGGCTTCGGCGACGCGGGCGCGAAAATCGGTCTGCGCCAGTTCCATCACCCGGCGCTTCTCGGGATCGCGAACCGTCTCGAGAAACAACAGATCTTCGGTGGAACACCAGACCTCGGGCTCGAGCCCATGCTCGCGCGCCACCATGGCGAGGCCGAAAGGCTCACAGCCGCCGGGTCCAGACAACATGAACACGGTTGTGGCCTCACGCCACAGCCGGATTTCCCAGATCGGATCAAGGAACGCAGGCGAGCGGAACCGGGCCAGAGCCATCAGCAGGCAGGAGGAGCCGCAGGTGAAGTCGGCGGTCTGTTCATAGAACGGCGTCTCCACACTTGGCGATTCGGGACCGCGCAGCAGTTTTTCGAACCTCAGCGCTGCCATGCCGTCCGCATAGTAATCGGCTACGCGGCCGATGCGGTGATAGCCGGCGTTTTTGTAAAGCGTGATCGCCGCTACGTTGTCTTCACGCACTTCAAGCCGGAGCAATATGCGGTCATGATCCATCGCAGCTGTTTCGGCGGCAGCCAGCAAGGCCTTGCCGTAACCCTTGCCCGCATGTCCGGGGGCAACCGCCAGCGAATAGAGCCGGGCAAGCGCCGCGCCGGCGCGGAACAGAATCATGGCGTAGCCGCAGATCTGCCCGCCGTCCTCCATGACAAGCGTTTCGGCGGTCGGACGATCAATCAGCGTACGGAACGAGCGGCGGGAAATCCGGTCAGCCGCAAACACGGCCTTCTCGATTGTATCGAGCGCATCAATGTCGGAAAGGGTGGCTGGGCGTATCCGCGGTGCGGACATGGAAGTTTCCGGAAAAACGAGTGATGACAGCCATTGGCGGCCAGCCTCTGAGGCGCTCGAATCATGGCTGATTTGTGTCGATCTGTCACCGGGTGGAAATGGGATTTCGCGACAGGCTCACAACCAGCAAAACAGCCCTGACGTTGACCCGGACGGGGACAATCCCCACATGGAGATCCGCCGCCGGGCTGGAGATCCTCCCTGTCTGGCTCGAGTCGAAAGAGGAACACCGCCGATGATCATTGAAGCCGCAAGATTGAGCGGATCCAACCTGTTTTCACCGGCGTCCCGATCGGTTCTGTTCAAATCGCTCGGCCTGACCGTGTTGCTGCTGGCGGGCCTGTGGTTCGGCCTGGGCGAAGCGTTCTCGATCTTTGCCATGCCTTGGCTTGAAAACCTGCTTCCGGGACTGCCCGACTGGGCCGGATGGGCCGGAACGATCGCGGCGATCATCGCCGGCATCGGGCTGGCGCTGGTGCTCGCCCTGTTCGTCGCCCCGGTGACGGCTGCGATGGCCGGTCTGTTTCTCGATGACATCGCCGACGTGATCGAGATCCGCGACTATCCCGATCAGACGCCCGGGCGGCCAATGCCGCTGGGCCAGTCGATCCGGCAATCGCTCGGATTTTTGCTGGTGGTGGGCCTGGGCAATCTGTTCGCGCTGATCCTGCTCCTGGTTCCCGGCATCAACCTGGCGGCGTTCTTTCTGGTGAATGGCTATCTGCTGGGCCGGGAATATTTCGAATTCGCCGCCATGCGGTTCATGAGCCCGGCGGACGCCAAGCGGCTGAGATCACGCAACAGCACAACGATCTTCTTCGCCGGCCTGATCATCGCGGCCTTCCTGTCGGTGCCGCTGCTCAACCTTCTGACCCCGATGTTCGCGGCGGGCATGATGGTGCATCTGCACAAGATGATTACCGGGTCCAGCACCGATATGTGAGGCGAGTTCGCTGGTACGGCAGTCACACCGGCAGTGCTGATTGGGCATATTGGGCAGCGTAGGCCTCGCTCGGCGGGATCGGCTTGATGATGTCGATCAGGACACCGTTCGGATCTGTTGTAATGAAATGCCGCTGGCCAAAATCCTCGTCGCAGAGTTCCTTGACGATCGGCAATCCGGCGGTGCGCAATCTGTCGTGGACCGCATCGACGTCCTCCACCTCAAAATTCAGCAGCAGGCCCGAGACCGTTCCACGACTGACGGCTGGGACCGTCGAATGCTGTCCATCCAGCACAGCCAGGGTGACATGTTCATCCGACTTCGATTGCAAATGGACGTACCAGTCGGCTGTGAAGAGCGCTTCGAAACCAAAATGCGTGCTGTAGAAGGCGGCGGTTGCCGCGACGTCATCGGTCATGATGACCGGGTAATAGCTGGTGACTTTCATGTTCTCGTTTCCCTTCAAATATCATACAATCTGTTTGTATCCATTAATTAACAAACATTCTGCATGTATGTAAAGAGGTCAGATGCGAAAATCGAACAAGGAACGATCCGAATCCATGCGTCAGTCGCTGATGGACGCTGCGCGCAAACTGTTCGTCGAAAGGGGATACGCCGAAACGACCACTCCCGACATCGTCGCATCGGCCGGGGTGACGCGGGGCGCTCTCTACCATCATTTCGAGGACAAGAAGGCCCTGTTGCGTGCCGTCATTGAACGGGAGGCTGCCGAAGTTTCGGCAAGCATCGAATTGCACTCCAGGGTGCCCGGCAATGCCCGCGCCACGATACTTGAGGGTACGCGAGCCTATTTCGATGCAATGGCGTATCCGGGCCGCACTCGGTTGCTGCTGCTTGACGGACCCGCGGTTCTTGGTATCGAGGCTATGCGCACTATCGATGAGCAGACAGCCGAAGCCAGCCTGAGTGCAGGTTTGAAAGACCTGCTTTCCGAAGCGGGCAACGGCGGAAAGGCGGAGATGCTCGCCATGCTGCTCTCGGCCGCATTCGATCGCGCAGCACTGGCCATCGAGGCGGGAGCCGATCGGCAGCAATGCGAAGCGGCGATCACCGCCCTGATCGACGGCTTGACCGCCTGACCAGGATTACACAATCTGCGTCGGCAGCTCCACCAGCGGCGCGGGCACATCAACGGTCTTTTCAGGAGATTTGCAGATGTCGGCGATGACGCAGCGTTCGCATTCGGGCTTGCGGGCCTTGCAGCAGTAGCGGCCGTGCAGGATCAACCAGTGGTGGGCATGAAACAGATAATCCTCAGGGATGATTTGCAGGAATGCGGCCTCGACCTCATCGGGGGTCCTGCCCGGCGCGATGCCCAGCCGGTTGCCGATGCGGAAGACGTGGGTGTCGACGGCCAGCGTCGGCACGCCAAAGGCCATCGACATCACCACATTGGCGGTCTTGCGTCCGACGCCGGGGAGCGTGATCAGTTCCTTCTCGGTCCGCGGCACCTCGCCGCCGAATTCATCGACCAGTTTTTGTGACAGCGCGATCACATTCCTGGCCTTGTTGCGGTAA
>CAXBIE010000125.1:0-11973 GCA_963975635.1 uncultured Hoeflea sp. | reverse complement strand
GATACCGTTCGGCAGCCACCCCATTTCAGTCATTGCTCAAGACGCCATATCAGGCCGGTCTTCTCCCTCACCTGCCAACGGCATTGGCCGTTCTTGAGGATTGGGCTGCGATGCATGGCGCGCCCGAGAGGATTCGGGCCTGTGCCCCCCGAGTTCGCAACTCCTTTTTTTGGCGTTTCACCTTGGGCTCAGCTGACGGAACCATGCCCGAGAAACAAGGCCAATCCAGAACGCTGACGGGCATCAGGCCGGATTTCCTATCCGTCACATCACGACAAACTGGCCAGGGTCCCGCGGCCGTTTGCAACGGATTGGCTCACTCCATATTGAGCTGCCCGTAGACACGGCGCACATATCCGCCGAAGGCCTCACTGGTCTTGACGTCTAGATTGCGCGGATAAGGGATGTCGACCTTGAAGTGGTCGGCCATGCGCGCGGGCCCGGCGGTCAGAACCGCACAGTGCGAGCCCAGGAAAATTGCTTCCTGAATGCCATGGGTGACAAGGACAAAGGTCTTGCGGCTTTGCTCCCAGATACGCAGCATTTCAAGATTCATCTTCTCGCGCGTAATGGCATCCAGTGCCCCGAACGGCTCGTCCATCAGGACGAGTTTGGGATCATGAACAAGCGCCCGGGCAATGGCGGCTCTTTGCTGCATGCCACCTGACAGCTCGTATGGGTATTTGTCGGCGGAATCCGCGATACCGACCATGGCCAGCAAATCACGCGCACGCTCGCGCGAAGCCTTTGCAGGCATACCCAGTATCTGCGCCGGCAACATTACATTGTCGATAATGCGCCGCCACTTGAGCAGCAATGGTTGCTGAAACACCATGCCGACATCGCGTCCTGCAACGAATTGCTCCTGCCCCTGCCCGATGCTGACGGTGCCGCCGTCGATGTCATGCAGGCCGGCAAGGATTTTGAGCACCGTGGTCTTGCCGCAGCCGGACGGACCGACAATCGAAACCAGGTCGCCCTCGTTGATGGTCAGTGTCACATCGGAAACGGCAACAACCTCGCGCCCGCCTGTGCGATAGACCTTGCGCACATTCTGCAGGGAAATGATCGGCTGCGGATCGGTTGTGGGAGATACTGCGGTCATGACAGCCACCTATCAAGATTTTTTCTGACGAATTCATCGTCATTGAGATCGGGATGTCCCGCATAGACGCGATCAATTTCCGCGGCCTGTCCGGGAGAGAGCCCCTCGGCGGGATCGAGGCACCAGATACCTTCCAGAAGGCCCTGACGCCTGAGCACTTCGTGACAGCCGGCAATGCATCCGTGGAAGTTGTTGGCCACGTCAAAAAATGCAGCGTTGCAATCCGTGACGCGCGCGTCGAGCCCGAGCAACTCAGGATCAATGCCGCCTCCGGAGACTTGGCAGGTCTTTATGCGCGCCAGCAGATCCACCGCCGCGCGTGTCCACACCGACCAATGCCCCAGAAGACCACCACGAAACCGCAGGGTTACAGTTTCACTGCCGCGGGGAATTTTAAACGGCGTCATCAAGTCCGCGACAATGTGATCGTCATTGCCGGTATAAAGGGTAACCCGGTCCTCGGCTCCGGCGGCAACAACACCGCGCATTACATCATATGTGCGATAGCGGTTGAACGGCGCCACCTTGATGGCGATGACATTTTCAACGGCGCTGAACTCGCGCCAGAAGTCGAAATCCAGTTCCAGCCCACCGACTGCCGTCTGCATGTAGAAACCGATGATCTTGATTTCCTCGGCGACACGGCGGCAATGATCAAGCAGTTCCGCATTGCTGCGGCCTTTCAGGGCAGCCAGACTAACGAGTGCGGCATGATAGCCAAGCTCACGCGCCGTGCGGGCTTCCTCAAGCGCCTGATCCATTGGACCGGCGACACCCGCAATCATCACCAGAGGACGATCGGTCCAGCCGCGAGCGTCCTCGATGGCAGCTTGAAGCACCGGCACGAACATGCCGTTGTCGCGAATGGCAAACTGGGTCGTGTGCACGCCAACCGCCAGTCCACCGGCACCAGCATCGACATAGTATCGGGTCAAGGCCCTTTGGCGCCGCCGGTCAAGTTGGCGGCTTGAATCGAGCGCCAGAGGATGGGCGGGGATTACCGCACCTGCCTTGAAGAGTTCGGCGACTTCTGCCGGCATTTCATGAGGTTTCAATGTCATGTGGATACCCTTTTGTGGCTCAGCCAAATTCCGGTCCGGCGATAGCTATATGCCGCCAGTCGCTGTCGTGGTTTGCACATTGACCTTTGATCATGCGCAAAAACGGACGTTCCCGGGCAAAGCCCTTTTCTTCGATATAGGTTACCGTCGCCTCGGCGGAATCGGGGATGTCGAGAATGACGGTTCCGTCGATCTGCTGCAGCGCCGTCTCCAGCAGTTTCAACCCCGCCGCCTCATCGCGGCACGCCAGAGGACCGATTTGGGTTGCCCGGTCTCCATTCCGGCCAAAACAAACCGCGTCGTTTACGACCTGGAAAACCTCCGGCACCCTGGCGGCAAAATCGGAAAGCAGGGTTTCCCGTTCAACGCCGAATGCGGCACCGTCTCGCGCAACCGCCTGGCGCCGGGCTTCGGAGAACACTGCCGCAGGCCGTCCTTGCGCGGTTCGGGCAACCTGTCCGCGCCAGCGCGTGGACGACCACATGCCCTTGAAACCAAGCGCCCTGTAGAGGGGTTCGCCCGCCGGTGTCGCATCGAGCAGCGCGGCACGGCCCTGTGATTCCAGAGCTGCAAGGCAATGCTTCAGCATCGCCGTGCCGAAGCCTTTGCCACGATGGGCTTTCCGGGTCAGAACCATGCCGATCCACCCGCGGTCATCGCCATAAGGCATGATCGCCGCAGTCGCCGCCAATATGCCATCGTGCTCAAGGCCGGAGACAGACCCGTTGCGGATAAAAAGCATCCAGTCTGACGCAGTCTGGTTCCAGTTCGCCTCTCTACTGAGTTCCAGGGCTGCAGACACATCTGCTTCCCCGAGCAGGCGAATTGGCGCTGGTTCAGTATGCGCCATCACGCGCCTCAAAATGCGTCGGCTTGTTGTGTGACGGACGGTTTCCAGAAACCCAATCAGCGGTCCAGGCAATCATCTGTTCGAGCGAAACCAGCGGCTTGCCGAACAGTTCATTGCTCAAACGCGTGTCGGACAACCAGGCGCTGTCAGCTTCCTGTCCGACAATCCGCGGCTCGCGCCCGAGCAGCTTGCCAAATGTTTCGGCCAGCTCGCGTACGGAACTCACTTCCGGCCCCGTCACGTTGATCGGGGTGGTCGGGGTTGTCACCTGTGTCAGGCAGCGCAGCGCCAGTGCGTTCGCATCGCCCTGCCAGATCACGTTGACATGCCCCATGGTCACGTCGATGGGTTTATTGTCGCGCACCTTGACCGCGATATCGTGCAGCACGCCGTAGCGCAGGTCGATGGCATAGTTGAGCCGGAACAACCGGCCCGGCGTGTTGGAGCCGGCGGAGAAATATTCAAACAGCCGCTCCCGCGCGATGCAGGAATTGGCATATTCGCCGGGCGGGTTAAGCGGCGCGTTCTCGTCCGAGCCGCGCCCGATGACAGGTGAAAACTCATAGACGCAGCCGGTGGAAAACGCCACGATCCTGGAATCGGGGAAGGCCTCGGCGACCAGTGCAGGCATGTAGGCGTTGGCTGCCCAGGTCAGTGGCTGGTTGCCATCGGAGCCGAACTTCCGCCCGGCCATGAAAATGATGTTCTTCACTTTGGGAAGACGTTGCACCGCATCCCTGTCGAGGAGATCGCAGGCAATGGTCTCAATGCCGCTGTTTTCGATCTCCCGGCGCGCATTGTCATCGGAAAAGCGCGCCACACAATAGATCTTCTTGTCCGGCGCCGCGTTGTGAGCCAGGCGCGCCAGCGACGGGCCCATCTTGCCGCCGGCACCCAGGATCATGATGTCCCCGTCTATGCTGGCGAGATCGGCGCACAGCACCTCGCTCGGCGTCGCCAGAAACGCGTCCAGCGCCTCTGTGTCATCAAACCCACGTGGCAAGTTCGCGCCATCAAGCCGGGACATTTTGGAAGCATTGATGGTGCTCATGACAACCTCGCATCTTTGGGAACAACGAAATATTCAAGCGCCAGAACCACGAGATAGAGCAGGATGCCTATCAGGGTGATCAGCGTGACCGCCATGAACATGGCAGGCGTGTCGAGCGAGGCCTGCACCTGAATCATCAGGTAGCCAAGGCCACGGTCGGAGGCGATGAACTCACCGACAATTGCACCGGCAACAGCCAGGATCGCAGCGACTTTCATGCCGGAGAAGATGTAAGGCAGCGCGCCGGGCAACTGGATATAGGTGAACATCTGCCACCGCGATCCCCGCAGCGATTTCACCAGATCAAGCAGGTCAGGCTCGACTTCGCGCAAGCCGCGGACCGCGGTCAAAAGGATCGGGAAGAAGCACAGTGAAAACGTGATCAGGATATTTGTCTGAACGCCGTAGCTGAGCCATACGATCACCAACGGGCCGAGCGCCACCTTCGGGATCATGTTCAGCGTGATCAGCAGAGGAAAAAACAAAAGCGACAGGATTTTCGACCAGGAGAAAACCAGCGCAAATGCAACACCGAGAACGGTTGCCAGAATATAACCACCGCCGATTTCCATCGCCGTCACCCAGGAATTGCCAAGCCAATCATAATTCGGCGATGCCAGCGTTGCGAGAACGGCGCTTGGTGTCGGCAAGATGAACTTCGGCACCTCCAGCACACGCACAAGGATTTCCCATACCGCAACAACTGCGAGGTGCATGGCGACAGCCACACTCCGCCGCCAGATCAGCGCGCGCCTTTGCTGGGCGAGTTGGGAATTGTCCATCCCGTCTGCTGCAGCCACTATCATTGTCAGCCTCCTGTGCACTCGACAGTCAAGCTACCGCTGACCATCTGAGTTGTCAACTAACTAGTTGGTTACTTATTTTGAGATGATTGCCGCCATGGCAAAATCGATAACATGCTGCCGGCGCCGTGCGATCTGCGCAGGCGATCCCAGGTCCCTCTCGAAGATCACGGAAAGCGTGTTCTGGTTGGAGAAGTAAAAATAGGAGAGACCGGCTATGGAGAGGTAAAGGTTGACCGGGCCGAAGCGGTCATTGAACACCCCCGCCTCAATCCCGCGCGCCAGTGTTTCCTCAATGAGCTTGACCAGTGGAGAATGCATATTGGCGACATTCTCGGACGCCTTCAGATGAGGCGCCCCGAGACGGTTTTCATCGTTGAGCATCGCGATGAATTCCGGGTGTTCAGCCAAGTAATCAAAGGAAAATGCGATCAAGGTCTCCATCGCAGCCACTGGATGCAAATCAGACAGATGAAGCTCCTGCTCGCGGTCGCGGATCTGTTTGTAAACCCGTTCCAGGGTGATGCGGTACAGCTCGTCCTTGTTGCCGAAATAATGATAGACCAGCTGTTTGTTGGCACCGGCAATGGCCGCGATCCTGTCCACCCGTGCGCCGGCGAATCCATGCTCCGAGAACTCGACAACCGCGGCATCCAGCAAGGCCTGGGATGTTGCCTCCGGATCACGCTTTTGAGGTGTGCTTTTCTTTGGTGACGCCGCACGGGCACCATGGGGATGGGATGACATATATTTCTCCAACTAACCAACTGGTTGATTTATTATAGCACCTGTGCTTATCCTTTGCCACGGGACAATACGACCAGTTCCCAAAACGAAATCAGGGTTGCCGTAACCGCAGGAGATTCTCATGAAACTAGGCCGATCGCTTTTGCTCGCGCTGGCGCTTGCACCGCTTACTCTTCCTTCCGCCGCAATGGCGGCTGATATCAACATGGTTCTGAACTGGGTTCCCACTGCAGATCATGCACCTTATTTCTATGCAAAATCACAGGGCTGGTATGCCGACAAGGGCATCGAGCTCACCATTGAGTCAGGCCGCGGATCCGGCGCAGCAGCGCAGCGGGTTGCCGCGGGTGCATCCAGCATCGGTGTGGCGGATATGTCGACGGCCCTGCTGGCCAAAGGCAAGGGCGCCAACACTGTTGCGGTGATGAGCGTTTATGCAAACACACCGCAGGGCTTCTACTGGCTGAAGAGCTCCGGCATCAACGGACCAGAAGACTTTCCCGGTCATTCGATCGGCAATCCGCCTGCCGACGCATCCCGCGTCATGTGGCCGCTGTTTGCCAAGACCGTCGGCATCGACCCCGAGTCGGTGAAGTTCGTGAACATCACACCGCAGGCAAAAATCGCGTCTCTCAAGAGTAATGTCATCGACATTACCAGTGATTTTTACAATGAGCACGACCTGAAACTTCGCGAATTCGGCGACGATCTTGGCTATGTGGCATGGCGCAATATCGGCGTGAATCCATACGGCAATGCGGTGATCGTCAATCCGGACTTCCTTGCCAACAACAAGCAGATGGTCGCTGACTTTGTCGCCATCACCCAGAAGGCATTTGCCGCCTGCGTGGAGAATGTCGATCCTTGCCTCGACGCCATCATGAAGGATGTCACCGGTCTTGATCGTGACAACCAGAAAGACCAGTGGGAACGCATCAAGGAGCTGATGCGCGACGACACCACGACCACAGTCGCACTGGGCGCGTTCAGCCCAGAACGCATGGCCTCAGACTATGAGCTGGTTGAAACCTATTTCAGCCTCGAGCAGCCATTCGACATCAACGACACCTACACCAATGAGTTTCTGGCAACCGACGTCCTGATGACGAAGTAGATCCAGATCTGGCTTGGCCCCGGCGTTCCGTCCGGTACAGGATCGCCGGGGACAGGAGCATCCGCCTTGAATGGGATTGCGCGGCTTGCAGGAGCGCCTACCCGCGCTTTACCACCACCTCAGGGCGCGAAAAGGCCCAGGGCATCGTTTGCCGAGGACATGAGACCGACCAGGATTGCCGGACGGCCAGAAGCGGCAGGCAGCAAGGCAAGTTTGTCGACACCGACGCACGATCCGGCCCAGGAAGTCAAAGCGCTGGATGTGAGCTTTCTGCAGCTACGGCGCCGAAGACATTGCCATTTCCCGTTCCAGCGCCTTGCGATCCTTTGTCAGGCGCTCCAGCCAGAGGCGGGATAGCGAATCGGGGTAGACGTCTTCGTGACCATTCTGAAGCGCAGTGGCCAGAGCTAAAGCAAGGCTGGGCCAGGAAAGCGTGCTTCCCCCAATGGATTGGTGCTCTTCAATATCAAGCTTCGCCGGATAGGCCGCAACCAGCCTTGCTCCCTGGTTCAACAGTCTTGCGCGCAGGGAAATTGCCAGGGCCTGTGCTGCGGCCATTTGGGCCGAATATCGCGGCTGATCGGGATAAGCCGACAGCGCAGCGAAGGAGAGAGCGGAAACCCAGGCGCCTTTTCGGTCTGCCAGAACGGGCGCAAAGCGCTCTGCCAATTCCAGATGCGCCTCAATGCGTTGCCCCAGAGAGGTGTTCTCGCCGGTGCCGGCATACCAGTTGGTTTCAACAACCAGTTCGACCCTGCTGTCATCCGCATCGGGTGAAGCGGGACCCCAGACATTTGCTGCACCTGCATCCCGCAAAGCAGACGTGCAGGCCTGCCCGAGCGGGTTTTCACTGTCCGTCAGGTAACAATTCAATCCGGCAAGCGGACGGGGTGTTGATGTCATGACAGAGGCCTTTTCCTTGTCAATGGCGGGAGGATCCGCCTGCACCACGACGCTGCCGCCCGGTGCAAAAACGTAAGACAGATGAACCGTATCGCCGGCGCGGCAGCCTTCGGTGAGAAATGCCACAAGCACCACGCCGGCACCGTGCCTGACCAGCGCCGTGCGCGGAGCGGTTGCACCAGAAAAAGCCGGTTCGAGACTGTGGTAGATGGTGGCTTCGGCCAGCACCTCGGCCTGGCGAGGCTGGTCACGCCAGACCAGTGCGGAAGACAGGCACTTCCGGCAGAATTCCCGGGGCGGATACTGCACATTGTTGCAGTCTTCGCAGGTCTGAAGCGCGAAGCGTCCGGTGGCGGCAGGGCCGATCATGCCGAGGGCGGCGCGACTTCTCATGCGAGGCGGCAGGGCAAAGATCTTCTCCATCATGCGGCCGCCAGAATTGCAGCGCCGCAGCTCAATCCGCGATCATAGACAATCATGCCGAAGCCGGACACCAGCCCGATGCCGGCGCCGGGAACCTGATGCCCCCCGGCTGTGCCGGTCAACTGGCGCAGTGTTTCGGTGATGCCGAGGAAGCCGCCGGCAAAGCCTGCCTGTCCTGCCGACAATTGCCCGCCTCCGGTGTTGACCGGAAAATCTCCGCCGAAGCTCAGATCGTGCGATGCGACAAATTCGGCCGCAGCCCCTTTATTGCAGAAACCGAAGTCCTCCAGTTGCAGGAAGCTGATCACCGGATAGTCGTCATAGGTCTGAAAGCAGTCGACCTGGGTTCTTTCAATTCCGGCAGTTTGAAACAGGCGATCGGCATCGAGAGCCCATCCGACCCTGTCCTGCACCGGGTCATCCGGAAAACTGTTGTGGCGTTCGGATGCGGCAAGCAGGGTGCAATGGGCCAGTTCCAACCGCTCCGCCTCTTGCCGGCGCATTACCAGAAACGCCTCGGCTCCGGCGCAGGGCATGACGCAATCGAACATGCGCAATGGCCCGGCGATCGGGCGCGCAGTCAGATAGGCGTCCATCGTCAACTCCTTGCGGATCAAGGCACGAGGGTTGTTGAGACCATTGTGCCGCTGGGCGATGCACAGGCGGCCAAAATCCTCGGCGCTGGCGCCGTAACGGCGCATGTAGTGATCGGTCAGGAAGGCAAAGCTCTGGTTTGGTCCGCCGGCGCCATAGGGATAGACCGCATCCTGTGAGGCTTGCGAAAACCGGGCCGTGTTCTCGCGAAAACCGGTTGGCGTGTTGGTGTCGGCTCCCATGCAGGCAACTATCGTGGCGTCTCCACATTGCACCGCAGCAGCAGCGCGCCTGATTGCCGCGATCGCGCTGGCGCCGCCCAACGGTATGGTGTCGAGCCAGCCCAGCTCCAGGCCGAGGGCATGGGCCAGGCCAATGCCGCTGTCAGGTGCCATGGTGAAACTGGAGACGCACATGCCATCAACCCGGTCCTTGGAGATGCCGGCTCCGTCCAGCAATCCGCGCAACGCGCGGGCAAAGAAGGCCGCTGCGCTGTCATTGGAAAACCGCTCGTAGGGCACGGACACCGGAACGCTCACGACGATGTCGTCATAGCCGCGTGCACTCATGCCTGCGCCTGCCGCAATGCCTGTTTACGATCGCGCAGGTCAAAGCACACAGCAGCGCTGAACGGATCATCCGCCAGTGGCTTCAGCGATGCCTTCTGGACCTTCTGCGTTGACGTGGTGGGCAGGGCGTCGACAAAGGCGATGTATCCGGGCACCTTGAAATAGGCCAGATGCGCGGCGCAATGGGCAAATATCCGGTCCGCCAATTCCTCTGCCGCCTGCTGGCTGCCGGTTGGCACAACCACCGCCAGAACTTCCTGCTCGCGCAGAGGGTCATCGGTCGCCAATACCGCAATCGCAGAAACCTCAGGCAGGGAGGCGATGGCCGCCTCGACCTCGACGGCGGCAATGTTCTCACCGGAGCGACGAATGATGTTCTTCTTGCGCTCGACAAAGAACAGCGCACCGCTTTCATCCTGCCGCATCACGTCGCCGGTATGCAGCCATCCGCCGCTCCAGGCGGCCTCCGTCGCTGCGTCGTCTTTCAGGTAACCGCTGAAGAAGCCAAGCCGCGGATCCGGACCGGAGGCGCGCAACAACAACTCGCCGGCCTCTCCACTGGCAACGTCTGCACCGTCGTCGCCAATCAGCCGGACTTCGACAGCCGGGCCGGACCGGTCTGGCCGGCCGATGCAGCGTTGGCCGACGTGGCGAGGCCCGGTTGTATCGCACATGGTCCCGGCACCGCCTGTTTCCGTCATGGCCCAGCCTTCCAGCAGGGGAACACCAAACCTTGTTTCGAACCTCGCATGATGATCGGGATGCACACCGCCGCCGAGCCCGAACCGCATGCCATGGCTGCGTTCAGATTCGGTTTCAGGCAGCTCAAGCAGGATCGCCGGCATGACGCCCAGATAGTGGAAGCAGGTTGCTTTTGTCTGCACCGCATCCTGCCACCAGCTGCGCGGATGGAACCGGTCAACGATGATTTGAGCGCCGCCGCAGGACAGCATCCCCATGAAGGAATGGCCCATCGCGTTGACATGGAAGGTGGGCAACGGGGTCAGCAATCGTTCCTGGCCCGGACGCAACGCGATCAGACCTTCCTGCCGGCTGTACCAATCGGCCCAGTTCAGAAAATACCGGTTTGAGAGAATGCAGCCCTTGGGCCGTCCGGTGGTGCCGGAGGTGTAGATCAGCGCGCATTCGGAATGCGAGGTTGGCACACCGGGCTGATTGGGTGTCGTGCGCGGCGGGATGCTCTCGCCCGGGGCGCAGCAGGCAAGGTTCAGCTCTGCTGCAACCGCGTCTGTGCGGTCACCATAGCCGGACAAGCGCACCAGAAGGCAGGCCTCGCTGTGAGACAACAAGTAGGTCAGCTCGTCTGCACTGGACTGCGGGTTTACAGGTACGACACTGGCCGCAATCGCATTGAGCGCCAGCCAGTGCAGAAAATGCGCGGGGCGGTTTTCCAGCAACAGCGCGACACGGTCGCCGGCGCCGTATCCGGCTGACACATACTGTTCAGACAAGCCGCTGACAGCGTCCTGCATCCCGGCGTAGCTCAGGCAGGCTGGTTCAGCGGGCCAGAGTGCCTGCACCGATTGCGGAAGCACCAGCATGTCATGATCGGGAAAATCCGCGGCCTGTTGTTTGAGCAGTCCGGCAACACTCCGGCAGGCCATGTACCGGCTTTCAAACGGCGGGGTGACTTGTTCTTCATCCATATTCTGGTATCGCCATGTTGGTTTTTGAATGGAGGGCCCGATCATGTCGACACAGACACCGAAACGCTCGGACGAAGAAATCCTCGCCGGATTTGAATATGCTCTGTGGCATCTCGGCGCTGCGTTCTCGCGCTGGCGGCGTGATTGCTTTGCGGCGGTCAGCGATCTCGGCCTCAGCGGATCGGAAACCTCGATCCTGCATGCGGTGGAAATGAATGGCACCGCCAAGGGCCTGATGGATATCAGCCGCCTTCTGCACCGGGACGATCTGCCCAACCTTCAATACGGATTGAAGAAACTGCTGCAGATCAAACTGATCGAAAAGCGCGGGACCTCGCGCAAGACAACCAATTACGTGATCTCCGAATCCGGCAAGGCGGTTGTGCTGGCCTACAAGAAAAAGCGCCAGGAAACGCTGCTGCGGCTTTTCAAGCAATTGCCGCAAGACGCGTTCGATATGGAGAACATGGTCGCGCTGATGCATGTGATGACCGGCATCTATGATCAGTCCGGCGATCTGCTGCTGCACCATCAGGACTGAGCGGCGACCCGGCTCACCGGCTGCACGTGCCGCATGAACAAGGTTGTTCTTCATTGCATGCGATAGCCCCCGTTGACGTCCAGGGTGGTTCCGGTGACCCAGCGCGCTCCGGGGCTGACCAGATAGCGCACGGCTGCGGCGACATCATCCGTGCTTCCTATCCTGCCCAAGGGGATCCTTTCCGACAGCGATGCCACGCTTTCCGGGGTCGTGGCAGCCTCCAGCATCTGTGTTCTCACAGGTCCGGCAGCCACGCAGTTGACCGTCACGCCATAGGACGCGGCTTCGCGGGCAGCAATCTTGGTCAGGCCCAGCAGGGCTGCCTTCGACGCGACATAGGATGCGCTGCCGCGATATCCGCCCAGTTGCGCGGCGGCCGACGACATCAGTACGGCCGTTGCCCCAGGCAGAGGCGCTTGCTCGCGGCGGCGCAGGAATTCGCGCAGGCACAGAAACGTGCCACGGCTGTTGACCGCAAAGACGCTGTCCCATTCCTCAACCGTCATGTTTGAAATCCGCGCGGGTTCCGTGCCCGAAGGCATGAT
>CAXBIE010000124.1:0-12193 GCA_963975635.1 uncultured Hoeflea sp. | reverse complement strand
TGCATGTAGCCGATCGAATAGACATGAACCAGGCAGGACACCGTGTTGACCACCACCAGCATGACCGCGGTCAGCGTGTCGATGCGCAGCGCCCATTCAACACTCAGCGGTCCGGATTCGATCCAGCGCATGATCGGAATGCGGATCATCTCGCCATGCCCCATGGCAACCTGGAAGAAAGCCACCCATGACAGCAGAGCTGCGACGATCAGGAACAGCGTCGTAACATATTCCGACGCCTTGGCGCCGATGGCACGGCCGCCAAAGCCCGCGATCAGCGCGCCAATGAGGGGAAGAAAGACGATAGCGTGGTACATGGCTCTCTCAGCCCTTCATCATGTTGACGTCTTCCACGGCAATGGAGCCGCGGTTTCGGTAGAAGACGACGAGAATGGCAAGCCCGATCGCGGCTTCCGCTGCGGCGACCGTCAGGATCAGAAGCGCAAACACCTGACCCACGATGTCATTGAGATGCATCGAGAAGGCAACCATGTTGAGATTGACAGCCAGCAGAATGAGCTCGATCGACATCAGGATGACGATCACATTCTTGCGGTTCAGGAAAATCCCGAAAATGCCCAGCGTGAACAGGATCGCGCTGACAGTCAGGTAATGGGAGAGTCCGATTTCCATGCGATTTTTCCTTCACGTCCCCGCGTTCAAATGCCCTGGCCGGGCTTGACATTGACCACCTCGATGGCGGTCTCCGGTGTCCGGGCGACCTGCTGGTTGATGTCTTGCCGCTTGATGTGTTCGCGATGCCTCAGCGTCAGCACGATGGCGCCGATCATCGCTACCAGAAGCACCATTCCCGCGATCTGGAAGTAGAAAATGTAATCCGTGTAGAGCACGTCACCGAGCGCCTGGGTGTTGGTACGCTCGCTCAGTGCCGGTATCGGGTTTGCACCACTGCCGGCCACCGCCGGATGAAAGGCATTGCCCGCCAGAACGATGATCAGTTCGGCGGCCAGTATGATTCCCACCAGCGCGCCCATTGGGGCGTATTCGAGTGCGCCGGACTTCATTTCGGCGAAATCGACATCCAGCATCATCACCACGAACAGGAACAACACCGCCACAGCGCCGACATAAACCACCAGCAGGATCATCGCCAGGAATTCAGCGCCGGTAAGCAGGAACAGCCCTGCGGCATTGAAGAAGGTGAGGATCAGGAACAAAACGGAATGCACCGGATTGCGCGCCGCGATCACCATGAAGGCGGATGCCACTGCCACAAAGGCAAATAAATAGAAAAACAGAGCCTGCAGACCCATGATCGGCGCCTTTTCGTCTTTCCCGCGAGAGACAGGAACCTTATGTCCCCGCCCTCAAGAGAGGCTGGTCTGACTCACGTCGTCCCCTGCCCCCGCATGTGAATTCAAAACGACGCGCCCGAATGATGCGCCGTCCCGGTGTCTTACCTGTAGGGCGAATCGATCGCGATGTTGCGAGCGATTTCCCGTTCCCAGCGGTCGCCATTGGCGAGCAGCCGGTCCTTGTCGTAGTAGAGTTCTTCGCGCGTTTCCGTTGCGAATTCGAAATTCGGTCCTTCGACGATGGCGTCAACCGGACAGGCTTCCTGACAGAAACCGCAATAGATGCACTTCACCATGTCGATGTCGTAGCGCACGGTGCGGCGGGTGCCGTCATTGCGCCGCGGACCGGCCTCGATGGTGATGGCCTGCGCCGGGCAGATTGCCTCGCACAGCTTGCAGGCGATGCAGCGTTCTTCGCCGTTGGGGTAGCGACGGAGTGCGTGTTCACCACGGAACCGGGGACTGACAGGCCCCTTTTCGTTTGGGTAGTTCACGGTCGCCTTCGGCTTGAAGAAATAACGCATCGCCAAGATGAACGCGCCGACGAATTCCTTCAGGAAAAGTGATCTTGCGGCTTGAGCTAACATGGTCAGTCTCCGCTCTTGCTTGGCTGCAGCAGCCGGATGGGAAAACAGGTGGTCATGATCACGGTGCAGTCCCCGTCAGCTTGAGCACGAAGGCCACGATGACCAGCATGGCGAGCGACAATGGCAGGAACACCTTCCAGCCCAGCCGCATCAGCTGATCGTAGCGGTAGCGCGGCACGAAAGCCTTCACGATCGAGAACATGAAGAACATCATGCAGACCTTGAGCACGAACCAGATGATGCCCGGAACCCAGTTCAGGAACCACACGTCAAGCGGCGGCAACCAGCCACCCAGAAACAGGATGGTCGACAGCGCGCACATCAGCACGATGGCTGCGTACTCGCCGAGCATGAACATCATGTAGGGAGTCGAGCCATATTCGACCATGAAGCCGGCAACCAGCTCGGATTCGGCTTCCGGCAGATCGAATGGAGGCCGGTTGGTCTCGGCCAGTGCCGAGATGAAGAAGATGATGAACAGCGGGAACAGCGCCAGCCAATGCCAGTCAAGCATCGAATTGGGCAGTCCGATCCGCGTTCCGATGCCGTCAGTCTGGGCCAGCACGATGTCGGTCAGGTTGAGCGAGCCGACGCACAACAGCACCGCCACGATCACAAAGCCCATCGAGACTTCGTAGGATACCATCTGCGCGGCAGATCGCAGTGCGCCAAGGAAGGGATATTCCGAGTTCGAAGCCCAGCCGCCCATGATCACGCCATAGACCTCAAGCGAGGAGATCGCGAACACGAACAGGATGCCGACATTGATATCGGCCATCACCCAGCCGGCGTCGAAAGGAATCACCACCCAGGTTGTCAGCGCCAGCGTCACCGCCACCAGCGGCGCCAGCAGGAACACGCCCTTGTTGGCGCCCGACGGGATCACCGGCTCCTTGAGCACGAACTTCAACAGGTCGGCGAAAGACTGCATCAGCCCCCACGGACCAACCACGTTGGGACCGCGGCGAAGCTGAACGGCAGCCCAGACCTTGCGGTCGGCATAGAGCACGAAGGCAATGAAGATCAGCAACGTCACCAGTACCAGCAGCGACTGCGCCAGCATGATGGCCGCGGGCCAGACATAAGTTGAGATGAAACCGTCCATGATGTGTCCCGCCCCTATTCCGCCGCCACTGCCTTGGCGGTCTTCGCCAAGGCCGAGCATTCAGCCATCACTGCCGAAGCGCGTGCGATTGGATTGGTCAAATAGAAGTCTTTGACCTGAGACGCAAACGCCGATTTGTTCATCCTGCCCGGTTTCTTCGCAATTGCGGCAATTGCGCTGCCATCTCCGGCGGAAATCATGTCGATTTCCGCAAAATGTGGATATTCGGCATAGAGCGCGGCGCGCAAAGCTGTGAGCGAATCATAGGGCAGTCTCTTGCCCAGGACATCCGACAGCGCCCGCAGGATGGCCCAGTCTTCCTTTGCTTCGCCCGGCGCGAAAGCAGCGCGGTTGCCAAGCTGCACCCGGCCTTCGGTGTTGACATAGGTTCCGGATTTTTCCGTGTAGGTGGCAGCCGGCAGGATCACATCGGCATGATGCGCACCGTTGTCGCCATGGGTGCCGATATAGACGGTGAAGCCGGCGGTCTTCTTGGTGAAGTCCAGCTCGTCCGCACCCAGCAGGAACAGCACGTCAGTGCCCGTCAGCATCGCGCTGGCGTCAAGCCCGCCCTTGCCCGGCACCAGGCCAAGATCAAGACCACCTACGCGCGCTGCCGCCGTATGCAGCACGGCAAAACCGTTCCAGTCGCCCTTAACTGCGCCCACCGCATCGGCGAGCTTGGCCGCATTGGCCAGAACGCCGGCGCCATCGCCGCGCGCCAGTGCGCCCTGTCCGATGATGATCATCGGCTTCTTGGCGCGCTTCAGCTTGGCGGCAAATTTGTTGGTGCCGTCGACCAGATCCTTGAGTGTCTCCGGACCGGCGCCCAGATACTCGTGGCTGAACCGCAGATCCGCCTGCTCGCCGATCAATGCGATCGGCAAATCATCCATCCGCCAGCGCTTGCGGATGCGTGCATTGAGGATTGCCGCTTCCCGGCGCGGATTGGATCCGATGATCAGGATCGCATCCGCATCCTCGATGCCTTCGATGGTCGGGTTGAAGATATAGCTTGCCCGGCCCAGTGCCGGATCAAGTGCTGCGCCATCCTGGCGGCAATCGATATTGGCCGACCCCAGCGAAGCGATCAGCGACTTGAGCGCATACATCTCTTCGACGGTCGCCAGATCGCCGGCAATCGCGCCGATCTTCTCAGGCGCAGCAGACGAAACCGCGGCCGCGATCGCGCCAAAGGCCTCACCCCAGCTTGCTGCTTCCAGCCGGCCGTTGCGCCGCACATAAGGCCGGTCGAGGCGCTGCGTGCGCAGCCCGTCCCAGATGAAGCGGGTCTTGTCGGAAATCCACTCTTCATTGATGGATTCATTGACGCGCGGCATCACCCGCATCACTTCCCGTCCGCGGGTGTCCACCCGGATCGAGGAGCCGCAGGCATCCATCACGTCAACCGATTCGGTCTTGTTGAGCTCCCAGGGCCGCGCCTGGAAGGCGTAAGGCCGCGAGGTGAGCGCACCGACCGGGCACAGATCGATCACGTTGCCCTGCAGCTCGGAGCTCATCGCATGCTCGAGATAGGTCGTGATTTCGGCATCCTCGCCACGGCCGATCAGGCCGAGTTCGGAAATACCTGCCACTTCGGTAGTGAAGCGAACACAGCGCGTGCAGTGAATGCAGCGGTTCATGATCGTCTTGACCAGTGGTCCGATATATTTGTCTTCAACCGCGCGCTTGTTTTCCGCGTAACGCGAATTGTCCATGCCGAAGGCCATGGCCTGGTCCTGCAGGTCGCATTCGCCGCCCTGGTCGCAGATCGGGCAATCCAGCGGGTGGTTGATGAGCAGGAACTCCATCACGCCTTCGCGCGCTTTCTTGACCATCGGCGTATTAGTGAACACCTCAGGCGTTTCGCCATTCGGGCCGGGACGCAGATCGCGCACACCCATGGCGCAGGATGCCGCGGGCTTGGGTGGTCCACCCTTCACCTCGACCAGACACATCCGGCAGTTGCCGGCAATCGACAGCCGTTCGTGGAAACAGAACCGCGGCACTTCCGCGCCGGCCTCCTCACACGCCTGCAACAGCGTGTAGTGATCCGGCACTTCGATCTCGTTTCCATCAACCTTGATCTTGGCCATGCAAGCAGTCCTACCTTTGCGAACGGTCGAAACGACCGCGTACCATCCCTCACCGGGACCTGATTGTGTTCCACCGGGCGGCGGTTAAACCGCCCGGCCGGGTATTTCTAGTCAGCGGTTATCCCGCCTTTTGCCAGTTTTCCGGCCTGCGAAATCCAGCTGTCCCGCTCGACCCTGCCACCGAATTGCAGATAATCATCGACCCAAGCCGCCTCTTCCGGCTGCCAGCCGGCGATTTGCGCAAACGTCCATACGCCAAGCCCGTTGAGCACCTGCTCAAGCTTTGGCCCGACACCGGAGATCAGCTTCAGATCGTCAGGTGCTTCCGGCTTGTCGATCTCTGCCGGCCTGCGAAAATCTTCCGGTGCCAGCGCCGCGATCTTCTCAGCCGGCTTTTCAGAGGCTGACTTACTTTCGCTTGTCGCAGCCGCGGCCACTTCCGCGTCAGATTTCAGCTTCTCGACTGCAGCCGTTGTTGTGGTCTTGGCCGCCGCTGCGCCCTTCTTCGGGGCTGTCTTGACAGAAGCCGCCTTCGGTTTTGCCGGTGCTGCCTTGGCCTTGGCTTTGACAGCTGCAGGCTTTGCGGCCGGCTTCAACTCGACGATATCGGCCGACTTTGCACTAACGGCAGGTGCCGGCTGATCAACCGCAGCCGCCTCACTCTCATCCGGAGCCAGGTCTTCTGCCATGGTCGGCACAATCCAGCTCAGATCCGGATGCTTGCCGAGCAGCGACGTCTGGCTCTGCAAAGCGCCCTGCATCGCGCCCATCATCATACCGGCCATCTGGCCGGCGATACCGAAACCGACAGCAGTGGCCGCAGCCGCCGCGCCCAACGGGTAAACCATCAACGGCGAGACTTCCAGGCCTTCCGTTTTGGTCCAGTCCATCATGGGATTCATCGGTTTCATCATCTCGCTCATGTTCATCTCAGTGGGAAAAGAAAACATCGACATCAGTTTCTCCTTAGTCGCCTGTTGGCTCTTGTCCCTTGTGACGTTTCCTTGTCTTTCCGGACCCGATTTACGGGCCTTCTTATTCCGCCGCTTCCAGCCGCACATTGCGGCTTTGAACGGCGTTGCGTGTGTACTGGTCGATCCGCGCTTCCATCTCGGGACGGAAATGCCGGATCAGACCCTGGATCGGCCACGCAGCTGCATCGCCGAGCGCGCAGATGGTGTGGCCTTCGATCTGCTTGGTGACATCGAACAGCATGTCGATCTCGCGCTTTTGCGCATTGCCTTTGACCATGCGGTCCATCACACGCATCATCCAGCCTGTACCTTCGCGGCACGGTGTGCACTGGCCACAGCTTTCATGCTTGTAAAACGCCGACAACCGCCAGATGGCTTTGACCACGTCGGTCGACTTGTCCATGACGATCACCGCCGCGGTGCCCAGACCCGACTTGAGATCGCGCAGGCTGTCAAAATCCATCGGCGTGTCGATCATGTCCGCAGCCGGCACCATCGGCACCGAGGATCCGCCAGGGATCACGGCCAGCAGATTGTCCCAGCCGCCGCGAATGCCGCCGCAATGGGTGTCGATCAGCTCGCGGAACGGCACCGACATCGCCTCTTCCACCGTGCACGGCGTATTCACATGGCCCGACACGCAAAACAGCTTGGTTCCGGTGTTGTTGGGCCGGCCGATACCGGCAAACCAGGCGCCACCGCGGCGCAGGATGGTCGGTGCAACCGCAACCGATTCAACATTGTTGACCGTTGTCGGGCAGCCATACAGGCCCATATTGGCCGGGAATGGCGGCTTCAGCCGCGGCTGGCCCTTCTTGCCTTCCAGGCTTTCAAGCAGCGCTGTTTCCTCGCCGCAGATATAAGCGCCGGCGCCATGATGGACATAGATGTCCATGTCATAGCCGAGCTTGTTGTTCTTGCCGATAAGCCCGGCATCATAGCATTCGTCGATCGCCGCCTGCAGCGCTTCACGTTCGCGCATATATTCGCCGCGAACATAGATATAGGTGGCGTTCGCGCCCATGGCGAAACCGGCAATCACGCAGCCTTCGATCAGCGTATGCGGATCGTGGCGCATGATCTCGCGGTCCTTGCAGGTACCCGGCTCGGACTCATCGGCATTGATGACGAGATAGTGCGGACGCCCGTCGCTTTCCTTGGGCATGAAAGACCATTTCAGCCCGGTCGGGAACCCTGCCCCGCCACGGCCGCGAAGGCCAGAAGCCTTCATCTCGCTGATGATCCAGTCACGGCCCTTTTCGAGAATGCCCTTGGTGCCATCCCAATGGCCGCGCGCCATCGCGCCCTTCAACGACTTGTCGTAGACGCCATAGATATTGGTGAAAATCCGGTCTTTGTCAGCTAGCATCTTTCACCTCTATCGCGGCTTCTTGCCGAAGACCTTGATGTACTCGGCCTCGCCGCCCTTGGCCAGCGCCTTGGCCTGTTTGAGCCAGTCTTCACGCTCAATACGGCCCTTGAACTTCAGATATCCGTCGACCCATTCCCGTTCGGCCTTCTTCCACGACGCAACTTGCGCGAAGGTGTAGATGCCCAGCGAATGCAGGATCCCTTCGATCTTCGGCCCAACGCCCGAGATCATCTTCAGATTGTCCGGCTTTGCCGGTTTGGCAATTCCCGCCGGACGGTTTTTGTCGTCGGTGGAGGGCGTCGCCTCGGCCTTGGCAGCCGTCCCCTTGGCAGTCGCGGCAATAGCCATCGTCGCATTGCCTTTGGCCACCGGTTTGGCGGCGCGCTTGGCCGGTGTCACGGCCTTGGCTGTCGACGCCAGTGCCGATGTTGCATTGGATTTCGTCTTCGCCGTTGAAGAGGTTTTGCGCGCCTCATTGACCTTCGGCGCTTCCGTCGCGGTCTCCGCCGTCTTTGCGTCGGCCTTCACCTTGGCTTTCGCAGCAGCCGGAGATTTGGTTGCGGTTTCTGTTGCCGGCGATTTCGGACGGCCCGCCTTGGTTGCAGCAGGTGACCGGCTGGAAGCCGCAGAGGCTTTCGCGGCCGTTTTCTTGGACGGCTTGATTTCTTCACTCAGGCTGGTCAGCCCACCCTCAGGTCCGGAGAAAATGCGATCAATTTGCGGACCAGGCGTCACGTCCTCCGGCCGCCCGGCTTCAAACCGGTCAATGATATATGCCAGCCGCTCCGGTGACAGATCTTCGTAGGAATCCTTGAAGATCATTACCATCGGCGCATTCACGCACGCGCCCTGGCATTCGACTTCTTCCCAGGACAGCGTCCCGCTCTCGTTGAGCTGAAACGGTTCCGGGTGAATCTTGTTGCGGCACACGTCCATAAGCGCTTCAGAGCCGCGCAACATGCAAGGCGTGGTTCCGCAGACCTGCACATGCGCCCGCTTGCCAACCGGTTTGAGCTGGAACTGGGTGTAGAATGTCGCCACTTCCAGTGCGCGGATATAGGGCATGCCGAGCATATCGGCGATCACTTCGATCGCCCGCTTGGTTACCCAGCCGTCCTGCTCCTGAGCCAGCATCATCAGCGGAATCACAGCCGACTGTGCCCGTTCCTTCGGATATTTCTTGATCCAAACCTTTGCCTGCGCGGCAAATTCGCGGTTGAAGGCGAATTCCGCTGGCTGGACACTCTCTTCGGCAAGTCGACGAACGGACATGATGAACTCTTTTGTCTTATTTCCGGCCTATTTGAAGTCACTGCAAGGCGAATTGGGCATGGCGCCAATCGCCCCGGCGGCTGCGGTGTTTGCATACATTACCGGTCAACCTCCCCGAACACGATGTCAAGCGAACCAAGAACGGCAGACACGTCAGCCAGCTGGTGGCCGCGCGTGAGAAAATCCATCGCCTGCAGATGCGCAAAGCCCGGAGCGCGGATCTTGCAGCGATAAGGCTTGTTGGAGCCGTCCGAGACGAGATAGACCCCGAACTCGCCCTTGGGCGCTTCGACGGCCGCGTAGACCGCGCCCTCCGGCACCCGGTAGCCTTCGGTGTAGAGCTTAAAGTGGTGAATCAGCGCTTCCATCGAGCGCTTCATTTCACCGCGCTTCGGCGGAACCGCCTTGCCATCGATTGATGACACCGGACCGACCTTGGCATCGCCCAGAAGGCGGTTGATGCAATGGCGCATGATCTTCACTGATTCACGCATTTCCTGCATGCGGATCAGATACCGGTCATAGCAATCACCGTTCTTTCCGATCGGAATGTCGAAATCGATTTCCGAGTAGCACTCGTAAGGCTGCGAGCGGCGCAGGTCCCAGGCAGCACCGGAACCGCGCACCATCACACCCGAGAAGCCCCAGGCCCAGGCGTCTTCCAGCTTGACCACACCGATGTCGACATTGCGCTGCTTGAAAATGCGGTTGTGGGTGAGAAGCCCCTCGATGTCATCGCAAATCGTCAGGAACGGCTCGCACCACTTGCCGATATCCTCGACCAGTTCATGCGGCAGATCCTGGTGCACGCCACCGGGACGGAAATAGGCTGCGTGCATCCGCGCGCCACAGGCACGCTCGTAAAACACCATCAGCTTTTCACGCTCTTCCAGCCCCCAGACCACAGGGGTCATGGCGCCGACATCCAGCGCGTGGGTGGTGATGTTCATGATGTGGCCCAGAATACGGCCAATCTCGCTGTAAAGAACCCGGACCAGCTGGCCGCGAATCGGAATCTCCATATTCAAAAGCCGTTCCACGGCCAGCGAATAGGCATGCTCCTGGTTCATCGGCGCCACGTAGTCGAGGCGGTCGAAATACGGCAGGGCCTGGAGATAGGTCTTGGTCTCGATCAGCTTCTCGGTGCCGCGATGCAGCAGTCCGACATGCGGATCGACGCGCTCGACGATTTCGCCATCAAGCTCCAGCACCAGACGCAACACGCCGTGCGCCGAAGGGTGCTCCGGGCCGAAGTTGATCGTAAAATTGCGGACGTTATGTTCTGCCATGGTCTTACGTCCTCATCCCTTGGCTTTTTCATCGCCTGGAAGCACATAGTCGGTGCCTTCCCAGGGGGAGAGAAAATCAAAATCGCGGAATTCCTGCTTGAGCTCAACCGGTTCGTAGACAACCCGCTTGGCTTCATCGTCGTAGCGAACCTCGACAAACCCTGTCAGCGGAAAATCCTTGCGCAAGGGATGGCCTTCAAAGCCATAATCGGTCAAGAGCCGGCGCAAGTCCGGGTGCCCGGAAAACAGAATCCCGTAAAGGTCATAAGCCTCGCGCTCAAACCAGTCCGCACCGGGGAACACGCCGGTGATCGAAGGCACTGGCGTGTCCTCGCCCGTGGTCAGATTGACCCGGATCCGGAAATTCTGGTGAGGTGACAGCAAGTGATAGACCACATCGAAGCGATCCGCCCGGCCCGGCCAGTCAACACCGCAGCAATCGATGAAGCTGATGAACTTGCACTGCGCATCATCACGCAGAAACGTCATCAACTCGACGATCTTGTCCGCCTGGGTATGAACGGTGAGCTCACCATAGGAGATTTCAGTGCGGTCAATCAGCTCCGGCTTCACCTCGGTCAGGTAATCCGAAAGATCAATGAGGGCTTGGCTCATGGCAATGGCTCCTTAGCGCTCGATGGTGCCGGTACGGCGGATCTTCTTTTGCAGAAGAAGCAGACCGTAAAGCAGCGCTTCGGCGGTGGGAGGACAGCCCGGAACATAGATGTCGACCGGCACAACCCGGTCACATCCACGCACGACGGAATAGGAATAGTGGTAGTAGCCGCCGCCATTGGCGCATGACCCCATCGAGATCACGTAACGCGGCTCCGGCATCTGGTCATAAACCTTGCGCAGCGCCGGGGCCATCTTGTTGGTCAGCGTTCCAGCCACGATCATCACGTCCGACTGGCGCGGAGACGCCCGCGGCGCAATGCCGAAGCGCTCGAGATCGTAGCGCGGGCCGGAAGCCTGCATCAGTCCCTCGACCGCACAACAGGCCAGACCGAACTGCATCCACATCAGCGAGCCGGTGCGCGCCCAGGTGATCAGTTCGTCAGTCGAAGTAACCAGGAACCCCTTGTCGGCGAGCTCGTCATTGATCTCGCCGAAAAACGGATCGTCGCTGCCGACCGGCTTGCCGGTATTGGGATCGATAATTCCCTTGGGCGCAGGGGCCACCAGTGGTGCGTTGCTCACTCCCATTCCAGGGCTCCCTTTTTCCATTCGTAGACAAATCCGACTGTCAGCACACCGAGAAACACCATCATCGACCAGAATCCCATCCAGCCGATATCGCCGAAGGACACCGCCCAGGGAAACAGGAATGCAACTTCCAGATCGAAAATGATGAACAGGATCGAAACCAGATAGAATCGCACGTCGAATTTCATGCGCGCATCGTCAAATGCATTGAAGCCGCACTCATAGGCCGACAATTTTTCGGGATCGGGATTTTTGTAAGCGACCGCAAATGGTGCGATCAGCAAAGCCAGACCAATCACCAAAGCCAGACCCATAAAAATAGCAATCGGCACATAAGCGCCCAGAAGTTCCGTCATGACGTCCGTTCCTGTATCCGCCACCCTCGAAGCCCCTACCCTACCCTCAGGTCTGGAGCCGGCCCCTCACATGTGCGGCTGATCATGTTGCAACGCGGCGTGGTTAGCGCAGCCCGCCAAGCGGCGCAAGAGCACACGCGGTATTTGATCAGATAGTGTGAGCTTTAGCCACTCAATGTTTCACCGGAGCATGATTCCAAGATGTTTTTCTTGAATTCTGGACGGCCGCTGAAACACTCGGCCTTGCCGAAAGAATCAGCTGAAAACGAAAAAACATGACATCAAACGGCGCGGATTCGCCTGGATGCGAAACCGCACGTTCCCAACAAATCGCCCGATTTCTTTTCGGCGCCTGATTCCGTCTTCCAGCCATTTGCCCGAACAGCAGCATCCGGCCACGTCGGGGAGACGCGCCTCTCGCCATCAAGCGCGGATCAGGCAACAGCAGATGGCACATTCTCTTTCAAGAGATGGCTTGCTTCAAAAGGAATATCGGAGCCAGAAACGAAAAAAGCCCGGTAGAACCGGGCCTTTTCGAAAAATGTGTCCATCTCTCCATGAGGAGAAATGGCGCGAGTGACGGGACTCGAACCCGCGACCTCCGGCGTGACAGGCCGGCA
>CAXBIE010000123.1:0-12231 GCA_963975635.1 uncultured Hoeflea sp. | reverse complement strand
CTGCTCAAGGAAAACATCGACGGCGAGGCGCTGATCTGGGCCCATTCGCGGCTGACGCGGCGGCCGGAACAGCGGAAGATCCTGATGATGATTTCCGATGGCGCGCCGGTTGATGATTCAACCCTATCGGTCAATCCGGGCAATTATCTCGAGCGCCATCTGCGCGCTGTCATCGAAGAGATTGAAACACGCTCGCCGGTGGAACTGCTGGCCATTGGCATCGGCCACGATGTCACCCGTTACTATCGCCGTGCGGTGACGATTGTCGACGCAGAAGAACTGGCCGGTGCGATGACCGAGCAGCTGGCGGCGTTGTTTGCCGATGAGGCTGGTGATCCGCAGGCCCGGCGCGGACGCAAGCGGGCGTGATGTTCCGGGGTATTTCGCGGCTGTCGCTGTTTGCCGGCTCTGTTTGCCTGTTGGCCGCCTCCACCGTGTTTCCGCTTCATGCGGCCGATGAAACAATACAGATCAAATCGCGGCTGATCACTCATTTCAAGGTAGGCTCGGATGAGACCCGGTTTGGCAATTTCGAGTTTGTTGGCGGGCTTGAGCTGAGTTCGTCCAGTGCCTCGCTGGGAGCCATGTCTGCCATTCGGCTGTCTGATGACCGGCGCAATTTTCTCGGGGTCATGGACACCGGCTTCTGGTATGCGGGCCGCTTCGAGCGCGGGGCGAATGGTGCGCTGACAGGCGTGGCGGATTTCTCGATCTCGCCGATTCTTGATGCAAACGGCGAATCGTCAAACCAGAAATGGCGGGTTGACGCCGAAGGTCTTGCCGTGCGCGGCGATGAGGTGCTGGTCAGTTTCGAGCGCAACAACCGGGTTGATGTCTACCCTGCCAAGGCGCCGGGCAGCTCAACGCCTCTGGGCTCCCTGCCCTTGCAGATGCCAGTCGGCGAACTTCGCGGCAACCAGGGGCTGGAAGCCCTCATGGTCGCCCCGGATGCCTCACCGCTGAAGGGAGATGCAGTCGTCGTGTCCGAGCGCAGCCTGAATGCCGCCGGAGACATCTACGCGGCTATTCTGACCGGGCCGATGAAGGGTGTCTTTTTCGTCAAGCGGCACGCGCCTTACGATATCACCGATGGAGATTTTCTGCCCAATGGTGATCTGCTGCTGCTTGAGCGGCGGTTCTCTATCGCCGGCGGAATCGGCATGCGCATTCGCCGCATCGATGGCAGCCGGCTGGGGCCGGGAAACCTGGTTGACGGGCCGGTTCTGCTGGAAGCGGATTTCGGCGATCAGATCGACAATATGGAAGGCCTCGACGTCAGCACCGACGATGCCGGCCAGATTTTCGTCACCCTGGTGTCGGACGACAATCATTCCATCCTGCAGCGCAATCTGGTTCTGGAATTCCGCTATCTGAGCGACGGTGAGTAGCGTGACGACAGGATGGCCGGACCACCGTTTCCGGCAGACCGGTTTTTGTCAGGCACGGCTCTGAGGCGCCAGCACCGGCATCAGCACGCCGTAGGGCAGCAGCATCGACAGTCCGACGATCAGCTTGACCGCAAGGTCGCCAAGCGCCCAGGAGAGCCAGCGCGGGGCTTCCATGGCGAAGACGCCGAGCAGCGGAGCTGCTTCGCTGGCGAAAGCATCGCCGGGGCCGATGATGTTGGCCGCCTGGGAGAATGCCAGGCCGAAGAAGATCAGAGTGTCGAGGCCTGAGCCGATGATGGTCGAGACAAGCGGCGGCAGCCACCAGACACGGTTGCGCAGCCGGTCGAAAATCGAGACATCCAGCAATTGTGCCAGTAGGAATGCGGAGCCCGAGGCGACCGCGATACGCGGCGTGGCAAGCCAGACCGACAAGGCGACAGCAATGACGAAGCCGCAGAATACCACCAGGCGGGCGGTGGCCGGACCGAAGCGGCGATTGGCCAGGTCGGTGATCAGGAACGCCACCGGGTAGGTGAATGCGCCCCAGGTCAGCAAGTCAGCGAGATTGAGCGCGCCAATGGCATAATCGACCGGGAACTGAACCAGATAGTTCGACGCCACGACGACAGCGGCCATAAGGGCCATAAACGGCAATACAGAAGGGATCATTCGCATTTTTTTATCCTGGGTTGATGCCACCAGTTGAAAAACATGAAGGCGGGCTCAAGGCCCGCCTCATAGTCGAGAAGCTGTCAGCCTGGTTCAGGCAGCAGCTTTTTCGTCGATCTTCTTGGCGATCTGACGCTTGAGCAGACGAGCGCGCATCGACAGGTCGCCGTCCTTGGCCTTTGCCAGGAATGCGTCGAGGCCGCCGCGATGTTCAACCGTGCGCAGAGCGTTTGCCGAGATGCGCAGACGGTAACGCTGGCCGAGAGCATCGGAAATCAGCGTGACGTTGCACAGGTTCGGCAGAAACCGGCGACGTGTCCGGTTATTGGCGTGGCTGACATTGTTTCCGGACTGTACAGCCTTGCCGGTCAATTCACAGCTGCGTGACATTTTGCACCTATATCTTTTCGCCAACGGACGGGCCGAGCCAAGTTGCAGGCTCACCCAAAGGACCGCAGGCCTTTATCGGAAGTCGCGTGTCTATAATCAGACCAGCCAGCCGCGTCAAGCCGAGTCGGCGGTTGAATCGGGCTTATGTGGGGTTCGGAGGCCAACATAGCACTTTTTTGTCGGCGCGGGCATCGAATTGTCGCATTGTGCGCCACATTTGATTTGCACCAGGCCGGCGATCGTCGCCGGACAGTCACATCATTCAGGGGTTCGGAATGTACGGTAGCCGTTCGGTCTTTTCTGTGATGACGATGGTGTTCTCGCTGGTTCTGAGCGGGCAGACCCCGGTCAGTGCCGAGCCGGTCAAGGTTCATACGGATTATTCAGTGTCACTGGTGGGGTTTCCGGTGGCCTATGCAAATTTCGTCACCCAGGTTGATGGTGATGCCTACAAGATCTCGGGCGCAATGAAGACGTCGGCCTTTACCGACATCGTGTCAAAGGTGCGCGGCAACGCCAGCGTTTCAGGCACGCTTTCGGCAGACAGGCTGCTCGCCGATACCTTTCTGGTGACCTATTCCAGCGGCAAGGATGCGCACCGCACCGAGATCACGTTCAGCAACGGAAATGTCAAATCCGCGACCAACACGCCAAAACGCAAGCAAACATCCAAAGACTGGGTTCCCCTGTCGGCAGCGGATATGCGCACCGTGCTCGATCCGCTTTCCGGCATGGTGTTTCCGGCCGGCTCGAAGGTCTGCCCCCGAAGCTTGCCGATTTTTGACGGGCAATCACGGGTAACCTTGCATCTGTCGCCTATCGGTGTGCGGCCCTACCGGACCAAAGGTTTTGTTGGCGATGCGGTTGTCTGCTCGATCCGGTTCGAGCCGAAATCGGGTTACCGCAAGGGATCCTCCGGGATCCAGTATCTGCGAAAGTTAAAATCAATGGAAATCTGGTTCGCCAAGCACGAGAGCGGCGGGTTCTATGCGCCGGTCTATGCAAAGGTACCGACCAAGATCGGTCAGGTTATCGTTGCCGCAACCCGATTTGGTGGTTAAAGCCGTCATCCATAGGTGGATTGACCGAGAGCTTCGGCTGATCCTCACAGGTGTGGCATGCGGGGGCGGCAAATGCAGACTTTCCCAACACTTATCGGGTTTCTGGCGGTTGTGATGTGGTCGGCGCTGGCGGTTTTGACCGCGGCTTCCGGCACAATGCCGCCATTTCAGCTCTCGGCAATCTGTTTTCTGGTCGGATCACTGATCGGGCTTACCGCCATGGCGCGGGAGCCAAAACGGTTCAGCGCCTTCCGGCAACCGGCGAAGGTCTGGGCGCTCGGCCTGTTTGGCCTGTTCGGTTATCATTTCCTCTATTTCACCGCGCTGAGAAATGCACCGGCGGTGGAGGCTGGTTTGATCGCCTATCTCTGGCCGCTGCTGATTGTCGTCGGCTCGGCGCTTCTGCCAGGTGAGCGGCTGGGCTGGCATCACGTCGTCGGCGCGATGATGGGGCTGGCCGGTACCGCACTGATCCTGATGCGCGGCGCCGAGGGCGGGTTTGGCGGCGGCAGCCTTATAGGCTACGGCGCTGCAGTCCTGTGTGCGTTCACGTGGTCGGGCTATTCACTCATTTCGCGGCGTTTCGGCGCGACGCCGGCCGATGTGATCGCCGGCTTCTGCATTCTCTCCGCAGTGCTTTCCGTCATCTGCCACCTGCTGCTTGAAACCACCGTCTGGCCTGAAACGACCGGTCAGTGGGTGGCCGTCCTCGGCCTTGGTCTGGGCCCTGTGGGGCTGGCGTTTTACGCCTGGGACCACGGGGTCAAACGGGGCGATATCCAGGTGCTGGGTGTCGCGAGTTACGCGGCTCCGTTGCTGTCGACACTGATCCTGATCCTGTTCGGCCATGGCAAGCTGAGCGTCGGCATCGCCGTGGCCTGTCTTCTGATCACCGGCGGCGCCTTTCTGGCGGCCAAGGACCTGCTCAAGAAGAGGGCTTCATCATGAGCGGCTTCTTCGATCGTCTGGATATGGTCGAGATCAGCATGCTGGTGATTTCGGTACTCGGGTTTGCGGCCTATCTGATGGTGCTGAGCCGGCCCACGTCCCTGAAGCGGACAGTTGCCAAGACTGTGGCGGTGGGCGCGCTCGCGGTTCTGGCCTGGCACGCGGGCGGGCCGATTTTACTGGTGCTGGCACTGGCCCTGTCGGCAACCGGTGACGCGTTTCTCGCCCATGAGGGTGATGCGGCCTTTCTGGGCGGCCTCGGCAGCTTCCTGCTGGCGCATATCGCCTATGCAGTGCTGTTTTTCGGGGCAGGTGCCGGGCTGGCAGCAGCACCGGTGCCCGGCCTGGCGGCGGTGGTTGTGTTTGCCCTGGTCATGGGAACACTGATGGTCCGCAATGCCGGTCCATTAGCGCTGCCGGTGGCAGTCTATGTGCTGGCGATCGCGGTGATGGGGCTGGGTGGTGTGACGCTTGGCGGTTTGGTGCTGCTGGGCGCAGCGCTGTTCATGGCATCGGATGCGATTCTGGGCTCGGAAAAATTTCTCATGTCAGAAACCAGTTCGCTGAGACGGCTGACGAGTCCGGCGGTCTGGGTGCTCTACTATGCCGGTCAGGCGCTGATCACGCTCGGCCTTCTGGTTTGACCGGCGCACCTTCAAAGGGTGACGGCCGCCAATCCGGCGGGGCCATTTCGAAGCTCGAGAATTCAAATCCCGGGGCGACCGTGCAGCCGACAAGCGTCCAGGCGCCAAGCGATGCGGCCGATTGCCAGCAGTTGGCGGGCACCACGATCTGCGGCCGTTCGCCTGATGCCAGGTTCATGCCGAGCCGGTAGGACTGGGCATTGCAGCCATCTTCCGACAGTGTAAGGGCCAGCGGTCCGCCGCCGTGCCAGTGCCAGAGTTCCACGGCGTCGGTGACACGATGCCAGTGCGAGCAGTCTCCGCCTTCAAGCAGATAATAGATGGCGGTTGAATTGCCGCGCTCACCGCCTGCGGTATCGCGGAAGGTTTCACGATACCAGCCGCCTTCCGGGTGCGCCTGCATCTCAAGAAGGGCGATGATCTCGCGGGCAGACAGGTCCTCCTTCATGGTCAGAAACTGTCCTTGCGCCGGCGCAGTTCGGTGAAGACCTCGACGTCGCTCGAGGTTTCCATCCCGAGCTGACTGCGGATCGCCGCATCCCCGGTTCGCATGAACGGGTTGGTCCGCTTTTCGAAACTGATGGTGGTTGGAAGGGTCGGCAGCCGCTTGGAGCGGAGATCGGCGATATCTTCCATACGTTTGGCCAGGGTTTCATTGTCGGGATCGACCGACATGGCGAAGCGTCCGTTCGACTGGGTGTATTCGTGTCCGCAATAGACACGGGTCTCGTCGGGAAGCTCTGCAAGGCGGTTGAGCGAGCCGAACATATCTGCCGGCGTTCCTTCGAACAGCCGCCCACAGCCGAGCGCGAACAGCGTGTCGCCGGCAAACAGCAGTTTTTCATCGGGAATGTAGAAGCAGATATGACCTGATGTGTGCCCCGGCGTCGAGATGACCTCGACGGTTCTGCCGGCAAATTCGAACGTATCGCCATCATCAACCGTCTGGGTCAGCCCGGCAATCTTTGCCGCCTCGGCCTTCGGGCCAATGACCTTTGGCGAATAGGTCTTGGCAAGTTCGGCGATGCCTTCGACATGATCGGGGTGGTGGTGGGTAATGAGGAGGTGGGTCAAGTTCCAGCCGTCCTGGCCGAGGCGACCGGCGATCCTCGATCCGTCCGGCGCATCAATACTCGCGGTTTCACCTGTTAGCGGGTCGTGCAAGATCACGCCGAAATTGTCCTGCCGACAGGTGAACTGCTCGATCATGAGACTGGTCATTATGTTTCCTACAGAAATTGTTGAATTAGCGGTAACAGCATAACCGGCAGCCCGGGGTTCGTCACCTTCTGAGGCGGCAAAATGCCACCGTTTGATCCTGCATGCCGCATGACATTGCCTAAATGATGGTCTTAAGTGCTGCCACAGGTGTAAGGTCGCCTTAGAAACACGTTGCAACACACGGGTCCATCGCCATGCATGCCGATATTGTCGACTTGAGACAGTTTTACCATTCTCGGCTGGGCGTGCTTGCGGAGCACTCGGTCGCCATGGCGCTGTCTTCCATCTGGGCCAATCTTCCCGGAGAGCGGCTGATGGGGCTTGGATATGCTACTCCCTATCTCGACCGTTTTCGCCCCGACACCGAGCGGACGTTTGCATTCATGCCAGCGGGGCAGGGAGCGGTGAACTGGCCAGCGGGCGGACCATCGGCCACTGCATTGGTGTTCGATGAGGAGCTGCCACTGCCAGATGCATCACTCGATCGCATCCTGATGGTTCATTCGCTGGAGTTTGCAGAGAATCCGCGCGAGACATTGAAAGAGCTTTGGCGGGTGCTGGCGCCGGGCGGGCGGCTGGTGATTGTCGCGCCCAACCGGCGCGGTGTATGGGCGCGGTTCGAACATACCCCCTTCGGTGCAGGCCGGCCCTATTCGCGGGGGCAGCTGGTGACGATCCTGCGGGAAAGCAATTTCACGCCCGGCGCTTTCGCCGAAGCGCTGTTGTTCCCGCCCTCGAAGCGCGGTGTGGTCTTGCGCATGCAGCGGATTTTCGAGCAGTTTGGCCGGAGGCTGTGGCCGGTGTTTTCCGGCGTCATCATCGTTGAGGCACAGAAGCGGCTCTACCAGGGGCTGCCGGTGGCGGCGCGTGCGTCACGGCGGGTTTTTGTGCCGGTGCTTTCGCCGCAGACGTCGCGCGCCTCGCACCGTCAGGCCAAAGCCTCCAAGCCCTCGCTCTGAGCGAAAGCCACTCTCGACAAGATAGCTGCAAGAGGCTATTTCCGCAGGCCTGACCTTGGTTTTTTGTTTGCAAGGAATTTTTCATGAGCAGCTCCGACATGCCCCGCGCGAAACCCGGCGTTATGGATATCGCGGCCTATGTGCCAGGGCGTGAGACCGCCGAAGGCGTCGCCAAGGTTTACAAACTGTCGTCCAATGAATCGCCGCTGGGGCCGAGCCCCAAGGTTGCGGAAGCGATTGCCGCACAGAGCGCGAACCTGGCAATCTACCCGGATGGTTCCGCGCATGTGCTGCGCGACGCGATCAGCCGGGCTTACGGGCTCAATCCGGCCAACATCATGTGCGGCAATGGATCGGACGAGTTGCTCGGCCTTTTGTGCCAGACCTATCTTGCTCCCGGTGACGAGGGGCTCTTCACCGACCATGGCTTTCTTGTCTACAAGATCCAGATCATGGCTGCCGGCGCGACCCCGGTTTCGGTTCCCGACACGGATGATCTGACAGCCGATGTCGACCGGATTCTGGGTGCGGTGACCGAGCGGACCAAGCTGGTGTTTCTGGCCAATCCAAACAATCCGACCGGCACCTATCTTCCGGTCAGTGAAGTCCGGCGGCTGCATGCTGGCCTGCCGGGTCATGTGATCCTGGTGCTTGATGCGGCCTATGCCGAATATGTCAGGCGCAATGATTACGAGGCGGGCATCGAGCTGGTGTCAGCCAATGCCAATGTGGTGATGACGCGGACATTTTCGAAGATCCACGGGCTGGCCGGTCTGCGCATCGGCTGGATGTACGCCCATGAAGCCATCATCGACGCCTGCAACCGCGTACGCGGCCCGTTCAACGTCAATGCGCTGGCAATTACCGCCGGTGCGGCGGCGATCTCTGACCGCAAGCATGTCGAAAGTGCAGTCGAGCACAATGAGACATGGCTTGGCCGTGTGGTGGAGGCTGTCGAAGCGATGGGCCTGTCGGTCACGCCGTCAGTCGGTAATTTCGTGCTGATTCACTTCCCGACCACGCCGGGCAAAACCGCGGCAGAAGCCGATGACTATCTGGTGGCGCGCGGTTATGTGTTGCGCCGTGTGGCGGGCTACGGCCTGCCGGATGCGCTCAGAATGACAATCGGAAGTGAGGAAGCCAATCTCGGCGTTATCGACGCGCTGAAGAGCTTTATGGCCTGAAAAATATGACCAAACCGCTGTTTGAGACTATCGCGCTGATCGGGATCGGCCTTATCGGTTCGTCCTTGGCGCGGGTGATTCGCGCCGAGGGGCTGGCGGGCCATGTCGCTATCGCCACACGAAGTGAATCGACGCTGGAGGCGGCGCGCAAGCTCGGCCTGGGCGACAGTTATTTCAGCTCCAACGCGGACGCTGTTGCCAATGCCGATCTGGTCATTGTGTCGGTTCCTGTTGGCGCATCCGAGGCAGTGGCGCGTGAAATCGGTCCGCATCTGAAGCCCGGTGCCATCGTTACGGATGTTGGCTCGACCAAGGCGTCCGTGGTCCGGCAGATGCAGCCTTACATGCCCGAGACAGTTCATTTCATCCCGGGACACCCGATTGCAGGTACAGAGCAAAGCGGTCCGGAATCAGGCTTTGCAGAGCTGTTTCAGGGGCGCTGGTGCATTCTGACCCCAGCAGCGGATGTCGATCCCGAAGCCATTGCCCGGCTGGCGGCGTTCTGGGAGGCCTGCGGATCGACGGTCGAGCAGATGGATCCGGATCACCATGACATGGTGCTGGCGATCGTGTCGCACCTGCCGCATATCATCGCCTACAATATCGTCGGCACTGCCGACGATCTGGAAGCCGTCACGCAATCCGAGGTGATCAAGTACTCGGCATCGGGTTTTCGCGATTTCACCCGCCTGGCCGCATCCGATCCGGTGATGTGGCGCGACGTCTGCCTGCACAACAAGGATGCGATCCTTGAAATGCTGGCGCGGTTTTCCGAGGATCTGTCCTCGCTGCAGCGGGCGATCCGGTGGAGCGACGGCGACAAGCTGTTTGAGTTGTTCACCCGGACCCGCGGCATTCGCCGCTCCATCGTCGAAGCCGGACAGGACACCGATGCGCCAAACTTTGGCCGAAACGTCAGCAAGCCAGATGTGCCCGGCGCAGCTGAATAGGCCTTAAAACGACGGCAGCTGGCCAAGCGGTAGGAAGCCCAGCGAGATCAGGTTGCTCCTGATCGTCAAAGGCAGGGTTACCGCATCATCATCGGGTTTGGTATCGAGTGCGGCAATCATCAGGCCGAACTGCCGGATCATGCCGGCACTTTCGGGTCTGTAGCGTTCCACAAGTTCTGAAAGCTGCCGGACATTGCTGATTGTCAGTTCGAGTGTGCCGGACACCCGGTTGTTGGCGTCGATCTGTACAGGCCCGGTCAGCTCAAGAGACGAGGTTTCATCAAGCTCGATTGCCAGGCGATGCAATACCGCATCAAAGGGACCATGCAGCGGAATGAAGGGGACTTCCAGCAGGTTCGACTGGTTTGACAATGTTGCCTCAAATGCAAAGGCCTTGGCCGTCAGACCGGGAACGAGGTCATTGCGCAAGTTCTCGATATAGGCTGCCAGGTCGAGATCCCCCTCATTTTGCCGGGCATGCGCCGTCATCCGGTCGGCCTGCACTGCAAGCCGCTGAACAAGGCCGCTTCCGTCAATGTCGAAACTGACGCTTTTCGCGTCGATTGATCCGCGATCAAGCCCGTTGGAGACGGCCTGTGCGCTGGCTTGCAATATCTGCCAGTCGGCGCGGAAGAGCAGACCCGGGATGCTGACGATCAAGGGGCCGTCGATTTCGGCAACTGCATGCCGCGGGCGATAGACCTGGGCTGCCGAGCGAAACGCACCGGCATTTGCTGCAATGCCCCCGGAAACGTTCTCGTAGCTCAGTGTCTCGCAGAACACGCCGAAGCGAAACGGATATCCGCGGACATCAGCATCTGTGCATTGCGCACTGGCGGTCGGGCCGACAAGCTGCGCCAGTGTGGAGGGCAGGCCGGTTTCAACCTTTGCTGCAAAAAAATACCAGCCAGCTGTCCAAAGAACGCCACCTGCCACGATCGCGCCTGCCAGCCAGGCGAATTTTCGTGAGGTCGGGGATGAGGCGTTGGCAGGTGATGGCATTGCGTTCTCCGTGTGCGGCCTGCAATAAGGGCCGACAAGCAGTCATGGCGTTGAAGTGCGGCTGTGGCTTCTGATGACAATATGGGCAGGGATATGGACGATTTTTGGGTGTTTGGCTACGGATCGCTGATGTGGCGGCCAGGTTTCGATCATGATGAAGCCCGTCAGGCACAGCTGTTTGGCTATCACCGGGCATTATGCGTGCGATCCTTTGTTCACCGCGGCACGCCTGACCGGCCTGGACTGGTGCTGGGGCTCGACAGAGGAGGCTCGTGCCATGGAGTGGCATTCCGGGTCCGGCCGGAAGACCGGGACAGGGTTACGGGGTATCTGCGTGAACGCGAACTGGTAACGAATGTCTATCTGGAGACAACACGCAAAGTGAGGCTGGACGATGGCCGCGATGTGCGGGCGCTTGCCTATGTGGTTGACCGGAGCCACGAGCAATATGCCGGCGCGCTGTCGATCGAGGATGCGCAGTTGCAGGTGTCGGGCGCGGTCGGGCAATCAGGCCCCAATGAAGAGTATGTGATCAACACGGTTGATCACCTCAGGACGTTGCGCATTCGGGACCACCATCTCGAGGCCGTGGTCCACCGGCTCAACGCCCTGTAGCGGCCGCGGTTTCAGCTGTCACTGAAGGCGCGGGTCCGATGGCAGCGCGCCGAGTTCGCGCAGCCTGCGTCTTGCATCTTCGCGCAGCGGTATTTGCGGATTGGCCTCAACTGTCTCGACGAGCAGCTTGTCGCTGGCTGTTTCCATGACCTCGACCAGCTTTTCCATGAATGCGTCGGGATCCATGCCGGGTTGTATAGGGGGCAGGATCTGCACCTTGAAATGCCCCGGGAAGCGCAGGAACTTGCGCCGTGGCCAGAACAGGCCAGGGTGCATCACCACCGGCACAACGGGAACCTTGAGGTCGCGGTATAGCCGCGCAATACCGTACTTGTAGGCAGGCGGTGCGCCCGCCGCGCGCCGCGTCCCTTCGGGATAGATGATCAGCTGGCGGCCGCCTTCGATTTCACGTTTGGTGCGTTCGAGCACGTCGGCCATGACCTTGCCGCGGGCGCCGCGATTGACCGGAATCATCTTCATTTTGGAGACATATTGCCCAAAAAGCGGAATCCACATCAGTTCACGTTTGAGAATATAGACCGGATCATCAAGCCAGGGCAGCAGCGCATAGGCATCCCAGAAGGATTGGTGTTTGGGAGCGAAGATGTAGCCGCCTTCAGGGATGTTCTCGAGACCTTCGATCTCGAACGTCGTCCCGGCGATCTTGGCCTGCAGCCAGTGATTTGCGCGGACCCAGTTCTTGGGCACACTCCATGCAGTCTTGCGCTCTGCCAGGAAGTAATAGGGCGAGAACACAATCATCCGGCCAATCAGATTGATGTAGAATGCGAGATTGAAAAGTATCGACCGTAGGGCAATCATCGAGAATTCCGGATTAGCAGGTGGCTCTGTCAATCATGCGGACGAAGCCTTCGCTCCGGGTTATACCATCGAAGGGCGAGGGAAAACCTGCCGGGCTGGAAAAATCAGTCGAGACTGGCTGCGACGGGCTGTTTGGCGGCCAGATCGGCACGCAGCCCGCTGGCTGACTTGGCGCCACTCCAGTAGCGAAATCTGGCAAGTGAATATTTGGCGTATTCGACAAACAGGGTGCGCAAGGCAATCGGATCGGAGAGCCAGGTCTCGGTCTTGAGATCGGAGTGGGTGACCGGATATGCCAGGAAGGTCACGTCGGGGCTTGCCTGAGAGAGTTCGAGCAGGCTGCGCGGCATGTGGTAATTGTTGGTGACCACCAGTATG
>CAXBIE010000122.1:0-12312 GCA_963975635.1 uncultured Hoeflea sp. | reverse complement strand
CGCAGCGCGCAGCATGCAACAGGCGCGCTATCGTGAAATCGGCCGTCCGGATATCCGGACCAATTCGCAATGTTCGACATCACTGATCGAGCAGGTGGCCAGACCTGACCAGAGCGGTCAGGCTCTGCTCAATGACGCTGCAGAAAAGATGCGGTTTTCCGCCCGCGCCTACCACCGGATTCTCAAGGTGGCGCGGACGCTGGCCGATCTCGACGGCGCGGAGACGGTGTCGCGGATTCATCTGGCCGAGTCGATCTCCTACAGGATCGGGGCCGAACGGGTGTCGGTGGCTGCCTGATACAGATACGGGCAGGCCACACCGGCCTGCCCGTTTTCGTTTGTCACCATACTCTGAGTACAGGCTTTGGCGCCGGGCAGTGGCGCTTCAGCCCAGGCCATCAAACAGAGCCGTCGACAGATAGCGTTCGGCAAAGGACGGGATGATGACGACGATCTGCTTGCCGGCATTTTCCGGACGCTGGCCGACACGGACGGCAGCTGTCAGCGCCGCACCGGACGAAATGCCGACCGGCAGGCCTTCAAGCTTCGCGACCCGGCGGGCCATATCGAAGGCTTCCTCGTTGGTCACCTTGGCGACTTCGTCATAGACCCCGGTGTCGAGAACGCCCGGTGCAAACCCCGCTCCGATGCCCTGAATCTTGTGCGGACCGGGATTGCCGCCCGACAGCACAGGCGAGTCCGCCGGCTCCACCGCGACGATATGGACGCCCGGTTTCCTGGCCTTGAGCACCTGACCGACGCCGGTGATGGTGCCGCCGGTGCCGATGCCGGAGACCAGGATATCGACACCGCCGCCGGTGTCGTTCCAGATCTCTTCGGCGGTGGTCTTGCGGTGGATTTCGGGGTTGGCCGGATTTTCGAATTGCTGCGGCATGACCGAGTCAGGGATTTCGCCCAGCAGTTCCTCGGCCCTTGCAATGGCGCCCTTCATGCCCTTCGGGCCTTCCGTCAGCACCAGTTCGGCGCCAAGCAGGGCCAGCATCTTGCGGCGTTCGACAGACATGGTTTCGGGCATGGTCAGGATCAGGCGGTAGCCCTTCGCCGCAGCAGCGAAAGCCAGCGCAATTCCGGTGTTGCCGGAGGTGGGCTCAACCAATGTGGTCTTGCCGGGTGCGATGCGGGCTTCCGCCTCAAGCGCCTCAATCATGGCTACACCGATGCGGTCCTTAACCGAGGCGATCGGATTGAAGAACTCGAGCTTGGCCAGGATTCCGGCCTTGACGCCTTCGGCCTCGGCGAGCTTGGAGAGCCGGACAAGCGGCGTGTTGCCGATGGTATCGATGATCGAGTTGTAGATGCGGCCGCGGCCGGGCGATTCAGCTGAATAGGCAGACATGGAAAAACTCCTTCGAATGGAGCCGAGTGTAGGCCAGGCCTTGCATTCACGCCAGTCATGGAGATTCCCGGCGCCCCGCAGCGATGCGACGATATTTCGAATATTCTCTATATTTGAGAATAGTATTCTACAAGAAACACCCTCAGGGCCGGTTTCAGCGAAGACAGGCCGCTCACCGGCTCAAGCAGCGGCTGGTCCGTTTCCAGCCGGCAGGCGTTGGCGGCTGATTGGGGATCAAAAGGGCCGGCATTGTTATCCGCTCGCCGTGTCCGCCTGATTACAGTGTGGGAACCCACTCCATGGCCCAGTCGCCCAGTGGCTCGAGATGGCCGAACAGTTCGCGGCCGGTCCCGGTCAGTCCATAGCCATCCGGAGTGTTTTCGATCAGACCCACACTGCGCAGCTCCTTGATCCGGGTGTTGAGAACGCTGGGCGACGCCGAGCCGCACCGGGCCTGCAGATCGCGGAAGGTTCGCGGCGCTTCCGACAGATTCCACAATATGCCCATGGCCCAGCGGCGGCTCAGCAGATCGAACAGCACCATGATCGGCTGTCCGCTCTGCGAACCGCGAACGCTTTCGCCGTGTCTTGGGACCGGCCTGCCATCATCGTCCATTGGATGTTCCCTTCAACGATACAGAAAATTGTTGCTACTGTTTTCGTAGCGATGTATTGCTACTGATATCGTAGCAATCTAGCGGATACACCAAAATGCACAAGGCATCGTTTATCGACATCCTGCTCTGGCTGGCGCTGGCGGCAATGTGGAGCTCGTCTTATGCAGTGATCAAGGTCGGGGTCGCAACGCTGGAGCCATCGGTGCTGGTGTTGGGGCGGCTGCTGATCGGAACGCTGATCGTGTATGGCGTGATGCGCTGGCGCGGCCAGACCCTGTCGCGCCAACCGGCAGTCTGGCTGTCCTATGTGGTGACCGGACTGTTGGGCAGTGCTGTTCCGTTCCTGTTGATCAGCCATGGCGAGCAATCGGTCGACAGCGCCCTGGCGTCGATCCTGATGGGAGCCGCACCGGTGATCACCATGCTGCTGGCAGCCTGGCTTGTGCCGCAGGAACCATGGAGCTGGCGCACGGTTCTGGGCGTGACCGGCGGGCTGACAGGCGTCGCAGTGCTTGTCGGACCCACGGCGCTTGCCGGGCTTGGCGCCCAGCTGGGCGGGCAACTGGCGATCCTTGCCGCGACACTGTGTTATGCCACATCCACCATCTATATCCGGCGCTTTGTCACGCGTCCGCCTTTGGAAATGGCCGCAGGCTCGATGCTGGCCGGCACGCTGTTCATGGGATGCAGCGTTGCCGCCTCCGGTGCCGACCTGAGCCGCATAACAGCCACCGGTCCCTCGCTTGGCGCCATTGTCTATCTCGGGCTGTTTTCCACGGCTCTGGCCAACCTGTTATATTTTCATCTGGTGCCGCGGCTTGGCGCCACGCGAATGTCGCAAGTCAACTTCGCGGTCCCGGTCGGCGGCACCGTTCTCGGCGTGGTCCTGCTGGGCGAGGCGCTGACCCAGCAACGGCTGATCGCGCTCGCGATCATCATCCTCTCGATCTATCTGGGCACCAGCAAGCCGGAAAGGCCGGTCACCGCACGAGAAAACCGCCCGCCAAAGGATCGTCATCCTCGACCGTGAATTCGCACCTGCCGGAATAAAACGCGCGTCCCGAGACATGTGCGGTGATCGCAGCATGTGGACCCGATTGCGTTACCGAGGCGACAGAGCCTGAAAACCGGCTGCCGACAATGCTCTCGAAGATCCGCGCCTGATCCACTGCGATCTGGCCGCGGGCGTGCATTGCCGCAAGCCTGGCGGTGACGCCGGAACCGGTCGGAGAACGGTCGACCTGCCGATCGGCGAAGACGCAGACATTGCGCGTCGGCTGGGTGGAAAACCCATCGCGGCCATCGGTCAGGATCGTTCCGTAGAGAAAGGCCAGATCCTCGGCGTCGGGATGGCTGAGCGGCACCGCCGCCTGTGCCGCACGGGTCAGAGCATCGGCGGCATCAACGAAGGCTGCCACCCGGTCGCGGCCGAATTTGAGACCGAATTGACGGGCATCGGCGAGCGCATAAAACGCGCCCCCATAGGCGATGTCGAAGGTGATCCGGCCCCAATCGCCCAGAACCAGCACCTTGTCACGGGCAAACAGGAAGGACGGAACGCTCTCGAACCTTACCTCGGCTGCCTTGCCGTTGCGCATGGTGACGTCTGCGCGGACCAGCCCGCAGGGGCACTCGATGTTGACGACCGTCACGTCCGCACCCGGCAGCACCAGCCCCTGATCCACGGCATAACGGCCAAGCGCCACGATGGCGTGGCCGCACATGGTGGAATAGCCCTCATTGTGCATGAACAGCACCGCCAGATCAGCGCCGGGCAGATCCGGTTCGACAAGCAGCGCGCCATACTGGTCGGCATGGCCGCGCGGCTCGAACATCAGGATCTTGCGCAAGTGGTCGAGATTGTCCCGCACATAGGCGCGCTTTTTTAGGATCGTGCCTTTCGGCAGATCCGGATAGCCGCCGGTGACAATGCGCAGCGGCTCGCCGCCGGTGTGCATGTCGACAACGGTGAGCGGGCCGTTCACGCGGTTCCCGTCGAGCCGAAACCGCCGGCGCCGCGGGCGGTGTCATCCACCGCGTCACGCAGGCTGATGCGGGCCTGCACCACCGGAGCGATCACCAGTTGGGCAATGCGCATGCCGCGGGTGACCTGGAAGCTATCCGCGCCGAGATTGGCGAGGATCACCTTGACCTCGCCGCGGTAATCGCTGTCGATGGTGCCGGGCGTGTTGAGGCAGGTGATGCCGGATTTCAGCGCCAGGCCGGAACGCGGGCGGACCTGGCCCTCGAAACCTTCAGGGATCTGCATGATCAGGCCGGTGGGTACTGCGAAACGGCCGCCGGGCGCAATGGTGAGCGGCGCGTCTTCGGGGATCGCGGCGCGCAGATCCATGCCGGCGGAGCCCGGCGTTTCATAGGCCGGCAGGTCAAGACCTTCGGCCTGCGGCAGGCGGACGACGAGCAGCGCCGGCGCTGGTCCGGTGGAGGCGATTGGATGGGTCATGACCCAAGCTTTTACGCTTGGCGGGCCGAGGTCAATTGCATGGCGGGCGGCAAGACGGTAGAAGGCAGCGCAATCAACAGGAATTGTATAACAATGCCCGAACCACTTGCCGAGGAAGTCGGCCGCCGCCGCACCTTCGCCATCATCTCGCACCCGGATGCGGGCAAGACGACGCTGACCGAAAAACTGCTGCTGTTCGGCGGCGCGATCCAGCTGGCGGGCGAGGTCAAGGCCAAGAAGGACCGGATCCAGACCCGCTCCGACTGGATGAAGATCGAACGCGAGCGCGGCATCTCGGTGGTCACCTCGGTGATGACGTTTGAGTATGACAACCACGTCTTCAACCTGCTCGACACGCCGGGCCATGAAGACTTTGCCGACGACACCTACCGGACGCTGACGGCGGTGGACGCGGCGGTGATGGTGATCGATGCGGCGAAGGGTATCGAGCCCAGAACGCTGAAACTGTTCGAGGTCTGCCGGCTCAGAGACATTCCGATCATCACCTTCGTCAACAAGATGGACCGCGAGGCGCGCAATCCGTTCGAGATCCTCGACGAGGTGGAGCAGAAGCTGGCGCTCGACACCGCGCCGATGACCTGGCCGATCGGCCAGGGCCGGTCATTTGCGGGCACCTATCATCTGGCCAAATCGGCGATCCGCCAGTCCGACCGCGAAACCGGGCTGACGCCGGTGAACGGGCCGGATTCTGATGCGGTGGCGGGATTGCTGCCGGAAAACGAGCGCGAGACCTTTATCGAGGAAGCGACGCTGGCGGTGGAAGCCTGCCGGCCGTTCGATCTGGAAGCCTTTCGCGAAGGCCATCTGACGCCGGTCTATTTCGGCTCGGCGCTGAAGGCATTCGGCGTGCGTGACCTGATCAACGCGCTGGGCGAGCTGGCGCCGCCGCCGCGGGCGCAGGTGGCCGACACGCGGGTGGTGGAAGCCACCGACCCGAAAATGACCGCCTTCGTGTTCAAGATCCAGGCCAATATGGACCCCAACCACCGCGACCGCATCGCCTTTGTGCGGGTCTGCTCGGGGACGCTGTCGCGCGGCATGAAGGCGCGGCTGGCGCGCACCGGCAAGCCGATGAGCCTGTCGGCGCCGCAGTTCTTCTTCGCCTCGCAGCGGCAGATTGCCGACACGGCCTATGCCGGCGACGTGGTCGGCATTCCCAACCACGGAACGCTTCGTATCGGCGACACGCTGACCGAGGGCGAGGCGCTGGTGTTCCAGGGGGTGCCGAACTTCGCGCCGGAAATCTTGCGGCGGGTGCGGCTCGAGGATGGCGAAAAAGCTGAAAGAGGCGCTGCAGCAGATGGCCGAGGAAGGCGTGGTGCAGCTGTTTTCGCCCGAAGACGGATCGCCGGCGATTGTCGGCGTGGTCGGCGCGCTGCAGCTTGATGTGCTGAAGGAGCGGCTGGCGGCGGAATACGGCCTGCCGGTGAGTTTCGAGATGGCGCGGTTCTCGATCTGCCGCTGGATCTCGTCCACCGACAAGAATGATCTGGAACGGTTCGTGACCAGCCACCGCGGCGACATTGCCCGCGATCTCGACGGCGATCCGGTGTTTCTGGCCTCCGACCAGTTCTCGCTCAACTACGAGGCGGAGCGCTGGAAGACGATCGACATGGTGGCGATCAAGGAATATCACGTCACCAAGGCGGCCTGAGGGCGGAAGCGGCAGGCGCCATCTGGCTGCCTCTTGACCGGCATGTTCCACTTGACTGAATGTGTCAATATTGACACATTTCATGGCGATGATGGATCGGTCAAAAAAGCTGCCCGCACGCTTTTATGAAACCGCTGCCGGACGCCACCCGGTTCGCGACTGGCTGCTGCTGCTATCTGCCGACGACCGGCGCACCGTAGGCAAGGACATCCAGAAGGTCGAGTTTGGCTGGCCGCTGGGCAGGCCGCATTGTGCGCCTCTGGGGCACGGGCTCTGGGAAGTGCGCAGCAGTCTTGCAGGCAACCGGATAGCGCGGGTGATTTTTTGCATGGCTGAAGGCCAGATGATCCTGCTGCACGGCTTCATCAAGAAAACACAGAAGACGCCCACAAAGGATATCGACCTGGCACGCAGCCGCATGAAGGAGATTGAATGATGCCGAATACCAGGAAAAGCGGTGTGAGTGAGGAGACATTTGATGACTTTCTCTCCAGCCAGGGCATGCTTGAAGAATGCGAAGACCAGGCGATCAAGGAGATCATCGCCGGACAACTGGCTGAAGCGATGAAGCAGCAGGGACTGAGCAAAACCGCCATGGCGGCGCGGATGCAAACCAGCCGCCGCCAGCTCGACCGCTTGCTTGACCCAACGACTTCGTCGGTCACGCTGGACACGCTGCGGCGCGCAGCCCATGCAGTGGGCCGCAGCTTGCGCATTGAACTGGTCTGAGCTCTCTGATCAGCAACCGGACACGGCAAACCCCCGCGCGCGAAAAAGTTCGCCGGCGGTTTGAAGCTCTTTCCATCTCCGGTGTGAAACCGGAATGCGGGGCGCGGGCGGCTGGCCCGTGGTGGTGGCAAGGAAGTGGCTTGGCGCAGTTGCCCGCGCCCCACGGGTGAGAGAAGTCCCGCGCCTTCCGGGCACGGGCCGGCACGCTTCCCGGCAAAAAGTCATCTCGAGCCCTGGACGGTTTCGTCTTGTTCGGCTTTTTGCGACCGAACCCGCCTTCCCCCGTTGCGCCGCGCGGACAAATGCCTGCGCTCAGCGCAATCGGGACGTGTCAGGCCGGCGTCTGGAGTGGTGATGGGTCGCGTGACCGGCCTGCCCGCCGGGCCACGCTGGCCGCATTTCAAACGCCGCCGGGGGCGGGCCTAACCCGCCATCCGGTTCCGGCTTTCGCGCGAAAAACCCTTATCCGGTCCACTTCGGCCGGACAGGCGGTTCGCGCTGGCCGGGATGTTCCCTTCGCCAGGCTTTGGCGCGCGGGTACGGCTACCGCACACCAAAACTCACCAGCTTCCGCCGGCCAAAGCTCCGTCGGCCCCGGCCATCCGTTGCAGCGGAAGGTTTTGGCAGTATCGCATGGGGGGAGAGGGTGTGGAAAAGATTGGAGAGGGGGTGGGTGGTGAGATCTATGGGTTTTACCGTTTCCTCAGCTTGCGGGGAGCAAACAATCCCTAATTTGGATCGTTTGTCGCTATGCGTCGAATGTCTAGGATGAGCAAGAGGCAAAATTCCTGGGCCTAGGATGAATGTCTGAAGTGACGCGGGATAAATTCTGGTAGCTTCTGATATCTTTATGATGGAAGCCGCCAGTTTGTTCACGGACCTATCGGCGTCATTTGCATTTTTTGCTTTTTCACCCACTTGCCATGTGATTGCCGGGAATGGAATGTCCGCAACAATCTCGACATAAGTAAAAATTCGGAAAGGCGAGTGCTTTGGAATTTCAAGTTTGTAGGCTAATACAAATAATACAATTATGTGGCGCAATCGGATAGGGATTCACTGTGGTCAAGACGATACATCCATTTCCGGCCCGTATGGCGCCTGAGCTGGCCCTGCATGGCCTTTCCGGACTGAAAAAAGGGGATGTCGTGCTTGATCCCATGACTGGTTCAGGAACAGTCTGTCGACAGGCATCTGACAATGGTCTGAGAGCGATCGGATTGGACATGGATCCCTTGGCTGTGCTGATGACCCGCACTTGGACGTCGCCGCAGGCAAACGACGTATCCAAGGCATTTGCCGCCGAGGTGCTTATTGAAGCACGCACACTTTCAGACGAAATCCGCCTAGATTGGATTGATGAAGAAACAGAGGCTTTTACCCGCTTCTGGTTTGCTGATCAGCAAAGAAGCAATCTTCGAAAAATAGCTGCCGTTCTCCATAATTATCGAGAGAAGAACCTTACCGGGAACGACGCTGCAGCACTCGACATTGCTAGCCTAGCGCTCAGCCGGATTATTGTGACCAAAGAAAATGGGGCCTCACTTGCGAGAGACGTTTCCCATAGCCGCCCGCACAAAGTTTCTGAGACATCCAGTTTTGATGTTTGGCGTGGTTTTGAACTCGCCGCCAACTCGATAGCAAAAAAACTTCAGTTGGAGCCACCCAAAGGTGGTGTCGGCGTATTCCGCGGTGACGCTAGATCGATGATCGATTTAAGCGACGGGACGATCGACGCAGTATTCACCTCCCCGCCTTATTTGAATGCCATCGACTATCTACGCGGCCACCGACTGGCTCTTGTTTGGCTTGGGCATTCAATACAAGAGTTGCGCCGAATCCGGTCAGATAGTATCGGTGCGGAGCGGCGGCCCGATCGATCGGATGACGCTGAGGAATTTCTACGCATCCGCGCTGCAATCGGAACTACGGAGCAATTGCCTTCCCGATTTAGCAACATGATAGACCGCTATGTTCAAGATCTAAGGTGTTTGTTGTGTGAGGTTGCGCGTGTTCTTAAGCCGCAAGGACAGACGACCTTCGTGATCGGCAATTCATGCCTTCGTGGCGTCTACATTGACAACGCAAGCGCTGTGATGAGGGCTGGGGAGGAAGCAGGATTGGTGGTAGAGAGCCGCGTTGAGCGCGATCTGCCAGAGGCCAGTAGATATTTACCACTGACTTCTGACCAACTTGGGAAGCGCATGCGAAGCGAAGTCATTTTATCTTTCAGAAAGCCGCGCTTCAACTGATCCTCAAAAATCATACAGCCTGCACGAGTAGTATCCGCCTGTAAAGTTATGGCTACATTACGGTATAATCGCAATCACAGCACACTGGTTTAGTAGGTATAATATCATTTAAACTTAACAATGATTTGCATAATTCCCAATTCTCCTTGGAGGTTCTCGTGAACGACGAAGTGTTTGATTTGAAGGCAATTACCGAAGCTGCCTCGCTGAAGGACCGCTACGAAAGCCAGCTGCAGACCATGGTCGACAAGGGCCTCGAGACGCGATTCGTCGAGGCCGCTGTAGACGATGCGCTAACCAAACTGGCGGGCGGCGGGAAAACCGCTTTTGTGATCTACGGAGATCCGCAAAGCGGCAAAACGGAAATGATGATCTGCCTAACGGCAAAACTGCTGGACAACGGCCATAAAGTCATAGTTCACCTCATGAACGACAGCGTGGACCTCCTAGCTCAGAACTTGGAGCGTTTTGGTTCATCCGGACTTTCCCCGGCCCCCATGAACTCCATCGAGGCGATCAAAAAGGGTGTGTTCGACAGCGAGGTCATCGTCTTCTGTAAGAAGAATGGTCGCAATCTAGCTAAGTTGCTGGAAGCAATCGATAATGCTCGCAAGGATGGCCAGAACGTGGAATCGCTTGTGGTTATAGACGATGAAGCTGATTTTGCGTCGCCGAATTCCAAAATCAACACTGGTCGAAAGACTCCGATCAACGAATATATTGATACGTTAATTGGACAGAATGGGATCTACATTGGTGTAACGGCGACCCCTGCGCGTCTAAATCTGAACCACACCTTCGACAATAAGCCAGAACATTGGGTCCGGTTTCCAGCCCACTCTCACTATACAGGCCAAGACACCTTTTTCCCTGAAAATTTGGAGGCACCCGTTGCCTATCGCAGAGTCTGGCTCGACAATGGCGGCGTTGAGGCCGAGGCCCGCACGGCCATCATTCGGTTTTGTGTCACGGTTGCCCACCTCAACCAAAGCGACCCCCAAGACAACTACTCGATGTTGTTCCACACTAGTGGCAAGAAAGCTCAACACGAAGTGGACACCGCTACAATAGAGCGGTTAATCCAGGACCTTCGCACTTATAGCCAGCCAGCGTTCCAAGCCTTGGCGAAGGAAGCCTTCGATGTAGCTCAAGAACTCTATCCAACTGACTCAGCGAATGAATTGGCAAAATACGTGATATCCAATATATCTCGCTCTCGCCTCTTCGTACTCAATAGCACACGCGATAGAAATGCCCTAACCGGCAACGCAACAAAACCAAGTTCGCCATTTACATTCTATGTTGGCGGGAATGTTGTTTCTAGAGGCGTAACATTCGATAATCTTCTTGCAATGTTTTTCACGAGAGATGTAGCGAATAAACTTCAACAAGACACCTACATCCAAAGAGCTAGAATGTTTGGCGCGAGAAATAATTACCTTGAGCATTTTGAACTCTCTATACCGCAAAACCTATACAATGACTGGCAACGTTGCTTTGTGTTCCACCGACTATCTTTAAAGTCTATCGAGAATAAGATGGAAGCACCTGCATGGGTAGGCGACAAGCGTATCGCGGTAGCCGCGCCCTCTAGCATCGACCAGACCACAGTACAGGTCGACAAGGGCGAAATGTCTTTTGCAATTTTCGATTGGGATGCTGCACTTGATTCGGTGGCCGATGCTGCGCCTCACTCGATTGCGACCTTAACTAACATTCAAAAGATGGTAGGCGAACCCGCCCTGCCTACCTACCTGATCGAGTATCTCAGCAAGTACGATGGCAAAGGTACTCTGGTTATTCACAAGTCAATGTCCATCAAGGGATACAAGCAGGACATTCTAGACAAGATCGAACGTCGGCAGGGTTTTCTTGGTAGCAAAGAGCTGGAGCCCAAACTATTTCCGAATGGCCAGCACCACGTGCGAATAATTAGAAATCCCGATAACAAGGCGCGAGTCTTCTTCAAAATCAAGGATTCCACGTTCACTCGGCCTGTTGCCTGACGATCAGGTCGCGCGACCAGACCGGACGGCTATCTTTGCGTTAATTGTGCTACCTAAAGCTCTTCAATCTTGCGAACGTCTGCCATGGGGAACGGTATAGCGGAATTGTTGGGCCTAAATGGGCGCGAGAAGCGGCCATTTAATGACAGGCGATTGAAATCCGCTCGGGGCCGAAAGCTACCTCGCTTCCAAAGTGCGCCCACGCCCTCCCCAATCCCACTCCTCCGGTGTAAAGCTCTCCCTCTGCCCCTCCACACGCACCGGACCCCGATCATGAAAGCCATACTCTACGAAGCCTTTTCTCAGCCGCCTAAGCTGGTGACGGTGCCTGATCCAACACCTGAGCCGCATGGGGTGGTGATCGAGGTGATGGCGACCGGGGTTTGCCGGTCGGACTGGCATGGCTGGGTCGGGCATGACACGGATATCGAGCTGCCGCATGTGCCGGGCCACGAGCTGGCCGGGCGGATTGCCGCGGTGGGGCGCGATGTGACGCGCTGGCGGGTTGGCGAGCGGGTGACGGTGCCGTTTGTCGGCGGCTGCGGGCACTGCCCCGAATGCCATGCCGGGCATCAGCAGGTCTGCGACCACCAGTTTCAGCCCGGGTTCACGCATTGGGGCTCGTTTGCGCAATTTGTGTCGATCCACCGGGCGGACCTGAACCTGGTGGCCCTGCCGGAGACGGTCGATTTTGCCACCGCGGCAAGCCTGGGCTGCCGGTTTGTCACCTCGTTTCGCGCCGTTGTCGACCAGGGCCGGGTCTCGGCCGGGCAGTTCGTCGCGGTGCATGGCTGCGGCGGCGTCGGGCTGTCGGCGGTGATGATCGCGGTGGCCTGCGGCGCGCAGGTGGTGGCGGTGGACATTTCCGACGAGAAACTGGAGCTGGCGCGGTCGCTCGGCGCGGTGGCCGGGATCAATGCGCGCTCCGCCGGCGACGTGGCGGCAGCGGTGCGCGAGGTGACCGGCGGCGGGGCGCATGTGTCGCTCGATGCGCTGGGAGCGGTGGCGACCTGCGTGAACTCGATCAACTGCCTGCGCAAGCGCGGGCGGCACATCCAGGTGGGGCTGATGGCCGGCGAACACAGCGCGCCGCCGGTGCCGATGGGGCGGGTGATCAGCCACGAGCTGGAAATCTATGGCAGCCACGGCATGCAGGCGCACCGCTATGGCGCGATGCTGGAGATGATTCTGGCGGGGCGGCTGAAGCCGGAA
>CAXBIE010000121.1:0-12568 GCA_963975635.1 uncultured Hoeflea sp. | reverse complement strand
CGCTTCCATGGTGCGGATCTGAACCGGCGAGGTGTGGGTGCGCAGCACCTTGCGCTCGCCCTCTGCGTTCGGCTGGAAGAAGAAGGTGTCGTGCATTTCGCGCGCCGGGTGACCGTCGGGGAAATTAAGCGCGGTGAAATTGTAGTAGTCGGTCTCGATATCCGGCCCCTCGGCAATCGAGAAACCCATATCGGCGAAGATCGCGGTGATCTCGTCAATGACCTGGCTGATCGGGTGGATGCGGCCGCGCTCGGCGGGCGAGGAGCGCACCGGCAGGCTGACATCGACGGTTTCGCGCGCCAGCCGCTCGGTGATGGCGGCATTGCGAAGCTCGGTCTTGCGTGCGGCGATGGCGTCGGCAACGCGGGCCTTCAGACCGTTGATGGCGGGACCGGCTTCCTGACGCTCCTCGGCTGACATCTTGCCCAGCCCCTTGAGCAGTTCGGAGACGGACCCCTTCTTGCCGAGGGCTGCGACCCGCACGGCTTCGATGGCTGCCTCGTCCGCGCTTCCGGCGATTTCGCCCATGATGGAGGTTTCAAGCGTCTGGTACTGGCTCATGATCTGTGACTACCTGTATTTTTCTGGCCGTATCTGGCTGGGCCGCCCGCAGCGGGACTGCGCCCGGTGCAATCTGACCCTTAAAAACGACAAATCCCGCGCCAGCCCTGCCAGCGCGGGATCCCAAATGGTCAATGTAGAAGATGCCTTCGGGAAACGCTGGCTTACTTGACAGCGCTTTCAAATTCGTTCGGCGTGGCATCCTTGAGATATTCAAGTGCCTTCTTCGAAGCGGCAACCAGCACGCCGAATGCTTCGGCATCGTGGATCGCCATGTCGGAAAGAACCTTGCGGTCAACCTCGATGCCCGACTTGGTCAGGCCGTCGATGAAGCGGCCATAGGTCAGGCCGTGCTCGCGCACAGCAGCGTTGATTCGCTGTACCCAGAGTGCGCGGAAATTCCGCTTCCGGACCTTGCGGTCGCGGTAAGCGTACTGCATCGACTTGTCGACGGCAGCCTTGGCGGCGCGGATGGTATTTTTGCGGCGTCCGTAAAAGCCCTTGGCTTTCTTCAGAACCTTCTTGTGCTTTGCGTGGGCGGTTACGCCCCGTTTTACACGTGCCATATCATGATCTCCTTAAATTCGGTGGTCCCGGCTCTGCTTACAGGCCGTTTGGAAGAAACTTCTTGACGATCTTGGCGTCAGGCTCGGACAGAACCATGGTGCCGCGTGCGTCGCGAATGAACTTGTTGGACCGTTTGATCATGCCATGACGTTTGCCGGCGGCTGCAGCCATAACCTTGCCGCTTGCAGTGATCTTGAACCGCTTCTTGGCAGACGATTTCGTCTTCATCTTGGGCATTTCGCTACTCCTTATCAGACCTGCCTGTGCCGCTTTGACACCGCGTGGTCATTTCTTGTTGGGTGAGATGGAAAAGGAGAAGATCCCTTTTTCATCTAGCGTTGGAAACCACCTCGGCATGCCCTGCCGGCCGGTTTGAACGCGCGCCTTATAGCTCTCGTCTGACAAAAGCGCAACGGGCGTCGCAATGATTCAGTCCGATAAAAGCAAAAACCGGCCCTGGCATCCGCCGGACCGGTCTGCATCAGGCAATCGGAGCTGTTATTTCGGAGCCAGAACCATCATCATCTGACGGCCTTCCAGCTTCGGCTCGGCCTCGACCTTGGCGATCTCGATGGTGTCGTCCTTGACCTTCTGAAGCAGCTTCATGCCCAGTTCCATATGGGCCATTTCACGGCCACGGAACCGCAGGGTCACCTTGACCTTGTCGCCTTCGTCAAAGAACCGGTTCATGGCCCGCATCTTCACATCATAATCGTGTGTGTCGATATTGGGGCGCATCTTGATTTCCTTGACCTCGACGGTCTTCTGCTTCTTGCGCGCCTCGGAGGCCTTCTTCTGCGATGCGTATTTCAGCTTGCCAAGATCAACGATCTTGCAAACCGGCACGTCGCCGGCGGAATTGATCTCAACGAGGTCGAGGCCAGCTTCTTCGGCCATGGCCAACGCTTGCTCGGTCGGCACAACGCCGTGGTTCTGGCCTTCGGCGTCAATAAGCTGGACCGTAGCGGTCCGTATATTCTGGTTTGCGCGGGGGCCTTCGTTTACGGTTGGCGGCGCTCTAAAGGGTCTGCGAATGGCTTTGGTCTCCTGATTAACTCGTCCAATTCAGCCGGTTTCGGCACACGAGTATGTATGTCTCGAGCGCAATGTCGTCATCGGCTGGCCGGTGTCAATAGCACGGCTTTGCGAAAAAATCACCATCGGCCCGGTTAAGGGCCTGCGAATCTTGTAAAAGAAACGAAAATGACCAAACGGGAGTTGACTGAACATGACGGAACCGGTCGCCAGCAAACTGGATGTCGGCAAGGGTGAAGAGCTGCGGCCGATCGCGGCCTTGACCCGCATTGCAACCGAAAAGGGCGCCGGGCTGCCGGGCGTGGTCTGGCTCGGCGGCTACCGGTCGGACATGACCGGCTCCAAGGCCGAAGCACTGTGCCAGCAGGCCGGCAGCAATGGACAGGCCTGTCTGCGGTTCGATTATTCCGGTCACGGCGCGTCGGGCGGCAGTTTTCGCGACGGAACAATCTCGCGATGGCTGGAGGAAAGCCTGGCGGCATTCGAGCATTACACCTCAGGCCCGCAGATCCTGGTCGGCTCGTCGATGGGCGGCTGGATCGCGCTGCGAATGGTGCAGGAGCTCAAGGCACGCGGCCAGGGCGACCGGGTGGCAGGACTGGTGCTGATCGCGCCGGCGCCCGATTTCACGCTGGAATTGATGGAGCCGGAACTCACCGATGCCCAGCGCGCGGCCCTTGAGCGGGACGGCTTCTATGAAGAGCCGACACCTTACGGACCCGATCCGAACGTCTTTACCCGGGCATTGTTCGAAGATGGCAGGAGCAACCGGGTTCTCGACGGGCTGATTGACACCGGAGCGCCGGTCCACATCATTCAGGGCATGGCCGACCCGGACGTTCCATGGAGACATGCGCTGCGCCTTCTCGAACATCTGCCATCGGAGAATGTGACGCTGACACTCATTCGTGATGGGGACCACCGCCTGTCTCGAGATGAGGACATCGCCCGCATTCTGGCCGCTGTTGACGGGTTTGCAGGCAAGAGCTGACCCGCTGCGGCACAGGCAAATGCATGGCCGGCCTATGTAATGAAGCAAACATCGAAAACCGCGGCCAGGCCTGAACCCGGCTGCGGCGCGGGTGTGTGATCTAAAAGCCGCGGCCGGTAACCATGTCATCACAAGGCCCCGGCCGCGCAATTGACTCTTCAGCCCATACGATCTTAACTCTTTGTTAACGTAATGAGACGGCGTGGAGTATACCGGCGATGTTTTGCGGACCGGGATTGGCAAAGCGGGCAATGATTGCCCTGTTGGCAACGATCATGTTGCCTGCGGGAGCGTTTGCCTCCGGCCTGTCGATGGAGGTTGGTCGGCTAACGTCGCAGCCCATCGGCCATTACGAATTCTGCAAGAAATTCTCCACGGAATGCGCGCCGGTCAAGGGCTCGGGCGCCGCGCCCAAGGTCACCGATTACGGCTGGGACGTGGTCCGGGAGATCAACAGTGCGGTCAATTTTTCGGTGATGCCGAAAACCGATCTGGAATTGTTTGGCAAGGAAGAGGTCTGGACCTATCCCACCATCGCCGGCGATTGCGAAGATTATGTTCTGCTCAAGCGGCACATGCTGATCGAGCGCGGTTTTTCACCATCGGATGTGCTGATCACGGTGGTGCGCAAGCCGGATGGCGAAGGCCATGCAGTGCTGACACTGAGAACCACCGAAGGCGATTTCGTGCTCGACAATCTGGTCGACGAGGTCAAGAACTGGCGCAAGACACCCTACAGCTATCTCAAGCGGCAGGCGTCCAACAATTCCGGCCGCTGGGTCACCATCGAGAACGGAAAAGACGTTCTGGTTGGCGCGCTCAAATAGGACGGAACTGCGCCTCTTAAGCGGATCTCAAACCTCAAACAGGTTTCAAGACCGGCCCGGCGAAACTGCCAAGGGCTCGGCGCCTGCTGTTTTCTCGATGACAACCAGCGCCCATGACGCCGCCACGCTGACCGCAGCCACCAGCAGCAGCATGGCGAAAGTCACTCCAATTCCGGCCTGACTTACTACCAGGGCCGTCGAAAACGGCGCTCCCGCCATCGCAAACAGGCGTATTGTTGCAAGGTTCCCGGTCATGGTTCCGTAGCCGTCTGTTCCGAACAGACGCGCCGGCAGGATCGCGCGGGCAATGAAATTCAGTCCCTGCCCGATGCCGAAACTGACGGCAAAGACAATGACGATCAGATCTCCATCCAGCCAAAGCCCTGCCACCAGACATGCGAGACCAACCAGCAGCGCCGTGTTCGAGATTACCCCGACGATCGAAGAGGACACGCGCTCGCCGGTCAGCATCTCGATCAGCCTTGCTCCGACTTGCATCGGCCCGATGACCGCACCGGCCAGCGCCGCCAAGGCCGCAGCGCGGCCCATCTCGTCCAGAATCAGAAAGAACGACGTATGCACGGCCGACATCAGGAAACTGCCACCGGCGAAAGCAATCGCCATGAAAACAAATGCCGGTTTGCGATTGCCCGGTGCCAGCAGACCCGGGTCGCGGACCGGCCGCTCTACAGGCTCGGGATCATGCCGGGCCTTGCGAACCCGCGGAATCAGGGCGTGGATGGGCAAGGCAATGAGCAGATTGACCGCTGCCAGAACAAGACAGACGCCGCGCCAGTCCATGAAACCGAGCAACCAGTGGATCAACGGCCAGAACACGGTTGAGGCAAACCCCGCGACCAGGGTGACATGGGCAATGGGACGCCGGGCGTGGCGTCCATGCAGAGCGGTCAAGGCTGCGAAACCCGTTTCATATTGCACCATGCGTGCCGAGAATTCGATCATCAGCATGGCAATGGCAAAGCCTGTCATGGACTGGACCGACGAGAGGTTTGCAAGCGTCAGTGCCGCGAGACAGGAGCCTGCGACCATCACCGGACGAGCGCCGAAACGGTCCATGGCCCGCCCCACCAGCGAAGCCGTGATTGCGCTGGTCAGCAATGCCGCGGAGAAGACGCCGAACACAAACGCGTTGCTCCAACCCTGTGTCCGCGCGATCTCGGGACCGAGAATGGCGAAAGGGTAATACAGCGTTCCATAGCCAATGGTCATGGACACGCCGATCAGCAGTGACAGCGGCTCGACCGGGCGCGTCATCTTGCGCACTGTGCCGACCGGGCTGGTTCAGCAAGCCCGGGGATTGCGTCGCAGATCATGTCCAAGGTCAGTCCCCACTCTTCGATTGCCAATCGAAAACCGATGCCGGCACCCTGCTCAATGGCACACCGTTTGAGGATTAACAACTGGGCGACCCATGGACCAGCGGCGTTGCTGAAAGCCCCTCTTCCGGGCTCACGCATCACCGAAGCACTCATTTTCCCCGTCTCGCCAGAACCGTCCGTTTGAACTGCGCATACAGGGATATAGCGACATCAATTGCCGCGTTGACCCCGGCCGATGCCCAGTGATTTCCCGACAGATATACATTGCGCTCGGTCAGCACCCTGAGTGTTCTGGGACGGAATGCCCTTGTGTATTTGGCCCGCAACCGGGAGCGCAAGCTGTTGTAGTGCTGGTCGACTCTGCCCCGGCTGTCGTGGCGCAGGTGAAAGTCGATGACATAGGCGGTCCAGCCCAGAATGTCGGCGATGAGGCACAGATCCGATCCGTACCAGTGAAAGCCCGTCAGGTCGCGCGACAACGCCAGATTGGCCTCGCTTTTCACCACGATGAAGTTCTCGTCGAGGCTCATCACCTGGCGCGGGAATGGCTTGCCGATTGCCTGGTCAGGCATAAAGGGATCGGTAATGCGAATGAAGCGGCGGCCGTGCGCATCAATCCCGGCATTGCCGCAAACCGCCCAGATCGAATCTTTCTCTGACAAGGCCGCCAGAAGTTTGTCGAGTTTCTCCCGCCCGTCTTCCAGGACCATCACATCCTGATGGCAAAGCACCACATAGCGGCCCGATGCCCGGCGAAGGAAGGCGTTGCAGCCGGAAAAGGCATCGGCCTGGTTCGAGCCGGAATTGTCGATATAGAGAAACTCGCAATCGGCAGAGGTGAATCCAAGGCGGAGAAACCCCTCGACCATCGCCTGGTACTGCGGCAGATTGGTCACGAGCGTACAGAATGAGTAGGCAACCGCTCCGCGCTTGTCCGTGCCAGCCCGCCGGTAGTGTTGTACAACGTCCATCGCGACCCGCATGGAGATAATCCAACCTTCAAAAGGCAAGCCCGGTCGACAGAGCCGTTAACGCCGCCGGGCTCGCTTGCCTGGCATATCTGCTTCGTAAAGCGTGCCGCCCGCAACCCCGCCGGGCACCTTTTTCATCTGGCCAAGCGCAGCGCGTTACGCGTTGCCGATCAGAAGTCCGGCGGCAAACACCAGCGCCCCGCCCAGAACCACCTGAAAAATGGCACGGCTCCAAGGGGTGTTCATCCAGTGGTTCTGGATCCAGGCGATGGCCCAAAGTTCGACGAACACCACGGCAATGGCAACGCTGGTGGCAATGGTGAAATCCGGGATCAAATAGGGAAGCGCATGCCCGAGGCCGCCGATTGCCGTCATGATGCCGGACGCCAGACCGCGCTTGACCGGGGATCCACGGCCGGAGATCACTCCGTCATCATGGGCGGCTTCCGTGAAGCCCATCGAAATGCCGGCGCCGACCGAGGCTGACAAGCCGACCAGAAATGTTGTCCAGGTATCGCCCGTGGCAAAGGCGGTTGCGAAGATCGGCGCCAGGGTGGAGACCGAGCCATCCATCAGGCCTGCCAGTCCCGGCTGGACATAGGTAAGGATGAATTTGCGGCGTGAAGTCTGAGCCTCTTCAGTCTTCACGTCTTCGGGCGTGTGCTCAAGCCCCAGCCGCCGGGCCAGCGATTCATGGGTCTTTTCAGCCAGCGCCAGATCGCCGAGCAATTTTCGCGTGTCCGCGTCCTGACTGCGCTTGGCTGCGGCCAGATAAAAACTGTGCGCCTGGGCCTCCATATCCTCGGCTGTCTGGCGGATCGCATCAATAGGCTGGTTCTTGACCAGCCAATCCGGCTTGCGCTCGTAGTATCCACGGACATGCTCGCGGCGAATGAGCGGAATGCGGTCGCCGAAGCGGGCCTTGTGACGATCAATCAGCCGTGCCCGGTGCACACCCTCTTCCGCCGCCATTTCCTCAAACACCTTGGCCGATTGCGGATAGTCATCGCGCAAGTGATCCGCATAGGCCAGATATATTCGCGCATCATCCTCTTCCGAGGAAATGGCGAGCGCCAGAATTTCCTGTTCGCTGAGCGAGGTGAAGGAGCGACGGTTGAAGCCGGTGAAACGAGACAACATGGACCAATTCCTTTTAGAACGATTCTAAACTAGGAAAATCCGCACTGATTATCAAGACAGGAAAACAGAAAGTTGAAACAACACGGGTTGATCCGATGACCCACTCGGGCCACTTGTTGCTTCATGACCGAAGCACGGGACATGACCGACACCTTACTCGACCGGCTGGGCCGTTTCCTGGCGCGACGGCTGCATTCGGTCAATCCGGGCTATGAGCCTTATACCCCGTCGGATCCGGCGACGCTGTCACGCACGCTTCAGCCCGGCGACATTCTGCTGGTGGAGGGCAACCAGAAGATATCAGCGGCGATCAAGTATCTCACGCAATCGACCTGGTCGCATGCCGCACTCTATGTCGGCGATGCGCTCAAGCCGGACACAACCGACGGCGAGGAGCCGTTTCCGCAACTTGTTGAAGTCAATCTGGGCGAGGGTTGCGTTGCGGTGCCCTTGGCCAAATACAGCCGCTTCAACACCCGTATCTGCCGGCCAGTAGGCCTTACTCCCGAAGATCGAGCCGCCATTGTCACCTACATGATTGACAGGCTTGGCGTTCGCTATGACATGAAGAACATCTTCGACATGCTGCGCTATTTCATTCCGACGCCGCCTGTTCCGGTGCGGTGGCGCCGCCGCCTGATCGCGTTCGGATCCGGCGATCCGACCCGCGCCATCTGCTCGTCGATGATCGCCCAGGCCCTCCAGTCGGTCCATTACCCGATCCTTCCGGAAGTGACGCTGGCGCCCGGCCGTCAGCACGCCGATTCGGATTATTCCCGCCGCGAGATCCTGCATATCCGGCATCACTCGCTGTTTGCCCCGCGAGACTTCGATCTTTCCCCCTATTTCCGCATCATCAAGCCGACGCTCGAATACGGCTTTGATTACAAGCGGCTTGAATGGGGCCACACCCAATTGCCCGACCCCGGCGGAAAGCTCGAGACACCCTCGTCAACGGATTAGGGCCGGCGGAGTTTCGGGTGGAAAGAGACCCGGCTGTTGGGCGGAAGTCCGCTTCAGGAACATGCCATACCCTGCGTATGGAATGCGCCCTGTTTCGCCTGTCAAACACAATCCAACAATCGCCTTTGTCCGATCCGCGATATCCTGAATCACGCATCAGCGATGCTCAGCTTCGCAAACTCACCCGGGTGCGGAGGTTTAGCGGAGTGCGCCCCTCGCTTGCAACGGTGGACACATCAACATGCATGTTCTAAACATCAGTATAGAGATTCTATAGATCTATATTAAGCACTCACGCAGGATAGACGGGCCATGATCACCGCTTCGCAACTGCGCGCCGCACGAGCGCTTCTTGGAATAGACCAGAAAGCCCTCGCCGCGATGGCCGGAGTATCGTTGCCGACGGTCCAAAGGATGGAAGCCAGTGACGGCAATGTCCGGGGCATCATCGACACGCTGACCAAGGTGTGTGAGGCGCTGGACAAGGCGGGAATCGAACTCATCGGCGACAACGCCAGCAGCACCGCCGGCGGTCGCGGGGTCAGACTGAAACACCCGGCCGCTTCATCCTGACGGACACACGAAACATCACACATGTCGCGACGGCGACCGCCGACAGACTGCCGACGATCCCGCCGCTCAAAGCTGGACACAGAGAAACGTAACTCTCACATTTTTAGCAATGGGCTCCCGAAATGCGTCAACCAAAGATTCTCACAACGCTGCAAACCTACAGCTGGCAGCTCTTCGTCAGTGACCTGCTGGCAGGGGCAACAGTTGCCATGGTTGCGCTGCCACTCAGCCTCGCCATCGCGATTGCGTCCGGGGCTGACCCGGACAAGGGCATTGTCACGGCCATTGTCGGCGGTTTTCTGATCTCGCTGTTTGGGGGCAGCCGGGTTCAGATCGGTGGACCGACAGGGGCATTCATCGTCGTTGTTTTCAGCGTGATCGCCCAATATGGCTATGACGGGCTGGTTCTTGCAACCTTCATGGCCGGCATCATCTTGCTGGTTGGCGGCTATTTCCGGGCCGGAAACCTGATCGCCTTTGTTCCCGAGGCTGTGGTGAACGGCTTTACCATCGGTATTGGCATCATTATCGCCACGAGCCAGTTGAAAGACTTCCTCGGGCTGGTGTCCGACAAGAACCCCGCGGACTTTCTGGAAAAAATTCCGGTGCTTTGGGAGGTGCGGGACACGTTCAGCCTGGCGGCTTTTTCCATCGCGATTGTCACGCTGATCCTGATCGTGGTTCTGCGGCGCATCGCTCCGCGCTTTCCCGGTCTCATCATAGCCGTGGGCGTGGGGTCTGCTCTCGTCGCCTTGATGTCACTGCCGGTCGACACGCTTGGCTCCCGCTTTGGCGAGCTCCCCAGCCAGCTGCCGTGGCCGCAACTGCCCGAGCTTTCCCCCTCGCGCATGATCGAGCTGTTGCCGTCCGCCTTGATCATTGCCTTTCTGGCAGGGGTGGAATCGCTGTTGTCGGCCATGGTTGCCGACAAGATGATCGAAGGACAGCACAGGCCAAATGCCGAGCTGACCGCGCAAGGCATCGCCAATATCGGCTCTGCGCTTTTCACCGGCCTTCCGGCGACCGGCGCGATTGCCCGCACCGCAACGAACATCAAGGCCGGCGGCAGGACACCTGTCGCAGGACTTGTCCATGCCGTCGTCATTTTGCTGGTGATGCTGCTTGCCGCACCTCTGGCCAGCTATCTGGCCATGCCGGCGCTCGCTGCCCTTCTCATTGTCACGGCGTGGAACATGACCGAACCGCATAAATGGGGCGACTATGCGCGTGCCCGCAAAAGCGATGTCATGCTTTTGCTGCTGACGCTGGTGCTGACCGTGCTTGTCGATCTGACTGTCGCCATCGGCGCTGGCGTCTCAATCGGCCTGGCTCTGCGTCTGAGCCGCCGCAAGGCGGTGGAGACCGATTGGTCACCGCCTGACAGATAAACTGCAGGCCCGTTGCCTCCGATAAAGCGACCCGGCCTGCAGCAATTGGGCTGAAACGCCCCGGTGGGGCAATTGCCGGGGCCGCAGATTCGGCGCTTTCCCTGATTGCCTTTTTCCGCAGGACTGCTAAATCGCGGGATATGACAAACACGCCCCTCTCCCACATTCGCAATTTTTCCATCGTCGCCCATATCGACCACGGCAAATCGACCCTCGCCGATCGGTTGATCCAGACCTGCGGCGGCCTGGCCGAACGCGAGATGAGCAAGCAGGTTCTGGACTCGATGGATATCGAGAAGGAACGGGGCATTACCATCAAGGCGCAGACGGTCCGGCTGCACTATACCGCCAATGACGGCGAGAAGTATGTGCTCAACCTGATCGACACGCCGGGCCATGTCGACTTTGCCTATGAAGTGTCGCGCTCGCTCCGCGCCTGCGAAGGCTCGCTGCTGGTTGTTGACGCCAGCCAGGGCGTCGAGGCGCAGACGCTGGCCAATGTCTATGCAGCCCTTGATGCCGATCACGAGATCGTGCCGGTGCTCAACAAGATCGACCTGCCGGCGGCAGAGCCGGAGCGGATCAAGGAACAGATCGAAGAGGTGATCGGGCTTGATGCATCGGACGCGGTGATGATTTCGGCCAAATCCGGTATCGGCATTCCCGACGTGCTGGAAGCCATCGTCAAGCGGCTGCCACCGCCCAAGGGCGGCGCCACCAAGGACCCGCTCAAGGCGATGCTGGTCGACAGCTGGTACGACACCTATCTCGGCGTCATCGTGCTGGTGCGCGTCATCGATGGCGAAATGAAGAAGGGCCAGCAGATCCGCCTGATGGGCACCGATGCGCGCTACACAGTGGAACGGGTCGGTATCATCACGCCGAAGCTGGTGGCCGTCGATACGCTCGGCCCGGGTGAGATCGGCTTCATCACCGCCTCGATCAAGGAAGTTGCCGACACCCGCGTCGGTGACACCATCACCGAGGAGCGGCGTCCGACGGACAAGGCCCTGCCGGGCTTCAAACCGGCGCAGCCGGTGGTGTTCTGCGGGCTATTTCCGGTTGATGCGGCGGATTTCGAGGATCTGCGCGCCGCGATGGGCAAGCTGAGACTCAACGATGCCTCGTTCTCGTTTGAAATGGAAACCTCGGCGGCGCTGGGCTTCGGCTTCCGCTGCGGCTTCCTTGGCTTGTTGCATCTGGAAATCATCCAGGAACGGCTGGAGCGCGAGTTCAATCTCGACCTGATCGCCACTGCCCCGTCGGTGGTCTACCGGATGAACATGACCAATGGCCATGTGCTGGAACTGCACAATCCGGCCGACATGCCCGACGTGGTCAAGATTTCAAGCATCGAAGAGCCGTGGATCAAGGCGACGATCCTGACGCCGGACGAATATCTCGGTGCGATCCTGAAGCTGTGCCAGGACCGCCGCGGCATCCAGACCGACCTCAGCTATGTCGGCAAGCGGGCGATGGTGACCTATCAACTGCCGCTCAACGAGGTGGTGTTCGATTTCTACGACCGCTTGAAATCCATTTCCAAGGGCTATGCCAGTTTCGATTACCAGATCACCGGCCATGAGGTGGGCGACCTCGTGCGGATGTCGATCCTGGTCAATGACGAGCCGGTGGATGCGCTGTCAATGCTGGTGCACCGCTCGGCGGCGGAAAAGCGTGGCCGGGTGATGTGCGAAAAGCTCAAGGACCTGATCCCGCGGCACATGTTCAAGATCCCGATCCAGGCCGCCATTGGCGGCAAGGTGGTGGCGCGCGAAACCATCTCGGCGATGCGCAAGGACGTGACCGCCAAGTGCTATGGCGGCGACGCCACCCGCAAGCGCAAGCTTCTGGACAAGCAGAAGGCCGGCAAGAAGAAGATGCGGCAGTTCGGCAAGGTCGACATCCCGCAGGAAGCTTTCATCGAGGCGCTGAAGATCGGCGATTGATAATCCTGGCAACGGGCCTGACGTTACAACTGAACCGCAGCCGGACGTTCGCGGTTCAGTTGGGCAATGGCAGCGCTGTGCGGCGGCTTCGATGCCATTGCCAGAGAATGTGGCAAATCAGGGCGAGGAACACCGCACCACCGCCGATCAGCGTGCGCGGCGCTGGAACCTCACCATGAATGAGCCACACCCAGACCGGGCCAAAGACCGGCTCCATGGTGGAAATCAGCGCAGCCAGCGCCGAGGGGATCAGCCGGGCGCCG
>CAXBIE010000120.1:0-12637 GCA_963975635.1 uncultured Hoeflea sp. | reverse complement strand
TATAGGGGCCACCCTCCCAATGAGTCAACTCCCTTTTTTACAAAAATGTCATTTTCTTTGACCAAACAGGAAAAATCCCGAAGGCGGCATTTCGAAAGCCCGGAAAACCGCCTTTTCGGGCAATTTCGGGTTCGGATTTTATTTCCAAAACAGACCACTCGCGAACCCGAATGATGGGCATCCTGCGGCTTTCGCACTGCTCAGCCGTTCAAATGCACCTGGGAACACGCTGTTCTGGCGCCAAACGTCGTGAATCCGTCCGCCAGCCAGCGTCCGGCAGCCGCTCTTATGATAGTTGCATATCCTGTCTGCCCGCCAGGTCAGGGCTCCAAGGCGTGCGGAGGCACCTTTACCGGTTCGGCCAGCCGAGAACCCGAATGGAAGCATGGTCACTCCGGCCGAGCCGCAGGGCCGATTGAAAAGCTACATCCTCCATCTGGTGTGGCGTATATAAAAACATCTTTCATAAATGAATATCTGGAATTAGGCTTCCCATAGCACAAGGGAGAGATGGATGACTGATCCTATTGAGTTGAGAGGAATGACCTGGTCCGATCCGCGCGGATTTGATCCGGTCGTTGCAGCCGCCAAGGCCTTTGCGCTGACCCACCCGGGTGTCGCCATCACCTGGGACAAGCGATCACTACAGGGATTTGAGACGACGCCTGTTGATGAACTGGCCGCAAACTATGATCTGATGGTGATCGATCATCCGCATGTCGGTTCGGTGGCTGATCAGGGATGCCTGCTGGCATTCGAGACCCACGCCAGCAATGATGCACTGGCGGAACTCGCCAACCAGTCTGTCGGCCGCAGCTTCCAGAGCTATTTCCTGCATGGCAAGCAATGGGCCTTGCCGATCGATGCCGCGACACAGGTTCAGGCCCACCGTGCCGACTTGTCGCGACGCGTCCGGAGCTGGGCTGACGTGATCCGCAAGGCAGAGGACGGAAACGTGATCTGGCCTCTGCGATCGCCGCATGTGCTGATGAGTTTCTACACCCTGGCCGCAAATCTCGGCCGCCCCTGCGCCACAAGCCATGGCGATCTTATTGATGACGAAACCGGACTGCAGGTCTTTGAACAGCTGCATGCGGTTTCGCGGCATATGGATGAGACCTTCTATACCATGGACCCGATCGCCGCTCTGGATGAGTTGTCCTGCTCCGACCGCTATCACATTGCGCCGCTGGTCTATCTCTACAAGGGCTATGCCAATGACGGCTACCGCGCCAACCGTATCAGCTTTACCGACATGCCGGTTCTGGGCCGCAACGGCCCATTGGGATCAGCCCTCGGAGGCACCGGAATCGCCATCTCGTCAAAGACCGCTCATCCCCAACTCTGCACCGAATTCGCCCTTTGGCTGGCCGGTGCAGAATGCCAGTCCGGACTCTATGTCGACGCCAACGGCCAGCCGGGCAATGCACTCGCCTGGAGCAATGCGGCAGTCAATGCATCCGTTCTGGATGCCTATTACAACACGCGCCTGACCCACGAGACTGCCTGGCTGCGGCCGCGACATGACGGTTATATGCAGTTTCAGGAAGAAGGCTCGGAGATTGTCACCGATGCCTTGCGCGGACACATACAGCCAGAAACGGCAGTCGCCCGGCTCAACGAGCGGTTTCGCGCCAGCTTCTGAAGCGCTGTGGCGAGACCCCGCATCCAACTGATCTGAACCGGCCGCAGCAGATCAATATGCGCCAGCTCAAATCGATTGGCTGCGGGTGACGTAATCCTCGAAGAAATCCGAGAACGTTTTCACCCGCAGTGGCAGTTTCTCATAAGGCGGATAGTACAATGTCAGCCACAGGGGTGTTGGTTCCCAGTCGGGCAGGACCTGCTGCAGCCGCTGGCTGGACAGCGCCGGCTCCACAATAAACAGCGGCAGCAATGCCACGCCTTCGCCGTTTTCAGCCAGTCGCGCAATCAGGTCTCCATTGTTGCCGGCAAGCGCCTGCCCGGCCCGAACCTTGTGGGTCCGCCCGGCACTGGAAAGCTCCCAGGTTTCACTCACAGCCTCCTCATCATAGGCAAGGCAGGCGCGGGTGTGGAGATCTTCCGGCTTTGCAATGCTGCCGGAGGCCTCCAGGTAGCCAGGAGAAGCAACAAGCACCCGCCGCACCCGGCAGATCTTGCGCCAGATCGTCGATTTGTCCCTGGGCGCTTGCGATATCCGGATTGCCAGGTCGATATTGTCGGAAACGATATCGACAAACCGGTCGGTCAGGCTCAGCGAAAGGGTCGTGTCTGGATACTTGGCCCGAAACCCGGAGGCCACATCGGGCAGCACCTGCAGGCCCAGCGACATCGGCGCATTGATCCGCAGCAGGCCCGCCGCCTCGCCCTGCTGCTCGCGCACTTCTTCGCCGGCCTTCTCGAACTCTGCAAGCAAGGGCGCAACACGTGCCGCATAAATCGCACCAGCCGAGGTCAGCGAGACTTGCCGGGTGGTCCGCAGCAACAATTGCACACCAAGCCGGTCCTCAAGCGCACCGACAGCGCGCGTGACCGATGGCGCTGTCATCGACAGCAGGCGTGCGGCTGCAACGAAACTGTGAAGTTCGGCGACCGCCAGAAAAGCCCTGATCTGAGAGAATTCATTCATCAGCAATTATTACGTTTTTCGCAATAATATTGTCAACATTATTGCCATTTAATTCACCCCTGGTCTGCGCCATCTTCCAGTCAAGACTGAAACACAGCCTCGCTATGGAAAGGACCAACCACATGATCACGCAAATCAAGGGCCTGCATCACGTCACCTCGATGGCCGCCCATGCACAGCAGAACAGCGATTTCTTCACCAAGAAGCTCGGCCTGCGGCGGGTCAAGAAAACCGTGAACTTCGATGCACCCGATGTCTATCATCTCTATTACGGCGACGAATTCGGCACACCCGGATCCGTCATGACCTACTTCCCCTTCCCCAACATCGCCAAGGGGCGTCAGGGTGCGGGTGAAGTCGGCGACACCTATTTCACCGTTCCCAAAGGCACGCTCGATTTCTGGAAGAACCGGCTGGTGGCTCAAAACGTCAGCGGCTTGAGCGAGAGCGAGGTCTTCGGCGAAAAACGGCTGCGCTTCGACGGCCCCGACCATGAAACCTTTTCGCTGATCGAAGTCGATGGCGACGGCCGCACGGGCTGGCAGCATGGCGATATCGCGGGCTCTGAAGCCATCCAGGGCTTTCGCGGCGCCAGCCTCAGACTCAAGGACGCTGCCGCCACCGGCGAGTTGCTCCGCTTCATGGGCTACCAAGAGGTCGACAGCCAAGGCAATCACACCCGTTTCACGGTTCCCGGCGGCAATGGCGCCGATGTCATCGACATCGAGGCTGTGCCGGATGCCGGAGATGCCCGTCAGGGCGCTGGCTCGGTGCATCATATCGCCTTCGCGGTGGAAGACCGGGCAGCCCAGCTCGAGGTCCGCAAGGCGTTGATGGACACCGGCTATCAGGTGACACCGTTGATCGACCGCGACTATTTCTGGGCCATCTATTTCCGCACCCCGGGTGGTGTATTGTTCGAAGTCGCCACCAATGAACCCGGATTCGACCGCGACGAGGACATCGCCCATCTTGGTGAAAGCCTGAAACTGCCAACCCGCTATGAACAGCATCGTGAGCAGATCACGCAGCTTCTCGAACCCATCACCGACTGACGCTTGAAGGCGGGAGTGCGCTCCCGCCGCCGGAGGCTACCATGACGCAATCCCACTATCATGCACTGACAAAAGCGCCTGCAGCCAATGCTCCATTGGTCTTCGCTTTCCATGGCACCGGAGGCGACGAACATCAGTTTCCGGAACTGGTGAGCCAGATCCTCCCCGACGCAGGACTCGTGTCGCCGCGCGGGGACGTTTCGGAGAACGGCGCGCTGCGCTTCTTCCGGCGCGCCGCCGAGGGCGTCTACGACATGGCTGATCTGGCCCGGCGGACCGAGAAAATGGCGGAGTTCATCGCCGCACATAAAGCTGCACATCCGGACAGTCCTGTCTATGCGCTGGGCTATTCGAATGGAGCCAACATTCTCGCGTCCGTTGCCTTCAAACAGGCTGAACTGTTCGACCGTATTGCCCTGCTCCACCCTCTGATCCCGTGGGCTCCGGACGCAAACCCGGCACTTGCCGGTACCGGGGTTTTGATCACTGCCGGGCGCCGCGATCCGATCTGTCCCTTTCCAATGACCGAGGGTCTCGCCAGCTATTTCAATGAACAGGGAGCCAAGCTGCAGACCAGTTTCCATGACGGCGGCCACGAAATCCGTCAGCCGGAACTTACTGCACTTGAGGCATTTCTGGGCGCGCCGCGCTGACACCGATGACACCGACTCTGCAACGGGTTGCGATCCGCCACCGCCACCTCGTTATGCGTCTCTCCGCGCAGCGGGGTCAATATCTCCGCCCGGCAGCGATATTGACCCCGTGCTTGACAGCCCATAGGTCTGGAAAGGTAGTCGCCACATCACTCCATCGAGGCCTTGCACATGACCGATCTCACCCTGTTTGACCTGAGCGGGCGCACAGCGCTCATTACCGGATCGTCTCAGGGGATCGGCTTTGCGCTTGCCGCCGGCCTCGCCAGAGCCGGGGCAAACCTGGTGCTCAATGGCCGCGATGAGACCAGGCTTGCCGATGCGGCAGCCCGGCTGGCCGGTACCGGCGCTACAATCCATCAGCTTGTCTTTGACGTCACCGATCACGCAGCTGCCCGCGCCGCGGTGGATGGGTTCGAAGCATCGACAGGCCCAATAGATATCTGCGTCAACAATGCCGGCATGCAGCATCGCGGGCCACTTGAGGATTTTTCCGCCGATGTATTCGAGCTGCTGCTGCGCACCAATATCAGCTCAGTGTTCAATGTCGGCCAGGCCGTTGCCCGCCACATGATAGACCGCAAGCGCGGCAAGATCATCAACATTGCCTCTGTGCAAACCGCCCTCGCCCGCCCCTCGATCGCGCCCTACACCGCCACCAAGGGTGCGGTGGGCAACTTGACCAAGGGCATGGCCACCGACTGGGCCAGACATGGCCTTCAGTGCAACGCCATCGCGCCGGGTTATTTCGACACACCGCTCAATGCCGCCCTGGTGGCTGATCCGGAGTTCAGCACCTGGCTCGAAAAACGCACGCCGGCCGGCCGCTGGGGGCAGGTCGATGAACTCGTCGGCGCTTGCATCTTCCTGGCGTCGGACGCTTCTTCATTCGTCAACGGCCACACGCTTTATGTCGATGGCGGCATAACCGCGTCGCTGTGACATGACGCGCTGCGCAATTGTCATGGGTGTTTCGGGTTGCGGCAAGACCAGCGTCGGTGAAGGCCTGTCGCGCAGCACCTCAATCCGCTTTGTTGACGGGGACGCCCTGCACCCGCAAGCCAATGTCGACAAGATGTCGGCGGGCAATCCGTTAACGGATCAGGACCGCTGGCCGTGGCTTGAAGCCATTGGCCGGGAATTCGCAAAAAGCCCGGAACCGCTGATCATTGGGTGCTCGGCACTCAAGCGCAGCTATCGCGACATGATCCGGCATCATGCCGGTGCGATGGTGACATTTATTCATCTCACCGGTACTCGGGAAATCATCAGCAAACGCATGCAGGCCCGTAGAGACCATTTCATGCCACTGGCATTGCTCGACAGCCAGTTTGCAGCACTGGAGCCACCTGCCCCCGACGAGGATTCGATCTCCATCGACATTGATCAGCCACTTGAAGTGATCATCGCACAGGCAGCGCAGCATCTGTCGCGATCTCAGTCATAAAGACACGACCCCAGACAGCAGCGAATCCGGCGGCGAGGTCCGCTCCGACTGAGCGTGTCCCGGGAACTCCGAAGCCCCGATTTCTGGCGGGATAATTTGTACCTGCACCAAGGATTGCAAATCGAACTGCAGATCATGCTGATGGCCAGACTGCGGTTATGACTGACAACTTCTCCCGCTGGCCTGAACGTCCGCCACATCATTTACGGCCTGCGCGGCAAAAACCGGTCCGACGCCAATCAGCACTGGCTCACTTGTGCCCATCTCTGCCGTTCCCGCGGCGAGGTCAGCAAGGGCGCCTGACCATCGCGAGAAACCATCGCGTGCAACAGATTTGCAGATGACGATGGGCGTGGCCGGGTTCATGCCATTCAACTCCAGCTTCACCGCAATTTGCGAGGCCGTCCGGCCGCCCATGTAGAAAATGGTGGTGGTTTTCGCATCCGCAATTCCGGACCAGTCCAGGTCGGAGGGCAAGGAGCCGTCGCGGCTATGACCTGTAACAAAGCGGACGGATTGTGCATGATCGCGATGCGTCAGCGAGATCCCCAGCTGTGACGCCATCGCCAGCGCAGAGGTAATGCCGGGGACCACAGAGACAGCGATTCCGTTGTTCTCGAGCATGGCGATTTCCTCGCCGGCGCGCCCGAAAATCATCGGGTCGCCGCCTTTCAGGCGAACCACATGCTTGCCTGCCCTGGCCAGCGCGACCATTGTTGCGTTGATGTCGTCCTGCTTGCAGCTCTCGCGGCCGCCGCGTTTGCCAACCAGCATGCGCTTGGCCTCGCGGCGCGCCAGTTCCAGCACGTCGGCTGATACAAGGTCATCAAACAGAATGACATCGGCAGCCTGCAGCGCACGAACAGCTTTCAAGGTCAGCAGTTCGGCATCACCCGGGCCGGCTCCGACCAGCGTCACCCTGCCCTGCCCCCGAGATCCCCTTGCCCTGATCTCATTTGAATGGCGCAGCAAGTCCTCAACCGCATCCTGCTGCGGTTCTGCATCAAATACCCGGTCAACAAAGGATTCCCAAAACGCACGCCGCTGCGGGCCCGGCAGCAAACGCTCATTGACGGCGTTGCGGATGGTCTGCGCCAGTTGGGCCCAGCCAGCCAGCGCAGGTGGAATCAGTGTCTCGATCCGGCGTCTGATCGCCTGGCCGAGAATCGGAGCCGCGCCGTCGGTCGAGATGGAGATGACGGCAGGCGACCGGTTGACGATCGAGCCGAACTGGAACTCGCACCAGTCGGGCTTGTCGATCACGTTGACCGCAACGCCTGCGGCGCGCGCGGCGCAGTAAAATGCCTGCGCCTCACCATCGGTTTCCGCGTCGCAGATTGCGATCTGCATGGCTGCAAAACAATCCGCCGACCACGGACTGTCGTGCCAGATGTAGGAGCCGGAAACGGGTGGCGAGGCGATCAGTTCCGCGAACACCGGATCAAGCCGCTCCGCATGGATGTGGACTTCAGCGCCAGCCGCGGCCAGCAGTTCGGCTTTCCATGCGGCTGCTTCTGAGCCGCCGGCAATCAGAACCTTTTTTCCGTGAAGCTTGTAGAACACCGGCAATGTGGCCAGCGGCGCCATCCGCTGCTGACGCGCTTGTCCGCGCCGGCTTCTACTCGGCTGCAATAATGTGATGTTCATCGAGTATCACCTTGATTTCCGCTTTGCAGGAGCCGCAATTGGTGCCGGCGCTGGTGGCCCGTGCGACCGCGTCAACGCTGCCGCAACCGCCGCTTATCGCGCCGATGATGTCATTCACCCCGACATTCATGCAGGCGCAGACGATGGCGCCCTTGTCCGGCATGTCGTTGGCCGGGCGCCCGGCGATAATCTGCCAGCGCGATGATAAATTGGCGTAATCCTGCTCGAGCTGATCAGCAGCCCAGCTGCGCGAAACCGTGACCGGTTTACGTGAGATAAAAACCGCACCTATCAGAGAGGTGCCGTCGAACGCGGCGTATCGGACCAGCCCGCTTTTGGGGTCGGCAAACGACAGCAACGGAGTGCCTTGATCAATGCCCAACACCGCACAGACAAGCCGCTGACGGTCCTCATCATCTTCCGCCAGCGCGAATTCCGCACGCCAGCCACCGACGCTGCGGGCAAGCGCCCAATAGGCCGCGCCCTCAAGGATTGGTTTATTGCGGCTGACCACAAACCCGTAATGAGACGCTTCAAATCTCGCCAGACTGGCGGCAGTGTTTTTCAGGGCAGGCTGGCCGGACACCGGATCGACAACTGGCGCCACAAGGCGATCCACCCGCGCACCCGATGCCCATTGATCTGTCCAGTGCATCGGCACGAAGATGTGACCGCGCTGCTGGCGGTCAGTAATCAGCGCCCGCACCACGATCTCGCCCCGCTCACTCCCGACCCGAACCAGATCAGCCTCGCCAATGCCAAGAGCCTTGGCGTCGCCTGGATGAATCTCTGCGAAGGGTTCGGCAATATGCGCAGACAGACGTGCACTTTTGGCTGTCCGTGTCATGGTGTGCCAGTGATCACGAATGCGGCCGGTGTTCAGTGTGAACCTGTGGCGAGCGGTTGCCGCCAACTGACCGGGGGGCGCCACCGCAACAAACCGGGCCAAGCGGTCCGGCGTGAAAAACCCGCCATTGGCAAAGAAGCGCTTGTCAGCCGGGATCGAGAGATCCGGCAACGGCCTTGGCCATTGGAACGGGGCAAGCGCTTCATAGGCGCCATCGTCGATATCGGCGATCGAACCAATATCGAGATCACGCGTCCCGTCGTTCTCGAACGCCGTTTGCGCCGCATATTCACGCATGATCGACGCGGCATTGGGAAAATCGAAGGCATCCGCATAGCCCATGCGCTTGCCGACCTCGGCCATCTGCCACCAATCGGCCTTTGCTTCGCCGGGGGCGGTCAAGAACGCCCGCTGGCGCGAGATGCGGCGCTCGGAATTGGTTACGGTCCCGTCTTTCTCGCCCCATCCCAGCGACGGCAGTTTCACATGCGCATGCCGGATGGTGTCGGTTTCGGCCATGATGTCGGACACCACGAGGAAGGGACAGGCCTTAAGCGCCTCTTCCACGGCACCCGCGTCCGGCATGGAGTCCACTGGATTTGTGGCCATGATCCAGAGCGCCTTGATCTTGCCGTCAGCCACCGCCTGAAAGAGATCGACCGCCTTGAGCCCGGCCTTGTCGGCAATCACCGGCGAGTCCCAGAAGCGCTGCACCCGGTCGCGATGCTCGGCGTTCTCGAGTTCCATGTGAGCAGCCAGCATATTTGCGAGACCGCCGACCTCGCGGCCTCCCATGGCATTGGGTTGGCCAGTCACCGAGAATGGCCCCATACCGGGCTTGCCGATGCGCCCTGTCGCCAGATGACAATTGATGATGGCGTTGACCTTGTCGGTGCCGGTCCGCGATTGATTGACGCCCTGGCTGTAAACCGTAACCACTTTCTCCGATCCGGCCCAGAGCGCGTAGAACTGTTGGAGCTGCGTGGCGTCCAGCCCGGTCTTGGCCGCCAGACCGACCAGGTTCTGAGAACGGGCAATCTTTAGAGCCTGATCGAACCCGCTGGTATGTGTTTTGACATAGGCCTCATTGACATGACCGTTGTCAGCGAGATGCGCCAGCAGGCCGAGAAACAGGCTGACATCGCCATCGGGCGCAATGGCCAGATGCAGGTCGGCAAGGTCGGCGCTCATGGTCCGGCGCGGATCGATCAGCACCACCTTCATCTGGGGCCGCGCGGCCTTCGCCGCCGCAATGCGCTGATAAAGCACCGGGTGACACCAGGCCAGGTTCGACCCGGTCAACACCACCAGATCGGCCAGTTCCAGATCTTCGTAGGTCCCCGGCACCGTATCGCTGCCAAAGGCGCGGCGATGGCCGGCGACCGAGGACGCCATGCACAGCCGTGAATTGGTGTCGATATTGGCCGAGCCGATGAAGCCTTTCATCAGCTTGTTGGCCACATAGTAGTCCTCGGTCAGGATCTGGCCCGAGACATAGAACGCCACACTGTCGGGTCCGTGCTCAGTGATTGCCTGCGAAAACCGTGACGCCACAAGATCCAGCGCCTCGTCCCAGGATGCGCGGCTGCCGCCAATGTCCGGAAACAGCAGACGCCCATCGAGATCCACGGTTTCGCCCAGCGCCGAGCCCTTGGAGCACAACCGTCCGAGGTTTGCGGGGTGGTCCGGGTCGCCCTTGATCGTCACGGCGCCATCCTCCTCAATGGCAGCCAGGACTCCACAGCCCACCCCGCAATACGGACAAGTCGTCTTGACCGCGCATGCCGGGCCGGCGGTCATTTCGCAACGCCAAGGCCGAGAATGATCTCGTCGCCTTCCAGCTTGACCGGGATCGACAGCGTCTGCCCCTCATCAGCACCCAGCGCTGCGCCCGTCTCAAGGCTGATGACCCAATTGTGCAGCGGGCAGGTGACGCAGCCATCATGCACGATGCCCTGGCTCAAGGGGCCGTTCTTGTGCGGGCACTTGTCCTCCAGCGCAAACACCCGGTCATCGGCGGTGCGGAAGATGGCGATGCTCATCTCACCATTTTTCACACAACGTGCACCGCGCCGCGGAATGTCGCTGAGTGTGCCGACCCGAACCCATGACTGTGTCATCGCATTCATTCCGCTGCCTCCAGGCTCAGTGTCGCCATCGGGTTGAACTCATGCTTGTCCTTGCCCGAAACCCGTTCCGACCAGGGATCGACCTGGGCGAATTTCTGGCTGAAGACGAAACGCTCGTAATAGCTTTTGCGCTTCTCCGGCTGCTGCATGATCTGGTCGCGTATTTCATCGAGACCGATGCGCTTGGCCCATTTGTAGATGCGTTCGAGATAACGCCCCTGCTCGCGGTACATCTGCGCCAGCGCCACAACATGCTCCATGACCTCGTCCTCGGTTTTCACATGCCCGAGAATTTCCGTGCCCTTGATGTCGAGACCGGCAGCGCCGGCAAAATGGATCTCGTATCCGCTGTCGACACAGATGACGCCGATGTCCTTGCAGGTGGCTTCGGCGCAGTTGCGCGGGCAGCCGGAGACTGCCAGCTTCAGTTTCGCCGGAGTCCAGGAGCCCCACATGAATTTCTCCAGCTTGATGCCGAGGCCGGTGGAATCCTGTGTGCCGAACCGGCACCAGTCGGTGCCAACACAGGTTTTGACCGTTCGAAGCCCTTTGGCATAGGCCTGACCGGAGACAAACCCGGCCTTGCCAAGATCCGCCCACACGGCTGGCAGGTCTTCCTTCTTGATGCCGAGCATGTCGATGCGCTGGCCGCCGGTGCATTTGACCGCTGGAATGTTGAATTTGTCGACCACATCGGCGATGGCCCGGAGTTCTGTGGACGACGTCATGCCGCCCCACATCCGCGGCACCACTGAATAGGTGCCATCCTTCTGGATATTGGCGTGGACCCGCTCGTTGATGAAACGCGACTGGTAGTCATCGGCATATTCATCCGGCCAGTCGCATACCAGATAGTAATTCAGCGCGGGACGGCACTTGGCGCAGCCGCAGGAGGTCTTCCATTCCAGTTCCTGCATCACCGCCGGAATGGTCTTCAGTTCCTTGGCCTTGATCAGGCGGCGCACATCGTCATGGCCCAGACCCGTGCAGCCGCACATCGGCGTCACCGCGGCAGGATTGTAAGCATCGCCCAAGGTCAGGGCGAGCAATTGCTCGACCAGGCCGGTGCATGTCCCGCAGGAAGCAGACGCCTTGGTATGAGCCCGCACCTCATCAAGCCCGCTCAGTCCTTTCGACGTAATTGCCCCGGTGATTTTTCCTTTGCAAACGCCGTTGCAGCCGCAGATTTCCGCATCATCTGGCAAGGCTGCAACGGCTGCCATAGGGTCCATGGGGGACCCTCCCTGATAGGCCTGTCCGAAAATGAGGGACTCGCGCATCTCCGAAATATCTGTCTGCTTCTTCAGATGATCGAAGAACCAGGCGCCATCGGCGGTTTCGCCATAGAGCACCACGCCGAGGATCCTGTTATCCTTGAGCACCAGCCGTTTGTAGACACCCGCTGCAGCATCGCGCAGCACGATTTCCTCACGGTCCTCGGCCTCTGCAAAGTCCCCGACCGAGTAAAGATTGATGCCGGTGACCTTGAGCTTGGTGGCTGTCGAGGTTTCCACAAAGCGTTGGTCTGAACCGCCACAGAGATGAGCGGCAGCAACCTCCGCCATCTGGTAGAGCGGCGCCACCAGCCCGTAGACATTGCCGTTGACCTCTACGCACTCTCCGACCGAATAGATATCGGGATCGCTGGTCTGCATGTGATCGGACACAACGATGCCGCGATTGACCGAGAGCCCGGCGTCTTTTGCCAGCGCAGCACTTGGCCGGATACCGACCGCCATGACCACCAGCGTTGCTGGAATGATCGTGCCATCCTCAAGCTCGATGCCTTCGACCCGGGATTCGCCCAGAATCTGCTTGGTGCTGGCCTTGGTGATGACCTTGATGCCGCGCCTCTGAAGTTCCTGCTTCAGCAGATAACCGGCGGCGGGATCGAGCTGCCGCTCCATCAAGGACGGCATCAGGTGGATGACGGTCACATCCATGCCGCGCTCCTTGAGGCCCGCCGCGGCTTCAAGGCCGAGCAAGCCACCACCGATAACGACCGCCTTGCCGCGGGACTGGGCCGCCAGAAGCATCGCGTCAACATCATCAAGATCACGATAGGTCAGCACGCCGGGAAGCTTGTGGCCCGGAACCGGGATGATGAACGGTGCCGAACCGGTGGCGATCACCAGCTTGTCATAAGCGGCAACCTCGCCATGCTCGGACCTGACTGTTTTCGCCTTGCGGTCGATCTCGACCACCTTGTGGCCTTTGTAGAGCATGACGCCATGCTCGATATACCAGC
>CAXBIE010000119.1:0-12767 GCA_963975635.1 uncultured Hoeflea sp. | reverse complement strand
CAGCGACGACCGGAAAAAGTCCGTATCGAAGTCGGGCGCAACATAGTTTTAGGTCAGATCATAGTCAAGGCGCGGAGAGGCCTTAGTAGGGAAGGATTTTCCTCACTGAATTCAATACGTTGAGAGGGCTCGGACAGGACCCGCTACAGAAGTATCAGAAAAACTTGGCGCACTGCGTCAGACTCACGCAGACCGTGGCGCGTCAGGCAGGATCGGCGGCGCTTCCGTATCAGCCCGAAAACTTCACACCTAAAAGACGCTAATGGCCTTATGTTTTCGGCGAAATCAGGACCAACCGCCGCCATAGGTCACGTAGAAAATGTGGAGGCCGATCTTTCCAACCCGGCGCATCTTGCGGGCCCAGGGCGGGCTGACATAGGTCGCGTGGTAGTGGGTCGAAGAGCCGACTTCCGTGAGCCATATCTTGCCGGCGGTGGTCGCCAGCGCGATTTCCTCGGCCATATCCCAGTGCTTGGGGGAGCGGACCCTGTCCTTGATGCCGTCGCACGCGAAGGAAAACTGGCACCGGTTGCGCCAGTTGTCATTCTGGTACACGACACCGCACACCGTGGACGGATAGGTCGGATTGCGAACTCGATTGAGAATCACCTGGGCAACGGCTGCCTGTCCCTTGACCGTTTCGCCTCTCGCCTCGAAATAGATTCCGGCTGCAAGGCAGCGCTGCTCGGCTTCCGAGAAGGTGTTGGCGGGAAGCGCCGTCCCGGCCCATGCATGGTCTTTCTCGCCAACCGGCGGAATGAACCGTCCGCGCTTGGTTTCCTCGCGCAGCACCGAACTGAATGGCGATTGCTTGGCGTAGTCGGGCGCCGGCGGGGCATAGGCCGTGGCGAGAACATCGGGATTGTCATTGGTCACCAGGCTCGCCAGCATCGGAGAGACCTGAGATGTAACCATGGCTTTGCCGCTTGGGTAGAACGCCGTCGCTATCTCGAATTCCTTGCCGCGGATGCTGGGCTTGAGGAATGCCATGCTGTTCTTGAGATCAGGAACTGGCGCCATCAGGCTGGACTGCCTCTCAAGCACCGAGCCGGCGGAGAAATCCTTCGGCGGCTGCACCGGAGCAACAGCAATGACCCGCCCCTGCTTGAGATGGCGGGTGACGCGATCGGCATCAGGACGCGGATCGGCCGCGCCAATCTTGCCCATGAAAGCGATCTTGTCACCATTGGGCAGGGTCACGCCTGCACCCGACGCGATCGACGATGTGAGGATCGGATCGGCGAATTCAAGCTCAGCCGCCTGGATCGATCCGGCAGGGGATGCGGTCAGGAAGGTTTTCCAGCGCGCGTCAGCCCCTTCGCTGCCGCCCAGCATGGTGGCCATGTCGGCATGAGATGTCACAGTGGGTGAAGACAGGAATGCCGCAAGGCCGAAGACCAGGGGCGCAGACAAGCGGCCAATCCAGGAATGGCCGCGGTCGGGCGAACGACGCTTCTGACGCAAAACAACAACTCCGAACTCAAGACACATACTCGATACTGTGCTTGAGAATGGAGCATTAACCTTGATGGAGCGTTAATGAGCGCCCATCAAAAAACGCACTGCGTAGTAACACTTCAAACGCGCCAGAAGACCGGCTGTTCCATCAGCCGCTGCGTTTTTTCGGGGCCAGCTTGCCCGACACCGTCCGCCTTGCGGATTTCTTCGGCATGACCGAAGCCCGCTTGGGCTTGCCGTCCTTTGAGGCGTAGGGATTGTCGCCACTGCGATAGACAACACGCAGGGGAATGCCCGGCATGTCAAAATCCTTGCGCAGCGAGTTGACCAGATAGCGGGTGTAGGATTCCGGCACGGCTTCGGGCCTGGTGCAGGAAATCATGAAACCCGGTGGGCGCGACTTGATCTGGGTCATGTATTTGAGCTTGAGCCGGCGCCCCGACACAGCCGGTGGCGGGTGATGCCCCTGGGTGTGGTCGAGCCAGCGGTTGAGCTTTGCGGTGGAAACACGCTTGTTCCAGGTCTTGTGGACAAAGGCGATGTTTTCCATCAGCCGGTCGAGACCATCGCCAGTCTGTCCGGCGACGGTGACGGCGCGAATGCCGCGGATCTGCGGCAGCAGGCGCTCGGTCATCTCGCGCAGTTCAGCCAGTTTTTCCTGCCGGTTGTCGATCAGGTCCCACTTGTTGAAGGCGATGACAGGCGCCCTGCCCTCGCGGACCACCAGATCGGCGATCTGCAGATCCTGCTTTTCGAAGGGAATGGTGGAATCAAAGACGATGACCACCACTTCAGCAAAGCGGATGGCGCGCAGCGCGTCAGCGACCGAGAGCTTTTCAAGCTTTTCCTGAACACGGGCCTTGCGGCGCAGTCCGGCAGTGTCGAACAATTTGATCTTGCGGCCCTGCCACTCGAAATCCACGGCAATGGAATCGCGGGTGATGCCGGCTTCCGGACCGGTGAGCAACCGCTCCTCGCCCAGAAACCGGTTGATCAGGGTGGACTTGCCGGCATTCGGGCGCCCGACGATCGCAACCCGCAACGGCTTGGTTTCATCGTATTCCGGCCCCTCGTCCTCGTCATCCGCCCCCTGGGGGATCGGGATGTCGACATCGGTGATGGCTTCGGCCAGCGGATCGTTCTTGGGTGGAAAGCAGCGGTCCTCGCCAAAGGCTTCAACGATGGCATCGCGCAGATCCAGCATACCGCCGCCGTGCTCGGCAGAGATCGGGCACGGCTCGCCAAGGCCAAGGCGGAAGGCATCATACATGCCCGATTCCGACCCCTTGGATTCCGCCTTGTTGGCGACCAGCACCACCGGCTTGCCGCGCTTTCGCAAAATACCGGCCAGCAATTCGTCGGCCGGCGTGAGGCCGGCCTTGGCGTCGATCAGGAACAGAGCGCCGTCGGCCTCGTCCATCGCCGCTTCGCTCTGGGCGCGCATACGGCCTTCAAGCGTGTCAGGTCCGGCAACTTCGAGACCGGCAGTGTCGATCATGCGAAACCGCAGGTCGACCAGTTTGGCGTCGCCGGGCCGGCGGTCGCGGGTCACGCCCGGCGTATCGTCAACAAGCGCCAGCTTGCGACCGGCCAACCGGTTGAACAAGGTGGACTTGCCGACATTGGGACGCCCGACAATGGCGAGGGTAATGGTCATGGGTGATCCTTGCCCGCAGGCAGCGTCATGGTCCTGGGTGGTCGCCCGGTCAGGACGCGCCACCCTTTGCGGCAATCAGGTCCAGCATCAGGCCGGCACGTGTCTTTATGCCATTTGGTGTTTCGCGGTCGGCGGCGATCGCATCAAACCACTCGGCGGCCTGCTTCAGTTCGCCCGCCTTGTAGGCTGAAATCCCCAGCGCCTCGCGGGCCGAATGACGGGCCGGGTTGGACGGAACAGCCAGCACTTCAACTTCCGCCGAGACATCGGCATAGCTGCCATTGTCGATCAACAGGTAAGCTGCGCGCAAACGGGCTGCATCGCGAATGGCAACCGGCTGGGACACATCCTTGCCGACTTCGGTGAATGCGGCAATTGCGCTGGCGGCATCGCCCTTGTCGGCCAGAACGGTTGCCGCACGCATTTGCGCCAGCACCGGATAGGAGCCGTAACCGGTTTTCTCAAGTTCCTGGAATTCCGCAAGCGCCGCATCGGTATTGCCGCTGCGGGCCTTTTCCAAGGCCGCCAGAAAGACATCACCGGATTTGGCAGCGGTGGTTTCCTTCCAGTACTCCCAACCGCGCAGTCCTGCAGTCACCGCCACGACACCGATGGCAACGGCGAGCAGCACGAAGCGAAACCGCTTCCACAGTGCCTTCATGTAATCCGAGCGCAGATCCTCATTGACCTCGCGGATGAATGTTGAATTGTCGTCTGTCATCGCGTCACCGACCGAAGCCGGCCCTCTCAAATTCCTGCCGCAAGCGGCGTTGTGTGGGGCCTTCTAGCCGATTTTAAGGCTTCTGTAAGGGGGTAGCGCGTCGAAAGCGCAACGTTACCCCTGCAGACCGGTCACATTCCGATGATCGGCGGCACTCCCATGAGCCATTCATGCAGCCCTGCCACGAATAGCACATAGACCACAAGGCCGCCGACGAGCGCGATGATATCCCATTTCAACGGACCAGCCACAGGATTGGTGGTTATTCCTGCCCGCAACCGCTTCTTCTCGGAAATCCTGTCGACAACGGCCCAGGCCAGAAAACCGCCGAACAGCAGCACAGACGCCAGGTCGCCATTGACCAAAAGGTGGGCCAGGGCCCAGATCTTGACGGCCAGCAGCATGGGGTGCTTGACGGCAGCCTTGATGCGTCCCGCAGGCACCTGCGAGGCGACGAGAAGGATCATGGCCGGCAGCATCAAGAGAGCAACCACATGGCTCATCCAGGCCGGCGCCACCCAGAACACCACCGGATCCTGCCTGGCAATCCCATATCCCCAGACCAGAATGATGAAGCCGATGATTGCGGCAAGGGAATACATCCCCTTCCAGGCATTCAATCCGCGCGCGTCGATTTGCGCCTGGCGAAATGCCGGCGCGGCAATCCGCACGGAATGGATCCCCAGAAACAGCACCAGTCCGACAATAAGCCAGATCATCATTCATCTCCTCTTTCGCGCCGGGCAACAGCCCTGCCGCCTGTGCGGCGACCATAGCCCGGACGTGGCCGCTTTAGAAGCTGTTCACACGGGTATTTGTGTCGCGGCCCGGGCTGGTCCACTATGGCCTGATGGAACCGGATCTGGAGGCCGCGCGCAGGCGGCTTGATGCGAAGAAAAGCGATCTCGAGAGCATGTCGGCGCTGAGCCAGGAGGCCCGCGCACCGGTGACGCTCGACCAGCAATCGGTCGGGCGGCTGTCGCGGATGGATGCCATGCAGCAGCAGGCGATGGCGGAAGCCCAGGAGCGTGCGCGCAAGCGCGATCTGGTTCGCATCGAAATGGCGGAACGGCGTCTGGCAGAGGGCGAGTATGGCTGGTGCGCCGAGTGCGGAGAGATCATTCCCGACAAACGCCTGGACATCGATCCGATGGCGGAGAAATGCGTTCGCTGCGCTTCCGGTTAGGACTTTTTCACATCTGTGCCGCATTTGACGGGCACATGTCCACGATCAGTTTCAGTCGAGCGTAATAGCGGGTCACAATCACCATGTCATCTCGTCAAGTCCAGCCTGCCGCGTCGCGGAAATCACGACCGGGTGCCCTCGCCGCTGTTTTGATGACGGGCATCGGGGTTTTGGCCAGCACCGCCTCTCTGGCGGATGAGCGTCGGGAGCAATTGGTGCTGATTTCCTTCGACGGCGCCCATGACAACCGTTTGTGGGACCGCAGCCTGGCGATGGCCAATCGCAGCGGCGCCCGCTTCACCTATTTTCTGTCCTGCACCTTCCTGATGAGCAAGGCCGAACGCCAGACCTATAAAGCCCCCGGACATTCGGCCGGGCGCTCGAATGTCGGGTTTGCCCAGGTCCGTTCCGAAGCGCTGACGCGGCTCGGGCATATCTGGTCCGCCTATCAGTCGGGCAACGAGATCGGAAGTCACGGCTGCGGCCATTTTGACGGCAAGGACTGGAGCAAATCGGATTGGCTGGGAGAATTCGAGCAGTTCGACGCCGCACTGGCCAATGCCTGGCGCAATAATGGCGTGCAGGCGCCCTCGGGGTGGGCGCGGTTTGCCAAGACCGGCATCAGGGGATTTCGCGCACCCTATCTGTCGACCGGAGACGGGTTGTTCGCCGCCCTGGAGAGCCGCGATTTCGCCTATGACGCCAGCACGGTTTCAAATGGCCCGGCGTCGCCCGATTTCAGCAAGCCCACCGCCCACTTCGCCCTGCCGCTGATCCCCGAAGGGCCGAAACAGCGGGCGATCATCGCGATGGACTACAATTTGTTCGTGCGCCACTCCGCCGGGCTTGAGACGCCCTCGAAATCAAAAGAGTTTGAAGAGCGGGCACTGGACGCGTTCCGCGCGGCCTTCGAGGCAGAATATTCCGGCAAACGCCGCCCGCTGCAACTGGGCTTTCACTTCGTCGAAATGAACGGCGGGGCCTACTGGAACGCGCTGGAGCGTTTTACCGACGAGACCTGCGGCCGTCCCGAGGTCGCCTGCGTGACCTACCAGGAGGCTGTGCGGCGGCTCAAAAGACCGGATGGCTCGGCAAGCTGACGCGCCGCTTGCCGGCTGAACGCGCGCCCGCTATTTCTTCGGATCGTCAAATGTCTGCTCTTCAACCGACTGCATAGAATCCGGTCCGCCGCTTCCCGGGGCCGGATCGGCGATGTGCTGGGCAAAGCCGCCGCCCTGGCTGGAGAGATAGTTCCTGTCGAGCTCTGAAAGCTCTTCGCCACGGAACACGGCCTCGAAGGCGTGCAGGCGCTTGTAGATGGAAATCAGTTCGACGATCGTCGTCCAGGAATTGACCAGGAACTGGAAGGAATTCGAAACCTGGCCAAAGGCGGTGAGGATCTGCTGCCAGATGCCCAGCGTGATCTTGCCGGCGACGATGGTCGGGATCAGCAGGATGTTGACGTAAATGTTGTCGGCTTGGATGTACAATCCGCGGGCGATGTTGAAATACATGTAGTGGAAATAGAGACGGAAATAGTTTTTCCGGACATTTTCGAAAAGCTCCACAACGGTGGGCGGCTGGGCGCGGTTCGGATTGTCCTCGCCATAGACCAGTTCCTTGCGGTAGGCGGCCTCAACGCGCTGGTTCTTGAACTCAAGCCCCGGCAGCTTGATGCCGACGATCGCCAGCAATCCGGTTCCGAATGCCGCCCAGAACAACAGCGCGGTAAACAATGCATGCGGGATCTCACCGACCAGAGGCAGCTCCGTGACATATTGCGACAGCGACCAGAGCACGGGCAAAAACGCCACCAGCGTCATCACCGCATCGACGAAGGCCACGCCCAGACCTTCCATGATGGAGGCAAAACGCATGGTGTCTTCCTGGACACGCTGGGACGCGCCCTCGATATGACGGACACGGGGCCAGCGCTCCATGTAGAAATCATTCATCGCCGTGCGCCAGCGAAACACATAGTGGCTGACGAAGAAGCGGGTAACGACAAAGATGGCCATGGATATCAGGGCTATCTGAGCGAAGATCAGCATCAAGCCGTAAAGATCCGCCGACGTCACCGAGCCGTCGCCAGTCAGCGCCTGCTGGAACTGGTCGAAAAACGGACGGCGCCAGTTATTGATCGCAACCGAGACCTGCACCCCGAAATAGGTGGTGAACAAGATGAACGCCGAGCCAAGGATGGACCAGTATTGCCATTTGTGCGGCGCGTAGGTGAACCAGAACGCCGCAAAGGCCAGGGACCATACGGTGTAGTAGACGTAGAACCAGAGAAAAGACGAGGTGTAGAAGTAACTCAGCCCGACAATCGGTTCTCCTTCCGCCTCAGGCAATGCAAAACCCAGCGCCGCGCCGAGGCTGTCACCCACCCAATACCAGATAAAGATCGACAGGCCTGCCCAGAGGAGAATTGAAGGGAAAAAGATTTTCGGCTTCGGGAAGAAAGATTCAAACACGGGCGGGATCCTGGACTGTGTCCTGCAAGGCAGGGCGTGATTCGTCGTGACGTGGGCAAATACCTAAGACACCAGTGCACAGACGGCAATGAGATCCAAGCAATGCTCACGTCAATGTGCTGAAACAATGGCCCTGCAGCTTGTTCAAGGCAGCGGGCTGCCACTTGGGCCGGGCCCTTGGAACGCCGGTCCGCTTCACGCCGCAGGGGGCCGGCAATAGACCACAACGATAGCGGCGGAGGCGAGCAATCCCAAAGCCGCTGCCAGGCTTGCCCAGGTGTAGGTTCCGGACCAGTCGGCAAGGTAACCGGCAACCACCGGCCCCAGAATCTGCCCGATCCCGAAGGCCGCTGTCATCAGCGCGAGCGCCCGTCTCGGACTTTCCGGGACAAGCTGCCGGCCAAGTTGAAGTCCAAAGGCTGTCACAATAACGAGCGTGCCTCCCAGAAGCACTCCACCGAGGACAGGTCCGACCGGCAATGGCACCAGCACACTTGCTGCCACGCCGATTGCTTCCACCAGGCAGCCCAGCGCGAAAACGTTGGCGAGACCGATGCGCCGGACAGCGGGCATCCAATACGCCACCGACGGGCCCGCAGCGATGCCCGTTGCAAGCCAGACGCCGGCCTCAAACAGTGAAGAACCACCTCCATCGCGGACGATGGCGACCAGAAAAGTTGCGGTGACGATATAGCCAAACCCGAAGACGCCATAGGCGATGGTCAAGGCGAGCAGCGCCGGCGTCCAGGTCAGCGGCCGCTCCTTTTTCGCGGGACCGGCGCGGACCACATCGCGTGGCAGGTACCGGACCACAACAGCCAGACCGGCAAAAGCCAGCAGTGCCGCCATGATCCAGGCCATGCGCCAGCCGCTGTCAGCCAGAATGATCAGGCTGAACATGATCGCCGAGATCGAAATCCCGAATCCAACACCGCCAAAATGGCTGGACTGAACCCAGGGTTTGTTCGCAGCCAATCCATGGGACAGCACAATCGCCGAGGCGAAGATCATGACAAAGGCGCTGGCGAGGCCTGCAAGAAAGCGGATCATGGCCAGAATCGCGACATTGCTTGACACGCCCATGGCCAGCAAAAGCAGTGCCGTGGCGGCCAGCCCCAGAAGCGCCACCTTGCGTTCGATACCTTCGGCCCAGCCATAGGCAGCGAGAACAGCGCCAAGCAGATAGCCGACATAATTGGCGGACGCGATCCACCCGGCTTCCGCCGGGCCAAGTCCCAGGCCCGTCATCATGGCCGGCAGCACAGGCGTGTAGAAAAAGCGCCCCAACCCCATCGCAACAGCCATGGCCAATGCGCCTGCAATAGATGTCGCCAGGATCTGGCGCCGGGCCACCAATTCCGCATCGGTATTTTCGGCAGAATGAGACATGAGCGAAGCACGGCGCCAGAGGTTTGACAAAATCTGATGCCTCATTGAACCCGATCAGGCCGGGTGACAACCCTTGCAAGTTCTGCTCATCCGATTTTGCTCAGACACCAAGCGAAACTTTATTGGAACTTATCCGCCAAATGTTTATTGTGCATTGCAACAATTGAAAAAGGACCTCGAGATGAAAACCGTGATCATTACCGGCTCGACCAGCGGCATAGGCCTGGGAATCGCCGAAAATTTCGCTCATGCGGGATACAACGTGGTTCTCAACGGCCTGGGCAAGGATGAGGAAATCGAGGTGACGCGCGCGCGATTGGCCTCGCTTGGTGCTGGAGACGTCATCTTTCATGGCGCCAACATGCTCAAGCCGGAGGAAATTGCCGACCTGGTTGCCTCGACCGAGAAACATTTCGGCTCCGTCGAAATCATCGTGCCGAATGCCGGCATCCAGCATGTCGAGAAGATCGAGGATTTTCCGGTCGCCAAATGGGACGCGATCATCGCCATCAACATGAGCTCGGCGTTTCATCTGATTCGCGCTGCCATGCCCGGCATGAAAAAGAACGGTTTTGGCCGGATCATTGCGATCGCATCGGCACATGGCCTGGTCGCTTCGCCCTTCAAGAGCGCTTATGTTACGGCCAAGCACGGCGTTGTCGGCCTGATCAAGACTGTGGCGCTGGAAGGCGCAGAGTTTGGCATCACCGCCAATGCAATCTGCCCCGGCTATGTGGAGACCCCGCTGGTCAGCGGCCAGATTGCCGACACCGCCAAGGCGCGCGGCATGAGCGAGGAAGAGGTGATCAACGATGTCATCCTGAAGGCGCAGCCGACCAAGGCGTTCGTGCAGGTGAGCCAGATCGCAGCACTGGCCAATTATCTCGCCTCGGATCAGGCCGCGCAGATCACCGGCGCCGCCCTGCCGATGGACGGCGGATGGACCGCACAGTGAACGCCAGACCGGCGGGAGGCAAAACGGAGAGGACAATCAATCTGGCGCTTCAGGGCGGCGGCTCGCACGGCGCCTTTGCCTGGGGTGTGCTTGACCGCCTGCTGGATGAGCCCGACATCGCTTTCGAAGGCCTGTCAGGCACCAGTGCCGGGGCCGTCAATGCGGTGATTCTGGCGCATGGCATGATGTCCGGCGGGCGCAAGGGCGGCCAGAAGGCGCTGGAAGATTTCTGGCGCAGCTCAAGCCATGGCGGGTCAGTCTGGTCACCGATGCACCATGTGCCGCAAGTGCCGATCCCGGGGATGGAAGCGTTCAATGCAGCGAGTTTCGCGGTCCTGGACACGCTGACCCGGACATTCTCGCCCTATGAACTCAATCCGTTGGACCTCAACCCGCTGCGCGACCTGCTGTCAGACAGTGTCGATTTCGAGGGTTTGCGCAAAAACTGCGACGTCAAACTGTTTATCAGCGCCACCAATGTGCGCAGCGGCCGGGTCAGGGTTTTCAAAACCAGCGAAGTCAGTGTTGATGTTGTGATGGCATCGGCCTGCCTGCCATTCTTGTACAAGGCGGTCGAGATCGGCCGGGAACATTATTGGGATGGTGGCTACATGGGCAATCCCGTGCTGTTTCCGTTCTTTTATGAATGTGACAGCCGCGATGTGATGATCGTTCACATCAATCCGATGGAACGGCACGACCTGCCGATGACCGCACCTGAAATCCTCAACCGAATCAACGAGATATCATTCAACTCTTCGCTGATCGAAGAAATGCGGGCCATCAATTTCGTCACAAGGCTGATCGAAGAAGACTGGCTCAAGGATGAGCACAAAAAGAAACTGAAGCACATTCTGGTGCACTCGGTGCGCTCGGATCTGGCGCTGGAGAACCTTCCGGTTTCCTCGAAGTTCGATGTGCGCTGGTCGTTTCTCACCGATCTGAGGGATCGCGGGCGCGCCGAGGCTGACAATTGGCTGAGAGCCAACCGCGATGCCATCGGCAAACATTCAACCGCTGACCTGGAAAGCCAGTATCTTGGCGGGGAGAGCACGCATCCACTCGACGGGACAGCCAAGGCCAATTGACCGGCTTTGCCTGAAACTGTCTTATCCTGCAGGCGGTCTTTCACGACAGGACCCACTGGGATAGGTTTTGTCCAATTGGTTCAAAAAATTACAGAGGTGACATGGCACAGCCCCACCGCACATCAATCCGCTTCCGGCTCAACGATCAGACGGTTGAATTGTCGGGCATTGCTCCCGATCTGACCTTGCTTGACTGGCTCAGGCTGGATCGCCGGCTGACCGGCACCAAAGAGGGCTGCGCCGAAGGCGATTGCGGGGCTTGCACCGTGCTTGTGGGGCGTATCGACAATGGGTTGTTGAGCTATGAGACGGTAAATGCCTGCATCCGCCTGGCAGGCTCGCTTGACGCCACCCATGTGGTGACGGTCGAGTATCTCAACCGTCCCGATGGCGCGCTGAGCGCTGTGCAGCAAGCGCTGGTCGACAATCACGGCTCGCAATGCGGTTTCTGCACGCCCGGCATCGTTGCGTCGCTGCATGCCCTGTGGCTTGCAGAGCCAGCGCCGACAGAGGCCGATATCGAACGGCAATTGCAGGGCAATCTGTGCCGTTGCACCGGCTACGAGCCGATCATCAAGGCGGCGATTGCAGCAGCCAGGACCATTCCGGCGGCCGACAATGACCGGCTGGTCGCAGCCTATGACGCCACGACCGAAGCGTTGGCCGGATTTGCCGATGCTGCACGCGTGACGTTGCAGCATGAAAGCGGAACCACATTCGTGCCAGCCGACCTGGATGATCTTGCCGAGCTTTACGACGCCCATCCGGAGGCAACGATCGTGGCCGGCTCGACTGATGTGGGGCTCTGGGTGACCAAGCACATGCGCGACATCGCCCCGGTGATCCATATCGGCCATCTGGAAGAATTGAAGCAGATCAGGATCGATGCAGAAGGCATCACGCTGGGCGCCGGCGTCTCCTACACCTCGGCGCGGGGTGCGCTGGTCTCGGTGTTTCCGCAAATGGCGGAACTGTGGGACCGGATCGGCGGCGAGCAGGTGCGCAACATGGGCACCGTCGGCGGCAATATCGCCAATGGCTCGCCGATCGGCGACACGCCGCCACCGCTGATCGCGCTCAATGCCTCGGTAACGCTGCGCAAGGGTAAGCAAAGCCGCACTGTGCCGCTGGAGGATTTCTTCATCGACTACGGCAAGCAGGATCGCCAGCCGGGAGAGTTTGTCGAGAGCATTTTTGTCCCGGCGCTTGAGGACGACGTGTTCTTTGCGGTCTACAAGATCTCCAAGCGCCGTGATGAGGATATCTCGGCGCTGTGCGGCTCCTTCCATGTAACGACGGACGACGAGGCTCTGGTGGCCTCGGCACGCATCGCCTTCGGCGGCATGGCCGGCACCCCCAAACGCGCCGCAAAAGCCGAAGCAGCGCTGATCGGTCAGCCCTGGTCCTGGGACACGATCCAGGCGGCACGGGCAGCCCTGGCCGAGGACTACCAGCCGCTATCGGACTGGCGGGCGAGTGCGGAGTACCGGATGCTGACGGCGCAAAACCTGATGATCCGGTTCTTTCTGGAAACCTGTGGGGCCCCTGCGCGCATCGAGCGCCATCCGGCACTGGCGGAGGTCTGATCATGAACGCACATCCCCCACGCAGCAGGACCGAAATTTCAGGCGGCGCACATGTGCGCCAGAAACATGATTCCGCCCACAAGCATGTCACCGGCAGCGCCGATTATATCGATGACATGGCAGAACCGGCAGGCACGCTGCATGGTTATCTCGGCCTCACCGACCGGGCGCACGCGCGGATAATCTCTCTCGATCTGGATGCAGTCCGTACATCAAAGGGCGTGGTGGCGGTGCTGACCGGTGCCGATGTCCC
>CAXBIE010000118.1:0-12769 GCA_963975635.1 uncultured Hoeflea sp. | reverse complement strand
GCCAACCTGTCGTCCTCCGGCGTGACCGGCGGCGCACTTGTGATCATCGGCGAGGATTACGGCGAAGGCTCCTCGATCATGCAGGAACGCAGCCACGCCTTCGCAATGAAATCGCAGATGTGGCTGATCGATCCACGGCCCAACCTGCCGTCGATTGTTCAATCGGTGCATCAGGGATTTGAGCTGTCGGAAGCCACCAACACACCGGTCATGCTGATGGTGCGGATCCGCTCCTGCCATGTCACCGGCAGTTTCGCGGCCAAGGACAACAAGCGGCCGCCATTTACCGTCAAGGATGCGCTGGCGACACCGCGCAGCGACTACGCGCGCGTTGTGCTGCCGCCGATGTCCTATCTGCAGGAACACGACAAGATCAACAATCGCTGGCCGGCGGCGCAGAAATATATCGTCGAGCACAAGCTCAACGAGTTTTTCGGCCCCAGCGAAGCGCCGGTCGGCATCGTCCTGCAAGGCGGCATGTACAATGGCGTGATCCGCGCCCTGCAACGTCTTGGTCTTGCCGACATTCATGGCGACACCGAGATCCCGCTCTATGTGCTCAATGTCACCTACCCGCTGGTCAATGACGAATTCTTCGAGTTCTGCGAAGGCAAGTCGGCCGTCCTGGTTGTCGAGGAAGGTCAGCCGGAATTCATCGAGCAGGCTCTGGGCGCCGCCCTTTACAAGACCGGACGCACCATCAAGCTGCACGGCAAGGACATGCTGCCGATGGCCGGGGAATATACCGGCCAGGTGATGCTCGATGGCCTTGAAGCCTTCCTGAAGAAGGCAGCACCCGAATTGCTGCCGGCCCGTCTGCGCGCGCCCAACTCCGAGGAGAAACCGGCGCTGCCCGATCTCTCCAAGACGGTTCCGATGCGCCCGCCCGGCTTCTGTACCGGCTGTCCGGAACGCCCGATCTTCGCAGCGATCAAGCTGACCGAGCAGGAATTCGGCAAGCATCAGATCGCCGGAGACATCGGCTGCCACCTGTTTGCCACCCTGCCGCCGTTTGAAATCGGTGGCTCGACCATGGGCTATGGTTTGGGACCTGCATCCAACGCGGCATTCGACGGCGGCGGCGACAAGCGCTCGATTTCCATTCTTGGCGATGGCGGCTTCTGGCACAACGGCCTGTCGTCCTCGATCGGCAACGCGGTCTACAACAAATCAGACGGCGTGATCGTGATTGTCGACAACTTTTACTCCGCCGCCACCGGCGGTCAGGACGTCCTGTCATCGCGCGCCGACAATCCATCCAAGGCCACCGGCCATCCGATTGCCGATGCGGTCAAGGGCGTTGGTGTCAAATGGGTACGTCAGCTCGACCGCACCTATGACGTGCCCAAGATGCGAGAAATCCTCAAGGAGGCCCTGACCACCGACCATGTCGGTCCAAAGGTCATTGTTGCCTCATCGGAATGCATGCTCAACAAGCAGCGCCGCGAAAAGCCGCTGATGAACAAGGCGATCAAGGAAGGCCGCCGGGTTGAAAAGCCGCGTTTCGGTATCGATGAAGACGTCTGCACCGGCGATCACGCCTGTATTCGCCTGTCGGGCTGCCCTTCGCTGTCGCTGAAGAAACTTGATGATCCGCTGCGCGACGATCCCGTCGCCAGTATCGACCAGAGCTGTGTTGGATGCGGCAATTGCGGCGAAGTCGCCGATGCCGCCGTGCTGTGCCCATCGTTCTTCCGCGCCGAAGTTGTTCACAACCCGGGCTGGCTGGAACGCAAGCTCGGCACCATGAGCAGCTCCATCATCACATGGCTTCAAAACCGTCGCTCGAGCGGCCGCATCGAATTCGTCCGGACCTGATCGCATGGCAACCAACACATTGACAGACCTGCAATCCAAGCAGCCCGACACCGCACTCGATCAGATCATCAAGATCGCCATCATGGCCGTTGGCGGCCAGGGCGGCGGCGTGCTGACCAATTGGGTGGAAGATTGCGCGCACCGCAACGGCTATGTGGTGCAGGCCACATCTGTCGCGGGTGTTGCCCAGCGTACCGGGGCCACCATCTATTACATGGAGATGGCGCCGGCGCAGGACCGGAACCCGGTGTTCTCGCTGATGCCGGCCGCCGGTGATGTCGACATCCTGGTGGCAGCCGAAATGATGGAAGCCGGACGCGCCATCATGCGCGGTTTTGTGACGCCTGACCGCACCACACTAATTGCCTCCTCGCACCGGGCGCTGGCAGTCTCTGAAAAAATGGTGCCAGGAGATGGCATCGCGGATTCCGAAGAAGTGATCGCAGCAGCTGAAATTGCCGCTCAACGCTTCATCGCCTTCGACATGGAGAAGATGGCGGTGGATGCCGGATCGATGATCTCGGCAAGCCTGTTCGGCGCTCTTGCAGGTTCCGGCGCGCTGCCCTTCGAGCGGGAAAGCTTCGAAGCGGCCATCAAGGCATCAGGCCGCGGCGTCGATGCCAGCCTGCGTGCCTTTGCGGACGGGTATGAAGGTGCTGCCCGCGGCTGGGTCGAGCGCCCGCATTCCGGAGCGAAGACGGCCACAACGGCAAACACACCAGCGGGCCCGAAGCATCTGGTCGACCAATGGCACAATCTCGAAGCGCGGGCCGCCGCCCTGCCAGCCTCTGTGCGCGACATGGCCCAGACAGGGCTGCGCGCAGTCGTCGATTTCCAGGATCTTGACTACGGGGCCGAGTATCTCGACCGGCTCGACAAAGTGCTGGCCCATGACCATCCCGCCAAAGATCACGAACTGAGCCTGGAGGCCGCCAAATACATCGCCAAGGCCATGGCCTATGACGACGTGTTCCGCGTGGCCGATCTGAAAACCCGCGGCAGCCGCTTCGCCCGGGTGCGCAACGAGATTTCGCCGGCTCAAGGCACACAGATGAAGCTGACCGAGTTCATGCATCCGCGCGCAGAGGAAGTCGTCGGCATGATGCCCTCCCGGCTGGGCCGCCGCCTCGCCGCGAGTGAAAAGACGATGCGGCTGATCGACAAGCTGGTCAACAAGGGCCGCAGGCTGCGCACCGACCGGCTGCTGCCCTTTGCCCAGCTCTACATCCTCGGCGGGCTTCGCAAATACCGCCGCGGCACGCTGCGCCACGCCATCGAGAAAGACCACCTCGACACCTGGCTTGAGCAGGCCATGGTCTATCGCAAGGTCGATTACGCACTCGCGGTCGAGACCTTGCGCAACCGCCGTCTGGTCAAGGGCTACTCCGATACGCATGCGCGTGGTCTGTCAAAGTTTGACCGGGTCATGGATGGCGTTGCATTGCTTGCCGGTCGTGATGACGCTGCGCACTGGTGCAAATTGCTGCGTGAGGCGGCACTTGCGGATGAAAAGGGAATCCAGCTCGAAGGCGCGCTCAAGACAGTGCAGTCCTTCACCGGGCAGGATGCAACCGCACCGCAGAACTGAACCGGGCCGGCACAAGCCGGTCGGTTACCGATTTCGGACCTTACAGATGCCTCGGCATTCTTTGCCGAGGCATCTGTAAGGCATATGGTTTATCGCTGACGCACCGTGCGGCCAAGGTCTGCAGGACTGCCGGGGACCGGTCGTGAAATGAACATTCCGCGCCAAGAATCCATGGTATGGATTGCCGGCGATGCGCATTTGCCGTCATCGACATCTTGTCAGGCATAAGAGATCAGGTATGAGCCGAAAATTGCCGCCCCTCAATTGGCTCCGCGCTTTCGAAGCTTCCGCGCGAAGCCAGAGCTTCACCCAGGCCGCCGCCGAACTCAACCTAACCCAGGCAGCCATCTCGAAGCAGGTGAAGCTTCTCGAGTTGCATCTGCGCGAACCGCTTTTCATCAGAAATCCGCGCAGCCTGGAGCTGACCAAGACCGGCGAAGCCTATCTGCCGAAGGTCCGTGATTGTTTCGACCGGCTGGCCGCGGGAACCAACGAGGTCTTTGGCCGCCGCCGCAGCGAGATGCTGACGATCCGGTGCATGGTCGGGTTTTCGATCAACTGGCTGGCGCCGCGGCTTCCCCGGTTCATGGCCCGCCATCCCGGGCTGACCGTCCGCATCATTTCCAGCGTATGGGGCGATGAGTTCGATCGCGAACAGTTTGATTTCGATATCCGCTATGGCATCGGAAAGTGGCCGGGACAGAAGGCGCGCCGCCTGACATGGGAAACCATGACGCCGGTGTGCAGCCCTGCTCTGCTGCAGGGGGAAAAGCCGATCCGCAAACCCGAAGACCTGGCCGACCACCCATTGCTGCACGTGCTGGGCTATGAGGAAGGCTGGGGATTGTGGCTCAACGCCGCCGGCGTTGGCGGTGACATCGACAAGGGTCGAGGTCTGCATTTCGACACCTCGCTGATCGCCTTCGAGGTTGCGGCCAAGGGTGCAGGGGTTGCCCTGGGCCGCTCCTGCATGACCGAAGAAGACCTCTCATCGGGCCGCCTTGTCGCGCCATTTGACCTGGCATTGCCGATCGACCAGGCGTTCTACCTGATAACGCCATCCGACGACACGCCCCATCCCGATGCCGGGCTGTTCCATGACTGGCTGATCGAGGAAGCCGAACTTGCGCGCACGGCCGGAGATGCGGCATAATCCGGCCGAGCGAGGACGACCTCCCCATCCGGAAAACAGCAGTCGGGACGACCCGGCAATGAGGTGGGGAGTCCCATGCGCACCACAAAAGACCGAATCCGTCACGCGCTGAGTTTCGAGATCACCGCACTCGTTGTGATCACGCCGATTGGCGCCTGGGCATTCGGGCTGCCGCTTGATCAGATCGGTGTCGTCGCCCTGGTCAGCGCCACCATCGCCACCGGCTGGAACTATCTCTACAATCTCCTGTTTGACCATGCCCTCATCCGGCTTGCGGGCCACGTCGGCAAGTCCATCCCGATTCGGATCGTTCACGCCTTGTTGTTTGAAGGCGGCCTGCTTGTCATCCTGCTGCCCTTCATCGCCTGGTATCTCGGCATAAGCTTGCTCACGGCATTTCTGATGGACGTGTCGTTTGCGGCTTTCTACCTGGTCTATGCGTTCGCCTTCAATTGGCTCTACGACCTGGTCTTTCCATTGCCGTCTGAAAGCTCCGGCACCGCCGGTTGACATCCGATCAAAGAAAAACGGCCGCGGATTGCTCCGCGGCCGTGTATCAGTCGTCAAGGCCTGTGGATCAGGCGAACCACCACCGTTCGGAGACCTTGGCGCCGTCGCTGAGCCAGTTGGCGGCGACATTTTCGTCATGCGCAAGCGTCTTGGTGTGGGCGTGAATGAAGCTGGCCCACATGCTCACGATAGCACCGCCATCGTCCTGAAGCAGCTTCTGGGCTTCCCAATACTGTTCCTTGCGCATGGCATCGTCGGTTTCCGACCGTGCCGCGAGAACCAGCGAGTTGAACTTGTCAGCCGATTCGCCGTCCTTCCACGCCGTGTCGTTCCACTCGGTGTCGCTGGTATAGGCTGCCGAGTACATCCAGTCCTGGGTCGGACGTCCGCCCCAGTAGCAGGCACACCATGGCTTCTTGTTCCACACATTCGACCAGTAGCCGTCGCTTGGCTCGCGAACCAGTTCGATCTCGATGCCGGCTTCCTTGGCCGACGCCGCGATCAGCTGAGCCGCATCGACTGCGCCCGGGAAGGCCGCGTCGGAAACGGAAAGCTGGATGGCGCCCGAATGGCCGGACTTCTTGTAGTGCTCGGCGGCCTTTTCGGCATCGAATTCATGCACCGGAAGTTCGGTGTTGAAATACGGCATCGATGCGTTGACCGGCACGTCATTGCCGGCCTCGCCATTGCCGAGCAGAATCTTGTCGACCAGTTCCTGACGCTTGATGGCGTATTTGAGCGCCATGCGAAGATCGTAATTGTCAAACGGCGCCGCGTTAACCCGCATCGGGAAGGTGAAATGCTGCGTGCCTGTGGTCTTGAGAATATCAAGGATCGGCACCCGGCCCAGAAGCGCAACCGTCTTCGGATCAACGTTGTCGATGAAGTCGACATCGCCGTTCATGATAGCGTTCTGGCGCGCCGTGGTGTCAGACAGCGTGATCATCTCGACTTCATCGAAATGGGCGCGGCCTTCCTTGAAGTAGTTCGGGTTGCGCTTCATCAGGATCCGCACGCCCGGCTCATAGCTCTCGACTATATAGCCGCCGGTGCCGACCGGGCTGTTGGCGTCATCGATCTTGCCGTCGACCGAAGGCATGATCATGATGTGGTAATCGGAAACGATATACGGGAAGTCGGCATTGCCGCCGTCAAGCTCGAAAATGATCCGGTTGTCGCCGTCCTTCTTGATGTCCTTGATGGCGGAGAGCAGGCCCTTGGCCGCAGACTTCGAGTTCTCGTCGCGATGGTAGTTGAACGTCGCGATTACATCGTCGGCGGTCATGGTCTTGCCGTTGTGGAACTCGACACCCTGGCGCAGGTCGAACATCCAGGTTTTGGCGCCGTTTGACGGCTCATACCCGGTTGAAAGTTCAGGGATCAGCACGCCGTCATTGTTGACTTCGGTGAGGTGGTTGCCGCGTGCATAGATGATGTTCTGCGACATGCCGTTCTCGGACGTGCCCGCATCCAGCGCATCGGTCGTCGAACCGTAGGAGGATCCCATACGGAACTTGCCGCCCTTCTTCGGGGTGGCGGCGAGCACGTCAGTCGCCAGCGTCAATGCCGAAGGAACCGCAAGGCCCGCGGCAATTGCAGCCTTGATGAACTGCCGGCGGTCGATCTGGCCTTCGCTGAGCCAGCGAGCCTGTTTCTTCAAATATTCGTCTTTCATGATACCTCTCCGTTGGATTCCCGTGTTTTTCTTGATTTTGGCATTGCGCAAATCGCAACCCCGGAATGAAGCTTCGCCTATCCTGTCCCGCTGGAGGCGTTTGTCAACAGCCGAGCCGGAACCAATGATGCCGGAACCAATGATACTGTGAGGCCGGAAACCAGAAGCCCAAAAAATGCAGGGGCAATGGACGGCTTATGGTTATGGCAAACTGCCAGAATGGCCGATTCCGAACGCGCAGAGTGTAGCGGGCGGCACATCGCCGCCAATTCCGAAGTACAAAATGGGTTATCTCCGCTTAGCCGGTTTACAAACGCGGTCCAACTGGCCAACAATATGAACCATTGACGAGCAACCGGCACAGACCGGGTGACATCGACATTTCAAGAGATGGCAGCAAGACCATCACACATCAGGGGAAGGAACACGCACTTGAATGCAGTGCTGTCGACCATTTTGAAACGGCTGGGGCTGGGCATTGCCACGCTCTTTGTCGTATCGGCAATCATATTCAGTTCAATTTCAATGCTGCCGGGAGACTTCAGCGAAGCAGTCCTCGGCCAGGCCGCAACCAAGGAAACCGTCGCCGCCTTCCGCAAGGAACTCGGCTTGGACAAGCCCGCGCCGGTTCGTTATTTCGAATGGGTCGGCTCGGTTCTCCAGGGTGATCTGGGAACCTCGTTTTCCGGCCGCAACGCCTCGGGCCAGGATCGCTCCCGTCAGGTCAGCCAGTTGGTCATGCCGCGGCTGTGGAACACATTGTTCCTGGCGGGTGTGACGGCGCTGATTGCCGTTCCGCTGGCGCTGTTCCTCGGTCTGACCGCGGCGCTTTACCGCAATACGGCCTATGACAGGATCGTCAACGCCGCGACGCTGACCACAATCTCGACGCCGGAGTTTTTCGTTGCCTATATCCTGATCCTGTTCCTCGCCTCGCTCTGGCCGGTATTCCCATCCCTCGCCAACATCGATGCATCGACGGCGCTGGGAGAGAGACTTTACCGTGTGGCGCTACCTGCTCTCACATTGACGCTGGTGATCGTGGCGCACATGATGCGCATGACCCGCGCCGCCATCATCAATCTGCTGGCCAGCCCCTATATCGAGATGGCGCGGCTTAAGGGCGCGTCGCGATCACAGATCATCCTCAAGCATGCACTGCCGAACGCCTGGGCGCCGATTGCCACGGTAATCGCCTTCAATCTCGCCTATCTTGTGGTCGGAGTTGTCGTGGTCGAAGTGGTGTTCGTCTATCCCGGCATCGGCCAGTTGATGGTTGATGCCGTGACCAGCCGCGACATTCCCGTGGTCCAGGCCTGCGCGCTAATTTTCGCAGCCACCTACATCCTGTTGAACCTGACCGCCGACATCATCGGCATCGTCACCAACCCGCGATTGTTGCACCCCAGATGAGCGAGCAACCAGAAACCTACGCCGCCGCCGCCGAAGTCGGCGCAGTCCGCAAACGCCGCACCGGTTGGGAGCGATTCGTCCTGCTGATGAAATCCGCACCGCCAAGCGCCTGGTTCGGAATGATTGTCGTCGGACTCTACATCCTTGTGGCAGTCTTCGCCGACGTCCTGGCCCCCTATGGAGAAGCGGAAATTCATCCGATTCCCTTCGCCCCGTGGGGCGGAGATTTCGTCTTCGGCACCGACCAGATCGGCCGCGACGTCCTCACCCGGCTGATTTACGGCGCCCGGAACACCATGGGCATAGCCCTTGCGACCACCTTCCTGTCATTCCTCATCGGCGGCGGTCTCGGCCTTGTCGCGGCCATCAACCGCAGCTGGCTTGATCAGGCACTGAGCCGGTTTGTCGACGTGCTCATGGCAATCCCGAGCCTGATCTTTGCGCTGATGCTGCTGTCGATCTTCGGATCGACCATCACCAGCCTGATCATGATCATCGCGGTGCTCGATTCTACCCGCGTGTTCCGCCTCACCCGCGCCGTCGCGGTCAATGTGGCGGTTATGGATTACGTCGAGGCGGCAAAATTGCGCGGTGAAGGCCTCGGCTGGATCATGCGCCGGGAAATCCTGCCCAACATCATGCCGCCGCTGGTGGCCGAATTCGGGCTTCGGTTCTGCTTTGTGTTCCTGACCATCGCAGCCCTGTCCTTCCTAGGCGTCGGCATTCAGCCACCAACCGCTGACTGGGGCTCGATGGTTCGCGCCAACGCCTCGCTGATCCAGTTCGCAAAATACGACATCACAGCGGCCATCACACCGCTTCTGCCGGCTGCCGCCATCGCGCTGCTGACCGTGGCAGTCAACTTCATCGTTGACTGGTTCCTGCAGAAAACAAGCGGGCTTCGCGAATGACCGACACTTCCCAACAGAACAATGAAATCCTGCTTGAGATGCGCGATATCCGCATCGACGGGTATTCCGACGAGCAATGGCACCCGATCATCAAGGGCGTCGACCTGACATTGCGCCGCGGCGAAATCATGGGTCTGATCGGCGAATCAGGAGCGGGCAAATCGACGCTCGGCAAGGCCGCCATGGGCTACACCCAGCCCGGCTGCAAACTGACCGGCGGTTCGATCATGTTCGACGGCATCGATCTGGCGAAAGCCAGTGACCGCAAGAAGCGGCAGCTTTGGGGAACCCGCATCGCCTATGTGGCGCAATCAGCGGCGGCCTCGTTCAATCCCGCCCACCGCCTGATCGACCAGACAGTCGAAGCCGCCACAAGGCGCGGTATCCGCTCGGACGCAGAATCCCGGGCCGATGCTGTGGACCTGTTCCGGGCTCTGCAATTGCCCGACCCTGAAACCATCGGCAATCGCTATCCGCACCAGGTATCGGGTGGGCAGTTGCAGCGGGTGATGACGGCGATGGCAATGTCGCCGCGACCGGATCTGATTATCTTCGACGAACCGACCACCGCGCTTGACGTGACCACTCAGGTCGAAGTGCTCGCCTCGATGCGCCACATCGTCGAGGAATTCAACACAGCGGCGATCTACATCACCCACGACCTTGCCGTGGTTGCCCAGATGGCGGATTTCATCCAGGTGCTGCGCTACGGCGAAGAGGTCGAGGAAGCCCCGACCCGGGAGATGCTGACGCACCCGAAAGAACCCTACACCAAATCACTGTGGTCGGTCCGGGCGCTCGAAAAACCCGAAATCAAGGGCGAAGACATTGTTTTGTCCATCGACAACGTCGATGCCGCCTATGGCCCGCTCAAGGTGCTGCACGATGTTTCCATCAAGCTGCCGCGTGGACGAACCGTCGCGGTCGTGGGTGAATCCGGATCGGGCAAGTCGACCACGGCACGCGTGATGACCGGCCTGCTGCCACCGCTTTCAGGTACGGTCACATTCAATGGCGAGGTCCTGCCGGCCGATTTGAAAAACCGTACAAAGGATCAACTGCAACGTATTCAGATGATCTACCAGATGGCCGACACCGCAATGAATCCGCGCCAGACGGTGGAAGACATCATCGGACGGCCGCTGGAGTTCTATCTCGGCCTCAAGGGCAAGGAGCGCGAGGAGCGCATACTTGAGCTCCTCGACATGATCGAGCTTGACGACAGCTTCATGGACCGGCTGCCATCCGAACTCTCTGGTGGCCAGAAGCAACGCATCTGTATCGCCCGTGCGTTGGCTGCCAGACCCGACATCATCATCTGCGATGAAGTCACGTCTGCGCTCGACCAGATCGTGCAGGAAGGCATTCTTCAACTGCTGCTGCGGCTGCAGAAGAAGTACAATATCACCTATCTGTTCATCACCCATGACATCGCCACTGTGAAGGCGATCTCGGACGAGATCGTGGTCATGCTTGAAGGCAAGGTGGTCGAACAGGGGCTCAAGAGCGAGATCCTGTCACCTCCCTTCCCCGACTATACAAAGCTTCTGCTGTCGTCGGTCCCGGAAATGGACCCGGACTGGCTCACCAACCTGTTGGCAAAACGCGACATTTGAGCCGCTTGATCGCTGCGTTATCGCGCGGCGATCAATGCAGGCAGATCCGCCACAGATCCGATCAGGACATCCGCCAGGGCCGCCAGGGTCTGGCGCGTTCCTGTTCCCGACAGCACGCCTATGGCAGCGCCCGCGGCTGCTGCGCGGGCCATTTCCATGTCGTGACCATTGTCGCCCACCATGGCGATCTGCGAAGGATGCAACCCCAGATGCGCGGCGAAGGCCAACACCATGCCTGCCTGGGGTTTTGGGCCATGCCCGCTGTCATATCCGGCGATAAAGTCGATTTCGGACGACAATTCGAGCACTTCGACCGTGCGGCGGATGCTGGCCTCCCCGTCACTGGAAGCAATACCCAGCGCCATCCCGGCGCCGGAAAGGGATTGCATCAGCGCTTTCAGGTCACAGATCGGCCAAGGCGATTCGGCGCCTTCGACAAAGGTCGTGTCGAGCCGAGCCATCAGGGCTTCCGCCTCGAACGGACTTCCGTGCGCCACCATATGTGCGGCGATCTCGCTGGCATTCGCCGCCGCAAACATGCTGTCTGCGCGGGTTTTGCCGGTCACAGGGTCCATGCCGCATGCTTCAAGCAACACATCGGCCAGCGCCGCGTCGCCATCCGCCGCGATTAGTGCCCCCTTGCGGTTGGTCGCAGCCCAGGTTTTGTCAAAATCGACCAATGTGCCATCCTTGTCGAACAGGATTGCCTTGATCTCGTGACCCAATTTGAATGTCATTTTGCTTTTCCAGTTTGACAGAAGCTGTGCCTCGCGATTGCATGGGCGTCAACATCCGAAAACCATCTTGAGGACATGCCCGTGCGCCCCGCCCCCTATGACACGCTGATCGACACCGAAACCTGGGCGTTCATCGACAAATCGATCGCTTTTTACCCCGAAAACGCCACCAGCCTGGACCATCAGGGCCAACGCGGCGTCTACGACGCACTGTGCAAGGCGTTCGACGCCGGCAGACCATCAAGCGTGGGTGTTCGTGACTTCACAATTCCCGGTCCAGGGGGCAAGATCGCTCTGCGCGAATATCTGCCCGGATCAGGAGAAACGGTCGCAAACATCCTATATCTGCATGGCGGCGGTTTCATCCTTGGCGGGCTGGAGAGCCATGACAGTATCTGCGCGGAAATCTGCGACCGGACCGGTTACGCGGTAACGGCAGTGGATTACCGTCTGGCACCTGAACACCGGCATCCTGCCCAGTTCGATGACGCCATGGCGGCATTCCGCTACGTGGCCGGCAGCGCCGGACGGCCGGTCATCCTGTCTGGCGACAGCGCCGGAGGCAATCTCGCCGCTGCTGTGACATGGGCAACCCGCAAAGACGATGCCAAGCCGGCAGGACAGCTGTTGATTTACCCGCTGCTTGGCGCTGACACCAGCAAGGGAACCTTTGTCAGCCATGCCAAGGCGCCGATGCTGACCACTGCCGACATACTCTATTATGACAGCGCACGTTCCGGCGGCACGTCTCCGACAGACGACCCCTCATTTACTCCGCTTGCCGCAGAAGACTTTTCCGGCATGCCACCCACCATCATCATAACAGGCGAATGCGATCCGCTGTCAGGCGACGCTCCTACCTATTGCGAGCGGCTGGTCCGCGCGGGCGGAAAAGCCGCCTGCTTTGAAGAAAAGGGCCTTGTCCACGGCTATCTGCGCGCCCGTCACTCGGTCACCCGCGCGCATGAAAGTTTCACCCGGATGATCGCCGGCTACACAGCACTTGGTAAGAGAGAATGGCCCTATTGAGGTCTGAAAGCCGGGTGGCTCTGATCACACAAAGCGGCGCGCAATCTTTTCATCCCACTCCTTCTCGAACATCACCGCATCGTTCTCCGTCGCCACCAGTTTCCCGGTGATGTAAAACCAGTCCAGGTCGCAGCGCATCTCCATCTCGGCGACCGTATCGGTGAACCAGGTATCGCGCCCGCCGGTTTGCTCCCAGCGAATATGAGCGGTGGCGGACAGCGGGTCGCCCGGATGGATTGTCCAGCGCTCGCACGTGGTGCTGCCTGAGATCAGCCCGTGTTCGAGATCGCGGTTTTCACCTGCGTCATTGAAGATCACG
>CAXBIE010000117.1:0-12838 GCA_963975635.1 uncultured Hoeflea sp. | reverse complement strand
AGCTTGATCCCGAAACCGGACCGCACCGGCCTGAATTGTGGTCGCCAAGGCCGCGGGTCCCCGAAAACCGCCGGAGGCAGCAACAACTGCAAAACTGAATAAAATGGTGGGCGCGCACGGGCTCGAACCGTGGACCCGCTGATTAAGAGTCAGCTGCTCTACCAACTGAGCTACGCGCCCCACCTGTCCCGTTACCGGAACGAAGGGGCGTATAGACCGGATCAAAGCCCATGTCCACACTGTTTTTCACGCAACTGCAACATGCGGGCAATATTATCCCGTACAGCCGTCAGACCAGCAGCTTTCCTTCCGCGACCCGTACTGCTTTGCCGCCGATCCTGACATGCGAGACCTCTGTGCCGGCGCAATCGATATGCAGGTGAATCAGGGAAGGCCGGCCCATTTCCACACCCTGCTCGATCACCAGCGCATGATTGCCTTCCGTCAGCCCGTCAAAATGATGGATCGCGCCCGACAAGGCAGCTGCTGCCGAGCCGGTGGCGGGGTCTTCCGGCATGCCGTCGCCCGGCGCGAACATGCGGGCATGGAACGAGGAGGTGTGGTTCACGCCGCCGCGGCAATAGACATAGGCAAAGGCCAGGTGCCCGTCACCCATCGGCGCGACACGCTCCCATTCGGCCGCACTGCACTCTGCCTTGGCGGCGGCGGCAAGATCATGCACCGGCACCAGCACGAACGGCACGCCGGCGCTCCACAACGAAACCCGGTGGTTTTCAAAGCCGATCTCGTGCGGATCAAGCCCCAGCGCCACACCGATATCGGCCGGCGCAATCTCGGCTTCGAGCTGACGGGAGAGTCTGGGCAGATCGAACTCGGCAAATCCCGCCCCGTCCGGACTGATCCGGACCGCGCAGCGCACCGGGCCGATTGCCTCCTCGAGCATCTGCACCATGTCCATGCCGTTGGCAGGCACCTCCCCGCCCAGGCGCCGGCCGGCAACGGCGATCGCCGCGCCGACGGTCGGATGTCCGGCAAAGGGAAGTTCCCGCGCGGTTGTGAAGATCCGCAGCCTCGCGCTGTGCGCCGGGTTTTCAGGCGTGAGCACGAACACGGTTTCCGACAGGTTGAATTCACGCGCGATCGCCTGCATCTGTGCGTCGCTGTAGTGATCCGCGCCGAACACCACCGCCAGCGGATTGCCTGCCAGGGCCGTTCCGGTGAAAACGTCGTAAATTGCGTAATCGGTCATGCCTTGATGGTTCCTCTGGATTCGCGGCCGGTCCCGCATCTTGACGTGATGGAGCGCACCGCACCCGCGAGTCCACACGCCACCGGCTCAGGCTTGAGACAAAGCCATTCGGCGCACGCGCGGTCCCGCATCCTATCGCAATCCGCCCGTCTGCCAACCGGAGTTAAGCTCTGCTGCCGCAAAATGAAAATCGATCATCGCCTGCATGTAAGGCGGCGCGGTCGGGCCGAGGTCCCGGGGCCTGCGCACCACCACCACATCGGCGATTTCCTGTTCGGGATCGGTGCGGATATGCTCGCGCATGCGGCTGACCAGCACATCGGCCGTCTCGGCCAGCCGGAAACGCCGGAATACCGCGACCAGCCACGCATTGCGCCAGGCCAGAAACCGGTTTTCCGCCTCCGCCCCGGACAGATCCAGCCCGGTCTCTTCCATAGCCTCGCGCAAAATACCGCCCAGCACATCGACCGCCCCGTTGCAGATGTCAGACTCATCCAGCGATCCCGCCGGCGCATAGACCTTGCCCGGATTGGCGGTCTTCGCCGCCATGCGGATCAACAGCACCGCACCATCCGCCGTCAGGATCAGCGGCGAGCCGAACAGATGCCACACATCGGCCCGCGTCGCCCCGTCGACCAGCCACCGCAGCGCTGCATAGGGCGCACGATGGCTGGTTCCCGCAATGACACCGTCTTCGAGCTGCAAGCCGCGATGCAACAGCACCGTGCCGTTGAACAGCCAGGGCCGCTCAATCTGGTCGCGGGCCCAGTTGCTGGCAATGGCCGAGTGCTCGGCGCTTACCCACGGATGCTCGTCCGGATCGAGCGAGAGCTGCACCGAATCGAAACTGAAAACACGGTTTTCAGGAATGGGGATCGTCTGGGTCAAATCACATCGCCTTGTCAGACAAGATCAAATGTCATCGCCACCGGGCAATGATCCGATGCCTTGGGCCGGTCCCAGCCGGTGCGCGGGTAGCGTTCGACCTCCTGGCCGTCGGGAAACAAGGTCCGGTAGGGCTGCCCGGAGCGGATGATGTCGGGCAACCGGCCTCGGTTTGACCGCACCATGGCCGGCGAGGCCAGCAGGTAATCGAGCTGGCACAGATGCCGCTCCTCCGGCCCGCGGGTGTGGTAGAGCGTCCAGCGGTCCATCTCCGGACGCCGCGCCACCACATTTTCGGCAAATCCGCCCGCCGTCAGAACCCTGACCGCGCCGTCCTCGGCCTGTTCCGGCGTGAACTGATAGCCGTTACGGCGGTCACCGGTGATCACAAGTTTCTCCGAATAATCGTTGAAATCACCGGCAATGACATAGCGCTTGCCGCCGCCATCGGGCCCGAAGCGGTCGGCGATGATCTTGCGCACGCCGCGCGCTTCGGCGACCCGCACCGGCATGGTCCGGGTGCGGCCGTCGATGCCGTCGCGCGGACTCCCCATCGATTTGAAATGCACCACATAGACGGTGAGCCGCTTGTTGCCGATTTTCAGATCGACCTCGAGGCAATCGCGCTTGAACAGCTTGTCATGCGGCTTGGCCAGCTCGGTCAGCTCCGGCGTGTAGAGCCCCAGCTTCTCATAGGTCAGATGCGCATGGCTGGTCACCTCGAGCACCTCGATCGGCGCGCCGTCAAGCGTCCTGTCACGGGTCATCAGCGCCAGATTGATGCCGCGGCCGTCATTGCCGTCGATCAGCACCTTGTGGCGGTAACCGTCGCCGATCATCTTGAACAGATAGCCATATTCGAACCGGTGCAGCGTATCGAGGTTCTCGACCTCCTGCAGGCACAATATGTCGGCATCGGCCTCGGCAATCGCCAGCGCCGTGAGCTGTCGGGTATCGTCGGTCAGCGACACCGCGCGCGCGATCTCGGCCTGGCGGTACTGCGCCTCTGAGGCGAAATCATAAAGCTGCGCCACCCGGTCCTGCCGAAGCTCGTTGCGGAAGCCGGAGAAATCGAACCGGCTGAGCAGGTTCTCGGCGTTGAAAGTGGCAATGCGAACTGTCATGCGGCGTCCTGTGTCTGGACCGGAAGCGGGCTCGCCGCCGGCCCCCGAACCTAGTCAGCCATGCGCCGCACGGCAAGGCCAAACCGGCCCACCCGACGGCCCGCGCCTCAGCCGCCGGAGCAGCCTAGCTTACCTTCCCTTGAGCAGGTCCAGCACCAGGGCCTGCACATTGCCGCCCTCGCCCATCTCGACCTGGTCGAAGGCCCGGCCGCGGGCGCGCTGCTGGTCCGACAGCCGCTTGAGATGGGTCTGCAGCTCGGCCCGTACTTTGTGGCAGCCCGGATCATTCGGCGCGCTCAGACCGACGCTGACATCCTGGATCGCCTGCACCATCTCGATGATATATTGCCCGTGCACCCGCTCATGCGCCGCCAGCCCGTCGTAAAACCGCTTCCAGCTCGAGGCCACGCCCTGCGGCAGCCCGTTGCGCGGTTTGGGCAGCGTGTAGGTGATGATCAGCTTCGGATTGTTGGCGGCGATGACGCAGCTGCCGTCGGCCCGCTCGCGGTAATCGCGCCCCCAGGTCAGCTTGAAGGTGGTGTGGGCGATGGTGCGGCGGCTGCCGGAAATCACCGGTCCGTTCTCGCCGATCGACTGGTAGAGCTCCGGCCCGGAGCTGCCTGTGACCGGATAGGTCGCCACCTGTTCGGCGGCCTTCCAGGCCAGCGCCGGAGACGCAGACAGCACTGCCGCCAGGGCCGCGGCGGGCAAATGCAGGAAACGGACAAGGCGCATGCGGATCTCCAGCTGCAATGAATTCACTTGATCACCGTGAGATAGAGCCACCAGAAGGCAAAGGCCAGCCCGAAGCCGGCGGCGCCGTAAAGCGCGGCTCCGCGCAGCCGGTGGCCGGGGCTTCGCCAGGCGCCGAGGATGCCGCCCAGCACCAGGCCCGGCGCGCAGGCAATGGCAATCATCAGCACGATGTCACTGGTGGAAAAGATGCCGATGTCGGACATGCCGCGCCTCCTGCTGTCTGCCCGATGATGGCACGGCACAAACCCGCCCGCCAAGAGCGCGGCCAGCCGCCTGTCACACCGCTGTCGCGCGGGGCACAGTGCAGGGAACGGAAAAGGCGCATGGAATCTCCGTCATCTCACTCTTGTGCCACGGTTGCGGCATGCCGGTTAGCCGGGAACTGCGGGGATTTCACGGCGCAGATCCGGCTCGTCGTGAACAAAGGTCACCGACAGCGCGCCCGCCACCTCACGTGAAGCCGCCGCCGCGTCCGGCTCTGCCGCGGGCACGGCTGCCCGTTGCGCAACCGCCGCCAGACCGGCCGCATCGATATGCACCCCGGCCGCGTTGACCTGTTCTGCGAAGGCTGCAAGCCCGGCATGCGGCAGCACGAAGCGGAATGTTGCGGCGATGTTGGAAAACAGCGTGTGCCCCTCGATCCATCCGCCGCAGGACACCACGATATCGTTGACCTGCTGCATCACCATATGACGGTTGGCGCGGGTCACGGCGGACAGCATCAGCAGGCGTTTCATCGTCGGATCTCCGTTTCCGGGTAGCGGCCCGGCCCCGACCCTAGCGGATCTCCGGGCGAAAATGCCAGCCGCCGGGAAGCTTTTGCCGCGCTTCGCACTCCGCCGCACACGACTGCTGCGGACAGCACGGGTCTTGATCCGCATCAATGCGGCAGCCGGCCGGCAGATGCAATCTGACGGGAGCGCGGCCAGCCACCTGTCACACCGCTGCCGCGCGTTGCAACATGGAGGATTGCATGACACCGAAATTGACGATGCTCGCCGCCGGACTGATCACCGGGCTGACCGCCTTCGCCCCCGCCGCCTCTGCCGCCAGCTGCTGGGATCTCTGGTACGAGCGCAACGAGATCTACGACCGCAACGGCTACTGCTTCTCCACCAGCCTGGGCAAGCGCACCTTCAACAATGCCGATTGCTGGACCAAAAATCCCGACCTGAGCAGCTGGGAGGTCAACCGCGTCGCCGATATCAAGGCCGAGGAACGCCGCCGCGGCTGCAAGGTCAACAATTAGACCGCTTCGCGGCATCCGCACGGCTGCAGGGGCGGACATTCGGAACCTCGGGGAGAGTTTGCTTTTCGCCGGGCCTTCCGTTTGCGGCCGGTGTCAGCGGACAAACAAACGGCCCCCGCACTCTGCCGCAAATCGGGGCCGGCAGCGGCGCCATCCTGACAGCCGCAAGCGCTGCCGCGCGGAAAAATCCGCCGGGGTGTGGGGGAAAACAGTCCGGAGGGCCGCACGCGGGCAGTGCCTCTGGCTATGAAGTGTTTATGGCTGTGCATGTCCGTTATCGTTCAGATGAAACCATCTGAACCCGGCATGCACCGGGGTGGCGCTGTTCGCGCGCGGCCCGAAACTCGCCGGATGCTGTCCGGCATCCGACAGGCGGCGCCTTGCAGACCACGGAGCCGGCTTATCCACCTGCCCCTCTTCAGGGCTCTCCGCCCGGATTGCTCCGGCCGCGGTCCGGACAGACCGCGGAATCTGCGTCTGGCAGGGGTTCCGGCACGGACCCTGGCCGCCAGGCGATGCCTTTGTGTCAGCCCCCGGAATCACGGGGGCGACGGCACATATCCGGCAAACCATGTCCGCCACAGGCCCGTTCCGGCGCCCGCGCCCCGCAGCCGCCTTGCGGCCGATGCGGCGCGGCATTCCGGCCCGGTGGCTGGCTTTGCACGGCCGGTGAAGAACCGGCCGCCCGCCAGCGGAACCCTGATGGCCTCCGCCTCTCCGGCCTGTCCGCCCAGCGTCTGGACGGCCACCCCGGAGCATTTCCTCCCGCCTGGCTCGAAACGCTCGCGATCCATCCGGCAGCGGGAGAGAGGGGATTATGGCATGGGGGTTGAGGGTGTGGATGAAATGGGGGGGCGTGGGCCCTCAATGGAGGGATTTTAAAAGCCACTCAACCTCATTTCGTGCCTTCGAGATCAAATCGAAGTAGGAGTGGACCGAAATGTTGTGCGCTAGATTGTCAACGTTCAGGTTTGGGTCTCGCTGCTTACCAAGCAACACGATTTCGAAACTGCTAGCCGCATCGAAGTAACTATATAAGGCGTCTCTATATTCTTCCGCTTGGGCAATTTCACCACGGCCTATTACCAAACTTGGTCTTTTAAATTCAATTAATAAATGTCGTCCGTCAATACCTTCCGTGAGCAACAAATCAGGGCGTTTACTCGCGTTCTCATCCCCATACTTCTTCTGACAGTATAGTTCGACAATGCGCTTGAGGCTGATATTGGAGGCCATCAACGAGCGATTGTGCCCGAGCACCCACAAATTATTTTCCAGTGCTGTGTGCATCATTTGCTCAAGCGTCGTGTTATCTTCCGCCAATTCCTGCAAATAATCCAAGAATTGCCTCCTTCGTTCCGCCTGCAACCCTACGTGAGTTAGATTTAATAATCCAAACTCACCCAGAGCAGCCGCGAACTCTTCAATATCTCCGTGACTTGCTTCTTTGATCGCTTCTAAAACGGTCCAATAATCATCATGCTCCATTGCCGCGAGGGCAACGTCTGCGACTGTTTCAATTTTCTCATCAGTTTCTCCGTAATACCTCATCAAAATGCGGTACATAGCTTTAGACGCAAAGTGCCTCCGATTTTCCGGCAGAACAGATAACTTGCGATCAATTGCCTGCCGGAGGCGACCTTTCTGCAGAGACATTTCCTTTTTGTGTGTTTTATCAAGCTGCTCACGAATAGATTTATGAATAAATTCCTGAGTCTCTTGATAAGCTCTGCTACTTTCGTTCACAGCACCCCAATCTGCCGTAACAAGAGCTTCGTTGTCCGGAAGGTTTATTTCCCCATAGACCCTATTTACTAATGCACGAGGGATGTCCTCATCTTCTTCCAGACCAAAAAAGCCCGGTTTACCTACGACCTTCCCCCCAACTTTCAATATGATTCCGGGAGATTTCGGACGGTTTTTGCCGTCATGTATCGTGAAGCATATTCTTGCTTCCCCCGCATTGGGAAGCGATTGAGTCTGCTCAGACGAATGTCCGGGAATGTCGTTAATCGTTAATGGCGACCCATCAATTAAAATTTCAAAGTTCTGCTCACGGCCATATTCACGCACGAGAACTTCCCGAAGTTTATCCGGACTGGGAAAGTTGAGCCTTTGGTCCAATTGGGTAAGGACAATACTTGTTCCCAATTCGTCATCCTGCGCAATCGATACGCGCAACTCTAAGGGAATGTTTTCTAAGTCACCCTCATTGGTGATAATATCTTGCTTGTCGACACGCAGTGAGTGTTTTTCGCCCCGGACAACTGAATGCAACTCCATGACATTGGCGACGGTCAAACCAGCAAATTTTCCAATGCCCTTTCTGCCTTTAACTTTCCGCTCCAAGCGGGCTGTCTTTTCTCCCGTTCTCTTCCTCTTGTCGCTCGCAATGTTAAGATATTCATTTCTAATCTGAGCACCGCTCATACCAACGCCATTGTCCCTTATGATAATTGGGTCATCTGTCATCGGCGATGGCAATTGAACCCAAACTTGGGTCGCATCGGCATCCCATGCATTATCAATCAACTCCTTAATTGCCACTTCACTAGATCGATACGTCTCACCCAGCAACCTTGCCAACTGAGGATTTACTTGAAAGTGCGCACGCTGACTTTGATCATCCGACATAATTAATTTATCGCTAGCCTCATTTACTTATAATCTTTGAATAGAAAGTTTATACATCTGCTGCTGAAATCAAAGCCATTTAATGGAGATACTAACAGTTACATAGTTCATTCGCAGTGCTCGCAGAAGGGATCCTCGCAGGAGAGATCAGGTGCCGCACCGTTCCCGAACTCCGTCATGCCGGACTTGATCCGGCATCCAGCAGGCGAGCGTTCGCGAGCCGGAAGACGGTTTCCAGCAGAGGTATTTGCAAAAAGAGTCCTTCGCGCCTGCAGACGCAGACGCTGCTGGATCCCGGCTCAAGGCCGGGATGACGGGCGGAGGGATTCGAGTTGGTCCTCTCTCCTCTGGGAGAGCATACAAAATCACGTTCCTGGACCGGCAGGGCCAGATCGTAGATTTCGGTAGTGAGGGGGCCGGAGCGGACGCGGGATCAACGATTCCCCCTCACCGGAAAAATCTATGACTTGGCTGATGCCAAGACCATGATTTTTCGTCCTCTCCCCGTCGGGGCGAGGAAAGGCCCTGTGCCACCCTGCCCGGTCAGAAATGGTCCGGCATATCCCCTCCGTCATGCCGGACTTGATCCAGACAAGCGGAGCGGCGTCGTTGCCTGCGGCATCCAGCAGGCGAGCGTCCGCGAGCCGGAAGACACGTCTTACTCGGTATGCTTCCTGAAGAGTCTCTCGCGCCTGCTGATCGCAGGCGCTGCTGGACCCCGGATCGAGTCCGGGGTGACGGCGGAGAGATGCACCAAGGATCCAACACCTCCCCCGCACCCGGGAAACAATCCCCCCAATTCTGACGAGTGTGCTACAAGCGCCCATCCGGTGCGCGATACTGCGGGCTTGTAGAACTGAAGAACTGGACACCACCATGAACATCCCCGAATGGACGAAACCTGCGCTCGTGGGCGCGGGAGCCGGCGCGATTGCCCTGGCGATTGTCGGCTTCAGCTGGGGTGGCTGGATGACAACAGACGCCGCCATGAAGATGTCGGACAAGGGATCGACGGCGGCTGTCGCCACGGCGCTCACCCCCTATTGCCTGGAAAACGCCAAGCAGGACCCGATGGCGGCAAGCGTCATGGCCGAACTGAAAGCCGCAAACAGCTACAAACGGCGCGGCATTGTCGAAGACGCCGGCTGGGCCACGCCGCTGGGCGCCGAAAGCCCTGACCGGGAGCTGGCCGAAACCTGCCTCGACGCGCTCGACATCAGCGCCTAGCTGAAACCGGCGCTCCCGGACCCGGATGCTGCCGCAAGCGGCGGCGGAAAGGTTCGGGGTTTTCCGGAGGGTGGCAGCCCCCTCACCGGAAAAATCTATGACTTGGCTGACGCCAAGACCATGATTTTTCGTCCTCTCCCCGTCGGGGCGAGGAAAGGCCCTGTGCCGCGCTGCCCGGTCAGAGAGGTCCGGCATATCCCCTCCGTCATGCCGGATTTGATCCAGACAAGCGGAGCGACGTCATACCCTGCGGCATCGAGCGGGCTAGCGTCCGCGCGCCGGAGAAACCTTAAGCATCCCATACCGACTAGAGTTCCACAGGAGTCTCTCGCGCCTGACAACGCAGGCGCTGCTGGATCCCGGCCTTGAGCCGGGATGACGGGTGGAGGGATGCGACGTGGTCCCCTCCCCGCCGGGGCGAGGGAAGGCCCTGTGTTGCCCTGCCCTAGTCCCGACGGCCCTCGGGCAGCGCGCTGGCCAGCATGGCCCAGAAATCGGCGCCGGTTTCGGGCGGTTCGCGGGTGGCGGTGTAGGCCAGCGCCGTGGTGCTCAGATCGAGCAGCGCGCCGGCCAGGTTGATGGTGGCGGGATCGGGCCAGGCCGGGCTCACCCGAAAGCCGATCGCCGGCGCGGCGGCGGAAGCGGGCGTCTTTGCCGCGGGGACCTGTTCCACGGACGGCGGCGGCGGCGCGGCCTTGCTGGTGGCGCGTGACGGATGCACCGCCGTTCCCGACAGCGGCAGTGACACTTTGATCAGGCTGGCAGTCATGGCGCGTGGCGTTCCCTTTTGGCTGTTGACGGAGCGGAGCCAGCGGGCTCCGGCCGCAAATCTACCGCCCGCCACCTTGGGCACCGGTAAACGCCACAACGCGGATTTGACTTAAATGCAAGGCGATTGGCACCTACCGCGGGCGTGATGGCCGCCGGGGAGCGGCGGGCGCGCGCCCTCCCTAGCAGGAACCGTGCCGCACCAGCCGCGCCGATCTGCCGCCCTGCGGGGGAGATGTCGGCGCGGCAGACAGAAGGGGTCACCTGCAGCGCGTTCGGGAGCAGAAATCGCGGTGCCGCTTGCCTGACGCCGCGCCCGAAAAACCGGAGACAGCCGTGCCTTGGCCGCCTTGTGCGGCGGCCGCGGAATGCGCTGCCGGTCTAGTTTTCCTGGATCGAGATGCCGCCTTCGCCGATCTTGATCTCGACGCCGGAGCTCTGCTGGTCCTGATAGACCATGTAGCCGATGATGGCAGCGCCGACGGCGACAATGGCGATGACGATAGACAGCGTGTTGCGGGACATGGGGGGATTCCTGTTGGGGGCACCAAGGGTGCGGATGCCCGCCATCTAGCACGGTTTGGCGGGCGGGGGCAGATAATCCGCGACAGGCAGGCGCGGTTGTCCGGACCGCTGGGGAAGAGGTCAGACATTATCCAAAGTTCGTCATCCTCGGCGCGCGCTCTCCGTCGTCATCCTCGGGCTTGACCCGAGGACCCAGAACCAAGCAGACTTCCCGCATGACGGGATATGTCTACATCGTCACCACTCACAAAAACGGCACGCTCTATATCGGCGTGACATCGGATCTCGAGCGGCGGATCTATGGACACCGGGAAGCGCTGACACCCGGCTTCGCCTCGAAATACGGCTGCCGGCAGCTGGTCTGGTACGAAGAGCATTTCGACATTGCTGACGCGATACAGCGTGAGAAATCGCTCAAACGCTGGTATCGCAAATGGAAAATCGATCTGATCGAGAGCTTCAATCCGGACTGGCGGGATTTGTGCCACGAATTGTGGTGAAGGGGTGGAGGCTTCAGCCTTGGATATCTCCATCGGTCTCCGAAGCAACTCTCTCCGTCGTCAGCCTTGACCAGGACAAGCGAAGGCGATGTCGTTGCCTCCGAGGCCCGGAACCAAGCCGTCGGCGCAAGAGAGTTTGTGCCTGGATCCTCGGGTCAAGCCCGAGGATGACGACCATTGGAGGCGGCCCGACACTCGCTTCGCCTCACCGGGTCAAGTTCGGGGTGATGAATGGCGAGGTCGCCACTGACCGATCGAGACCAGGGGCGACAAGCCCGCCGCCTTCCCCCTTGCGCGCGAAAATTAGGCACGACAGCAACTTCACGTTGCTATTTCCCGTGGATCGGCAGAGTGTCGCACCAGCTCATCATGAGCGGGAGGTTTGATCATGAAACGATGCATATTGCTGTTGGCTGCGATGTCGATGTTTTCCACCGGCTTCGCCCAGGCCCATGGCGGCGGTTGTCGCAAGAGCTCTCCGCCCGGACAATGCTGCCACATGGAAACCAAAACCGGACGCGTACACTGCCACTGACCGGTGAGCGAAGCATTCTGCCGCTCCCCTGTGGGAGAGGCAGTAATGCAATCATCGCCCCGGACGCCCGGTCTTGCCGGGCCGGCGTTTGTTGCGGGCGGCCTCGGCGGGGTCTTCGTAGCTTCCAGCCCCGACCTTGCCGCGCTTGACGATCGGATCGGAATTCCTGTCGCTCACGGCCGGGCGCTCGCCCTGCTCGCTGGCCTGCGCGGGCGCGGCTTGACCGGCCGGCGGGCGGTCGCCCTTGCCGTCCACGGGACGGGGTTTTGACGGCAGCTTGCCGGGAACCGGCTTTTCGGTGCGGCCGACGGTCATTTCGTCGAGATCGTTCTTGCGGAAATACCCGGCAGGTTTTTCGAGATCCGTGCCCGGGCCCATCGCGTCGAGAGACGGCTTCTGAAAATAGGAGGACTCGCGGTTTCGGAGAATATCCGGGTTGGGCTCCTTGCTCGGTCCCCGCATCGGCTTGCCGGTGGCGGCCGCCTTGCGGCTGGCCCGGGTGTTTTCGATGCCGGCGTCGCGCGCCATCGGGTCGTCCATCATGTCGAGCTCGACCGCCTTCAGCCGCTTGACCTCGTCGCGCAACCGGGCGGCGGTTTCGAAATCGAGATCGGCGGCGGCATCGCGCATCTGCTTTTCCAGCGCTTCCAGATGCGCCTTGAGATTGGCGCCGACCAGCGCGCCCTCGTCCTTGGCCCCGCCCTTGCCGCCGGGTGCGGAGATCGAGGCGCGGACATGGTCGCGCTCGTAAACCGACTCGAGAATGTCGGAAATATGCGCCTTGACCGATTCCGGCGTGATGCCGTGCGCCGTGTTGTATTCTTCCTGCTTGGCGCGGCGCCGCGAGGTTTCCTCCATGGCGCGCTCCATCGAGCCCGTGATCTTGTCGGCATAGAGGATCACCTTGCCGTCGACGTTACGCGCGGCGCGGCCGATGGTCTGGATCAGCGAGGTCTCGGAGCGCAAGAAGCCCTCCTTGTCGGCGTCGAGGATCGCCACCAGCCCGCATTCGGGGATGTCGAGACCCTCGCGCAAAAGGTTGATGCCGACCAGCACGTCAAACGCGCCCAGCCGCAGGTCGCGGATGATCTCGATCCGCTCCAGCGTGTCGATGTCGGAATGCATGTAGCGCACCCGGATACCCTGCTCGTGCAGATATTCGGTCAGGTCCTCGGCCATGCGCTTGGTCAGCACCGTGCACAGGGTGCGGTAACCGGCCTGCGCGGTGGCGCGGATCTCGCCCAGCACGTCGTCGACCTGGGCGCGCGCCGGACGCACTTCCACCGGCGGGTCGATCAGCCCGGTGGGGCGGATCACCTGTTCGGCGAAGACGCCGCCGGCGGCCTCCATCTCCCAGTTGCCCGGCGTCGCCGACACCGCGATGGTCGAGGGCCGCATCGCGTCCCATTCCTCGAAGCGCAGCGG
>CAXBIE010000116.1:0-13303 GCA_963975635.1 uncultured Hoeflea sp. | reverse complement strand
GCCGCTGGCGATGATGATTCCGGCGCCGACGAAGGTCAGCATGTCGGGGATCTCGTTCCAGATCAGCCAGCCCAGAAGCGTGGCCCAGATGATGGCGGAATAATCCAGCGGGGCGACGACGACGGCGGGGGCCAGGCGGAAGGCCTGGGTCATCAGGGTCATGCCGGCAGTGCCGAAGATGGCCACGGCGCCAAACAGCCAATAGTGTTCGGGCTGCACCGGGATCCAGACAAAGGGAACGATGAACAGGCTGAGAACGGCGCCGGTGCCGGTCATGTAAAGCAACAGCGTCCAGCCGCTTTCGCGGCTATCGACCCAGCGTGCCGACAGCATCAGCATCGCGTAGACCAAGGCTGTGGCGACGGGCAGCAGCGACACGGTCTGGAAGGCCGCAGTGCCGGGGCGGACGGCGATCAGTACACCGGCGAAGCCGATGGCGACTGCCAGCCAGCGGCGCCAGCCGACAGGCTCGCGGAAAATCAGCGCGGACAGGGCTGTGATGAACAGCGGCGCAACAAAGATCAGCGCGGTGGCTTCGGCGAGGCCGAGATATTTGAGGCTGGTGAAGAACATGATCGTTGCGGCGATCCAAAGGCCGCCGCGAAACAGATGCGCCAGCGGTCTGTGCGAGCGCAGGCCGGCGGCACCTCCCATTTTCCAGGCGATGAGGATGGCGAAGGGCAGCGCAATGAGGTTGCGCAGGAACTGGATCTGGATCGCGGAATAAGCTTCGGTCAGGGTCTTGGCCAGGGCGTCGTTGACGCAGAGGCAGGCAACGCCAACGCACATCATGATGATGCCGGCAGAGGTGCGGGATCGCGGTTTTGTCAATGATTGCAGCACGATTCTCGCCCCCGGGTTGGTGGCGGGAGACTAACAGCATCAATCCGGAAATCGAGCCTGTTTTTCACGCGGCGGGGTGGATGGGTACAAGGCCGCTCTACGCATGAATTGTTGCTAATTTACAGATTGTGAATTTGTGGCAGACTGGTTGCCTCGGCCTTGAGGCCGATATGGGAGAAGCCCATGCTGCGAAACGGCTTGATTGGCGGATTTGCGCTGCTGCTGCAGGCGGCGACCGCGGCGCATGGCCAGCCGGTGGACATGTTGCTGTGTCTGGCCGCGGATGTGTCCGAGAGTGTCACGGCAGGCGAATATGAGCTGCAAAGGCGAGGTCATGCTGCTGCAATAGAGGACCCCGAAGTGGTTTCCATCATCGGGGCGGGACTGCATGGCCGGATCGCGGTGCTGTATGTGGAGTGGGCCGACCAGCTGCAGCAGCATGCCGGGGTGGACTGGCAGGTGGTCGGGGATCTGGCCTCGGCGCGGGCTGCCGCCGACAGGATCCGCAACGCGGCCTCGCCGCCGTGGATCGACATGACGGTCCGCAACACCTCGACCAGCCAGGTGGTGGAGTATTGCCTGCGGCGGTTTCGATCCGCGCCGGTGACGGCGCGGCGGATGGTGATTGACATCTCGTCGGACGGCACCAGTAACGTTGGCGCGCGCATCGACATCATTCGCGATCTGGCGGTGAGCCAGGGCGTTGTGATCAATGCGCTGGCGATCGAGGATTCGCTGGCGCCCTTTCCCGACGGGACCCACACGAGGCCCATCGGCGGTCTTGTCAGCTATTTTCGGGCCAATGTGGTGGGCGGCCCGGGATCCTTTGTCCAGGCCGCCAAGGGCTATGACTCGTTCGGCGAGATGATCCGCAGGAAATTCATTCTCGAGATGGCCAGCCTGCCGTAGGGCTGGATCCCGGCGCGATGGCCGGGACGACGAGGACTGGGGTCCCCGTTCTCACCGCAGGCCTGGCTTCACCTCTGGTATTCATTCATGGTGTGCAACTCGTATTCGGCCACGTCGTCGCCGTCCTGGTTGATCAGCGAGACGTTCCAGCGGACTTCGCCGTAGTCATCGGTGCGCCGCGTCTTGCGCTTGACGGTGAGGATTACCGAGATGGCGTCACCCGGCGAGACCGGCTTCATGAATTTCAACCCGTCGAGGCCGGTATTGGCCAGCACCGGGCCGGGATCTGGAGACACGAACAGGCCTGCTGCGAAGGACAGCAGCAGATAGCCGTGGGCGACGCGGCCGGGGAAGAACGGATTGGCTCTGGCGGCTTCCTCGTCCATGTGGGCATAGAAGGTGTCGCCGGTGAAATGGGCGAAGGTTTCGATGTCCTCCAGCGTGACCACGCGCGGGCCGGCCTCGATGGTGTCGCCGATGGCGAGCTCGTCAAAGCTGCGGGTGAAGGGGTGGGCGGAGGATTTGGGTCTTGCCGCGCCCTTGATCCATGTTCCGGTGATGCCGGAGATGATGTCGGGGCTGCCCTGGATGGCGGTGCGCTGCATGTAATGCATGACGCCGCGGATGCCGCCCAGTTCCTCGCCGCCGCCGGCACGTCCCGGTCCGCCGTGAACCATGTGCGGCAATGGCGAGCCGTGACCGGTGGCTTCCCTGGCGCTGTCGCGGTTGTTGACATAGATGCGGCCGTGGGCGGCGCCGGCGTCGAGCAGCAGCGACCGTGCGACGGCGGGGTCATGGGTGATGACGGAGGCAACGAGGCTGCCGCGGCCGCGGTTCATCAGGGTGCCAGCATGGGCCAGATCGCGGTAGGGCATCAGCGTTGCCACCGGGCCGAAAGCCTCGACCGAATGCACGGCATTGGCGGCATCGGGGTCGTCGCAGGCAAACAGCATCGGCGGCACGAAAGCGCCCCTGGCCTTGTCGGCGCCATCGACCTCGAAAGCCTCCGGGTCGCCGGTCAGTACCCGGCATTCGGCTGAAATCTGCCGGGCCTTGTCGAGCACATCGGCCTTCTGGGCGGCGGAGGCGAGCGCCCCCATGCGGGTGGTTTCCAGCGCCGGATCGCCGATGCGGATGCTTGCGAGCTTGGCGGCGATGGCGTCGCCGGCCGGTCCGAGCAGTGCCTGAGGCACGATGATGCGGCGGATGGCGGTGCATTTCTGCCCGGCCTTGGCGGTCATCTCGCGCACCACTTCCTTGACCATGATGTCGAATTCCGGGCTGGCTTCGGTGACATCCGGGCCCAGCACGGAGGCGTTGAGGCTGTCCTGTTCGGCGACGAAGCGGACGCTTTTTTCAAGCAGCAGCGGATTGGAGCGCAGCATCAGCGCGGTTTTGGCCGAGCCGGTGAAGCCGACCACATCCTGATAGTCGAGGTGGTCGAGCAGATCGCCCAGGCCGCCTGAGACAAGTTGCACGGCGCCCTCGGGCAGGATGCCGCTTTCGATCATGCGGCGGACACACTGCTCGGTGACATGGCAGGTGGCGGTGGCCGGTTTGACGATCGCCGGCATGCCGGCCAGCAGGGTCGGCGCGAGCTTCTCGAGCATGCCCCAGACCGGGAAGTTGAAGGCGTTGATGTGAATGGCGACGCCGTGCAGCGAGGTGGCGACATGCTGGCCGACAAAGGTTCCGCCCCGCGACAGCATTTCCAGCTCGCCATCGACATAGATGTGGCCGTCGGGCATTTCGCGGCGGCCCTTGGAGGCATAGACCAGCATGGTGCCGATGCCGCCGTCGATATCGATCATGGCGTCTGCCCGGGTGGCGCCGGTGGTACAGGACAGCGCGTAGAGTTCGTCCTTGAACTTGCCGAGTTCGAGCGCCAGAGCTTTCAGCATCCGGGCGCGGTCGTGAAAGCTCATGGCTCTCAGCGCCGGGCCGCCCTTCTGCCGGGCGAAATCGATCATGGCCTGCGTGTCGAGGCGTGCCTGACCGGCAATCGCCAGCGGCTCGCCTGTGACGGCACTGGCTATCGGCCGAGCGCCGTCATCAGCCGCGGTCCAGTGACCGGCGAGATAGCTGTGCACATTGATCAAACCCATGTCTCTCTCCCTCACGGCGGTGGTCCGCCAAATGTCATGCTGGCTGTCCGGGCGGGCGCTTCAGCTCTTGAAGACGCCTGCCGCTTTCCACGAGCCGGGGCTTTGCGCCTCGACGGCGGCAAAGGCTTCGCGAACCCGCTCCATGCCGGTCTCCTCTGCCCAGAACATGGGACCGCCGAGATGTTTGGGGAAACCATAGCCCTCGGTCCAGACAATATCGATGGCGGTGTCGCTGGTGGCGATGCCTTCCTCGAGGATCAGATTGGCCTCATTGACGATGGCCGCCATGATGCGCATGACGATCTCCTCGGCGGTGAAGGCCTGTTGCCCGGTGCCGTGTTCGCTACGGTATGCGGCGACCATGGCTTCGACCTCCGGATCGGGCTGACCTGCAGTCTCTGAGTGATCATACCAGCCCTTCCTTGCCGGGCTGCCACGGCCCTGGCGGCCGAGTTCGCAGAGCTTGTCGGCGATATCGACATAGCGGCCGGGCCAGGTGCCTGCGGCCAGCTGGCGCTTGCGGTTGGCCCAGCTGATCTGCAGCCCGGTCAGGTCCTGCAATTCATAGGGGCCCATCGGCATGCCGAGACCACGCATGGCCTTGTCGACATCATAGGGGGACGCGCCATCGGCGACCATGTAATCGGCCTGACGGCGGTAGGCGGAGAGGATGCGGTTGCCGATGAAGCCGTCGCAGACGCCGGTCTCGACCGGAATCTTGCCCAGGCCCCGGGCGAAGGCAAAGGCGGTCGACATGGTCTGATCGGTGGTGACAGAAGTGCCGACGACCTCGACCAGCTTCATGATGTTGGCGGGCGAGAAGAAATGCAGGCCGAGAAAGCGGCCCGGGCCGGGCATGCCTTGGCTGATCAGGTTGGGATCGAGGTAAGACGTGTTGGTGGCAATCAGCGCCGTCTCGGACATGACATCGGAGAGCTGTTTGAACACGGCGCGCTTGACGTCCGGGTCCTCGAACACGGCCTCAATGGCAATGTCGGCATCACCGGCGGCGGTGTAATCGGTGCCTGCGAAAAAGGCCGCGCGGCGGGCCGCAGCCTGGGCTTCGGCGATGCGGCCCGAGGCCAGATCCTTGGCGATGATGGCTTCAACGCGGGCGTGCCCGGCTTCCGCACTTGCCGTGTCGCGCTCGAGCAGGGTGATGCGGTGGCCGGCGGCAAGACTTGCAGCGGCAATGCCGGCGCCCATCAGCCCGCCGCCGACGATGGCGACATGCTTGATCGCGGCTGGCTCAAAGGCTTTCAGGCGATCGGGCCGGGTGACCGCGCGGTTGGCAAAGAACAGCCGGCGCAGCGCGCGCGACTGGGCGCTTTGGCGCAGATCGAGATGGGTCTGGCGTTCGATCTTGCTGCCGTCCGCGAATGAGAGTCTTGCGGCCAGCGCGGTGGTTTCGAGCGCGATCATCGGCGCGTTCGAACCTTTCGCCGATTTGGTGATCTCCGCCTTCAGGGCGGTGAGGTCTGCGTCTTCGACGGTGCGAAGCGAGGTGTTGGTGGGCCGGGCGGGAAGGGTCTCGCGGAAGGATGCAAGGGCCTGCATCGGATCGCCGCTGAAGACGAGATCCAGGCCGCCGAATTCTTTGAATGTTGCGGCATTGACCGGCTTGCCGTTGGCGGCCATGCGGGCGGCGCGTTCGAGCCCGATGACGCGAGGCAGGCGCTGGGTGCCGCCGGCGCCGGGAATCAGCCCAAGATTGACCTCTGGAAGCCCGAATTTCGTCTTATCATCGGCAATGCGCCAGGCGCAGGAAAGTGCGAGTTCCAGCCCGCCGCCCAGCACGGTGCCGTGCATGACGGCGATGAACGGCGTGGCGCTCGCTTCAATAGTGTCGAGCACATCGGGCAGATGCGGCAGCGGAGGCGGTCCGGCGAATTCGGAGATGTCACCGCCGGCGACGAAGGTACGTCCGGCGCAGACAATCGCAGCGGTTTTGCAGCCGGCTTCGTTGACCAGCTTTACCGCTTCCATCAGGCCCCTGCGGACGCTGACCGAGAGCGGATTGACCGGCGGATTGTCGATGGTGACCAGCGCGTGGCCGTTCTCGATGACGACCGAAACGACCTTTGCGTCCGGGCCTGAATCTGGGGTGGCTGAACGGGTGGTCACGATGGCGGCTCCTGCAAAACGGGTATCATTTTAGGCTTCAAGTAACCTGCGAATATTAATTGACCAACCGGTCGGCTTATGCAACCCTTATTTTCAGGAGGACCCTGACAATGAGTGAACCGGTGACACATTCCTGGAACGGCGGCGTGCTGGAAATCACGCTCAACCGTCCGGATCGACTGAACTCGTTTAACGACGAAATGCATGTGGCCCTCGCAGAGTGCATGGACATGGCGCGCGACGACGGGCGCTGCCGCGCGGTGCTGTTGACCGGTGCCGGCCGTGGTTTCTGCGCCGGACAGGACCTCAGTGCCCGTGACCCGGCCAAGATGTCGGGACCACCGGATCTCGGTGATACACTGACCCGGTTCTACAATCCACTGATCCGGCGAATCCGGTCGCTGCCCAAGCCTGTTGTCTGTGCCGTCAATGGCGTTGCGGCGGGGGCAGGGGCCAATGTGGCGCTGGCCGGCGATATCGTTCTGGCCGCACGCAGCGCGCGCTTCATCCAGTCCTTCGCCCGGGTCGGGCTGATTCCCGATGCCGGCGGGTCATGGATGCTGCCGCGGCTGATCGGCGAGGCGCGGGCCAAGGCGATTGCCATGACCGCAGAGCCGGTGTCCGCCGAAAAGGCCGCTGACTGGGGCATGATCTGGCAGGTTGTGGATGATGCGGAACTGATGACCGAGGCGCGCGCGCTTGCCACCCGTCTGGCCGCAGGCTCGACGGCCGGACTGGGGCGAATGAAGGGCCTGATCCAGTCCGCAGCCGGTCAGGACCTCGACGCGCATCTGGAGCTTGAAGCCGAAACCCAGCGGGAAGCCGGATTTTCGGCTGACTATGCGGAGGGGGTCAGCGCCTTTCTGGAAAAACGCGAGCCGAAATTCGGAGCGCCGGAATGAGCGGGATCTCGGATCAAGAGCGCGCCGAGCGCTCGTCGCAAGCCATGCTGAAGGATGACCACACCACCAAGGGCATGGGGATGACCGTGGAAGCGGTCGGCCCCGGCACAGCGACGCTGTCGATGGTGGTGCGCAAGGATCACCTCAATGGCCACGGCTCCTGCCACGGCGGAGCGATCTTCACGCTGGCCGACAGCGCCTTCGCCTTTGCCTGCAACAGCCACAACACGGTTACTGTGGCGCAGCACTGTTCCGTGACCTTTCTGGCGCCGGGACGCGAGGGCGACCGGCTGACGGCAGCGGCGCGGGAAGTGACGCTGGCGGGCCGCTCCGGGATCTACGATGTGACGGTGACGCGCGAGGATGGCACCGCCATTGCCGAATTCCGCGGGCTGTCCCGGACCATTCCGGGCACACATTTTGATGAACCGGCGGCCTGAGCGCAGCCATGCAAACTGATCGGGACCAGCGCGACCGGATGCGGTTGCCGGCCCAAGGGATTTGAGGAGAACCTGATGCTTGATTTGACCCCTGACCGGGCCACTCTGGAGCCGATTGAAACCGCATCGCGCGACGAGATATCCGCACTGCAGCTCAAGCGGATGAAGTGGTCATTGGCCCATGCCTATGAAAACGTGGCCCATACACGGGCGGCTTTCGATGCAAAGGGCGTGCATCCGGACGACCTGAAGACGCTGGCCGACCTGTCGAAATTTCCCTTCACCACGAAACTCGACCTGCGCGACAATTATCCTTTCGGCATGTTTGCGGTGCCGCGCGAAAAGGTGGTGCGGATCCACGGATCGTCCGGCACGACCGGCAAGCCGACCGTTGTCGGCTATACCGCCGGCGACATCGACACATGGTCGGATCTGGTGGCGCGCTCGATCCGTGCTTCGGGCGGACGTCCGGGCGATATCGTTCACGTCTCCTATGGCTACGGGCTGTTTACCGGCGGGCTTGGCGCGCATTACGGCGCCGAACGGCTGGGCTGCACGGTGGTGCCGATTTCCGGCGGCATGACCGAGCGGCAGGTGTCGCTGATCACCGACTTCAAGCCGCAGGTCATCATGGTCACGCCGTCCTACATGCTGTCGATCCTCGACGAGTTCCGCCGTCAGGGCATCGATCCGCGGGAAAGCTCGCTGGCCGTCGGCATCTTCGGGGCCGAGCCCTGGACCAATGCGATGCGCAATGAGATCGAACAGGCGTTCGACATGCATGCGGTCGATATCTATGGCCTGTCGGAAGTGATGGGGCCCGGTGTTGCCAATGAATGCGTCGAGACCAAGGACGGGCTGCATATCTGGGAAGACCATTTCTATCCCGAGGTGATCGACCCGGTGACCGGGGAGGTGCTGCCGGACGGGGAGATCGGCGAGCTGGTGTTCACCACGCTGAGCAAGGAAGCGCTGCCGATGGTGCGCTACCGCACCCGCGACCTGACGCGGCTGCTGCCGGGTACCGCACGCTCGATGCGACGGATGGAAAAGATCACCGGGCGCTCGGACGACATGATCATCCTGCGCGGCGTCAATGTGTTTCCGACCCAGATTGAAGAGCAGATCCTCAAATGCTCGGGCCTTGCGCCGCATTTCCAGATCGAACTGAGCTCAAGCGGGCGGATGGACGACATGACCGTTCATGTGGAATGCACCGTAACAAGCGCCAGCGAAGAGGCGCGCACGGCGTCGGGCAGGGAACTGGCGCATCACATCAAGAGCGTGGTCGGGGTCACCGCCCGGATCAACGTGGCGGAACCGGGCAATGTGGCGCGCTCGGAAGGCAAGGCCAAACGCGTGGTCGACAAGCGGAACCGGACCTGACGGCATGGCCAGGACCATCGCAAAGGACCATGAGGCAAAACGCGAGGCGATCCTGAAGACGGCTGCAGTCTTCTTTGCGAAGCAGGGTTTTGACCGGGCCTCGATGGGCAAGCTGGCGGAGGCGTGCGGTGTGTCCAAGGCGCTGATCTATCATTACTATCCGTCAAAGGACGCGTTGCTGTTTGATATTCTCGACACGCATCTGACAGCACTTGTGGATGTGGTGGAAGCCGCTGCCTCTGTGCCGTGTTCCGCCTCGCAGCGGCTGCGCGGCCTGATCCGGGCGATCCTGATCGCCTATCGGGATTCAGACGCCGAACACAAGGTTCAGCTCGACGCCCTGTCATCGCTGCCTGAAGACAATCAGAAACATTTGCGCGCGCTGCAAAGGCGGCTGGTGACTTGCATGTCGGACAGCGTGCGGGCGATCGAGCCGGAGCGGTTTTCGGACCGGCCGGAATTGCTGGCGCCGGTGACCATGTCGGTGTTCGGCATGCTCAACTGGTTCTACCTCTGGTACAAGCCGGGCGGACTGGTCGACCGCGACGCCTATGCCGATATCGTTGCCGATCTGGTGATCGGCGGCCTGCCGGCCGTGTGCGCGGCCGAGACGGGTGCCTAGGGGCGGGGCTTTCAAGCGAAGTTGGAATGATGGTGGTTGCTGGCCGGGAGCGGGCGGGAGCGGATGGCGTCCGTGCCGGATCAGCAGGATGTGCAGACGGCGATAGCCGCTGTACCAGCGTTGTAACGCCAGTGCCTTCAACCGCCTGGCCCGGATTGAAATCAATCTGCGCCTTGGAAGATCGGGAAGTGCGTCAACACGCAAGTAGAGGTTGCCGCGCGCACGGCAAAGGCGTCCGGTTCCCGCGTCAGCTGCTCGCCGGACAGTGTTTGTTTATAAAAACTTATGATGAAATCACTCGCCTGCCAGATGAGCGCAGGAATTCCCGTCATAATATTCACGGATTCTTAAAAAGCACTAAATATAATATGCGAATTGTCCCTGAGGGGACCCATGCCTAAGGGGCGCACATGTCTGATATGTTGGACGCGAGAAATTCCACTTTGACCATCGAGTCAGTCCGTAGAAATGCCAATCGCTTTTTCATCTTCTTTGTGCCGACACTGGCACTGCTGAACATTGGCGTTGCCGCGATATCCGGCAGAAGCATGGTTATCACCGCCTTTTTTGCCATAGCCGCGGCTTTGGCTGCAGTATCCGCGATCAAGATCTACGGACAAGAGCTGACTGCCCGGATCGTCACGGGCGCTGCCTTTGCCGTGCAGATGATCGCGCTTATCTACGCAGCTTCCGCGCTTCCACCGGAATTCGTGCAGGAAGCGCACATGATGTTCTTCATCGTCAATACGTTCATGCTCTTCTATCTGTGCTGGCGGTCGTTGCTAGTTTACAATGCGATTGTCGTTGGCCACCATTTGCTCCTTACATTCGCGCTGCCGTCGATCATCTGGTCGGATGCTGCCGCCGGCGACGCCTTCATCCATCTTGTCATTCATGCATCGATCGTTGTCGTTTCGGTTCCTCCGCTGCTTCTGGCGGCGGTCAAGTTCGAGCAGGCGCTGAAGAGCAATGCAGCCGCAATTACCGAGGCTGATGCGTCGAAGAACGAAGCGATGAAAATGGCGGACGCGGCTGAGGAAAGCCGCAAGCTCACCATCGAAGAGCAGAACAAAGCGAATGAGTTGAAAGCAAAGACCGAAGCATCCCAGCGCATCGTTGTCGAAAACCTGGCCAAGGGTTTGGCGGCACTGTCGCGCGGGGATTTGACCGCGCATCTGAGCGATCCTTTCCCTGAAGAGTTCGAAATGCTGAGGACCGACTTCAACCGTTCGGTCGAACAGCTCGAGAGCACGCTCAACGCCATTTCTTCTAGTTCGGCCACAATCGGTGCTGGTGCCGCCGAAATCCGCGGCGGCGCGGACGACCTTGCGAAACGCAGCGAACAACAGGCCGCATCTGTTGAAGAAACCGCTGCTGCACTCGACGAAATTACCGTGACGGTCAGCGATACGTCGAAACGTGCCGAAGACGCGGTGAAACTGGTCGTCGAAACCCGCGCCAATACCGAACGCTCGGGCAAGATCGTCAATGAGGCGATTGCCGCCATGGACGGCATCAATGAATCCTCCGGCCAGATCAGCAACATCATCGGGGTCATAGACGAAATTGCGTTCCAGACAAATCTGCTGGCACTCAATGCAGGTGTCGAAGCGGCGCGCGCTGGCGAGGCAGGCAAGGGATTTGCCGTTGTGGCGCAGGAAGTTCGCGAGCTGGCACAGCGGTCTGCAAAAGCCGCCAAGGAGATCAAGGAACTGATCACAACGTCAGGCGGTCAGGTCAAGAACGGTGTGGCGCTGGTCGGTCAGACCGGTACGGCCCTGCAAGAAATCGCCAAGCAGATCCAGGAAATCACCAGCAATGTCGAGGCGATCGTGCAGGGGTCAAAGGAGCAGGCCTCTGGCCTTGGCGAGGTCAATTCGGCCGTCAACTCGATCGACCACGCGACGCAGAAGAATGCGGCAATGGCGGAAGAGTCGAACGCAGCAAGCCATGCCCTGGCAAGCGAGGTTCATACGCTGAATACCTTGCTGAGCAAGTTCACGACCAAGCATTCGGGTCATTCGGCCCCGGTCGCAAGCGCCGCGTCCAACAAATCTCGCGACGTATCCCGGATTGAGGATGCGCGCGCCGCGTCCCCGGTCAGGCAGATGGTCAAGAAGGTTGCCGGCGCTTTCTCGGGATCGAACAATGCCGTTGCCGAAGCATCATGGGAAGCGTTCTGACGCAAAAGCAGGCCGGCCGCCGTATCGGCGGCTGGCATTTTCAGCGACAAGGTGCCCGCCCAACATGCAAGCAGCGACGACAGCGTCCGAGTATTACAGTGAACCGAAATCCAGGCCTCCGGCATGGGTCGCCTATAGCCTCATGGCCCTGCTTTGCATTTCGGCAAGCCTTGGGACGGGCCTTGCGCCCTATTTTTCACCGCCTGTTGTCGACCGCCCGATGGGCGTCGTCTTTCTTCCACTGTCAAATGGAAGGGACAATATGGCGCGCCTTCTTGACGCTGATCCCGGACTTGCCATTGTCGATTCCTGGTACTCTGAACGTGTTATTTTCGTTGTGTCGTCCGACCCGGGCTTTTCCCGCAAATTGACAGGCATCGGCGCCATTCACGCCTTCGATGCAATCGCTGCGGGCTGCCATTTTGCAGATCAGGCGGCTTGACGCGAAGACGCCGTCAGGTGGTGACGCAAAGATTCGATCAAAACCTCAAGGCTTCGTTGCGGGCGCTGAGCTCAGTTTGCGGACCTGGGCCTCACGTCTGAAACCGATGATCGGGCCTTGGTCCCGTATACAGCGCTCTTGGGCGGATGAGCTGGTTTTTGTTTCGTTGCTCCAGCCCATGGGCGATCCAGCCGACCGAGCGTCCGACGGCGAAGATCAGGAAAGCCGCGCCTTCGGGCAGATCCAGATGGCGTCTGAGGGCGACAAGCGCGAAGTCGATTGATGGCTCGGCACCGGTGAGCTGTCTGGCGGCTCCGGCAAATCGAGCTGCGGTTTCACATTCAGGCAGTATTCCCGCCAGCAGTGCCTTGGCGCGAATGTCGCCGTCCGGGTAAAGCTGGTGGCCAAAGCCGGGGATATCGTCTCCGGCGTCCAGCCGGTTCCTCAGCTCGCGCTTGACACTCCGCCCGTCCATGCTGTCCCAGAGGCGCTCGATGCGCATCGTCGTGGCTCCATGTTTGACGCCGCTCAGCGCCGCAAGAGCTGCCAGGACCGCCGCCTTCAACGAGGCGCCGGTGGAGGTGACGCAGCGGGCGGTGAAGCTGGAAGCGTTGAGTTCATGGTCGGCGCAGAGCACCAGCGCCTGGCGGATCAGATCGGCCCCGCCGCCGGTCACGCCCCAGTGGTCTGCAAGCTGTTGGTGAATCGGCGCGGATTTCGGGGCCTGCCGCAGCGCGGTTGCCGCCAGGATGCGCACCAGATCGCCGCAGCCGCGCGCCAGAAGAGCGGGGCCGGTGCGCCAGGCCGAGGTTGCCTCGTCGCGCGCTGCGACCGCAAACAGCGGCAGCAAAGTGTCGCTGGGCTGAGAATGGCCGGCCTGTCGCACAAGTCCGGCATAGGCCTTGAGGTGGTCCGGGGCGCGGCTTGGAAAGGCGCGGGCCCTGGGGATCTGCCAGAGCAGGGCCGCCACATCCTCCAGCGATGTGGTACGGGCGAGATCGACGGCGCTCTGGCCGCGGTAATAGCATTGCCCGGCCTCGATCAGCGTCAATCCGGATTCCAGCACCGGCATGCCCCAGTCAAGCGTTGCCCTGGCAATCTCCTTCGGCTTGCGGCCACGGCGTCTGCTCTCGGCCAGTTGATCGACGGCTGCTGCCAGGTAGCGGCTTTGGCGGGGATCATCACCGGGAACGGCCTTGATCAATCCGCGGCTGACATAGGCATAAAGTGTCTGCCGCGAAACGCCGAGGCGGCGGGCGGTTTCCCTGGCGTCGATGTAGTCGGCCATCCGGTGATCCAATAGTTGATTTATACAATCAATATTGACGATATCCGGATGCTAAGCTG
>CAXBIE010000115.1:0-13311 GCA_963975635.1 uncultured Hoeflea sp. | reverse complement strand
CCATTACCGGTGGACAGTCCTATTCGATCGCCGGCGTCAACGAGTTCGACGAACTGGTCGATGACATCTATGATTTTTCCGACAAGCAGGGCCTTGAGATCGACACGCTGATCCACGAGGAAGGCCCGGCGCAGATGGAAATCAACCTGCGCCACGGCGATCCGGTGGAACTGGCCGACCAGGTCTTCATGTTCAAGCGCACCATCCGCGAAGCGGCGATCAAGCACGGCATGTTCGCCACCTTCATGGCCAAGCCGATGCAGCAATATGCCGGCTCGGCGATGCACATTCACCAGTCGATTGTCGACACCAAGACCGGCAGGAACGTGTTCTCCAAGCCCGACGGCGAGCCCAGCGAAGCGTTCTTCAACTTCATCGGCGGCATGCAGCATTATGTGCCCAAGGCGCTGGTGATGATGGCGCCCTATGTCAACTCCTACCGGCGGCTGACGCCGGACATGGCCTGTCCGGTCAATAATGCCTGGGGCTATGACAACCGCACAACCGCATTCCGGGTGCCGCATTCCGAACCGGTGGCGCGGCGGGTTGAAAACCGTCTGCCCTCCTCGGATGCCAACTCATACTTGGCGCTGGCGGCCTCGCTGGCTTGCGGCTATCTCGGCATCGCCAATGGCCTGGTGCCGAGCGACCCCGCCTACCAGACCGTCAATGAAGGCTCTGTCGACCTGCCGCGCGGACTGCTGGAAGCCGTGTCGCTTCTGGAAAGTGAACCCGGATTTGCGCAGATGTTCGGCCAGGAGTTCATCAACACCTATGCCGGGGTCAAGCGCGGCGAGTTCGAGACCTTCATGCAGGTGATCAGCCCGTGGGAACGGGAATTCCTGCTGCTCAACGTCTAAGAAATGTAAATGATGACTTACCAAAGCCCCATTGCGCCCGGAATTTCGTTTTACGAGGCGACCATCAGCGATCGTCCTGCCTATCCGGCCCTGAGCGGTCCCGCGACTGCCGACGTGGTGATTGTCGGCGGCGGCTTTACCGGCCTGCAGGCGGCGCATCATCTGGCAGCCTCCGGCAAGGACGTGGTGCTGATCGACGGCGCGCGCTTCGGCGACGGTGCATCAGGCCGCAATGGCGGCCAGCTGGGCACCGGGCAGCGCGCCTGGGTGGAGGAAAGCGCGGAGGATTTCGGCCCGGACAACGCCAAAGCGCAGTTTGCCGTGGCGGAGCGGGCCAAGGCGCATCTTCTCGCCTTTGCCGAAGCGCATGGCATTGACGCCGATTACCGTCCGGGCCAGATCTCTGCCGCGCACAAGCCGGGCTATGTTGCCGATTACCGCGATCACGTGAAGATCATGACGGAGGAGTACGGATACCAGGGCTTGCGGTTTCTCGACCGCGAACAACTTGCCGCAGCCCTTGGCTCGACGCGCTATCACGGCGGTACCCATGATGCGGGCACGGGCCACATCAATCCGCTCAAATATCTGGTCGGGCTGGCGCGGGCGGCCTCGGTTGCCGGAGCGCGTCTGCATGAAAACACCCGTGCCCGGGCGATTTCCAGTGCTGGCGGCAAGGTCACCGTTAAGACCGATGCCGGAGACATCGTCGCCGGAAAAGCCCTGATTGCCTGCAATGCCTTCATCGACGGGCTGGAGCCGGTGACAAGCGCCCATGTGATGCCGATCCGCTCGTTCATCGGCGCCACCGTGCCGCTGGGTGACGACAGCCCGGTGATCCCGGGCGGCGAATCGGTCGATGATTCGCGCTTCGTCGTGCGCTATTTCCGCAAAAGCGCCGACGGGCGGCTGCTGTTTGGCGGACGCGAGGCCTACACATCGGACAATCCGGCCGACATATCCAGCCACATCCGCCGCCAGATCGCCGAGATTTATCCGGCGCTGAAAGATGTCGAGATCACCCATTCCTGGGGCGGCTCGGTCGGCATCACCCTGTCGCGCCGGCCATTCGTGCGCGAAGTCATGCCGGATGTCACCTCAATCGGCGGCTTTTCCGGTCACGGCGTGATGCTGTCGAACTATTGCGGCAAGCTCTACGCCGATTTCGTCAATGGCGGTTCGGACGATCTGGAAGTGATGCGCAATCTCAAGGTCGGCCCTTTCCCAGGCGGCGACAAGCTCCGCGCACCGCTGTTGTTTCTGGCGCTGACCTGGTTTTCGCTCAGGGATAAACTCTGAGCGTTCAGGCAAATTGACAACATAGGCATCCTCGCCCCTAGCTTTATCTAATCGATTAGATTATGAGAAAGGCACCGTTCACGGACAGGATGCCATCGCATGAGCCATATCATCATTCCGGTCGAGCCGTTCGACTATGTCGTCTTTGGCGGCACCGGAGACCTTGCCGAGCGCAAGCTGTTGCCCGCGCTGTATCACCGCCAGATCGCCGGGCAGCTGACCGAGCCGACGCGGATCATCGGGGCGTCACGCTCGGAGATGGATCATGAGGCCTACCGCAGTTTCGCGCGCGAGGCGCTGAAAGAACACCTCAAGGACGGCGAGTATCAGGACGACGAGATAGAGACCTTTGTGGCGCGGCTGTTTTACGTGGCCGTCGACGCCAAGTCCGACAAGGGGTGGCCTGAGCTGAAAGCGCTGCTTGACGAGGGCCAGGACCGGGTCAGGGCATTCTATCTTGCCGTCGGTCCGGGACTGTTCGGCGATATCTCGGAGCGCATCCGCTCCAACGGTCTGGTCACCCAGCAGACCCGGATCGTGGTGGAAAAGCCCATCGGCCGGGATCTGGAATCGGCCCGCACGCTGAACAAGACCATCGGCGAAGTGTTTGAAGAAGAGCAGATCTATCGCATCGACCATTATCTGGGCAAGGAAACGGTTCAGAACCTGATGGCGCTGCGCTTTGCCAACGCGCTGTATGAACCGCTGTGGAACTCGGCCCATATCGACCATGTCCAGATCACCGTCGCCGAATCCGTAGGGCTCGAGGGCCGCGCGGGCTATTACGACAAGGCCGGCGCGCTGCGCGACATGGTGCAGAATCACCTGGTGCAGTTGCTCTGTCTGGTTGCCATGGAGCCGCCGGCCTCGATGGATGCCGAAGCGGTGCGCGACGAGAAGCTGAAAGTCTTGCGTTCGCTCAAGCCGATCAACGAGAGCAATGCCGATTCGCTGACCGTTCGCGGCCAGTACAAGGCCGGCGCTTCCGCCGGTGGCGCAGTCAAGGGCTATCTGCAGGAGCTTGAGGGCGGGGTATCCAACACCGAAACCTTCGTCGCCATCAAGGCCGAGATCAACAACTGGCGCTGGTCGGGCGTGCCGTTCTATCTCAGAACCGGCAAGCGGATGAGCGAGCGGATTTCCGAGATCGTGGTGGCCTTCAAGCCGATCCCTCATTCGATTTTCGGCGCGAGCGCAGGACGCATCACTGCCAACAAGCTGGTGATGCGGCTGCAGCCCGACGAGGGTGTGAAGCAATGGATCATGATCAAGGACCCGGGGCCCGGCGGCATGCGGCTCAAGCACGTCTCGCTCGACATGAGTTTTGCCGACCGGTTCGAACAGCGCAACCCGGATGCCTATGAGCGGCTGCTGCTCGATGTGATCCGTTGCAACCAGACCCTGTTCATGCGCCGCGACGAAGTCGAGGCGGCGTGGAAATGGGTCGATCCGATCCTCACGGCCTGGCAGGACACCGGCCAGACCGTGCAGCCCTACACCGCGGGCACCTGGGGACCGAGCCAGGCAATCGCGCTGATCGAACGGGATGGCAGGACCTGGCATGAGAGCGACTGACGTCCCCCAAACCAGAATCCGCAACCTGGAGTTCGGCAATGGCGGCGCACTGGCCGAGGCGCTGGCCGACACCGTCGCCGGCGCCCTTGATGCGGCCATCACGGCGCGCGGCGCCGCGACGCTGGCGGTGTCCGGCGGCAACACGCCCAAGGCCTTTTTCGCCGCCCTGTCGCAGCGCCCGATAGACTGGGCCAAGGTCACGGTGACGCTGGTCGACGAGCGCATGGTTGGGCCGGCGCATGAGCGCTCCAACCACCGGCTTGCCAGCCTGTTTCTGCTGCAGAACAGGGCGGCGGACGCGCGCTTCGTGCCGCTGTTCAGCGAGCCCGGCGACGCTGCGGCGGTCGCCGAAAAGGCCTCGAACACCATTGACGCGCTGGCTTTGCCCTTCGACGTGGTCATCCTGGGGATGGGAACCGACGGGCACACGGCTTCGTTCTTCCCCGGCGGGACGACGCTTGCTGCAGTGATCGATCCCGGATGCAGCCAGAGCGTGATGAGCATTGAAGCGCCGGGCGCCGGTGAGCCAAGGCTGACCTTGACGCTTCCGCGCATAGTGGAAGCCGGCCTTGTCGTGCTCCATATAGAAGGAGAGGCGAAAAAGGCCGTGCTGGCGAAGGCGCTGGAGACCGGGCCGGAAGCCGAAATGCCGGTGCGCGCGGTTCTGCATCACGCAGCAACGCCGGTCGAGATCTACTGGGCGCCCTAGCGGTGCGTTTCAGGCGGATGGTTCCCATCTGCCAGGAGACGTCGTCCCGCTAGCGCCATGCAGCCCGGCGCCTTGAGCCACTCAGGCGCTATCGGGGGCCAAACAGGGGCAATGAGCCCCGTCACAATCTGAATGGAAGGATGCCAGCCATGACTGTCGATCCACGCATTGCCGCTGTCACAGCCCGCATTGTCGAACGCTCGAAGCCGAGCCGCGAGCTCTATCTGGAGCGCCTGGGCGAAATGGCCACCAAGGGCCCGTTCCGCTCGACCCTGTCCTGCGGAAACCTTGCCCACGGCTTTGCCGCCTGCGGACCCAGCGACAAGGCGGATCTGGCCGGCGACGTGGTGCCCAATCTCGGCATCATCACCTCCTACAATGACATGCTTTCGGCGCATCAGCCGTTTGAGACCTATCCCGAACTGATCCGCAGCGCCGCGCGCGACGCCGGCGGCGTGGCGCAGGTTGCAGGCAGCGTGCCGGCCATGTGTGACGGTGTCACCCAGGGCCAGCCGGGCATGGAGCTGTCGCTGTTCTCGCGTGATGTGATCGCCATGGCGGCCGCCGTCGGGCTGTCGCACAACATGTTCGATGCGGCAGTCTATCTCGGCGTCTGCGACAAGATCGTGCCGGGTCTGCTGATCGCCGCCCTGAGCTTTGGTCACCTGCCGGCGGTGTTCATCCCCGCCGGGCCGATGACCACGGGTCTGTCCAATGACGAGAAGGTGCGGATCCGCCAGCTCTATGCCGAAGGAAAGGTCGGACGCGACGAACTGCTTGCCGCCGAATCCCAGTCCTATCACGGCCCCGGCACCTGCACATTCTACGGCACCGCCAATTCCAACCAGATGCTGATGGAAATCATGGGCCTGCACACGCCCGGATCGTCCTTCATCAATCCGGGCACACCGCTCAGGGATGCGCTGACCACCGAAGCCACCAGGCGGGCGCTGGCCATCACCGCGCTGGGCAACGAGTTCACCCCGGTCGGCGAAATGATCGACGAACGCTCGATCGTCAACGGCGTTATCGGGCTGCACGCCACCGGCGGATCGACCAACCACACGCTGCATCTGGTGGCGATGGCGCGCGCCGCCGGCATACGCCTGAGCTGGGAGGACATCTCCGAGCTGTCGGATGCGGTGCCGCTGCTGGCGCGGGTCTATCCCAACGGGCCGGCGGATGTGAACCATTTCAATGCCGCCGGCGGGCTGGGTTTCATGATCGATCAGCTGTTGTCGGTCGGGCTGCTGCATGAGGATGTGCGCACCGTGTGGGGCAAGGGCCTGGCGTCCTATGCGGTCGAGGCCAAGCTTGGTGAAAACGGCACCGTTGTGCGCGAGCCGATTTCCAGGACAAGCGGTGACCCCAAGGTGGTGACCACGGCCGACAAGCCGTTCCAGTCCAATGGCGGCCTGAAAATGCTCACCGGCAATCTCGGCAAGGCCGTGATCAAGATCTCCGCCGTCAAGCCGGAGCGTTATGTTGTGGAGGCCCCGGCGCGGGTGTTCAGCACCCAGGCGGAACTTCAGGATGCGTTCAAGGCCGGCAGCCTGACCGGTGATTTTGTCGCCGTGGTGCGGTTCCAGGGCCCCAAAGCCAACGGCATGCCCGAGCTGCACAAGCTGACCCCGCCGCTGGGCGTGCTGCAGGATCGGGGCCAGACCGTCGCGCTTGTCACCGACGGCCGCATGTCCGGCGCCTCCGGCAAGGTGCCTGCAGCCATCCATGTCACCCCGGAAGCCAAGGACGGCGGGCCGATTGCCCGCATCCGCGATGGTGACATGATCCGGCTCGATGCGGTGTCGGGGTCGCTCGAGGTCCTGGTGCCGGCCGCCGAATTTGCCGCCCGCGAACCGGCAACAGCCGATCTCAGCCACAATGAGTGGGGCCTGGGCCGGGAGCTGTTCGCCCGTTTCCGCGACAATGCCGGAACCGCTGATGAGGGCGCCAGCGCACTCTACTAGACAGCGCGGTGGCCTGCGCACACGCGCTCCAGATGGCCGGTTGCCCGCTGCCCGGCCGCGCGTCCTGACGGATGCGCGGCGGAAAAGGCTGATCCACGGGGATTTCCGAGGATTTTGCCTGTGTGCATTCAGGTTGCTTTAACCCGGATCTGCCAGCATACCTCGCAAAGGTAAGGCGACCGCCCGGCGTGAGCTATGGCGGCTGTGCATGATGCACCCTGTAAGTCTTGGCGGCTGGCCCGCATGTTCTCCTTACTCTGCAGGGACTGTCCATGACCATCGATCGCTTGCTCGCCCGTTTCTCGATCCAGACCAAGGTCGTTGTCTTCATCATTCCGCTGATCGCAGGCATGGCCGGGCTTGCAGCCATCAACATTTACACCGGCAATCTGCTTGGCGGTCGCCTGTCGGGCACCAGCGCCAGTATCGAGACGCTGAGCGGCTTCAAGGAAGCCTATGCCGGCATGACCAACTTCCTGCATGATCAGAACGAGGAAAAACGCGCCGCGGTGATGGAAAGCCTCGATTCGCAGCTTCAGCGTATGGAAAACGTCCTGCAGCTGGCCGAAACAGAGCAGGAATCCGCGGTGCTGACGAACTCCCGTTCGCTGGCCGAAGCCCTGCGCGGCGATGTCGATGCGCTCTGGACCCTGCATGGCGAAGAAACCGCAATCCGCACCGCCATCAGCGACACCATGACCGAAATCGACGAGCTGCGCGAGCGCATCAACGCCACCATTGATACGGTCTCCGGGGAGCTGGGCACCGCCGAAGACGAAACCAAGACGCTGCTGCGCTCAGCCAACGAGCTCGGCGCCGGCGCACAGACCGTTGTCAAGATTTCCTCCGCCATCTCCGGTGCCGCCACTCCGGAAGAAGCCTTCGCCGCCGCGAACAAGCTCAAGCGCGATATCCGCAACATGGGCAGGAAGCTGCCCAAGGCGATCCCCGCCACCAAGCCGGTGGTCAAGAGCCTAGTCAAGGACAACATGGACGGCCTCACCGCCACCATGAAGGCCGGTGTCGTCAACGATGCCGGCATGATCGAGCTGCAGAAATATGCCAACGCGCTGCGCCCGGCCGGCATCATGCTGCAGGGACTGGCCTCCCAGGTGGCACGCGAGGCCACGGTCAAGTTCGGCGAGCTCGACGAGGATATCATCAAGGGCCGCACCATTGTCTCCGACTCCCGTGATTTCCTCGCCGCATTGGCGGCGCTGGAGCTGTCACTGGTCCAGTTCTCGGGCAATCCCACCGAGGCCAATGGCGAGACCGTCGCCGCCAAGCTCGGCGGCATCGCCTACTCCATCCAGACCATCGCCTTTTCCGAGGGCGGCGAGGTGATCAACGAGGCGATCGGCGAAAGCTGGAACGGCAAGTCGGTCACCATCCCGCAGAGCGTCCGTGATCTGATCTCGACCAACGATGCCATGACGGCGCTGTTCATGGAGTCCTCCGAGCGCATCAACCAGGCCTGGAGCGGGGTTCTGGATTTCACCAGCAGCCAGCAGCGCGGCGCCGAAGCGGTCAAGGATCGCGCCTCCGGCATCACGCTCACCGCAGCCCTTATCGGCGGCGTCTTCGGCCTCATCGCCGCGGCCATGTTGATCTCCGCCCTCAAGGGTCCGATCCGCCGTCTGGTCCGCGCCATGGGCGATGTCGCCTCGGGCGACCTCGATGTCGATGTCACCGACAATGCCCGCGCCGACGAAATCGGCGAAATGGCCCGCGCGCTCGATGTCTTCAAGATGAACGCCATCGACAAGATCCGCATCGAGGGCGAGAGCGAAAGGGAACGCCAGCTGGCGTCGAAGGCGCGCGAGCAGTCCGACACCGAGAAGGCCCGGTCCGATGCCCAGGTGCGCTTCGCCGTCGAGCAGCTGGGTGCCGCGCTGCGCGATCTGTCGCAGGGCAATCTTGTCTCGACCATCGACACGCCGTTCTCCGGGGAACTCGAGAGCCTGCGGCTTGATTTCAACGAGTCGATCGACCAGATGCGCGATGCCATGAGCCACATCCGCGACAATGCCCGCTCGATCAGCTCCAACAGCGACCAGATGCGCTCGGCAGCCGACGACCTGGCCCGCCGCACCGAGCAGCAGGCCGCCTCGCTTGAGCAGACCGCTGCGGCCGTCGACCAGATTTCCGCCACCGTGCGCACCGCCTCGAGCCGCGCCTCCGACACCGACAAGCTGGCCGGCGACACCGCCAATGACGCCCGCGCCTCGGGCGAAATCGTCGCCCGCGCCGTCGATGCCATGAGCCGCATCGAGGACGCCTCCGGCAAGATCAACCAGATCATCGGCGTGATCGATGAAATCGCCTTCCAGACCAACCTGCTGGCGCTCAATGCCGGCGTCGAGGCAGCGCGGGCAGGCGAGGCCGGCAAGGGCTTTGCCGTTGTCGCCCAGGAGGTCCGCGAGCTGGCCGGCCGTTCCGCCGGCGCCGCCAAGGAGATCAAGGAACTGATTGCCCGCTCCGGCGAGGAAGTCCGCTCCGGCGTCAGCCTTGTCGGCGAGACCGGCGAGTCGATCACCCGCATCATCACCCGCATCGAGGAAATCTCCGAGCATGTCGGCGCCATGGCGACCGCCAGCCGGGAACAGGCCACCGGCCTTGCCGAGGTCAATTCCGCCGTCAACCAGATGGACCAGATGACCCAGCAGAACGCGGCCATGGTGGAAGAAACCAACGCCTCGAGCCACACCCTGGCCCAGGAAGCCGCCGAACTCACCGCCCTGGTCGCCAAGTTCCGCCTCGACCTCGAAGCCGCCCACCACACCGGCCAGACCCGCGCCGCGTAAGGTCGGCAAGACCAGCGCAGTACCCCACCATCTCCCCCCTGCGGTGGAGATGTCGCCATAGGTGACAGAGGGGTAATCTCACTCCACGCACTGGGCCACTTGCAAAAAACGCAAGCATACCCTCTCTGCCGGCGATGCAGGCATCTCCCCCCGTAAGGAGGGGAGATTTGGGGCAAGCCATTGTTCCACATCTCGCCCCTACATTCCGCTTCCCCAATCGCATGCGTCTGATATGTTGCTTTAGTCAACATATCCTCGGGGAGCCCACGCAATGCCCGCAACCATGGACGACAACATCGCCCAGATCCGCGCCTTCAACCGCTTTCACACACGGCTGGTCGGCGTGCTCAATGAGGGATTGCTCGCCTCCGAGTTCCCGCTCATCCAGGTCCGCGTGCTCTATGAACTGGCCCATTCCACCGATCTTGCTGCCGCCGATCTGGTAGAGCGGCTGGGTGTCGACCCCGGTTATCTCAGCCGCATGCTGTCGGCCCTCGACAGCCGCGGCCTGATCTCGAAAGTGCCCGACCGGCACAACGGCAAGCGCATCGTGCTGTCGCTGACGCCGCAGGGCCGGACGGTCTTTGACGGCCTCAATGCGGCGTCGGCCAAAGAGGTGGGCGACCTGATCGCACCGCTGTCGGATGAAGAACGCAGACAACTGGTGGGCTCCATGCGAAACATCCGCCGCCTGCTGGGCGACGTCACCGAAACCGCAACCTGGCGGTTGCGCGCGCCGCGGCCCGGCGACATGGGCTGGATCGTCCACCGTCACGGCGTCATCTATGCGAAGGAGTACCAGCTCGACTGGACTTTCGAGGCGCTGGTGGCGCGCATTGTCAGCGATTTCGTCACCAATCTCGATCCGCAATCCGAACGCTGCTGGATCGCGGAAATGGACGGCGAAGTCGCAGGCTCGGTGTTTGTCGTCCGCAAGGATGCCACCACCGCCAGGCTGCGCCTGCTCTATGTCGAGGCGGCGGCACGGGGGCTGGGCGTCGGCCGGGCCCTGATCGACGAGGTCATAAGCTTCAGCCGCGAGCGGGGCTACAAGCGGCTGGAGCTGTGGACCAACAGCGTGTTGGCCTCCGCCATCCGCATCTATCAGTCGGCCGGCTTCGAACTGATCGAGGAAGCGCCCCACCACAGTTTCGGCCAGGATCTGGTCGGCCAGACTTGGGTGCTGGAGCTGTGAATTCGGGCATTGTCGCGGGCCTGTTCACCGGCATGCAGGTGGGCGCCGCGCTGTTCCTGAGCCAGCTCGTGGTGGCCGATGTCGGCGTCGGTCTGCTCGGCTTGCTGCGCTATAGCATTGCCCTCCTGTGCCTGGCGCCGCTGCTTCTGCTCAGAAAGACCCGCACCATCTCCAGGACCGACTGGCCGAAGATCGTGCTTCTCGGCATGGGCCAGGTGGCGGTCATGATCAGCCTGCTCAATCTGGCGGTGCTGTTCACCAGTGCGGCGCGCGTGGCGCTGATCTTCGCGACCCTGCCTGCCATCAGCCTGTGCATCGACAAGCTCAAGGGCGAGGTGTCGGGCAACTGGCTCTCCAATCTCGGCATCGCGCTCAGCATCGGCAGCGTCGCCGTGCTGGTCGGCCACGATGCCTTTGCCGCGGCCCTCACCGCCGCGCAGCTCACCGGCATGGGCGCGGCGCTGGCCGCCACGATCGTCGTGGCAACCTGCTCGTCGATGTATCGCCCCTATGTCGTGCGCTACGGCAGCGCCAAGATCAGCGTCATCGGCTTCTCCGTGTCGCTTGCGCCGCTTGTGGCCCTTGCCACGCTGTCGCCATCGGCAACCGCTTTCGCGCAGTGGCACCCCGCGACCGTGTGGCTGGTGCTGGCGATCGGCATCTCATCCGGCGTCGGCTATCTCACCTGGTTTCACGCCCTTGCCAGATTGCCCGCCACCCGCGTCACCGGCTTCCTGGCGCTCAACCCGGTCACTGCCGCCGTCCTCTCGCTCATCTTCACCGGCGCCCCGCTCACCCCCACGCTGCTTGTCTCGGTCTGCCTCGTCTGTCTCGGCATCGCCTGTTTTGCGCTCTCCCCGCCACCCGCCGGCCCCGCCCCGGACGCCCCGCCTCCGGCGTGAGGAGACCAAGCGTGAGCGCAGGCGATCCGGGTGCGCCCCGCTGCCTGCTGCACCCACCTCCCTTCTCCCCGCCGTGGGAGAAGGTGTCAGCGCAGCTGACGGATGAGGGGGCGCGACACCGCGAACCTGTGCACAAACTCCCGCCCCACATCCAACATTTCCAACCCCTTGCCGAAATGCCCACCCAATTTCTTCCACACCCTCCAAACCTCATGTCATGATTTCCGGGCTTCCGCTGCCGGATGGATCGCGAACGCTTCGAGCCAAGCGGAAGGAATGCCCTCCGGGCCTCGCCGTAACGTGCGGCAGGCATCGGGGGGAGGCGGTACCCAGCGTGGGGTCCGCTGGCGGATTTGGCCGGCCGACAGGTCGGCACGGTCCAGCCAGCCACCGGGACGACCTCGCAATCCGCAGTCGCCCGATGCCGGGCGCGGTTCAACGGTCTGAACGGGCCGGGACCGCAAGGGGCATCGGCCCGAAGGACACTCTCCTTGGGGCAGGGCGGAGGGGCGGGTTGGACAGCGGCCCGGGCCTGTGGCGAAGTTCTGCCCCGTCCTGCCTGCCCGCGTTCAGGTGGCTTCACCGGAACGGCACCGGACAGGCGGCACAGGGATGGGGAGAAGCTCCGTGCCGGAAACCACGTGGACAAGCTTCCGCAGCGCGCCCCCCAGTCCAGGCGCGCGGCTCGGGGAAACCCGAACAACACCGCGTCGGGCTCCTGCCTGCAGGAACCCTCAAGCGGAGCAGCGAAGCGGTAACTGCCTGTCGGATGCGGACATCATCCGGCGAGCTTCGGGCCCGCGCGCGCAATGCGCCACCCAAACACATACGACCCATTTCAGAGGTGCAGCCCGCGCGCGGCCCTCCGGACCCCGGCTTTTCCAACCTCCGGCGTGATCGCGTGCGGAGCCGCTTCGATGTGTCCGCCACATGCCCCGGTAATTTGCCTCCGCACAACCGCCCGGTCTAGAACAGACTCCTTGGCAGTCAGGGAGTTTCGGACATGGACACGGTTACCGGCGGTTGCCTCTGCGGCAAGCTCCGCTTCACGGCCTCGGGCGCGCCCTACCGGGTCGGCCTGTGCCATTGTCTCGATTGCCGCAGGCATCATGGCGCGCTGTTTCACGCCTCGGCGATCTTTCCCGAAACGGCTGTCACTGTCGAGGGCGAGTCCGGATCCTATGCCGGCCGGCATTTCTGCCCGGCTTGCGGCTCATCTGTTTTCAGCCGTTCGGGCGACGAGATCGAGGTCAATCTGGGGTCGCTCGATGCGCCTGATCAGTTCACGCCCACCTATGAGCTCTGGACCGTGCGCCGCGAATCCTGGTTGCCGCCGTTCCCGCTCGGGCACCGGTATGACCACGATCGTGACGGCGAGGGCCGCTCCGGGGCGTAACCCGCGCGCAACAGCACCCATGCAAATGCAACTTTGCCGCACAGGTTTTGCTGGGCAGGTCCGTCACCGCGCGCTAAAGACAAGGCTGCACACCCCCATTTCGGGAGCAGGTCCAATGAACAGTTTTCTCTTGATCCGGTAGCCCCGGCGGAATTCGCGAAGCCCCGGTCCGGCGCGCAGTCTTGCAGCGCTGCATCACCGGTCTTCGCTGAGTTCCACCCACGCACCGTCCGACAATCAGCCAGTCAAGGCGCTCTGCCGCGGTCTGCCCGGCGCGCCGCTGCGGCTGCTGTCGTCAGACACGGTGCGCCAGGCCCCGTCAATCTGCTGACATTTTCTGTCAGCCAGTCCCGATAGCTGGAGTGCGGCGCATCATGTTTGCGAGTCGCGGCGCGTCTCCGGTTTCGTTCAAGAGGTTTTCAATGTCTCCGTTTCTCCGTTCCGCCGTCGTGCTTGGCCTGGTCAGCGCCACCGGGCCGCTGGCCATCGACATGTTCCTGCCGTCGCTGCCGACCATTGCCGAAAGCCTGAATGGCACCATGGCCGGTGCGCAGCTCACCATCACCGCCTATTTCATCGCCTTCGGCCTGGCCCAGATGGTCTA